>JAKADX010000043.1 GCA_021818505.1 Pseudomonadota bacterium
TGGGACGGCGGCTCGGGAAGCCGGGTGGGGCGCGGCGGCCGGGCGAGCGCTGCCGGCGGACGCACCCCCAGCATCCGGCAGAGCGGGCGCAGCAGGCGGCCGGCCTGCGGGGCGGCGGCGAGCAGGTCCGCCATTTCCGGCGTCGCCAGGAGGTACTGCAACTGCGACCCGAACGCCGCCGCCCCCGGCACCACCGGCGGTAGCCAGGCGAAGCGGCGCGGCAGGTGTTGATAGGGCTTGCGGTCGCGCGCGGCGGCCGGCCGGGGCGCAGCGGGACGGCGCGGGGCCGCAGTGCCGGCCGCGACCCGCGCGGCGAGCGCGGTGAAGCGGCGGGCGAGGCGGTTGAGCCGCGACCAGAGCAGCACCAGCAGCGGCCGGGCGAGCGCGTTTTTCGCCGCCGCCGCCGCGACAGCCTGGCACAGCCCGCCGAGGATGCCGGCGAAGGTCTGGGCCAGTGCCAAGGCGGAGGCGGTGGTGGCGGCGGGCATGAACACAACAAGAACACGAAAGCCCCGCCCTGGGCAAGCGGAACTTTCCGCCGGTTTAGGTAGCTTTCGATCTGTCCGGTGAGGATGGGCTTTCCGTTGGGGAGGCCTGGACGCGCCGGTCGGAATTCACGAGCGCCTGGAGCGGGAGGAGCTGAACCGGGAACCGCGCCCCGACCGCTTCATCGATCGCGCTTTTTCGCCAGTTCCTCCATCATGGCGTGAATGGACTGCGGTGACAGACTCGATTCACCGAGTTCGAAGGTGATCTTTCCCAACTTGCCGGTGAACGCGAATGGCACCTGGTAATCGGAATCGTCGACCGACGTGCCGGTGTCGAGGCCAACGTCGAAAGTTTCGTCCCATTGCCAGATGAATGGCAGCATCTTGGGCAGAGACCGTTGTGCCACTTGCTTGCCATTCACCGACAGGACGCCGGTGCCGCCCCGCCCGACGGCCATCCCCTGCGAGTCCATCGTCCAGTCGAAAACGATGGTGTGCTTGCCTGGCGCCAACGGCTCGCTGCTTTGCCATTGTGGTCGCTCGAGGCCGAGCAGGTTGAGGGTGAAGGTGGGCTTACCATCCTTGATGTAGAGCCCGTAGCCCGCGAACCGCCCGCCTTGCGTCACCAGCACGCCATTCGCCCCAGCCTGCGGAACTTCGATCTCCGCCGTGATGCGGTATGAGCGGTTGAGGATCGAAGGAGAGACCCCGAACTGCATCGAGGTCATCGGCGCGGTATAGACGAATCTCGTGCGTCCTGTTGCCGGCCCCGGCCGCTCGACCGTCAGCACCGGGATCTGCGAGTTGTTCAGCGGCAGGACCTGATTGCGCGTGGCCTCGATCAGCCACAGCTCCTGCATCATGCGCAGCCGCTCGGGTTCCTTCGCCGCCAGGTCGTTGGTCTGAGTGGGATCCTCGGCGAGATTGAACAGCTCCCACTGGTAACCGTTCATCACATCGGTCGGCACACGCGCACGCACGCCCTCCCAGGAGGGCGCGGGCGGCACGGTGTTCGCCATCCAGCCGTCGTGATAGATCGCGCGATTGCCGAAGATCTCGAAATATTGGGTCTTGCGCGTGGACGGCGCTTCGGAGTTGGCCTTGTCCCAGCTATAGACCATGCTCACGCCGTCATAGGAACGCTGCGCGATTCCGTTCACCATGTTCGGCTGCGGGATGCCGATCGCGTCCAGGATCGTCGGTGCAATGTCGATGACGTGATGGAACTGGTTGCGTATCCCGCCCGCGTCCTTGATGCGGTTGGGCCATGTCACCACCATGCCGGAGCGCGTGCCGCCAAGGTGCGAGGCGACCTGCTTGCACCATCGACAGGGCGTGTCCATCGCGAACGCCCAGGGCACGGCAAAGTGGTTGTAGGTGCGATCGGTGCCCCAGACCGGGATCAGGGGCAACATCTGCTCGACCGTCAGGGCAACGCCGTTGAAATAAGCGACCTCATTCGGTGTGCCGTTGAGCGACCCTTCGGCGCTCATGCCGTTGTCGCCGCAAACCCAGATGATCAGCGTGTTGTCGAACTGACCGAGAGTTTCGATCGTCTCGATGACACGGCCGATCTCATAGTCGGTGTAAGCCATGTAGGCGGCCCAGATGTCGATCTGGCGCAAATACAGCCGCTTCTCGTTGGCCGACAGCGTCTCCCATCTTGGGAGGAAGTCCGGCCACGGCGGCAGCTTGGCATTCGGAGGCACCACGCCGAGGCGCTTCTGGTTCTCAAAGATGCGTTCAGCGACCTTATTCCAGCCGTCGTCGAACAGATGCATCGCGCTGATCTTCTCCACCCAATCGGGAGTGGGGTGATGCGGTGCGTGCGTGGCGCCCGGTGCATAATGGATGAACCAGGGCCGCTTCGGATTCGTCGCCGTCTGCGTGTTGATGTAGTCGATGGCGTCGTCCGCCATCGCCGTGACCAGGTTCCAGCCCGGCTTGCCGACGTAAGGATGGATCGGCGTCGTGTTGCGGAATAGATTCCCCGGCTGCCACTGGCTGGTGTCGCCGCCGACAAACCCGTAGAAATAATCGTAACCCTGCCCGATCGGCCAGTTCGTGAACGGTCCCGCCGGCGTCGCCTCCCAGGTCGGCACGTTATGGTTCTTACCGAACCAGGCCGTCGAATAGCCGTTTTCCTTCATCGTCATCGCCACGTGCGCCGCTTCCGGGCCGGTCACAGAATCGTATCCCGGATAGCCGGTGGCGGCTTCGGCAATGTTGCCGTAGCCGACGTTGTGGTGATTGCGCCCCGTCAGCAGCGCCGCCCGCGTCGGCGAGCACAGCGCCGTGTTGTGCATCTGGGTGTAGCGCAAGCCGCGCTGCGCGAGTTTATCCAAAGCCGGTGTTGGCACGATGCCGCCGAACACCGAGTTGGAGCCGTAGCCCGCATCGTCGATCAGGATCAGCAGCACGTTCGGCGAACCACTCGGCGGCGCGATGGTCGGCGGCCAGGCCGGCGTGCTGTCCAGCAAATTCGGCTGGATTACGCCTGCAAACGGTGGTGTCGGCGTCGGCAGCACATGGCGGTCAGGAAAGTCGAGGGCAGTCGGTGCGCCGGCGGCCCGGGCGGTTGCTTCCTTGCCGAATCCGAGGCTAGCAAATGCCGTCGCCAGCGCCGCCTTCGCCGTAGTCCCGAACAGCTCCCGCCGTTTCATTTGTGCGCTCCCGGATCGGTCACCAGAGACAGCTTATCATGCACCCGCCGAAATCCCGCTTGACGTAAAGCAATCAAGTCATTGGCAGGGCCTCTTGCAGCGTCATGATTTCATCGGCGTAGCGACCTCGCCGCAGCAAGTCCGCCATCATCCGCATTGGCCTGTCGATATGCTTAAAAAAGGCCTGATACCCCTCGCACAGATAGTTCAGCCCATCCTCCCCTGACGGGGTCTCGATGAAGCGGTTGCGCGGGCATTCGCCATAGCAGGCGAACAGCACCGGGCATTTGCGGCAGTACTCGGGCAGCGTGTCAAACTTGGCCTGGCCAAACCGGCGCTGTTGCTCCGACGCCACGAGGTTCTGCAACGGCGTACGCCGCACATTGCCCAGCAGGTACTCCGGTTCGACGTAGTGGTCACAGGAGTACACGTCACCGTTGTGTTCCAGGACCAACGCGCCGCCGCAGGTTGGAGAAACGATGCAGGCGTTGTGCTGCCCGAGCCAACTGCCGAGTGCGACGTCAAAGGTCGTGACTTACACCTTGCCGACGTCCCGACGGACCCATTCGTCGAAGATGCTGATCAAAAAACGACCGAACTGCTCGGGCCTCACGGTTCGCTCGGTCACAAGAGTGCCGGCCTGCCGGTACAGCGGCCGATCGGTGCCCTTCATGCCGCCCCAGCCCTGATTGGCCAGCGCGATCGTCTCGGCCGTCGCCCGCTCGACGATCGGGATCAACTGGATGTACTGTGCCTGCAGCTCGTCACGGAAGAAGCGATAGACATCGAGGGGATGATCCCCGTTGGCGGCGTTAATCGTGCAAAGAACGTTGACGTCGACTCGGTGCCTCTGAAGGCAGTGCCAGCCGCGCAGCACATCGTCGAAGCTGCCTTCGCCACGCTTATTGACGCGATAGGAGTCATGCAGCGCCCGCGGTCCGTCGATGCTGATGCCGACGAGATAGTTGTTCTGCTTAAAAAACGCGGCCCATTCGTCGTCGATCAGCGTGCCGTTCGTCTGCATGGTGTGCTGGACGCGTTGATGCGACCCGCGGTACTGGTTCGCCAATTCCACGGAGCGGCGGAAGAAATCAAGGCCGCGCAGCATGGGCTCTCCGCCCTGCCAGGCGACATCCACCTGCGGGCCCGGCGATGACTGCATCAACTGCCGGATGTAGGTCTCCAGCAGCGGCTCTGACATCAATGGGCTTTCGCGCGTCGGATACAGGTGCTCCTTGGAGAGAAAGAAGCAGTACTGGCATCCCAGGTTGCAGGCCGCGCCGGCCGGCTTCGCGAGAAGGTGATAGGGTTGGAGGCGTTGATTCCGCATCGGATGACAAAATGAACCAGGAGCAATGGTACCATCCAATGCCGAGTGCTTGACGACCGCACTGCCGCCTTGCTGGAACGACAGGTATCGCCAGGTGAGCGACACGCCCGTCCAAGCCGTTTGATCGCCCGGACCGGATCCAACCGGCGACGTCAATTGCGAACATCAGTCACGGACGTCGCGCGAGTCGGGGGTCAACAGTCCGGTATCGGCCGGGCGGATGCCGCGGTGGAAGCCGCCGATCCGATTCCGGATATCGTCTGAGTCGGAGATGCTGCCAATGTCGCCGAATGCCGCAAGCTTGCGCCGTGGGACTATCACGTTCGACGCCACATTCAAGTTCATCTTCCTTCCCCCGCCGCTCGGTGAAAGGAGACATCGCGACCGCCTCGCGCCGAACCGCGCCGGCTTCGCCCACGGCCTGCAGTCAGTCTTGACCCAGCCTGCGCGCGACGGCGACGACGCGTCGGGCCGGGGCGAAGACACGCCGCCCGACCGAACAGGAACACACTGTCACGATGGGCACGGCGGCAATGCGGGACTCGCCTTCTGACGGGAGCGAACCCGGAGTTCAGGCCACCTCCTATCCCCCCTGCGCGCCGCCCCGCTCGCGCCCCTGCGCCTGCTCCACCGCCAGCCGGATCAGTGCCGCCATGCTCGGCACGTCGAGCTTGGCGCGCATCTGGGCGGCGACCGCCGCGGCCGTGCGGTAACTGACGCCGAGCGCGGCGGCGATCTCGGTCAGGCTGCGGCCGGTGCCGAGCAGGGTCAGCACCTCGCGCTCGCGCGCCGACAGGCCGCGCAGCTTGCCGCCGGGGCGCAGGTGCATCAGGGCGAGTTTCTGGGCGACCGAGCGGCTCAGATAGACCTCGCCGGCGGCGATGCGCTCCACCGCTTCCAGCAGCGCGGCGGGATCGTCGTTCTTGCTGACATAGCCGCGTGCCCCGGCCTCCAGGGCGCCGGCCACCATCAGCGGTTCCTCGTGCATGCTGAACACCAGCACTTTCTGCTCCGGCGCGCTTGCCAGCATCCGTTGCAGGGCGTTCAGGCCGCGGCTGTCGGGCAGGCCGAGATCGAGGATCACCAGGTCGGGCGTGATCTCCCGGCACAGGCGCAGGCCCTCGGCGGCGCTGTGCGCTTCGGTGACGGTGATGTCGGCGCGTTCCTGCAACAGCCGCTGGCAGCCGGCGCGCACGATCGGATGGTCCTCCACCAGCAGGATGGAGACGACACCGCTCATGCCGGTTCCATCGCGGGCAGGGGCATGGCGACCGCGATCTCCGCCCCGCCGAGCGTGCCGTTGCCGATGCTGAGGCGGCCGTGCAGCGCGCGGACGCGCTCGCTCATGCCGAGCAGGCCGAAGCCGAAGCGCAGGCCCGGCGGAATGCCCCGGCCGTCGTCGCGGACCACGACGCGCACTTCCGGCGCCGCGCCGCCGCGGCGCGTCACGCGCACCTCGACGCACCGCGCCCCGGCATGGCGCGCGGCGTTGGTCAGGCATTCCTGCACCACGCGGTAGAGCGCGAGCTGCAT
Organism: Pseudomonadota bacterium; assembly: GCA_021818505.1. GTDB lineage: Bacteria > Pseudomonadota > Alphaproteobacteria > Acetobacterales > Acetobacteraceae > JAFKFJ01. The sequence continues at coordinate 6,015 of JAKADX010000043.1, forward strand.
GGTTTCGTCCGCCAGCGTCAGATCGTCGGCGGTGACGCTGAAGCGGATCGCGGGGCAGCGGTCCTGCCACGCGGCGACCAGTTCGCGCAGCGCCTCGGCGAGCCCGAGTTCCTCGAGCGCCAGCGGACGCAGCCGGGCGAGGATGCGGGCGTTGATGCGCTGGATGCGGTCCACCAGATCGCCGATCGCACGTGCGCGCTGGTCGACCGCATCGAGCCGCCCTTCGGCGCGCCGGCACTGGCCGAGGATGCTGGTGGCCTCGGCGCGGATGCCGAACAGGATCGGGCCGTACTCGTCGTGCAACTCGTGCGCGATCTGCTTGCGCTCGGCCTCCTGCAATCCGATCAGGGCGTCGACGAGCTGATGGTTGTCCTCCGACAGCCGGCCGAGCGAGCAGGCGAGGCTGTTGAACTGCGTGCCGATCCGCGCCAGCTCGACGACGCGGATGGGGGCGAGGCGCATGTCATAATCGCCGTGCTCCAGCCGGTCGAAGCCGTGCGCGAGGTCGCGCAGCGGGCGCAGTGCCACGCGCACCGCCCAGTGGATCAGCGCGATCATGGCGGCGAAGGCAGCGAGCAGGATGGCGCTGAGCCAGACCAGCTCGCCCCAGACCTCGCCGATCTCATCGAGCGGGTTGGCGCGCATGACGACGTCGCCGATGCGCGCGCCGCCCTGCAGGATCGGGAACAGTTCGGTGCGCGGGCGCAGGTCGAACAGGCGGACGAACCATCCCGGCGCGGCGGCGCCGGCGAGGTCGAGATGCGGCAGCGCGGCGAGGGCGACCGGGCCGGTGCCGCCGATGATGCCGAATTCGATGTGCCGCACCCGCGGCAGCTTGGCCGCGAGCGCGGTCAGCGCCGGCCCCGCCGGCCCCGAGGCGGGAACATCCGCGAGCGCCGCCGTCACCAGCACACGCCCGAGCCGCATCCCCGACCCCACCTCCGCCCGCACGCGCCCGGTGGCCCCCACCACTTCGTAGCCGATCGTGGCGGCCAGCCCGAGGGCCAGGATCACGGCGGGGATCAGCACCAGCCGCAGCCTCAGCGACGCCATCCGCGCCTCCTCCCTTCGCCGCCGGTGCAGCACTTTCTGCAAGCGCGTGTCATTTTCTGCCACCCGTCCGGCAATCAGTATTATGGACGGGCCGGCGCGCGGCCGCCACAGTCTGGCCAGCCGCGCCGGACCACGGCGGGCGCCGAACGAGGGGGAGGACGATGAAGCTGTTGACCGGAGTCGCCGCGGCGGCGACCATTGGCCTGCCCGCGGTGGCGCTGACCCAGACCGTCCCGACCCCGCCGCCCGCCGCCCTGCCGGAGGTCGAGGTGGTCGCGCCGACGCCGCTGCTCGGCTCCGGCGTCGATCGCAACACGGTGCCGTCGGCGACGCAGGTGATCACCAACAAGGACGTCACAATCCAGGGGCCGCCGGACGCGCTCGGCGCGCTGGAGAACGAGGCGGTCGGCGTTCACCTCGACAATGCCTACGGCAATCCGTCGCAGCCGGTCGTATTCTATCACGGCTTCGACGCCTCGGCGCTGCAGGGCACGCCGCAGGGCCTTGCCGTCTATGTCAACGGCGCGCGGTTCAACGATCCGTTCGGCGACACGGTGAACTGGGACCTGATCCCGTCGGTCGCCATCGACAAGATGAACGTGGTGAGCGCCAATCCGGTGTTCGGCCTCAATGCGCTGGGCGGCGCGATTTCCGTGCAGCTCAAGAATGGCTTCACCTATCACGGCGGCGAGGTGGAGATGTACGGCGGCTCCTTCGGGCAGGTCGCCGGCGACTTCCAGTACGGCAAGCAGATCGGCGACACGGCGATCTACGTCGCGGGCAGCGGCCTGTCCGAACAGGGATGGCGCGACAATCAGGCCTCCGGCCTGAAGCAGCTTTACGCGGACCTCGGATGGCGCGGCCAGCAGGCGGAACTGCATGTCAGCGTCGATCTCGCGCAGACCAACCTGATGGGGCCGGGCGCGGTGCCGATCCAACTGCTGGCCGCCGATCCGCGCGCGCAGTTCACCGGGCCGGACACGATCAACAACAACTATCTCCAGATCAACGTCAACGGCAATTACGACATCAACGACACGACGTCCGTCCAGGTCCTGGCCTATTACAACAACCTGCTGCAGCGCTTCAGCAACGGCAACGGCGCGCTGTTCCCGCCCTGTAACGACGGCAGCGGCAATCTCTGCCAGTCGCCCGGCGTGTTCGCCACCGACCGGCTCGGCAATCCGATCCCGGCCTTTCTGGGACCGGATGCCAACGCCTACGGCTCGATCGCCGACCAGACCACCAGCACCAACGGGTATGGTGCGTCGGCCCAGGTGACGAATACGGACAAGATCTTCGGACACGCCAATCAGTTCATCGCGGGCTTCAGCTTCGACGGTGCCCAGACGCTGTTCGACGGAAATACCCAGGTCGGCGGGCTGCAACTCGCGTCACGCCAGTATTTCGGCCCCGGCATCACCGTCGATCTCGCGGACGGCTCCATCGTTCCGGTGCGCGCAAACATCAGCAACGCCTATTACGGCCTGTTCGTGACCGACACGTTCAACATCACGTCGCGGCTCGCGGCGAACCTCTCGGGACGATTCAATTCCGCGCAGATCGGCATCGTCGATCAGATGGGCGGAGCCCTGACCGGCAATCACGCCTATAACATCTTCAACCCGAGCGCCGGCCTGACATACATGCTCACGCAGCATGTCACGCTCTATGGCAGCTACGCGCAGTCGAGCCGCGCCCCGACGCCGGCCGAACTGACCTGCTCCGATCCGGCTTCGCCGTGCAGCCTCGCGAATTTCTTCACCGGCGATCCTGCTCTGAAAATGCCGGTCGCACGAACCTGGGAATTCGGCGTGCGCGGCCAGTTCACGCCGTATGAGGGCAGCCGCGTGTCGTGGGTCGTCGATGCCTACCGCAGCAATCTCTCCGACGATATCTGGTTCGCGCAAAGCCCGGTGTTCGGCACCGGCTATTACCAGGCGGTCGGCAACACGCAGCGGCAGGGCATCGACGCGGGACTGCAGTTCAACAGCAGCCGCTGGCAGGTCTGGGTGAACTACTCCTACACGGACGCGACGTTCCAAAGCGGATTCATCGAAGGCAGTCCGGACAATCCCGCTGCGAACGCGAACGGCAACATCGCCGTCATGCCGGGCAATGTGCTGCCCGGGATTCCGACGCATCTCGTCAAGGTCGGCGCGGAATACAAGGCGACCGAACAGTGGACGGTAGGGGCCATCCTGGTGGGCGCCAGCAGTCAGTACCTGTTCGGCGATGAGGCGAACCTGACCCCGAAACTGCCGGGCTACGTGCGGCTCGACCTGAACACGCAATACCAGGTGACGCCGCACATCCAGGTGTTCGCGCTGCTTCTGAACGCGCTCGACCAGCGCTATTATACTTACGGCACGTTCTCGCCGACCACGTCGGTGCCGATCGTGCAGGCCCCCAATGCCTCGAACCCGCGCAGCTATGTCCTTGCCGCGCCGGTCGGCGCCTTCGGCGGGGTGAAGGTGACGTTCTGATCCGCGCGCGGACGTGCCATAGTGCGGGGCGGAGGATGCACCCATGCCCGACGACGCCCCGCGCATCGCGCAGTATCGCCGCAATCTCGCCTTTACCACCGATGCCGGCATTGCCCCGCGCGCGCGGATCGGGCTGGTCACGCTGGCGACCGACCAGACCATCGAAACCGAGTTCCGCCAGACCGTGGGCCTGCCCGGCATCGGTCTGTACGAGAGCCGCATCTACAACGACGCCCGTATCACGCCGGAGACGCTGCGCGCTATGGAGCGCGACATCGGCGTCGGCGCCGGCCTGATCCTGCCGGGGGAGCGGCTAGACGTGATGGCGTTCGGCTGCACTTCCGCGACCATCGTGCTGGGCGAGGAGGTCGTGTTCGGCCATCTGCGCAGCGGCCGCCCGGAGGTCGCCTGCACCACCCCGCCGACCGCGGTGCTGGCCGCGCTGGCGCGGCTGGGCGCCGGACGGATCGCCGTGCTGACGCCCTATCGCGACAACGTGAACGCGGCGGTGGCGGCGTTCCTGGCGCGGCGGGGGGTCGAGGTGGCGGCGTTCGGCTCGTTCTCCGAAGACGACGACCGCGTGGTGGCGCGCATCGACCCGGCCTCGATCCGCGCTGCCATCCTCGACCTCGGCGCGGCGCCGGAGGTGGAGGCCGTGTTCGTCTCCTGCACCAGCCTGCGGCTGGTCGCCGAGGCGGCGTCGATCGAGGCGGCACTGGGCAAGCCGGTCACGTCGAGCAACCACGCGATGGCGTGGCACGCGCTCCGGCTGGCCGGCATCGACGACCGGTTGCCGCAGTTCGGCCGGCTGTTCACGCTGGACACCGACGCTTGACGCGGCCCCGCCCCGGCGTATCACGGGCAGGCTGAGGACAGGGAGGGCAGGGGATGCCGGACGATCTGCCGGCGCGGCGGGAGGTGACGGACGCGATGCGGCCGGAGCCGCCGCTCGGCATGCTGCTGGAACTGACGCATCGCTGCCCGCTGCAATGCCCGTACTGCTCCAACCCGCTGGCGCTGGAGCGCGCGAGCGACGAGTTGCCGACCGAGGCGTGGCAGGACGTGCTCGATCAGGCAGCGCGGCTGGGCGTGTTGCAGGTGCATTTCTCCGGCGGTGAGCCGATGGCGCGGCGCGACCTGGTGCCGCTGGTGCGCCACGCAGCGGGGCTGGGGCTTTATACCAACCTCATCACCTCGGCGGTGCTGCTGGACGCGCCAGCGCTGGCGGCGTTGTCCGATGCCGGGCTGGATCATGTGCAGATCAGCTTCCAAGACGTGGACGAAGCCGGTGCCGACCGCATCGGCAACTACGCGGGCGGGCACGCGAAGAAACTCGCGGCGGCGCGGCTGGTGCGCGAGTCCGGGCTGGCGCTGACGCTGAACTTCGTCGTGCACCGCCACAACATCGCCCGCGTGCCGCAGATGATCGCGCTCGGCGAGGCGCTGGGCGCCGGACGCATCGAGATCGCCAACGTGCAGTATTACGGCTGGGGGCTGCGCAACCGCGCCGCCCTGCTGCCCACGCGCGCCGAACTCGACGCCGCGACGGAGGCGGTGTTCGCCGGGCGCGAGCGGCTGGCCGGGCGCATGGTGATCGACTACGTGATCCCCGATTACTACGCGATCGAGCCGAAAGGCTGCATGGGCGGCTGGGGAAGGCGGTTCCTGAACGTCTCGCCCGCCGGCCGCGTGCTGCCCTGCCACGCCGCCGAGACGCTGCCGGGGTTCGACTGGCCGTCGGTGCGGACGACGCAGCTGGCCGAGATCTGGAACCGCTCCGAGCCGTTCGCGCGCTATCGCGGCACCGCCTGGATGCCGGAGCCGTGCCGCTCCTGCGACCGGCGCGAGATCGACTGGGGCGGCTGCCGCTGCCAGGCCTTCGCGCTGACCGGCGATGCCGGGCGCACCGACCCCGCCTGTGCCCTTTCGCCGGACCACGCGGTGATGGCCGAGGCCGCGCGCGAGGCCGAGGCACCGCCGCCGCCGTTCGTCTATCGACGGATCGGCAGCAACCTGTAGCGACGCGATCCTAGGCCGGCTCCTCCGCCACCGACTCCAGGAACGGGAAGCGAGCGAGCAGTTCCCCGCGCAGCGCCGCCGCGTCGGGGTATTCGGTGCGCGGGATGTCGGCCTGCAAGGTCGCAGGATGGCCGGCGAGCACCAGGATGCGGTCGGCGACTGCCAGCGCCGGGGCAAGGTCGTGGGTGGCGAGCAGCACGGTGATGCCCTGCGCGCGCGCCTGCCGCGCGACGAGAGTGGCCAGCGCGGCGGTGCGCTGGGCGTCCAGCGAAGCAAACGGCTCGTCGAGAACCAGCACGGTCGGCCGCACCGCCAGCGCCCGCGCCAGCGCCGCCCGCCGCGCCATGCCGAGCGACAGCGCGCGCGGCATCACCGCCTCCGCCCCTGCCAGCCCGACCTCGGCCAGCAGGTCCGAAACCGGCGCGCCGTCGGCGACCAGCCGCAGATTGTCCGCCGTGCTCAGCCAGGGCAGCAGCCGCGGTTCCTGGAACACCACGCCCAGGCGGCCGGGCGGGCGATGCACATGGCCCTCGAATTCCGTGTCCAGCCCCATGGCGATGCGCAGCGTCGTGCTCTTGCCGGTGCCTGACGCGCCGAGCAGTGCCAGCACCTCGCCCGCGCCCGCGCGGAAGCGGACGTCGCGCAGCACCGGCCGCGCGCCGTAGAGTTTCGCCGCGATGGCGACCTCAAGCGCCGCGTCGCCAGGCATTGGCGCGCCGCTCCCACGGTTGCAGCAACGTGGCTTCCACCAGCAGCATCAGGGCTGCGAAGCCGAGGCCGTAGGCGATGATGCCGGCCACGTCAAAATCCTGGAACAGCAGGTTGAGCGCGAAGCCCACACCATCGGGCCGGCCGAGCAGTTCGACGATCAGCACGATCTTCCAGGTGATCGCCAGCCCGCTGCGTCCCGCCGCCGCCAGGTACGGCGCCAGTTGCGGCAGTGTGACGCGGCGCAGCCGGCGCAGCGGCGGCAGGCGGTAGGCAAGGGCCAGTTCCTCGAGGCCAGGGTCGAGGGCGCGCGCGCCTTCGCGCACGGTCACGATGACGGTCGGTACTTTCACGATCGCGACCGCGGTGATCGCAGCGAGTTCGTTCAGGCCGATCCAGACATAGGCCAGCAGGATCACCACCAGCGCCGGCAGGTTGAGCGCCACCACGATCCACGGATCGGCCAGCGCATCGGCGCGGCGATGACGGCCGGTGACGTACCCGATCGCGCTGCCGACCGCCATCGACAGCAGGAACGCCGCGGCGACGCGCAGCAGGGTCACGCCCATGTTGCGCGCCACATCGCCCGCCAGCAGCCCATGCCAGAGGAAGGCCAGCACCTGCTCGGGCGGCGGCAACAGGCGCGGCGTGCCGGCAATGCGCGCCGCCAGCCACCACAGGGCCAGCAGGGCGAGCAGCGACACGACGCGGTCGCGCAGCGCGGCGGCGACGCGGACCATCATCTCCCGGCAGGCGCCCCGTCGGGCGCAGGCACCTGCGGACCCCTCATCCGCCGCCGCGCCGCGCGATCAGGCCGCGCGACGGGTCATAAGCGAGGATCGCGGCCAGCGTGAACAGCACTGCGGCGCCCGCGACCACCGCCAGCGCCAGCGGATCGACCTCGGCATACAATGCGAAGCGGATCAGCTCGACGGCGTAGGTGAACGGGTTGATACTGCAGATGTCATACACGACCGGGCTCGACTGCTGCACCAGCCAAAGCGGATAGAGTGCCGATGATGCGAAGAACATCGGAAAAATGACGAAGTTCATCACCCCGGCAAAGTTCTCCAGTTGCCGGATCGCCGAGGACAGCAACATCCCCAGCGCGCCGAGCATGAAGCCCGACAGCACCAGCGCCGGCAGTACCGTGAGCCAGCCGATCGGCGGGATATCGACGCCCCACAGCCACGCCACCACCAGATAGGCATAGACCTGCAGCACGGAAACCGCCGTGCTGGCCAGCAGTTTCGAGACCAGCAGGTACCAGCGCGGAAAGGGGCTCACCAGCAACATGCGCATGTTGCCCATCTCGCGGTCGTATACCATCGACAGCGAGGACTGCATGCCGTTGAAGAGCTGGATCATCGCCATCAGGCCGGGCGTGACATAGACCTCATAGAGCACGTAGGTCTGGTACGGCGGGATGATGGAGACGCCGAGGATCTGGCGGAAGCCGGCGGCGAAGATGAACAGCCACACCAGCGGACGCACCAGCGCGGAGACGAAGCGTTCGCGCTGATGCAGGAAGCGCAGGGCCTCGCGCCAGACGATGCCGGTCAGACAGGTGAGATACTGCGGCACCGAGAAGCCGCGCCGAGCGAGCGTGGCACTCATGCCGAGATATCCTCCATCGCACCCGCGCCGGTCAGCGCGGTAAAGGCTGTGCGCAGGTCAGCCGCCCCCGCGTCGGCCACCAGTTGCGCGGCGTGGCCGGCGGCAATCACGCGGCCGCGATGCAGGACCACCACATCGTCGTCCGGTGCGATCTCATCGAGCAGGTGGGTCGCCCACAGCACGCCGACCCCGCGCTGCGCGACCAGCCGGCGGACATGCGCCAGGATGACCGATTTCGACGCGACATCGAGGCCGACCGTTGGTTCATCCAGCACCAAGAGGCTCGGGCGGTGCAGCAGCGCGCGCGCGATCTCGACGCGCCGCATCTGCCCGCCGGACAGCTTGCGCACCGCCTCGCCCTCGCGGTCGGCCAGATCGACCTCCTCCAGCACCTCGCGCGCGCGCCGTCGCGCCTCGCCGCGGCCGATGCCGTGCAGGGCGGCGTGGTAGAGCAGATTCTCCCGCACGGTGATGTCCATATCGAGCGTGCGGGCCTGGAACACCACGCCGAGACGACGCAGCGCCTCACCCGGCGCACGGGCCACGTCGTAGCCTTCGACGGCAATGCGGCCGTGGCGCATGTCGAACAGACGCGTGACCAGCGAGAACAGCGTGGTCTTGCCCGCGCCGTTCAGCCCCAGCAGCGCGGTGAAGCGGTGCGGCGCGACCGCGAGGCTCACGTCCTGCAAGGCCGGCCGCGTCCCGTAGCTGTGGCTGACATGCTCCACGAGAAGCGCCGGCGTCGTCGCCGTCTCCGGCGCGATCGCTGCTGTCGCCACGTCGTTCATGGCGCGGCCGCCGCGGCGCGGTGCCGGTCGGGGCCTACCTGAACGCGCATGTGTTCTCCGGGCGGTCGATGCCGAGCGTGTCGAGTTCCGTCACCTGGTGCAGGAATCCCGGCTGCGGCGAGATCGAAACGACGCCGCGGCCGTCGGTCAGCAGGATCGGTTGGCGGAGCTGCAAATCCCACGGCCGCAGCGTCAGCTTCTGACCCTTGTAGGCGGCGACGGCGAATTCGGGGCCCTTCATGTACGCGATGATCGCCTGCGCGGTCGTGCCGCCGGCACGGCTCGCCGCCTCGCCGATCATGCGCACCGCGGTCCAGGCCTGCATGTCGATCGGCGTCATGCGGCGGCGGAACTTGCGCTCAAACCGGTCCTGCAACTGGGCACCGCCCCAGGATTCGCTGCTGGCATCCCAGCTTTGCGGCCGCAGCCCGGCGGAGCCGACCACCGGGCGCGGGTCCCAGGTACGATAGGGCAGGTAGCCGGCGAACACCTCGTTCTCGTCGGCCGCCACCAGCACGTCGTATTGCGGCGCCCCCTGGGTGAAGACCGGCATCTCCTGCTGGGTCTGCACCAGGCCGCTGTCGGTCTGGCGGGATTCGCCGGTGTCTTTGAACACACGCTCCTGCACGATGCGCGCGCCGAACCGCTTGGCGGCGCGGCGATAGGCGTCGGCAAGCGCCGCGTCCTCGGGATGCGAGCCGAGGACCAGCAGCCAGCGCGTCCAGCGTTTCCAGACCAGGTACTGCGCCACCGCGTCCGCCAGCATGGCGCGGCTGGGGGCGACGTTGATGATGTCGGCCCGACACTCCTTGCCGCGTAGGGCATCGTCCGGGGCGGCGAGGTTGAACAGCGTCACGCCATCGGCGTGCCCGGCATCGGCAAGCGCCAGCAACACGGCGCCCGGAACGTCGGTCAACACCAGCCGCACCTGCTGCGCGACCAGCGCGGCCAGTGCGGCGCGCGGATCGTCGCCGGCGCGCAGGTCCGCCTCGATTAGCGTGAACTGCTGCCCCAGGAAGCGGCCGGTGGTGTTGTTGTCCGCCAGCCCGATGCGCGCCCCCGCCATCCCGTTATCCGCCGCCGGCTTGTCCAGCAGCGAGATGGTCGGATGCGGCTCGGCCCAGTGCAGGTAGCCGACGCGGATGTCCGCGGTTGCGTCGGCGGCACGGGCGTGCGGCGCGCCGAGCAGGGCGGCGGCGCCAATTGCCGCGAGAACATCGCGCCGGCCCGGGCCGGCGCGCGTGGAGTCATTTGGACGCTTCATCGGGCCACCATGACCAATGCCCCGACCCGGTTCAAGGCAGGGGAGCCGCCGGGACGCGGCACTTTCCCCGTTTTCATGTTCGGGACGCGACGGCCGGGTCAGCCGATGCTCATCAGGCTGGCATTGCCGCCGGCAGCGGCGGTGTTGGTGCTCACGGCGCGCTCGCGGACCAGCCAGGCGAGGTCGAAATCGGCGCTGCCGTCCAGTGGCGCGCCGCGCGGCACGGCGTGGAACGGCACCACCGGCCCGGGAACGTCGGCGAAGGCGCGCAGCCAGTGCAGCAGGCCGTCGGCGTCGCCCTCGTAGAGCACGAGGTCGCACGGCGCCTCACGCGGGTCGCCGAGCCGCTGTATCCGCGCGCCCAAGGCCGGCGGGAGGCGGATGAGGAAGTTGTTGGGGTCCGGCGGCGGCACCACCAGGGCGGCATTACCGGTCGCCAGCGCCGCGCCGACCTGCGCGATCATGGTCGCGGTCGAGGCGGCGAGGCAGAGCACGCGCCCGCGCGGCTCCAGCGCATAGACGTTGCGCTCACCGACCGGACCCGGCAGCTCCACGCTTGCTCCGACGGCGCTGTGCGCGATCACGGTTTCGCAGTACCGCAGCGCCGCGGCGGTCGTGAACGGCCGCACGAAGTCGATCCAGGCCCGTGCCGCCTCCTGCCGCGCAGGGTCGGCCGCGGCGGCCAGCGCGCGCGTCTGTGGCGCCGCCGCGAGCAGCCGGCGGAGCGTGAGCGGGCCGCCCGCCTTCGGCCCAGTGCCCGAGAGGGCGTGGCCGCCGAACGGCTGCACGCCGACCACCGCGCCGATCAGGTTGCGGTTGACATAGACATTGCCGGCGGCGGCGCGTGCCGCGAGGTGCGCGATGTTTTCGTCGATGCGCGAATGCACGCCGAAGGTCAGCGCGTAGCCGGTTGCGTTGATGGCATCGACCAGCGCGTCGAGCGCCTCGCGGCGGTAGCGCAGCATGTGCAGCACCGGCCCGAACACCTCGCGCTCCAGTTCGGCAACGCTCTCGATCTCGATGATCGTGGGCGGGACGAAGCTGCCGTGCCGGCACTCCGGCGGCAGCGCGATCTGATGCACCGCATGTCCGCGCGCACGCATGGCGGCAATGTGGGCCAGGATACCGTCCCGCGCCGCGTCGGTGATCACCGGGCCGATATCGGTCGCAAGACGGTCGGGATTGCCGACCGAAAGCTCGGCGAGCGCGCCGAGCAGCATGGCGCGAATGCGCGCGTACGCGTCCTCCTGCACGCACAGCAGGCGCAGCGCCGAGCAACGCTGGCCGGCGGAATCGAACGCGGAGGTCAGCGCGTCGGCTACGACCTGTTCGGGAAGCGCGGAGGAATCCACGATCAGCGCGTTCTGCCCGCCGGTCTCGGCAACGAACGGAATCGGCCGTCCGGCGGGATCGAGCCGGGCCGCGAGGGACTGCGCGATCAGTCGCGCCGTTTCGGTCGAACCGGTCAGCATCACGCCGCGCACGCGCCCATCCGCCACCAGCCGCGCGCCGACTTCGCCCTCGCCCGGCAGCAGATGCAGCGCCGCTTCCGGCACGCCGGCCTGGTGCAGCAGCCGCACCGCCTGTGCCGCGATCAGCGGGGTTTCGCCGGCCGGTTTCGCCAGCACCGGGTTGCCGGCCGCCAGCGCCGCCGCGATCTGGCCCACGAAGATCGCAAGCGGGAAATTCCACGGGCTGATGCAGGCCACGGGGCCGAGCGGACGGTGCGTGTCGGCGGCAAAGGATTCGCGCACCTGCCCGGCATAGTAGCGCAGGAAATCGGCGGCCTCGCGCACTTCGCCCAGCGCATTGGGCAGCGTGCGTCCGGCCTCGCGCACGATCAGCCCGATCAGTGACGGTGCGGCTGCCTCCAGCAGATCGGCGGCGCGCAGCAGGCAGGCGGCGCGCTGGTTCGGCGGAGTGGCCTGCCACAGCGCGCCCGCGCCCGCAGCGGCGGCGAGTGCGGTCTCGACGGTTGCATCATCGGCTTCCGCCACATACCCGACGACGTCGCGACGGTCGGCCGGGTTGCGCACCGCGCGCGCCGCTCCCTCGCGTGGTCCGGCATGCCAAACCGTGCCGCCGCTCGCCAGCAATGCGGCGGAGAGCGAGGCGAGGCGCTGCTCGTTGGTGAAATCGAGGCCGGCGGAATTGCTGCGCGTCGGCAGCAGCATGTCGCGCGGCAGCGCGATCCTGGGATGCGGCGCGCCAAGCGGAACGATCGCGGCGGCGACCTCCACGGGGTCGGCCACCAGTTCCGCGACCGGCACGGCGGTGTCGGCAATGCGGTTGACGAAGGAGGTGTTGGCGCCGTTCTCCAGCAGCCGGCGGACGAGATAGGCGAGCAGCGTTTCATGCGTGCCGACCGGCGCGTAGATGCGGCAGGGACGATCGAGCTTGTCGGCACCGACAACATCCTCATACAGCGGCTCGCCCATGCCATGCAGGCACTGGAACTCGTATTGCCCGGTGTGGAATCGGTCGCCGGCCATTTCGATGATGTCGGCGAGCGTACGCGCATTGTGGGTGGCGAATTGCGGGAACACCGCGTCGGGTGCTGCCAGCAGCCGCCGCGCGCAGGCGAGGTAGGAAATGTCGGTGTGCACCTTGCGCGTGAACACCGGGAAATCCTCCAGCCCATCGACCTGCGCGCGCTTGATCTCGGAATCCCAATAGGCACCCTTGACGAGCCGCACCATCAGCCGGTGCCCGCTGCGCCGCGCCAGATCGATCAGCCAGTCGATGACGAACGGCGCGCGCTTCTGGTACGCCTGCACGACGAAACCGATGCCATTCCAGCCGGCAAGATTGCGGTCGGCGCACAGGGCCTCGAGCAGATCGAGCGAAATTTCCAGCCGATCGGCCTCCTCGGCGTCGATGTTCAGCCCGATGTCGTAGCGGCGCGCGAGATGTGCCAGGGCGCGCAGGCGCGGCAGCAGTTCCTCGGTGACGCGCTCCATCTGCGCGCGCGCGTAACGGGGATGCAGCGCGGACAGCTTGACTGAAATCCCCGGACCCTCGGTGATGCCGCGACCGGCGGAGGCGGCGCCGATGGCGTGGATCGCCTGCTCATAGGCCGCGAGGTAACGGCGCGCGTCGTCGTCGGTCATCGCCGCTTCGCCGAGCATGTCGTAGGAGTAGCGGAAGCCCCGCGCCTCCCATTTGCGCGCGTTGGCGAGCGCCTCGGCGATGGTCTGGCCGCAGACGAACTGCTCGCCCATCAACCGCATGGCGAGATCCACACCCTTGCGGATCAGCGGCTCTCCGCCGCGGCCGATCAGGCGCGTGAGCGCGCTGCCCAGGCTGGCTTCGCTTTGCGTCGCGACCAATCGGCCGGTGATCATCAGTCCCCAGGCGGCGGCATTGACGAACAGTGACGGCGAGTGGCCGAGATGCGCGTGCCAGTCGCCGCGCGCGATCTTGTCGCGAATCAGCGCGTCGCGCGTCGGCCGGTCGGGAATGCGCAGCAGCGCCTCGGCGAGGCACATCAGTGCCACACCCTCCTGGCTGGACAGCGAGAATTCCTGGATCAGTCCTTCAACTCCGCCGCCGCGCCGTTTGCCGCGCAGCGACGTGACCAGCCGCGTTGCCAGCGCATGCGCGCGCTCCGCCGCATCCGGTGGCAGCCGCGCCGCACCGAGGAGCGCCGGCACGCAATCCGGCTCCGGCCGTCGATAGGCGGCGGTGATGGCGGCCCGCCGCACCGATTGCGGCTGCACGCCCTGCGCGAACTCCAGGAACGGCTGCGGCCCGGCCGGCTCGTCTGCCGGCGAGGAGCTTGCCCCCGTATCGCCTTGCTCGATTCGGTCCAGAAGGTCCACCAGGGCCTGCTTGATGAGGAAGTGCGGGGTGCGGCCCGAGGCCTCCGCGGCGCGGCGCAGGCGTGCCCGCAGCGCGTCATCCAGCTTCACGCCGACCGTGGTTGTACCCATCGCGACCTCCGGGTTGCACCAGATTGTCGCCTATTCGGACCAAAGGTGCAACCGGGGTACTACCCCAGGCGGGACTCAATCAGCCGGGCCGCCATCAAGTCCAGGTGACCGCCGCCGGCGTTCTTGAAGAGCGTGATCTCGGCTGCGTCCTGCCGCCCCTTCACCTCGCCGCGCACCAGTTGGAACAGGTCGGCGCGGATGTCGGATTCGGCGATCACGCCGGCGGCGAGCGGCTGGGAGATGTCGCCGGCATCGTGCAGGGTGAAGCGGCGGGTATCGACGAATACGTGCGCGCGCCGCACCGCCTCGTCGTCGGTCTCGCGCATCGCAGGCGTGTAGGCGCCGACCAGATCAACATGCACACCGGGTCGCAGCCACGCGCCCTGCAGCACCGGCGCGGTCGCAGCGGTCGCGCAGCAGATCGCGTCGGCTTCGGCTGCCGCGGTTGCGAGGTCGGTCACGGCTTCGGCGCCGAGACGCGCGGCGAGCTGCCGCGCGCGGTCGGGCGTGCGGTTCCAGATCAGCACGCGGGCGAGGGATGGGCGCACCACGCGAAGCGCCGCGATCTGCCATTCGGCCTGCGCGCCGGCGCCGACCATCAGCAGCGTGCGTGCATCCGGCCGCGCCAGATAATCGGCGGCGAGCGCGGAATCGGCGGCGGTCTTGCGCACCGTCAGCGGCGTTGCGTCGATCACCGCGCGCGGCGCGCCGTCCGTGCCGTCGAACAGCACGTAGACCGAGGCGATGGTGGGCTGGCCGCGCGCCGCATTGCCGGGAAAGACGGTCGCTAGCTTGATGCCGAACGCCTGCCCGTGCTGCCACGCCGCCATGCCGAGCATCGCGTCGTCGCCGTCGGTCATCAGCAGCCGGCCATAGCCCTCGACACCCTGGCGGTGGCCGTCGCGCAGTGCCGCGATCAGGCTCGGCAGATCGAGAAGGCGCGCGGCCGTATCGGCATCGATGAGCTTCATGGCTCGATCGCGTCGATCAGGGGCGTGCGGGAGAGGGCGCGCGCGCCCTTGTCGGTGATGACCACCTGCTGCTCCAGCTTGATGCCGTCCGGGCCGCCGACCTCGCCGATATAGCTTTCCACCGACACCACCATGTTGTCGGCGAACACGCCGTCATAGCCCCAGTCGGCCCAGTCGGCGACATAGGCGACGGAGGGGTACTCATCGACGAAGCCGCAGCCGTGCACCATCATCATGTAGCGGTTCGGAACGAAGTCGTCGGGCACCGGCCAGCAGCGTTCGGCGAACTCGCGGAACGTGAGGCCAGGCCTGAGCAGTTCGGTGTTGTGCAGGATCTGCGCCTGCGCCATCTCGTAGAGTCGGCGCTGCCGGTCGGTGGGCTTGCGGCCGGGGCAGACATAGCTGCGCGAAATGTCGGCGAGATAGCCGAACGGCCCCACCATGTCAGTGTCGAATCCGACGATATCCCCGGCCGCGATCACGCGATCGGAGCTTTCGTTGAACCACGGATTGGTCCGCGGGCCGGAGGCGAGCAGCCGGCATTCGATCCACTCGCCGCCATGCGCGATGTTGGTCTCGTGCAGCAGCGACCAGAGCTGATTCTCCGTGATCCCCGGCCGCAGCGCGGCGCGCATCCGGTCGATGGCGATGTCGCAGACATCCATCGAGGCCTGCAGGCAGGCGATCTCCTCCGCTGACTTGACCATCCGTGCCTGCTCGGCGGCTTCCTGCACGTCAAACAGTTGCACGCCGTGCGACAGCAGCCGCAGCGTGCCCAGCGGATCGCAGCGATCGACGGCGAGGCGGCGGTTGTTGCCGCCGTACTGACGCAGCAGGCTGTCGATCTCATCGGCCCACAGATGTGCCTTCTCCTCCGTGCGCGGGCCGGCGAGAAAGTAGAACCACGGCGTGCAGGGCCGCACCTCATCGACCACCGGCGATCCGGCGGAGACATGGCGCGACGAGGTGAACTCGAACAGGATCACCGGCCCGTCGGTCGCGACGAAGGCGTAGCGGCCCGGCGCGTGCGTGGTCCACACCGCCATGTTGCGGGTGCCGGTGGCATAGCGCAGGTTCATTGGGTCTGAGATCACCGCGCCGGCGAAGTCGCGCCGGCGCAACTCCGCGCGCAGCCGTTCCAGCCGGTAGCGGAACAGCCGGTCCTGGTCGATCTGCGTCATCCGCTGCATCACGGCGGCGTCGATGGGCGCGACGGCGCGCGGCCCTCCGGCCTGGCCGGGGGAGGCGGTCGCGAGGATGCGGCTGGCGTGACGGGGGCCGGGTGAGTGTGGCATGAAGTGGGCCCTGTGATCGGGGTGCCGACGCCGGGCGGCGCCATCGCCGCAGCCTAGCCGAAGGCGGCGGACGAGGCGAGACGCAAGCCGGCGCCAGAAAGGGGGATCGTCGCATGTCCAAGAAACTGGTCGTCCTGGCCGCCGTCAATGGCGGGGCGCAGATGAGCCGCGATGGCGCGCAGGTGCCGGTGAGCCCGGCCGAGATCGCCGAGGCCGCCTACGAATGCTACCAGGCCGGTGCCGCGGTCGTTCACATCCATGCCCGCGCCCCCGACGGGCAGCCCACCACCGACATTGCGGTGTTCAGCGACATCATCCGGCGGATCAGGGACAAATGCGATATCCTGATTCAGACGACCAATGGCTTCGGCGTGCGCCGTGATCCGCGCTCCGGCGAATTCAACTGGCCCGATGATCATGAGCGGCTGGCGCTGCATCGCGTCGATCCGAAGCAGGACCTGTTCTCGATCGCCGCCGGCTCATGGGACTTCTATCATCCGGAGGGCGGCTACAAGGCAACCATCTCCTATGTGAACTCGGAGCGGCTGCTGCAGGAGAACATCAGGGCGGTGCTGGCGCGCGGCGCGGCACTGGAGTTCGAAATCACCGAGGTCAGCCAGATCCACAAGCTGTCGCGCTATGCCGACGAAGGCGTGTTCGACCGCGCGACGCGCAATCTCTGGCTCGATTACTGCCTCGGCTTCGGCGCGATGGTCCCCACGGTGCGCACGCTGGCGCTGGCGATGGAGGACGGGCAGCGTCTGTTCCCGCACTGGCGCACCGAAATCCTGGCAACGGGCCGCGATCAGTTTCCGATGAACACGGTGGGCGTGCTGATGGGGTGTGACATCGTGCGCGTCGGTTTCGAGGACAACATCTACCTGCCGAACGGACGGCCCGCGCATCGCAACGCCGATCTGGTCGAGGCGATGGTGGGCATCGCCCGCACGTTCGGCCGGGAACCGGCGACCGTGGGCGAGGCGCGCGCGATCTTCAACATCGGCACCGCGACGCCGGGTTAGCCTGCGCTAGTGCGCAGTCGCCACGGCCCGGGCGAATACCGGCGGCACAGCGCGCAGGTCCTCGATCGGGATGTGGCAATGGATGATGTGGTCCGCTGTGGCTTCCCGCAGCGGCGGCGGCGTGTCGTCGCAGACGCGGCCGAGTTTGCGCGGGCAGCGCGTGGCGAAGCGGCAGCCCTGCGGCACGTTGAGCGGGCTCGGGATTTCGCCTTCGAGCCGGATGCGTGTGGTTTTCACGGTCGGATCGGGCACGGGTGCCGCAGACAGCAGCGCCTCCGTGTACGGGTGGTATGGTGGATCGAACAGGGCGGCAACCGGGCCGGCCTCCATCACCTGGCCGAGATACATCACCACGACGTCGTCGGCGAGGTAGCGCACCAGTCCGAGATCGTGGCTGATGAACACGAGCGTGGTGCGGCTTTCCTGCTGGATCCGTAGCAGCAGATTGATCACCGCCGCCCGTACCGACACGTCAAGCGCCGAGACCGGCTCGTCGGCGATCAGCAGTTCGGGGTTGCCGGCGAAGGCGCGGGCGATCGCGATGCGCTGTTTCTGCCCGCCCGACAACTGGCGCGGCAGGGCATGGCGCAGCGAGGCCGGCAGCCGCACCATTTCCAGCAGCGCGGCTACTTTCGCGTCCACCGTGCGGCGGTCGCGGGCAATGCCGAATTTGCGCAGGGACCGCGCCAGCGGCCAGCCCACCGGATGCGACGGGTTGAGCGTTCCTTCCGGTTGCTGGAACACCATCTGCACCGCCGCGACCAGTTTCGCCGCGCGTCGGCGCACCGGGCGGCGCGCGACATCCTCGCCCAGCACGACCAGGCTGCCGCTGCTGGCCGCGTCAAGGCCGGCGAGCACTTTCGCGAACGTCGATTTGCCGGAGCCCGATTCGCCCACGATCGCCAGCACGCGACCCCGCTGCGCCGCCAGGGTCAGATGGTCATTGGCGATGAGCTTGCGCCGGCCGACGGAAAAGACGCGCGTGAGGTCGTGCGCCTCCATCACGGTCGCACCCACGTCGGTCGGGGCATTGGCGAGCGCCGGCGGCGCTGCCGGCGGCATCGCCGGCAGCTCCGCCCAGCGGACGCAGCGAACCACATGGGCCGGCGCGGCACGCAGCAGCGGCACCACGGAGGCATCGCATTTGCCCCGTTCGCCATGCGCGCAGCGCGACAAGAAGCCGCAGGTGGGTGGCGCACGGCCGGCGGCGGGCACGACGCCGGGAATCGGCACCAGCGGCGCGGTGCGCTTATCGGCACCGGGGCGCGGCAGCGAGGCCAGCAGGCCGCGCGTGTACGGATGGCGGGGCAGCGCGAACAACGCCTCCGCCGACGCTTCCTCGACCAGCTTGCCCGCGTACATCACGCCGATCCGCTCGCAGACCTGCGCGATCACGCCGAGATTGTGCGAAATATAGAACAGCGCCGTGCCGTATTTCGCGCGCAGCTCATTCAGCAGATCGAGCACCGCCGCCTCAACCGTGACATCGAGGCCGGTGGTGGGCTCATCGAGCAGCAGCAGGGCGGGATTCGCCAGCAGTGCCATGGCGATCACCACGCGCTGCTTCTGTCCGCCGGAGAGCTGGTGCGGATAGCGACGCATGACGCTGTCGGGGTCTGGCAGATGCACATCGGCAAGCACGCGCACCGCACGCAGGCGCGCGTCTGCGGCCGTCGCCTCTCCATGCGCCATTGGCACCTCGATCAGCTGCTGGCCGATGGTCATGGACGGGTTGAGCGCGGTCGCCGGCTCCTGATAGACGATCGCCATGCGCGCGCCGCGGATGCGCCGCAGTTCCTCGCGGCCTGCCCGGACGAGGTTGCGCCCCTCGAACAGGATTTCGCCTTTGGTGACGGCGCCGTTGCGCCCCATATAGCCCATGATGGCAAGGATCAGCGTCGATTTGCCACATCCGGACTCGCCGACCAGCCCGAAGCTTTCGCCCGGCGCGATGTCGAGCGAGAAGTCCTGCACCGCGGCGACGGTGCCGCGGGAGGTGGTGTATTCGACGCGCAGGTCGCGGATTTCCAGCAGCGACATGCGTCAGTCCGCCTGCGAAAGTTCGGTCAACCCGTCGGCCAGCAGATTGAAGCCGAGGATCAGGCTGACCAGCGCGATGGTCGGATACAGCGCCATGTGCGGAAACACCGTGATCATCGACGTGGCCTGCTTGATCATCCCGCCCCAGTCGGGATTGGGCGGCGGCAGGCCGAGGCCGAGAAAGCCGAGAGTGCCGATGGTGATGGTGGTGTAGCCCAGGCGCAGGCAGAAATCCGTGATCAACGGGCCGCGACAGTTTGGCAGCAGTTCGACCAGCATCACGAACACGTCGCTCTCACGCCGCAGATAGGCGGCGGCCACGAATTCCTGGTGCATCAGCGACATCACCAGCCCGCGCACGATGCGCGAGATTCCGGGCGCGGAGGCCGCGACGACAGCGACGATGATGTTCGCTACCGACGGTCCGATATTGGCGATCAGGATGACGTAGAGCACGATGACCGGAAATGACAGGATGACGTCGGAGGCGCGGCTGATCGCCGCGTCCACCCAGCCACCGTAGTACCCCGCCAGCAATCCCATGGCCGCGCCGACGACATAGGCGGCGAGCACCGCGACGGGTGCCACCGCAAGCACCGTGCGGGCACCCCAGACGATGCGCGAGAGCATGTCGCGGCCGAGCGGATCGACGCCGAGCCAGTGACTGGCACTGCTTCCGGGATGCGCCATCGCCAGATAGTCCTGGGCGTCGGGCGGCTTCAGCGGTAGCACCGGTGCGAGCAACGCGGGAATCACCCAGATCAGCACCAGGCCGAGCCCGAACATGGCCACTTTTGAGTCCGGCAGACGGCGCAGCAGGTTCGGTGATGGACGGCCCGCAACCTCCAGCGCGCTGACGGGTTCGTTGCTGACGGCGGACATCAGCGGCGCGCCTGCGGATCGAGCAGCCGGTAGCCCACGTCGCTCAACAGCTGCGTCGCCGTGGCAACGAACAGCGCCACCAGCGTTGCCGCCTCGATCAGGCTGACATCGCCGAACAACGAGGCTTCCAGCAGCATACGGCCGAAGCCGGGATAGGCGAATACCAGTTCGGTAACGACCACGCCGCTGATCAGCCAGTTGATCTGCAGCAGCAATACCGTGAATGGCGCGATCATCGCGTTGCGCAGCGCGTGCCGCAGGATCACCTGGCGGCGCGGCAGCCCCTTCAGCACGGCGGTGCGCACATAGGGCTTCTGCATCACCTCGGCCATCGAGGTGCGCACCATGCGCGCGACATAGCCGGAGTCGTAGATCGCCAGAACGGCGACCGGCAGCACAAGCTGGGAGGCTGTCGACCATCCGGTGTTGCCGACCATCGGACTTGTCCCCGGCAGCCAACCAAGCGCGACGACGAACACAGCAACCAGCAGCACGCCGAGCGCGAATTCCGGGATCGACGTCATGACGATGGAGAGTGTGCTGAGACTTCGGTCGAGCACGCTGCCAGCCCGCATCCCCGCCAGCACGCCGAGAATGAGCGAGAGCGGGACGATCACGGCGAAGGCGAGCCCGGCAAGAAGCGCGGTCTTGCCGAGTCGGTCCCACAGCACGTCATTGACCGGCGCCTTGAACAGCGTCGAGTAGCCGAAATTGCCAAAATACTGCTTCCCGCGCGGATCCTTGAAATCCAGCCCGAGCGCCGGATCCTGCAGCGGATCGGCCTGCAGCCCAGTCAGCACGCCGACCCAGCGTACATAGCGCACCAGCAGCGGGTCGTTCAGGTGCAGCTTCTTGTAGAGGAGATCGACCTGCTCCTGCAGCGCGAAGGCACCGAGCGTCTTGCGCGCGACGTTGCCGGGCGAGAACTCGCACACCACGAACACGAGGAACGAGGCAACGATCAACGTCGCCAGCATCTCCAGACTGCGTCTGAGGATATAGCGGGTCATCCGATGAGTTCATGCGCATCCGCACCCCTCCCCGTGCGGCAGGGACCAAGGGAGGGGGCGGCGCGCATTGTAAGGCCCGCTACGCCTTCTCCAGCGCCAGCTTGCTGCCGAAGAAGTAGTTCGACGGGTGGATGGAAGCACCGAGCACGACTTTGTCGTAGAAGGTGAAGTTGTTGCGGAACAGGGGCTGCGCGATCGGCCCGTCCTCGTGCATGATCTCCTCAAGCTGGCCCAGCAGATCGCGCCGCTGGGCCATGTCCAGCGTGCCTTCGGCCCTGGTCAGGATCTCGTCGAATTTCGGATTGCTGTAGCTGCTCTCGTTCCACGGTACGCCGGAGCGGTACGCGAGGCCCATAACCATCATCGCGAGCGGGCGATGGTACCAGATGGTCGATCCGAACGGCACCTTGGTCCACACGTCCCAGTACTGAGCGCCGGGCATGACGTTCAACTTCACGCGGATGCCGACTTTCTTCCACTGCTCGGCAGCGGCCTGCGCCTGCGCGACGCCCCAGGGCAGATCGTTGGGCACATAGAGCGTCACGTCGATGCCGTTCGGGTGCCCCGCTTCCGCCAGCAGTTTCTTCGCCTCGTCGGGATGGTAGCCCATAGGCGTGATCGGCTTGGTGTCCGGTTGGGCCGGCGAGCAGTGCGTGTGATCGCCGGCGATGCCGATGCCGCGTAACGCCACTTCGAGAATCGGTTGCGGGTCCAGAGCCAGTTTCATGGCGCGGCGCACGCGCGCGTCGTCGAACGGCTTTTCCGTCTCCTTGAAGCGCATGACGATCGTCTCGGCGCTGCGCACCTGGTAGAGCTTGAGATGCGGCATGGCCTTCAGCGCGTCGTACTGCACGGGGTCGGCGAAGATCAGCCCGTGAAGCTGGCGCGAGGCGAGCGCCGCGATGGCGGCGGCAGGATCGTCGCCGGTGTCCACCTGCTCGATACTGTCGAGATAGGCCGGCTGGCCCCAGTACGACTTCACCTTGCGCAGCACAGCAATCTTCCCGGTGTCGGCCTGCACCAGCTCGAACGGGCCGGTGCCCTGTGAGCCGGGCTGAAAGATGCCCTTCTCGTCCGGGTACATCATCGCCGCTGGATAGTGGAACAGGTGCTCGGGCACGGAGACCTGCGGCTCCTTGCAGTTCAGCCGCACCGTGTGGTCGTCCACTTTCTCGATGGCGTTGGCGTCCCACAGCACCGTGGTGGTCTTGCCGTCGGTGCCTTTGACTTCCTTGAGCAGATAGCCCTTGACGAGCCCGACGAAGGACGAGCCGACGGCGGCGTCAGTGAGCTGCTTGAGGTTCCAGACCACGTCGTCGGCGGTGAAGTCGTGGCCGTTGCGCCACTTCACGCCCTTGCGGATGTTCAGTGTCCAGGTCTTCAGATCCGGGCTGACCGACCATCCCTCCGCCAGGTACGGATGGGTGATATTGTCGGCATCGGTGAAGGTCAGGTACTCGACCACCTGCCGGGATACGTTGCTGTCATAGCCGCCCCAGGAATAGGTGTGCGGGGTCTTCAAATCCTTGACGCGCGTGCCCACGCGCAACGTGCCGCCCATCGGCATGCTCGCCGCGCGCGCGCGCGACACAGGCGCCAGCCCGGCCATCTTCATGGCGGCCGGCGCGGTAATGCCAAGCAGGGTCGCGAAGCGCGCGAAGTCGCGGCGGTTCATCCTGCCGTCGGCAAGCTGCGTCCGCAGCTTGTCCAGATGCGGCATCTTGCTTTCATCCGACATCCGATGACTCCCCTCTTGATGCGCCGCCTTTTCGCAAGTGCGGTATCACAGTTGCGCGGCAAGCGTGACGCCGTGGCATCCGGCTTGCGTCCCATCACCTTCGCGGCGTTGGCCGCAGGTCGTCAAGATGCCGCGGGCTAAAGCATCGCCAGCGGCTGCGCCCGCACCGGCGGCGGGAAGGCGCGATCGATCGCCGCACGGTCCGCATCGGTGAGTCGGAGTGCGGCGGCGGCGGCGTTCGCGCGCACGTGTTCGGGATCACTGGACTTCGGGATCGAAATGACGAGCGGGTGCCTGAGGCTCCACGCGATCGCCACCTGCGCGGGCGTTGCATGGTGGCGGCGTGCCACCTGCGCCAGTGCCGGCGAGCGCAGCAGCGCGCCACCCTGGCCGACCGGGGAGTAAGCCATCACCGGAATGCCATGTGCCTCGCACCACGGCAGCAGGTCGAACTCGATGCCGCGGGCGGTCGGATTGTAGAGCACCTGATCGGTGGCGCAGCCTTTCCCGCCAGGCAGGGCGGCCAGCTCGCCCATCTCGGCGGCATCGAGGTTGGAGACGCCCCAGGCGACAATTTTGCCTGCCGCGCGCAGCGCCTCCATGCCGGCGACCGTGTCGGCGAGCGGCACGCTGCCGCGCCAGTGCAGCAGATAGAGGTCGATCCGCTCGGTGCGCAGCCGACGCAGGCTGCGCTCGCACGCGGCAGCGAGTCGCTTGCCACCAGCGTTTTGCGGCAAAGCCTTGCTGACCACGAAGGCATCATCACGGCGGCCGGTGATGGCCTCGGCCACCACCTCCTCGGCGGCGCCGTCGGCGTACATCTCGGCGGTGTCGATCAGCGTCATGCCCAGATCGAGGCCGAGCCGCAGCGCATCGGCCTCGGCCCTGCGGCTCGCGCGGCTCTCCCCCATGTGCCAGGTCCCCTGGCCCAGCGCGGGCACCGTACGACCGTCGGGGAAGGTAACGCTGCGCATCGGCTCCTCCCGTTAGTCCGCGGCCTGCTCGGCCCTACGCAGCACGCGCAGGAAGTTGCCGCCCCACAGGGCAGCGATGGCGTCGCGGTCGTAACCGCGGCGGACCAGCTCGGCGGTGACGCCAGGGCTTTCCGAGGCATCGCGCCAGCCGGTCAGGCCGCCACCACCGTCGAAATCCGACGAGATGCCGACATGCGCGATGCCGATTCGCTGCACCGCGTGATCGACGTGATCGGCGAAGTCCGCGCAGGTGACGGTATCGCTCTTTCCGCCGGGCCGCACGAACGCCGGCAGGGCGGTGATCTGCACCACGCCGCCGACATCGCGCAGCACATCGAGTTGCGCATCATCCAGGTTGCGCGGGTGGTCGGCGACGGCCCGCACGCAGGAATGCGAGGCGACGATCGGCGTGCGCGAGGCCTCGGCGGCTGCGAGCATGGTGCTGCGGGCCGCGTGCGACACATCCACGAGCAGGCCGAGCCGGTTCATCTCAGCGATCGCCGTGCGTCCGAAGGCGGAGAGGCCGCCGTGTTCCTCCGCGGCGTCGCCAAGCTCCGGCCGCGGGACGGCCGAGTCAGCGAGATCGTTGTGGCCGTTATGGGTGAGCGTGATGTAGCGGGCGCCGCGCGCGGCCAGCGCGCGCAGGCGCCCGAAGTCGGTGCCGAAGGCGTAGCCGTTCTCTATGACCGGCACGATCGCGGTGGCGTGATCCTGCCAGGCCTGCTCCACGGCGTCGGCGGTGCGGCATAGCCGTGCCTGGCCGGTCGCCATGGCAACGATGGCGTCGAGCATAGCCATGGCGCGGTCGAAGGCGGCCTGGTGCCCCTCATGGGTGCGGCGCCCCTGCGGTACGTAGGCCGCGAAGCAGCCGGCGGCGAGGTGGCCGCGGCGCATTTTGGGCAAATCCACCCGGCGGTCGGTTTCCGCGGCGAAGGGCGGGCCGTCCGGCCAAGGGATGTCAATATGGCTGTCGAGGGTGAGCAGGCTGCGATGCAGGATGAGCGGATCGATCATCTCCCCACGGTCCAGGGCCGGAGGCGGTGCGTCAAGCCCATCAGGTACGATCCGCTCAGGCCTGCACGCTGTAGCCGCCGTCCACTGGGATCGCCGTTCCGGTGACGAAATCGGAGGCGTGGCTGGCCAGGAACACGGCAATGCCCGCGAGGTCCTGCGGCGCACCCCAGCGCCCCGCCGGCGTGCGCGCCAGCACCCGGTCATGAAGTCCTGGCAGGTCCTGGCGCGCCTGCCGGGTCAGGTCGGTGTCGATCCAGCCGGGCAGCACCGCGTTCACCTGGATGTTGTGCGGCGCCCAGGCGGTGGCGAGTGCGCGGGCAAGCTGCACGATCCCGCCCTTGCTGGCCGAGTAGGGCGCGGCGAAGGAGGCGCCGAAGATCGAGGTCATCGAGCCGATCGCGATCACCTTGCCACCCTGCTGGCGAAGGAACGCCGGATGTGCCGCCTGCGCGCCGTAGAAGGCCGAGGACAAGTTGGCCGTCAGCACGGCGGTCCATTCCTCGGGCGCGTAGGTCTCCGGCGGCTTGCGGAGGTTCACGCCGGCATTGGCGATCAGGATGTCAACGCGGCCGAAGCGTTCCTCCGCGATGGCGACATAGCGGCGGCATTCCGCCGGGTCGGAGGCGTCGGCGACGAGGCTGGATGCCGACGCGCCGAGCGCGCGCAGCCGCGCCTCCGCGGCCTCGTTCTTGGCGGCGTTACGCCCCACCACAAGGATGCTCGCCCCTGCCCCGGCGAGCCCCTCAGCCATGCCGAGGCCGATGCCGCCATTGCCGCCGGTCACGATGGCCACTCGGCCGCTCAGATCGAACAACGCGCTTGCCACCGGCCCGTCCCTTCTGCTCCGTCCGGTAGCACGATAGCGGAGGCGCGCGGCGATGCCAGTCCCGGCAGACCCGCCGTCGCGGATCAGGGACGCGGACTGTTCAGCAGGCGGCGCGCGTAGGGGTGGCGCCGCACGGTGAAGAAGGGCCGCGTGTCACTGACTTCGAACAGCCGGCCACCCAGCACCACCCCGATCTTGGGGCAGTGCTTCGCGGCGATGCCAAGATCGGCAGTGATAATGGGCTGGGCCGCGCCGGCGTCGCGCGCCAGATTTAGGGCGTGAACTCATAAGTCCCCAGCCACAGGCGGATGGCGGCAAGCTTGAGCATTGCGAGGTCGTTCGCCGTGAACTTCTCGTAGCGGGGGGCGATCCTGCGGAACTGCTTCATGCGGCAGAAGAACCGCTCAATGCGGTTCCCCTCGCGGTAGAGACCCTTGCTGAAGCAGTCACGCTGTTTGCGGTTCGATGTGACCGCGTTGTTCGGTGTGGCCTGGCGTTCTTCGATCGTCGCCGTGATCCAGTGGGCTCGGTAGCCCTTGTCAGCGACAACAACAGTGTCCGCGGTCAGGCCGTCCAGCAGTGCCGGTACGGCTCGGTTGTCGTGCACCTGGCCAGCGGTCGACACTATTCGAATCGGCAGGCCGCGCGCGTCCACCAGCGCATCCACCTTGGTCGTCAGTCCGCCTCGCGAGCGGCACATGCAAGGATCTGGACCCCCTTGTTTGCCCCTGCGGTGTGCTTGTGCACCCGGACCGAGGACGAGTCGATCGTCTGGATGTGCCCGTCACGGCCCTTGGTGATCGCGTCCCTGACGGCGTCCCGGATGCCCGCCCGGCGCCAGCGCAGGAAGCGGTTGTACGCCGTCGTGAATGGGCCACACCGCCCCGGCAGATCCCGCCACGGCGAGCCGGACCGCAGCACCAAGAGGATTCCACTCAATAGCCGCCGGTCATCAACGCGTGAACCGCCATGGGGCTTCTGATGCAGCAGCGGCGCGATCACGCTCCAGCCGAAATTCGTCAGATCCTAGCGCCCACCCATCGCAAGCTCCCCTCACGGAGCTTGAACGACACTCGCCGTCGTACCGCTACCCGGTTATGGGTACACGCCCTAAGAAGTCAGCGAAATGTCGTTCAAGCAATAGCATGAGATACAGTCCGCGGCGCTGGATCCTCAGGCGCCGTGGCGCTCGCGCGGCAGGACGCCATGAAGACCAGCGAGGGACCTATCCTCACTACCCATGCCGGCAGTCTGCCCCGGACGGAGAATCTGTCGCACATGTTGATCAAGCGGTATTACGAACTGGCGGTTGACGATGCGGGATTGCGCGGGGAGATAAGGCGCGCGACCGACTGCGCCGTCACGAAGCAGCTCGATGCCGGCATCGATATCGGCAATGACGGCGAGGAAGCGCACGTCGGCTTTTCAGACCCACGCCAGTGTCCGTCTGTCGGGCCGGGGCTGCGTTTCGCCGCGCAACGGCATGACGGACATCATCAAATTTCCCAAATACGGCGCGATGCTGACGTGGCGGCCGGGGAGGCCAGGCGAGCTGACGGCGAGACTGTTCAACCGCGCCCGGTGCCAGCGCGCGGTCTGCTATCAGCCGGATCTCGCCGAGACGAAGGTTGAGTTGAGCGCGTTCGCCGATGCGCAGGCGAGCAACCCGCGCAAGTTCGCAGAGACGTTGGTCGGGGTCGTCTCACCGGGGAGGATCCCCACGACGTCCCGGCGCGGCGACGCCAATCCTGACCACCGTACCGACGGTGAATACGTGTTTGCGCTGGCGCAGGAGATAAAGAAGGAATATGATTTCATAGTCTCAGTGTCTGTCCACGAACATGTTGAGTCCATTGAGTCGGTTGTGATTCTGTGGTGGGCGGAGCCGATTCGCGGGAGCAGCCCGATGTGGACGGAGGAGAACCGCGGCCGCTATGACCGCAGCGGTTTG
>JAKADX010000044.1 GCA_021818505.1 Pseudomonadota bacterium
GAGGCGCGGCAGGGCGGCGGGGGCGCGATGGCCGCCCGGCCTGCACCCGCGCGGCGAGCCGGCCGAAGCGGCGGGCGGTGCGCCGCAGCCACGACCAGAGCAGCACCAGGACCGGCCGTGCGAGCCGATGCGTCGCGGCGCGTGCGGCAACGGCACTGCACAGCGTGTCGATGATCTGCGCGAAACGCTCGGCCGGGGCGCGGGTGGGGGATGGGAGCACGACAGACACACTAACACAACGCGATCCGGTGGGCAAGCCGGTTGGTTTGATGCCGAAGGCCGAACACGGCATATCGTGGCCGGCAGTCGCGCGCGGAGCGACGCGGGCCGCGAGCGTTGCGCGGCGGCAATGCGCAACGTGCCTTCGACGCCCACACAGACGTTCGGAAAGCCCGCATGGATAGGTATTTGACGATCGGCATGGTCCTGTCCGGTCTGTTCTTCGGCTGGACCATCGGATCGCACTACACGGGGGCGACCATGGGCATGGCCTATGGTGCGGGCGTGATCAGGAAGCCGATGACCGCCCTCCTGCTCATTGCCGGGTTCGTCATTCTCGGCGCCACGTTCGAGAGCCGCAACGTGGTCACGACCATCGGCACCGGCATCATCCCCGGCCAGTTCATGACCCCGCTCGGTGCCATGGTCATGATGCTCACCTCGGCGCTGGTCACTGCCGCCAACACGTGGATGAAGTGGCCGGTCTCGACCTCCCAGCTCGCCTGCTTTTCGGTGGTCGGCGCGGCTTTGGGCATGGGGGCGCCGGTGAACTGGGGCACCACGATCCTGTTCCTGTTCATCACCTGGATCGGCACGCCGATCGCCAGTGCGCTGCTGGGCTTTGTCCTGACGCGCCTGACCGATGCCGTCATGCGCGGACGCTCCGAGCGGCACACGAAAGCCTTGCGCTGGGGGTTGCTGGCCGGGTGCTGCTATGCGGCCTACACGCTCGGCGCCAACAACACCGGCAATGCCGTCGGCGTGTTCTATGGCCTCAAGCTCGTCAGCGCGGTGAAGGCGGGATTCATCGGCGGCCTGTTCATGGCCATCGGCGCGATGACCTGGGGCAAGCGAATCCTGGAGAAGGTCGGCAAGGGCATTGTGGACGTGGATCTGCACATGGGGGTCGGGGCGAAGCTGGCGCAGAGCATCACCGCGCACACGGCAGCGATCCTCGGCTATCCCACCTCGATGAACCAGGCGCTCATCGGCGGGGTCGCGGGCGCGGGCGGCGCCAGAGGACTGCGGACCCTCAACCGCAAGGCTTTGGCCGAAATCGTCTTCTCCTGGTTCTTCACGCCGCTGTTGGCCGGCGTGGTTTCGTTCCTGATCTACATCCTGTTGGCGCGGACGCTTGGCGCCCACTGAGCGGGTGCGTCCCGAGCCGGGACGCCAAAAGCGTCGCGGCGCCCTGGTAGAAGCCGAAGCTCGGGCGCGCCCCGGATGCGAAGCCGGTCATCCGAACCTGACGGCCCGCGCGATCAGCAACAGCGCCGCTGCGATGACGATGCCGGCGAGGCGGTCGCCTGGGTGCGATGGATCACGACAGACATGCTCACACAAGGGGCGGGGCCGGGCAAACGCCGCGTGCGGATTGCATCGGCGCCTTGCAGCCGCCCCGGAGTCGGCGATCCGCGCGCCACGGCCGGTTGCTCCGCCCGGTTTGCGGTGTCGAGGACGACGCGGCAGGCAGCCGGCGCTTGCCGGTCAGCCAGGGCGTGATAAGCTGGCTTGTACTGGCTTGTACGGGGATCCCATGCGCGAAGTCGGCGCCTTCGAGGCGAAGAACAAGCTCGGCCAACTGCTCGACGCCGTGGAGCACGGCGAGGAGATCGTCATCACCCGTCGTGGCAAGGAGGTGGCCCGCCTGGTGCCGGCGAGGCCGACCCACAGCCGGGCGGAGGCGCGCGCCGCGGTGGCGCGCATCCGCGCCCGGGCGGAGGCGCAGAAGCTTGGCCACTTCGACTGGGCCGAGTGGAAGGCCTATCGCGACGAAGGGCGGCCGTGAGCCTGGTGCTGGACAGTTCGGCCACGCTCGCCTGGATCTATGGCGACGAAACCACGGCGGCGATCCGCCAGGTGTTCGATCGGGTTGCCGACGCGGGCGCCCTGGTGCCGTCCCTCTGGCGGCTGGAAGTCGCCAACGGCCTGACCGCCGCCATGCGCCGCGGCCGCATCGACGCGGAGTTCCGCCAGGCCGCGCTCGCCGATCTCGCGGTGCTCGACATCACCGCCGACCCGCTCACCGATGCCCGCGCCTGGGGCGAGACGCTGGCGCTCGCCGACCGCTTTCGGCTGACGCTGTATGACGCGGCGTATCTCGAACTGGCGCGGCGCCACGGCCTGCCGCTCGCCACGCTGGACGGCGCGCTGCGCGGCGCCGCCGGGGCGCTGGGCCTCGATCTGCTCGGCGAGGCCGCCTGACGGCGCCCCGGTCCATCCCGACCCGCGCCAGTGAGGTGACGATGATCGGCATCGCCGGTCAGGCGGAAAGCGCGGGCCGGGCATCAAATCTTTCCTGCGGTGGGCGCAACCCGCGGACGCAACGTTGGGCCAGCGGAGGGTGCGTGATGAGCAGTGGCGGTGGCGAGCCCGAACCGAGGTGTTGGCATCGCCGGTGCCGCGTGCGGGTTGCGTAGGTGGGTAGCATCCGCCCTACAGGAGCCGGCGATCCAGGCTACGCTCGCTGGTGAATCAACTCGCCCCCGTTCGACGGTGCGCAGGCATTTCCGCGATTACGATCTGCTGAGACAGATCATCCCAACCGTAATAAATGCGAAGACAGCGCGAAGGATCACGAGTGTTACCACCGTTCTTGATGTGCCAGTCAGCGACAAGCCGCTGTCCTCGGTAATCAAAATTATAGGCATCGCCGCCACAGGCGGAGTTCCGTACGGCCTTTTCAATGCCCACTTCCGAAAGGCTTCCACCTCCGGCCATCCGGCGATCGCGGCACTCGGTTGCGAGCCAGACAAGGCACCGTGCAGCGAGAGCGATATCCTCGAATTCGGCCTTCTTCACACCACGGCGCGCGGCCGGCGAGAGAACAACGCGGCCGATCAGGTATTCGTCACACCAGTCAGCAAAATCGGACCACGCCGCGGGCGGAGAAAGTCCAACGTCGGGGTCTTGCCCGCGCTGACGTAACTGCGCCTCAAGCTGCTGAATACGCGCGATTGATCCTCGAAGCTGCGCCTCGCCTGCGATCGCACGCGCCTCTGCCTCGTCATGCAGTTGCGTCAGCTGAGCTTCCCAGTCTTTGGTTTTCGCAAGTTCGTCATCAAGCGCTAGAATTTGCTCCTGCGCGGCTTGAAGTCGATCAGCGTCGGTCGCGCCCTTGCTGGGCTGCCGCTCTTGTTCGGCTCTCAGCGATGCTGTGCGCACCGAGCCAAAGGTCAAAACGTCATGGTTCAGACGCCAACGCCGCAGGCTTTCCCGCGCCGCAAACAACCTCAGGGAACGGACGCATTGTGCAGACGCCTGCTCTGTCCGCAGCATATCGGAGAGGAAGAGGCGGTGGTCATAGGGGGTCGCATCCACGTCGAAACCGGGCAGGAAGCTCCGTACTGCCCCGTGATACACCGAGCGTAGTTTTCCGAAAGCGTCGGTTAGCGCATAGGTCAGCGCAGCCGGCAGCACCACGACATGGGCAAGGCCGACCGTTGCGCGAGCCAACAACTCGGCATCTATTAGCGGCTTGTCCGGATGGGCTGATCGCTCGTCCCCCGAAGCCACGAATACCGGAAGCTGCCGCGCCGGGTCTTCCAGCAACGCGATCAGGCGGTCCACCTCCTCAGTGGACCCGATCCGCCACGCATCAGAACGCAATGCGAAGTCGTCGATCTGCAACCCGGGGGCGACGGCGAGCTGCCGAAGGAACCCTGGCGCATGGGGATCGATGTCGAGTTGTTCCTCGGGTGTGCTTGCAAGCAGGCGGACACTCAGGCGCGGTGCGGCGTCGCCGATACGACCGATGGTAATCTCAGTCGTCCAGATTCGTCCAGCTACAGTCTTGTCCGGGTCATCGGCGCGCAGCGCCCATATCTCGGTACGATCGACCGAGAGACGAACGGCCAGCGTTGTGCGCCCGCCGGCGAGACAGTCGAAGCTTACGCCGCCCCAGGCCTCTTTCGGCAATAGACCACCCGAACGCCGCTGCGCCCATGCAAGAACTTGCCGCTGCGCCTCGGATATCGCGGTCGTGCCGGATTGAGATGGAAGGTTGACAGCGATACGCAGGACCTCCTGTTCCCGCACGGCCGGCAGCATGCGCTCCCGGAGCGGAGCCAGCGCCTTGGCCATCACAACTTCCGTCATTGCGTTACCGTCCCCCTGCGTCCTTTCGAAGGGTGCGCTTGAGCAGTTTCAGCGACCGTGGCCCGGACACCAAACTTCGTAGGGCGGGTGCAACCCGCCGAAGCAACATTCGGCCAAGGGAGAGTGCGTGATGAGCCGGAGGGGTGGCAAGCCCGTACTGCGGAGGCGGCATCGACGGTGCGGCTTGCGTCGGCGGGTTGCACCCGCCCTACAAGGGGTCGGCGATCCGGGCTACGCTCGTTGAAGCGGCCCCTTGCTCGACCGCCCCGGCAGACTGTCGCGCAACTGACGCCCATTGCCGTCTGATAGGCTCAATTCCAGGGTCAATGCTTGCCCCATTGCGACACAGCTTGATCGAAAATGCCGGATATGGGAAATTTTGCTTCGCTTTCGCGAAAGCGCCCATGATCTGCGGGACGCATTTTCCGCGCGGACAACGAGCGATCGCCATGCGACTGGACGAGCTGCGCCGTTTCGGGTTCCTGACCCTGCCGAGCTACTCGATGATCGCCTGCGCCAACGCGATCGAGGCGCTGCGCATGGCGAACCGGGTGGCTGGGCAGGTGGCCTATGCCTGGCAGGTGGTGACGCTGGACGGCCATCCGGCGGCGGCCTCCAACGGGCTGATGCTCACACCCTGCGCGATGCTCTCGGCGGCGGATCGGTTCGATATCGTGTTCGTGGTCGGCGGGCTGGATGTGCGCAACGCCGTCGATCGCAGTGTCGGCGTGGCGCTGCGCAAGCTGGCGCATGACGGGGTGGCGCTGGGCGCGCTGTGCACCGGCAGTTTCGCGCTGGCCGAGGCGCATCTGCTGGCCGGCTATCGCTGCGCCATCCATTGGGAGAACCTGGAGGCGATCCGGGAGGAGTTTCCCAATATCGACTTCGTCGAGGATTTCTACTGCATCGACCGCGACCGCATCACCTGCACCGGCGGCGTGGCGCCGCTCGATCTGATGCTGGCCATCATCCAGGCGCGGTTCGGCCGGCGCATCGCGGCACAGGTGTCGGCGCAGTTCCTGATCGAGCGCGGCCGTGCCTCCGATGAACGTCAGCCGCGCCTGGCCAGCGCGGCGACGCAGACGACGCCGCGGCGGCTGGCCGAGGCGATGCATCTGATCGAGGACAATATCGAGACGCCGCGGCAGACCAGCGAGATCGCGCGCGCGGTGCGAATCTCCACGCGCCAGCTCGAACGGCTGTTCCGCCAGCATCTCGGCATCTCGCCGGCGGCGTATTCCTCGGCGCTGCGGCTGGATCGCGCGCGGGCGCTGCTGCGGCAGACCGCGATGCCGGTGACCGATATCGGGATTGCCTGCGGCTTCCAGTCCGCCTCGCATTTCAGCACGGCGTTCCGTGCCCGCTTCGGGCACGCGCCGCGCCTCGAACGCGGCAGCGCCGCCGCAACCGTCAGGGAGAACGCCCATGTCTGAGGCCGAAACGCTGCAGCACGGCCGCCGTGGCGCCGGCCGCGCCGGCAAGCGCGCCGCCCGCATGGCCGCGGTGGTGTCCACCGTGCCGTTCATCACCCGCAAGATCCCGATCTACGAGGTGCTGAACGAGGAAGGGCTGGCGCTGATCGAGCGCAATGCCGAGACGGTGCTGGAGGAAGTCGGCATCGACTTCAAGGGCGATGCCGAGGCGCTGGCGATCTGGCGCGACGCGGGCGCCGACGTGCAGGAGGAGCGGGTTCACATCCCGCGCGGCCTGTGCCGCAAGATCATCACCGAGCGCGCGCCGCACCGCTATACCCAGCACGCCCGCAACCCGGCGCGCAGCGTGGTGATGGGTGGGGATCATACCGTGTTCGCGCCCGCGTATGGCCCGCCCTTCGTGCATGACCTCGACGGCGGCCGGCGCTACGGCACGATCGAGGATTTCCGCAACTTCGTGAAGCTGACCTACACTTCGCCCTGGCTGCACCATTCCGGCGGCACGGTGTGCGAGCCGGTCGATCTGCCGGTGAACAAGCGGCATTTCGACATGGTGTACGCGCATATGCGCTACAGCGACAAGCCGTTCATGGGCTCGGTGACGGCGCCGGAGCGCGCCGCCGACACGGTCGCGATGGCGGAGATTCTGTTCGGCGAAAACTGGATCGACCCCGAAACCGGCAAGCCGCGCACCGTCGTCACCAGCCTGATCAACGCCAACTCGCCGCTGACCTGGGACGCGACCATGCTGGGCGCGCTGAAGGTCTATGCGCGCGCCAACCAGGCCAATCTGCTGACCCCGTTCATCCTGGGCGGGGCGATGGCGCCGGTGACGGTGGCGGGCGCCTGCACGATCACGCTGGCCGAGGCGATGGCCGGCATCACCTTCACGCAGCTTGTGGCCCCCGGCGCGCCGGTGATCATGGGCAGCTTTGCCTCCTCGATGTCGATGCAGTCGGGGGCGCCCACCTTCGGCACGCCGGAGCCGGCGATGGTGCTCTACGCCATGGCGGCGCTGGCGCGGCGGTTGGGGGTGCCGTTCCGCTCGGGCGGCGCGCTCTGTGCGTCGAAAATCCCGGACGCCCAGGCAGCCTATGAGTCGGCCCTGACCATGCTGCCGGCCTGCCTTGCCGGGACCAATTTCATCCTGCACACCGCCGGCTGGCTCGAAGGCGGGCTGGCAATGGGCTATGAGAAATTCGTGATGGACGCGGACCAGGCCGGCATGTTGCAGACCATGCTCAACGGCATCGACCTGTCGGAGAGCGGTCAGGCCATGGACGCGATCCGGGAGGTGGGGCCGGGCAAGCACTTCCTCGGCTGCGCCCACACCCAGGCCAATTTCGAGACCGCCTTCCACACCTCCAGCCTCGCCGACAACAACAGTTTCGAGCAATGGGACGCGGAGGGGCGGCAGGACATGGCGCAGCGGGCGAATGCGCAGTGGAAGCGGATGCTGCGCGAATACGAACCCCCGCCGATCGACCCGGCGACCGATGAGGCACTGCTCGACTTCATGGCCCGCCGCAAGGCATCCTTCCCCGACTCCAACGTCTGACCCGCGCGCACGGAGAGCCAATCCGATGTCCGACGATCTCGACCTGAACAGCCTGAGCGACGAAGACCTGGTCAGCCAGATGCATGACGACCTGTATGACGGGCTGAAGGAGGAGATCGAGGAGGGTGTGAACATCCTGCTCGGCCGCGGCTGGAAGCCCTATGACGTGCTGACGCAGGCGCTGGTCGAGGGGATGCGCATCGTCGGCGAGGATTTCCGCGACGGCATCCTGTTCGTCCCCGAGGTGCTGCTGTCGGCCAATGCGATGAAGGCCGGCATGGCGATCCTGCGCCCGCTGCTCGCCGAGACCGGCGCGCCGAAGGTCGGCAAGATGATCATCGGCACGGTCAAGGGCGACATCCACGACATCGGCAAGAACCTCGTCGCGATGATGATGGAGGGTGCGGGCTTCGAGGTCATCAATCTCGGCATCAACAATCCCGTCGAGAACTTCCTCAGCGCGATCGAGGAGCATCAGCCCGACATCATCGGCATGTCGGCGCTGCTGACCACCACCATGCCGTACATGAAAGTGGTCATCGACACGCTGAAGGAGAAAGGCATCCGCAGCGACTACATCGTCCTGGTGGGCGGCGCGCCGCTGAACGAGGCGTTCGCGAACGCGATCGGCGCCGACGCCTATTGCCGTGACGCGGCGGTGGCCGTGGAGACCGCGAAGAACCTGATGGCGCAGCGCCAGGGCAGCGTGCAGGCGCGCGCACAAGCCTGATGCGCGCCGAGGACGCCTTTCCCGCGCGCGGCATCGCCCGCCGCCCGCTGCCGCGCCGGTCGCTGCGGCTGTGGAGCGTGCGGCACGCGCGCGCGCTGGCCGCGGTCTATCGCGGCTTCGAGCGGGTGCTGCGCGGCGCGCATCCGCTGTTCGCCCGCATCGGCTACGCGCGGCTGGAACGCCCCGTGGCGCGCGTCGAGCTTGCGGTGAAGTCGGCGCTGTTCGACTGCCGCATGTGCGGGCAATGCGTGCTATCGGCTACCGGCCTGTCCTGCCCGATGAACTGCCCGAAGGGATTGCGCAACGGCCCGTGCGGCGGCGTGCGTGACAACGGGCATTGCGAGGTGCATCCCGACATGCCCTGCGTCTGGGTACAGGCCTATGCCGGCGCGGAGCGCATGGGAGCGGTGGCGCGCATGGGCGAGGCGCGCGCGCCGATCGACCATCGCCGCGCTGGGCTCTCATCATGGTTGCAGGCGGCGCGCGGCGATGTTGCATCCTGACGATATCGGCCCGGTTCCCTGGGCGCCGCTGAAACCGCTGCCGGGTCATGTCTCGCGCGGGCGGCTGGAGCGGGTGCTGCGGCGCGGCGAATTCGCCGTCACGGCGGAGATCAACCCGCCGGACTCCGCGGATCCCGACGAGATCGAGCATCGCATCAAGCCGTTCGAAGGCTGGGTCGATGCGATCAACGCCACCGACGGCTCCGGCGCGCATTGCCACATGTCGAGCATCGCGGTCTCCGCCCTGCTGATCCGCATGGGCTACTCGCCGGTGACACAGATCTCCTGCCGCGACCACAACCGCATCGCGATCCAGGGCAATGTGCTGGGTGCCGCCGCCCTCGGCGTCGCCAACATCCTGTGCCTGACCGGCGATGGCGTGCAGGCGGGCGACCATCCCGAAGCCAAGCCGGTGTTCGACCTCGACTCGATTTCGCTGTTGCAGACCATCCGGACGATGCGCGACGAAGGAAAGTTCCTGTCGGGACGCAGGATCACCGGGCCGCCCCAGGTGTTTGTCGGCGCGGCGGAGAATCCGTTTGCACCGCCGCATGACTTCCGCCCGATCCGTCTGGCGAAGAAGATCGCCGCGGGCGCGCAGTTCATCCAGACGCAGTACTGCTACGACGTGCCGATGATGGCGCGGTTCATGGCGCGGGTGCGTGACCTCGGCCTGCATGAGCGTTGTTTCATTCTCGCCGGCTGCGGACCCTTGGCGTCGGCCAAGGCGGCGAAGTGGATCAGGGCGAACGTGCCCGGCGTGCACATCCCCGATGGGGTGATCGCGCGGCTGGAGGGGGCGAAGAACCAGCGTGCCGAAGGCAAGCGCATCTGCGTGGAGATCATCCAGCAGTTGCGCGAGATGCCGGGCATCGCCGGCGTGCATCTGATGGCCTACAAGCAGGAAGAGTCGATTGCCGAGATCGTGCACGAAAGCGGCGTGCTGCGCGGACGCACGCCCTGGCGGCGCGATCTGGTGGCGCATATGCAGGCGGTCGAGACGCAGGGCGCGGCCTGAGGGGACAGGGTATGACCGAGACGATCATCACATCGGAAAAACGCGAGGTCGTCATCGGCTTCGAACGGCGCTTCGTCATGATCGGCGAGCGCATCAACCCGACGGGGCGCAAGCTGCTGGCCGAGGAGATGGCGCGCGGCGACTACACCCGCGTGGTTGCCGACGCGGTCGCGCAGGTCGAGGCCGGGGCGCAGATGCTGGACGTGAACGCCGGCATCCCGCTCGCCGACGAGCCGCGCATTCTGGCCGAGTGCATCAAGCTGGTGCAGGAAACGGTGGATGTGCCGCTGTCGATCGACAGTTCGATCGTCGAGGCGCTGGAGGCCGGGCTCGCGGCCTACAAGGGACGCCCCTTGCTGAACTCGGTGACGGGCGAGGAGGAGCGGCTGGAGCGGGTGTTGCCGCTGGTGAAGAAATACGATTGCGCCGTGATCGCGATCTCCAATGACGAGACTGGCATCTCGGAAGATCCCGATGTGCGCTACGCGGTGGCGAAGAAGATCGTCGAGCGCGCCGAGGATCACGGCATCAAGCGCGCCGATGTGGTGGTCGATCCGCTGGTGATGCCGGTGGGTGCGATCAACGACGCCGGGCGGCAACTGATGCGGCTGCTGCGCCGGCTGCGCGAGGAGCTGAAGGTCAACACCTCCTGCGGCGCCTCGAACTTCTCCTTCGGCCTGCCGAACCGGCGCGGACTGGGGGCGGCATTCCTGCCGATGATGATCGGCGCAGGCCTCACCTCGGCGATCATGAACCCGCTGCACGCGGAGGACATGCAGGCGATCCTTGGCGCCGACGTGGTGATGGGCAACGATCCGAACTGCGCTGCCTGGATCCGCAAATACCGGGAGCCCCCGGCCGCCGACGCGGCCAGCGGCGCCGGCGGGCGGCGCGAGGGGCGGCGGCGGGCGCGGGGCTGAACGATGCAGGGCGGGGTCACGAGCGAGGCGACAGCAACCGGCTTCGCGCCGGAGCGGCTGGCGCGGCTGGACGGCTGGATGCGCCGGCAGGTCGAGAGCGGGCGGCTGCCCGGCCTGAACCTGCTGATCTGGCGGCGCGGCGCGGTGGCGTATCGCGCGGCACACGGGATGGCGGACAT
The DNA here is from genome assembly GCA_021818505.1 of Pseudomonadota bacterium. GTDB lineage: Bacteria > Pseudomonadota > Alphaproteobacteria > Acetobacterales > Acetobacteraceae > JAFKFJ01. The sequence goes on from JAKADX010000044.1 coordinate 10,659, forward strand.
CGAGGCGGGCCGGAGCTACGCCGACGACACGATCGTGCGCATCTATTCGATGACCAAGCCGCTCACGTCGGTCGCGGTCATGATGTTGTACGAGGAAGGGCGCTTCCAGCTCGACGACCCGATCGCGCAGTTCCTGCCCGCATTTCGCAACATGCGCGTCTATACCGGCGGCAGCCGGGTGCTGCCCGCCACCGAGCCGGCGCAGCGGGACATCACGTTCCGCGACCTGCTGACGCATACCTCCGGCCTCACTTACGGCTTCATGGACGCGACGCCGGTCGATGCGCTGTATCGTCAGAACGGCGTCGATTTCCAGACCTCCGATGCCACGCTCGCCGAGGTGGTGGAGAAGGCGGCCGCGCAGCCGCTGCTCGCGCAGCCGGGGACCGCGTGGAACTACAGCATCGCCACCGACGTGCTCGGGCATCTGGTGGCGGTGATCTCCGGCCAGGAGTTTGCGGACTTCCTGCGCACGCGCGTGCTGCAGCCCCTCGGCATGATGGACACCGATTTTCATGTGCCCGCCGAGAAGCTGTCGCGCTTCGCCGCGTGCTATCAACGCGGCGCGGACGGGCGGCCTGCACTGCTCGACGCGCCGGCGACGAGCCGCTTTGCCGCGCCACGTCGCATCGCCTCCGGCGGCGGCGGACTGGTGGGAACCGCAGCGGACTATCTGCGGTTCTGCCGCTTCATGCTCAATCGCGGCGAGCTTGACGGCGTGCGCCTGCTCGGCCGCAAGACCGTCGAACTGATGACCTCGAACCACCTGCGCGGCGACATGGCCGACATGGGCCAGGCGCGGTTCGCCGAATCCACCTATGTCGGCATCGGCTTCGGTCTGGGCGTTTCCGTCATGCTCGATCCGGCGAAGGCGCAGATCCTTGGCTCGGCGGGCGAGTTTTCCTGGGGCGGCATGGCGAGCACGACGTTCTGGTGCGACCCGGCGGAGGATCTCGCGGCGGTGCTGATGACGCAGTTGGTACCGTCCTCGACCTACCCGATCCGGCGCGAATTGCGCGTGCTGGCGTATCAGGCGATCGTGGACTGATCAGGAGGTCGGCGCGAAGCTTTCGGCGCGCGCCATCGGCCACGCGTCGCGGTAGCGCGGATCGTCCGTGCCGGCGAGCAGTTCGCCGGGGGAAAGAAAGCGATACACCTGATCGAACCGGGCCACCCGGTCCGTGCCAAGCCGTTTGGAAAAATGCCGGGGTCGCAGCTCGTTCGGATGTGACAGGCCGGCGGCCGCGATGACCTCGGCGAGCGCCCGCACGGTGGTGTCGTGGAAGCGCCGGACGCGCTCGCTCTTGTCGCCCACGTCGAGCGCGCGCTGACGCAGCTTGTCCTGCGTCGCGACTCCGGTCGGGCAGCGGTCGGTGTGGCAGCTTTGCGACTGGATGCAGCCGACCGCGAACATGAAGCCGCGCGCGGCGTTGCACCAGTCGGTCCCGAGCGAGACGATGCGCGCGATGTCGAAGGCGGAGACGATCTTGCCGCCGGCACCGAGCCGCACGCGATCGCGCAGGCCAATGCCAACCAGCGCGTTGTGGGCGAACATCAGCCCGTCGCGCAGCGGCATCCCGATATGGTCGGTGAATTCCAGCGGTGCTGCGCCGGTGCCGCCTTCCGCCCCGTCGATGACGATGAAATCGGGCGTGATGCCGGTCACCAGCATCGCCTTGCAGATGCCCAGGAACTCCCACGGATGGCCGATGCACAGCTTGAACCCGGCCGGCTTGCCGCCAGACAGTTCGCGCATCCGGACGAGGAATTCCAGCAGTTCGATCGGCGTCGCGAAGGCCGAATGCCGCGCCGGCGAGATGCAGTCCTCACCCATCGGCACGTGTCGGGCGCGCGCGATCTCCTCCGATACTTTCGCTGCCGGCAGGACGCCGCCATGGCCGGGCTTGGCGCCCTGCGACAGCTTGATTTCGACCATCTTCACCTGGTCTTCCTGCGCCTGGGCGGCGAACTGTGCCGGGTCGAAGCGGCCGGCCTCGTCGCGGCAGCCGAAATAGCCGCTGCCGATCTCCCAGATGATATCGCCGCCGTGCTCGCGGTGATGGCGGCTGAAGCCGCCCTCTCCCGTGTCATGCGCGAAGTTGCCGAGTTTGGCGCCGCGGTTGAGCGCGCGGATGGCGTTGGCACTCAGCGCGCCGAAGCTCATCGCGGAGATGTTGTAGATCGAGGCGCTGTACGGCCGCGCGCAGTCCGGCCCGCCGATGATGATGCGCAGGTCGCCCGTCGGCACCGGTTGCGGCGCGATCGAATGATTCAGCCATTCGAAGGCGTCGGCGTTCACGTCGAGCTGCGTGCCGAACGGCCGCTTGTCGAGCTGGCCCTTGGCGCGGGCATAGACGATCGAGCGGCTGTTGCGGTCGAAGGGAACGCCGTCGGTATCGCTCTCCAGGAAATACTGCCGGATTTCGAGGCGCATATCCTCCAGCAGGAAGCGGATATGGCCGGCGATCGGATAGTTTCGCAGGATCGCGTGGCGGCGTTGCAGCAGGTCGTGCACGCCGACGGCGACCAGCAGCAGCGCCACCAGCAGCACCACAAGCGCGCCCGGTTCGGTGGCGGCGAAGGGCAGTGCCAGGGCTGCGATGATGACGGCAACCGTCAGCGTGATGTAGCGGCGCGTGAACGGCAGCGAGAGCGGCGGCATGGACGCGCCCGGCGCGCTACTTGCGGGCCGGCAGCCGCTGCGGTCCGCGTAGATCGATCGCTCCACGCGTCGCCGCGCTGACGACTGCCAGCGTCGCCAGATTCAGCAGCATCGCGATGATGCCGACATTGAAGTCCTTGAGTACGTCGGGCAGGAACGGGAACAACGAACCGACCGTCGCCTTGGTCAGCGACAGCGCCGTGACCGCGGCGACGCCGACGACGATGCCGGCGATCGCGCCGGGCGTCGTTACCGGATTGCGTGGCAGCAGGCTGGCGATCAGGGCCGGGAACAACTGGGTGACAAAGCTGTAGCCCATCAGCAGCAACGCCACGATCGTCGCGCCGCCGTTCAGGGTGAAATAGACGGCGATCAGCGCCACCAGCGGCACCAGCGCGCGCGCCAGCAGACTGACCGCGCGTTCGGACATCGCCGGGTGGGCGACGCGGACGATGTTGTTGGCGAGAAGCGTCGAAGCGGTGATCAGGATCATCGATCCCGGCACCAGCGCCGTCAGCACGCCCGCGGCGCCGATCACGCCGACGAACCAGGGATCAAAGGTCTTGATGGACAGACGGAACAGCGCGAGGTCGATCTCCCCGCCCTTCAGACCCGGCACCTGAAGGATGGCTGCGAACCCGACCAGGAAGGCGAACAGCAGGATGAGCTGATAGAGCGGCATGAACACCGCGTTGCGCCGGAACACGCGGTCATGCCGAGCGGTATAGACAGCGCCCATCGCGTGCGGCCAGCAGTAAAAGCCGAGCGCGGTGAGCAGCACGGTGGAATCGAACCAGGCGATGCTCGATCCCTTCGGCGCGAATGTCAGGAACCCTGGATGCGCCGCGTCGATCGCGGCGAACATCGGCTGCGTACCGCCATAGTAGTGCAGCGGCAGGTAGATGCCGAGGAACAGCACGACAGCGAGGATCATGATGTCCTTGACCACCGACGTCCACGCCGATCCGTGCACGCCGGAGACCATGACATAGACGGTGACGACGGCGACGCCGATCCAGATCGCCATCGTCGGCGAGATCGCACCGTAGGAGGCGGTACCGACGATGATGCCGAGACCTTTGAGTTGCAGCACCATGTACGGCACCAGCGCCACCACGCCAACCAGCGCCACCAGTACGCCGAGTGCCGGGCTGCGATATTTCCGGGCGAAGAAATCCGGTTGGGTGTGCAGGCGCTCGGCCTTGGCATAGCGCCAGATCGCCGGCAGCAGCCAGTACGAGATCACGTAGGCGAGCGAGCCGTAGCCGAGAATGTAGAAGGTCGGCGCACCCTTGCCGTAGGCGAAGCCGCTGCCCCCGAGGAAGGTGAACGTGGTATAGATTTCGCCCGCCGACAGCAGGAAGACGAACACGGTGCCGAAGCCGCGGCCGGCCACCGTCCATTGTTCCAGGTCCATCCGCCGCCCGCGGCCGGCCAGCAGGCCGAGCACCAGCGCCAGCACCATGGTCGCGAAGATGATGAGCAGGGCGGCGTTCATGGCCGGCGCTCCACGCTGCCCCGGTTGGCCGGATCGGAGAGGTAGATCAGGCCCATGACCACGGCCGTGCCGAGCACGCAGAACACCAGCCAGCCGAGGATGAAGGGCAGGCCGAACAGATACGGTGTCACCCGGTTGGCGAAAACGATGCCGCCCAGGATGCCCAGGAACGGCAGCACGGCAAGCCAGCGCATCGCACTTCCCCCTGTGGCCGGGACGCCCGGGTCAATCAGCGGCGTCGCGGTTGGTGTAGTCCTGAAGCAAGGCTGCGGCGATCACGCTGATCACCGCGCAGATCGTGATGAACACTGCAATCGGCGTGCCGGTCTGGTAGCGCGCGAACAAGGCCGCCGCGATCAGCGGCGCCGGCCCGCCAGCGATCACCGAGGCGAGCTGGTAGCCCAGCGAGGCGCCGGAATAGCGCAGCCGGGCCGGGAAGCTCTCTGCGATCAGTGCCGCTTGCGGGCCGTACATGATGTCATGCGGGATCAGCGAGAGCAGGATCGCCAGCATGATCCACCCCGGCACCACCGTGTTGAGCATCGCGAAATAGATCCAGCCGAACACGCCGGTCAGCACGGCGCCAGCGATGTAGACGCGGCGTCGGCCGAACCTGTCGGACAGGTGACCGGCCAGCGGGACGGTCACCAGCGACAGCACCGAGGCCACCAGCACGGAGATCAGCAGCAGATCGCGCGAGACGTGCAGCGCGGCCGTGCCGTAGGAATAAACGAAGGCGGTGAAGATGTAGAACGGTGCCTGCTCCGCCATGCGCACCAGCGCGCTGAGGATGATCTCGCGCGGATGGCGGCGCCACACCTCGGCCAGCGGCGCGCGCTCGACCGCGCCTTCCTCGACGACGCGGCGGAATGTCGGCGTCTCCAGGATGCCGAGGCGGATCCACAGGCCGAGGGCGACCAGCACGATGCTCAGCAGGAACGGGATGCGCCAGCCCCAGGCGATGAACGCATCGCCGGAGACGGCGCTGAACGCCAGCACGGCGAGGTTGGCCAGGAACAGGCCGGCCGGCACGCCAAGCTGCGGCCAGGCGGCGACGAAGCCGCGATGGGCATTGCTGCGCGACCACTCCATTGCCAGCAGCACCGAGCCGCCCCATTCGCCGCCGACGCCTATCCCTTGGAGGAAACGCAACGCCGTCAACAGGATCGCGCCCCAGATCCCGATGCTGGCGTAACCGGGGACCAGCGCGACAAGAAACGTCGCAATTCCCATCAGCATCAATGTTGCGATCAGCGTCGATTTGCGGCCGATCCGGTCGCCGAAATGGCCGAAGATCGCCGCCCCCACGGGGCGCGCGACGAAGCCCACCGCATAGACCAGGAACGCCTCCAGCGTGCCCACCAGCGGGTCGGCTTTCGGGAAATAGAGCTTTGCGAACACCAGCCCGGTCACGGTGCTGTAGAGGAAGAAGTCGTACCACTCAATCGTCGTGCCGATCGTGCTGGCGAGCACGGCGCGGCGCAGTTGCGTGCGGTGCTCGGCATCGCTCCATGCAGCAGACGGCATGCCGGCACGGGCACGTGTCTGTGACATTCTTGTTATTCTCCCGAATCGCCGCTTCGTGTCGGATACGGGTGCGGTCGTGCCACACTGCGGCGATCTTGTCATCCCGTTGTCTTGCGCCGCTCCACTGCCGCCTGGAACTGTCGGGCGAGCGCGCCATAGAGCGCGTGCGGGCAGACCAGCCGCGACGCGCCGAAGGCCAGCATGGCGGTCGCCAGAAGCGGAATCGTCATGTGCTGGTTGTCGGTCATCTCCATCACGATCACCGTCGCGGTGATCGGCGCCTGCACCACCCCGGAGAAATAAGCGACCATTCCCAGCAGCACGACCGCACTTTCCGGCGCCCGCGGCACCAGCGGCGCCAGCCACTCGCCCAGACCGGCGCCGACCGACAGCGAGGGGGCGAAGATTCCACCGGGAATGCCCGACAGATACGACACCACGGTCGCCAGCAGCTTGAGCGGTGCGTAGAGCAACGGCAGCGTCGCCGTGCCTTCGATCACGTGTCGCGCCTGCGCGTAGCCGGTACCGTAGGTGGTGCCGCCCGAGAGCAGGCCGATGCCGGCCAGCGCCAGCCCGCACAGCGCGGCGAAGCTCACCGGATGGCGAATCAGCAATTGTCCGGCGCGCCCCGGCAGGCCGCGACTGGCGAACAACAGCATTGTGCTGAACAGCCCGCCCAGCAGTCCACCGACCAGGGCGCACAACGCCACCGCCGCCCAGCCGGCACCCACGTCGAGCTCCGCTGCGGTCGTGCCGAAATAGGAATAGTCGCCGGCCAGCGCGAGCGTGGTGATGCCGGCGAGGATGACCGCGGTGAGCACGGTGCCGGAGGTGCGCGTCTCGAAGGAATGGCTGAGTTCTTCTATGGTGAAGACGATGCCCGCAAGGGGCGTGTTGAACGCTGCCGCAATTCCCGCGGCACCCCCCGCCAGCACCACGCCGCGACGCAGGTCGTGGCGCGCGAGACCGAAGGCGCGGCCGAGCCCGTGCATCACCGCGGCCCCGACCTGAACCGTCGGCCCCTCGCGGCCGATCGATGCGCCGCAGGCGAGCCCGAGCAGCGTCAGCAACACCTTGCCGATGCCCACGCGCACCGACAGCACGGCGTCGATCGCCCTGGCATCGCTGAGGTGCAGCGCGGCGATGGTCTGCGGGATGCCGCTGCCCTGCGCGCCGGGAAAGAAGCGGCGGGTCATCCAGACCGACAGTGCCAGTCCTGCCGGCGCCAGCAGCAGCGCGGCCCACGGCCGCCCATGCAGCAGCCACAGCAGCACGCCCTGCGCCGCATCCGCCGCCCTTGCGAAGGCGAGCGCGGTCAAGGACACCGCGATCGCGCCGCCCCAGGTGATCGCGCGCGCGGTCCAGAGCCGCCGCGACAGCAGGGGTGCGACGTGGCGCAGCCGCGGGGGCAGCCGGATCGGTCCGCTCATGCGCGCGGCGCCGGATCGGCAAAGGTGTCGGCGGCACTCGGGCGCCAGGGCGGGTAACCGCCATCCGTCACCACCGACCGCGTCGCGGCTCCGCAGGGCCAAGGAGTCACGAGCGGCTGCTGTCCCAATGTTCACCCAATGTTCTTGACGCCGGCACCCATTCCTGGCAGCCTGCTCCCTGAACGGACAGGGAACGGACGCCATGCTCGACATGATGCCCGCACCGCGACGAGCCGGCCAGAGCGAGTTGGCGCGCGAACTCGATCCGGAGGCGGTGGCGGCCCTTGACAGGGCCGGATTGCCGGACGCGGCGCCGCGTGACCGCCCGCCCGCCATGCTGACCCGCAGGGGGCGGGGTGCCGCGGTGAATCCTCCCAACCGGTTCGAGCCGACGGCCACCGCGCCGTTCGACGACGGTTGGAGCACCCTGGATGCGGAACTCGCCGAGCTGCCGCCTTTGCCGACCACGCTGACGCGCGATGCCTCGCGCAGTGTCATCAGCTACAACCAGAGCCCCGACCTCGGCTTCGACCGCGCCGTCAACCCGTACCGCGGCTGTGAGCACGGTTGCGTCTATTGCTACGCGCGGCCGTCTCACGCCTATCTTGGCTATTCGCCCGGCCTCGATTTCGAGACACGGCTGCTGTTCAAGCCGGACGTGGCGGAGCTGCTGGAGCGCGAGCTGCGCAAGCCCGGCTACGTCGCGCGCCCGCTGGCGCTCGGGTCCAACACCGATCCCTACCAGCCGGTCGAGCGGACCCTGAAGCTCACGCGCAGCGTGCTGGAGGTGTTGGAGCGCTTCGGCCATCCGGTCAGCATCGTCACCAAGTCCGCAGGCGTGCTGCGCGATCTTGACATCTTGCAGGCACTGGCGCGGCGGCGACTGGTGCGGGTGTGGCTGTCGGTGACGACGCTGGACGCGGCGCTGGCGCGGCGGATGGAGCCGCGCGCGGCGGCGCCGCAGCGGCGGTTGCAGGCGGTGACCGCGCTGAAGACAGCCGGCGTGCCGGTCGGCGTGCTGGCCGCGCCGATGATTCCCGGCCTGAATGACGTGGAGCTGGAGCGCATCCTGCAGGCCGCCGCCGCCGCCGGTGCCGGTACGGCCGGCTATGTTCTGCTGCGGCTGCCGCACGAGATAAAGCAGATCTTCGAGGACTGGCTGGAACGACACCACCCGCAGCGGGCCAGGCACGTGCTGGAACTCGTGCGCAGCACGCGAGCCGGGGCGCTGAACGATTCCCGCTTCGGGCAGCGGATGCGCGGCACCGGGGCCTATGCCGAGCTCCTCGCCCGCCGCTTTGCCCGCGCGGCGCGGCAGCTTGGCCTGGAGGGGCGGATGGACCTCGACTGCTCGGCCTTCGCGCCGCCGCCGACAGCGAGGGGGCTGGCGGAGGCACAGTTGTCGCTATTCTGACAGGATCAGAACGGCAGCAACACGTCGAGCAGTTGCTGGCCGTAACGCGGCACCTGCTGATCCGACAGCGTGCCGCGCCCGCCATAGACGATGCGTGCTTCCGCCAGCCGGTTGTGCTGCACCGTGTTGTCGCTCGCGATGTCCTCGGGGCGGACGATGCCGCTGACCGTCAGGTCACGCATTTCACCGTTCACCCGCATCTGCTGGCGCGCCACCACCACCATGTTGCCGTTCGGCATCATCTGGGTGATCACGCCGGCAAGGCTGGTGGTCACCTGTTCGTTGCGCTGGATCTGACCGAGCGTCACGTTGCCGTTGGCGCTGTTGGTGGCGACCAGGCTCGCAGGGTTGGCCTGGATCGCGTGCGGGATGGATTTCTCCAGCCCGAACATGTTCGGCATGCCCATGCCGTCGTTGGCGTTGCGCGTGACGGAGGTGTTGTTCATCTCGTTGGCCACGTCATTGACGTTGATGATGATGGTCAGCACGTCGCCGACCGCGTGCGCCCGCTGGTCCTTGAAGAACTCGCGCCCGCCGGGTCGCCACAGCGAGTCCGCCGCCGCGTGCATCTGCGGCACCGGCGGCATCGGCAGGCTCACCGGGTGCCAGGACGGGTCCTTCGTCGGGTCGCCGGTTGGCGTCAGCCGCGGCGGCCCGCCGACCTCCGACAGCCGCGTCAGGAAGTCGCTGCAGCCGCCGAGCGACAGTGCCGCGGCCAGCAGAAACGCGGTGTGCCTCATCGCAGCGCGGCCTGCGACAGCACCTGCGCGCTCGCCGGTACCGGCAGGCTGGCGGGAGTGACCGCGACGATGCCCGAGGGAAGCACTTCGCCCTGCACGATCATGTGCGACAGCGCATTGAGCACCGGAATGCGCTGCCCGGGCGCGCCGTCGGCGAGCGCGATGCCCTGCGTGGTGGCGCTCAGGCTGCCCGCCGCGACCTGAAGCAGCACCGGCGTGCCTTTCTCGACCGTGCCGGGACGCACAACATCGACGAGCGGCACCGGCTTGCCGGCGGCGGCCGGACGGCGCAGCGTCATGCCAAGCAGTTGCGTCGCGTCCCGCACCACCTCGCCGCGCACCGCGTCCTCGCGCATTCGCGTCGCGATCAGGTCACCTTCGCGCACGACGCTGCCGGCCGTGAGCGAATGTGCCGGCACCGGCAGGTGCAGCATCGCGACCGCATGGCCCGCGACACGCATCCGCAGTGGCGTCATCCCGTCCGCCGTCACCAGCACGACAGCCGCAAAGCCGCCGTTCGCGGCATCATAGTCGAGTTGCTCGATGCTGACGGCGGGCTGGCCCTCGGCCGGGACCATCGGCGCCATGAATCCCGGCAGTGTGACATCGAGATCGGCTGCCGGCGCGCCGGCCCCTGTCAGCGCCGGGCGGAGCGCCGCCAGCACGGCCTCGCGCGGCAGGGCGCGGCCCGGTCGTTCCAGTATGGCCGCATCCGCGGGCGATGTCGGTTGCCAGGCGACGCCGAACATGCGGGCGATCGCGGCGAGTTGCCGCGCCTCCACCACGATACGCCCACCAGGGCCCGGGGCGGGGCCGAGAACGCGGGCCGCGAGCGGGCCGGCGTCGTCGAACAGGTCCGACAGCAATACCACCGGCGCACGCAGCGTGGTCAGCGGGCGGAGCGTCGCCGCCCGCGTCCCGGATGGCAGCAACGCTGCCGCGATCAGGAGGCAGGTTGCGATCTTGGGCAGGTCCATCTCGATCCCTCGCGAACGGTGGAGGTTTGGCCGGTCAGTGCAGGTTGGTCAGCGTGGACATCATCTGATCGCCCGCGGTGATGACCTTGCTGTTCATCTCATAGGCGCGCTGGGCAGTGATCAGGTCGGTGATCTCGCTGACCACGTTGACATTCGATGTCTCGATGAAGCCCTGCTGCACGCTGCCGAATCCCGGCGCCTGCGGCAGCCCGGTGGTGGCGTTCCCGGACGCGACGGAGGCCAGGAACAGGTTGTCGCCCTGTGCCTGGAGCCCGGCCGGATTGGGGAAGGTGGCGAGCTGCAGTTGCCCGACGAGCTGCGGCGCGGTCTGACCGTCGAGCGTCACCTGCACCTGGCCCGCCAGGTTGATGGTCACCGAGGTGGCGGCCGGCGGGATGGTAATGGTGGGCTGCACTACATAGCCGTCGCTGGTGACGATCTGTCCGGTCGGCGACAACGCGAAGCTGCCGTCGCGAGTATAGGCAACCTGCCCGCTCGGCAGCGCCACCTGAAAGTAGCCGTTGCCGCTGATCGCCACGTCCAGGCTGTTGCCGCTCTGTTGCAGGTTGCCCTGTTCGTTGATCGGCACCACCGCCACGGTCTTGACGCCGAGCCCGATCTGCGCACCGGACGGAAGCACTTGCCCGGTGTCGGAGGAGTTGGAGCCGACACGGCGCAGGTTCTGATAGATCAGGTCGGTGAACTCGGCCCGCCGGCGCTTGTAGCCGGTGGTGGTCATGTTGGCGATGTTGTTGGAGATGACCTCGACGTTGGTCTGCTGGGCCTGCATCCCCGTGGCGGCGATATCGAGTGCGCGCATCGCCGTCAGCCCACCGGCGGCCGGGAGAGGATGCGGTCGATCGCGCCGTTGGCGCGGTCGCTTTCCGCCTGGATCATCTGGGTCGTGAGCTGGAATTCGCGCATCTGCTGCATCATGCGGGTGAGTTCCTCGATGGGCCGGACATTGCTGTCTTCGACCGCTCCCTCCACGATCTGCGGATCGGCGAGCGGATTGGTCGGGGTACCGGCGTTGAACAGCGTGCCGCCCTCGGCGATGAGCTTGCTCTCGTCGTCGGGCTGCACCACGCCGATGCGCCCGATCGGGCCGGTCTCGCTGGCCAGCGTGCCGTCGGCGGTAACCGAGAGCCGGGTGTCGGCGGGCGAGGTGCGCAGCGGCTTGCCGTTGGCGTCGAGCAGCGGATCGCCGAGCGCGTCCACGACGGTGCCGCTGGCATCGAGCAGGAACTGGCCCGCTCGCGTCAGCCGCGGCCCGCGCGCGGTTTGCACGGTGAACCAGCCCAGCGAATTGCTGATCGCGAGGTCGAGTGGGTTGCCCGTGTGGCGGAGCGTCCCCGCTGCGGTGTCGCGCCAGGTCGTACCGTCCAGTGGGAAGGCAATCGCACTCTCGCCGGGCGGCTCCGCACCGCCGGGCTCACGTGCCAGCCATTCGCTGAACAGCGAGCGCTCGGCGCGGAATCCGGGCGTGGCGGCGTTGGCGATATTGGCTGCCGTCAGTTCCAGCGCCCGGCTCTGCACGACCAGGCGGGAGAGGACGACGGTGGTGATATTCTCCATCGATCGAGCGGCCTTCCGTTTCGATGCTCACTCCGGCGAGTGCGGCAGAGGGTCGAGTTGCGAGGCTGGCCCCGCGCAGGCCGCCCCGCGCAATCGCCGTGCCAACGCGCCACTCGCCGAAATCCGGGGCGGCGGCCGCCCGGCCGGCAGCATCTGCCGGGCAGCATGGGGCGGTGCGGCAGGTTCCGCCTGGCGGGAAAGAGGTTGTTAAGCGCCACGCGGCGAAACTGCGCGCGGGCAATTCATTCGGATCGGCGGCATGGCAGCGGCGACGACATCGGCGACGGCAATCGGGGCACCCGCGCCGGTGCCGGCATCGGGCGGGCGGCGCAAGCTGCTGCTGCTGGCCGTGCCGGCGCTGCTCGCGGCGATCGGGGCGGGCCTGTGGTTCGGGGGCGTGCTGCCGCCGCTGCTGCATCGCGCCAAGCCGGTCGCGCCGGTGCATCCGGCCGATCAGCCCGCCGTCCCCGCGACCGCAAAGCCGCCCACCTACGTCGATCTGCCGGAGATCGTCGCCAACCTCAACGCCGGCAAGCGGACGAGCTTCGTCAAGCTGCACGCGCGCATCGAAATCGCGCGCGCCGAGGATGGACCCGCGATCCAGGCGGCGATGCCGCGGCTGCTCGACATGTTCCAGACCTATCTGCGCGAGATGCACCCCGAGGAATTGCGCGGTAGCGCCGGCACCTGGCGCCTGCGCGAGGAACTGATCGCGCGCGCCAACATCGCTGCTGCGCCGGCGAGGGTGGTCGATGTGTTGTTCACCGAGATGCTGATCCAATGAGTGACACCGATCCGGCCGTCCCATCGGCGCCGCCTCCGGCCGATCCCGCCGCCCGCGTGCTCAATCAGGCCGAGATCGACAGCCTGCTCGGTCTCGACGACGGGGCGGCCGGCCGCGAAGGCCTCAGCGGCATGCAGAAAATCATCAACTCCGGGCTGGTGAGCTACGAACGCCTGCCGATGCTGGAGATTGTGTTCGATCGGCTCGTGCGCATCATGTCCACCAGCCTGCGCAATTTCACCAGCGACAACGTCGAGGTCGGGATCGACAACATCGTCTCGTTGCGCTTCGGCGACTACCTCAATTCCATCCCGCTGCCCGCCATGCTCGCCGTATTCAAGGCGGAGGAGTGGGACAATTATGGCCTGATGGTGATCGACAGCGCGATGATCTATTCGATCGTCGATGTGCTGCTGGGCGGTCGGCGCGGCACCGCGGCGATGCGTATCGAGGGACGGCCCTACACCACGATCGAGCGCACGCTGGTCGAGCGTCTCATCAACGTCGTGCTGGCGGATCTGTCGGCGAGCTTCAATCCCCTCTGCCCGATCAGGTTCCGCTTCGAGCGGCTGGAAGTGAATCCGCGTTTCGCCACCATCTCGCGCCTGTCCAACGCCGCGATCCTGGCGCGCCTGCGCATCGACATGGAGGATCGCGGCGGCCGGCTGGAGCTGCTGCTGCCCTACGCGACGCTGGAGCCGGTGCGTGAACTGCTGTTGCAGCACTTCATGGGCGAGAAATTCGGTCGCGACCTGATCTGGGAGACGCATCTGGCCGAGGAGCTGTGGAACACCGAGGTGGATCTTTCCGTGGTGCTCGACGAGCAGATGATGTCGCTCGCCGATGTGGTCGGCCTGCAACCAGGCAGCCGCATTGCGCTCGGCTGCGCGCCGGGTGGCACGGTGCAGGTGCGCTGCGGCGCCACGCCGCTGTTCGAGGCACGCCTGGGCCGGCGCAAGAACCGTGTGGCGGTGCGCATCGAACGCGAGATCGCCCGCGTGCCGGGCTGAGGACAGGATGCAATGGACGCTCGACCTGGTGCTGATCGTCCTGCTGGCGGCGACGCTGTTCCACGCGCTGCGGCTGGAGCGCGCGCTTGGCGTGCTGAAGCGCGACCGCTCGGCGCTGGAACAGCTCGTTGCGGGCTTCAATGCCAGCACGCAGCAGGCCGAACATGGCATCGAGCGGCTGCGCGACGCGGCCGACGGCGCGGGACGGCAGATCGCGCGGCAACTGGACGCGGCGAGCGCGCTGCGCGACGACCTGACCTTTCTGATGGAGCGCGGCGAGACACTGGCGAACCGGCTGGACGGCAGCGTACGCTGGGCGCGCGCGCAGATGCAGGAGGTGCCGCGGGCCGAACCGGCGTCCGAGGGACCGCCCGCGCGCAGTCAGGCCGAGCGCGACCTGATGCGCGCGCTGCGCATCGCGCGATGACGCTCCCACGCCGACGATGCCGCGTGTGAGACATCCGCTGCCGGCGCCGCGCCTGTTGCCGGTGACCATCGCGGCGCTGGCGCTGGCGCTCGGTGTGCGCTCGGTCGTGCTGGTTCGTGCGGCGGTGCCGGAGGCGATGCCGGCGCCGCAGCCCGCGCCCTCGCCGCCCGCGCCGCTGACGCCGCCGCGTCCGCCGGTTGCTCCGCCGTCGGTGCCACCGCCGATCAGCGAAGGTGAGCGCGCCTTGTTGCTCGACCTGCGGCGGCGCAGCAGCGAACTCGACGCGCGCGCGGCGGCCGTGCAGCAGCGCGAAGCCGTGCTGGCCGCTGCCGAGGCGCGGCTCAAGGCGCGGCTCCACCAACTGGCCGGCCTGCAGAAGCGGCTGGAAGCACTGGATGCCGCGCGGCGCGAGCGTGATGAGGCGAACTGGCGCGGCCTGGTCAAGCTCTACGAGAGCATGAAGCCCGCCGATGCCGGCGCGATCTTCAACGATCTCGATCTGCCGGTGCTGCTGCCGATCCTGGACCGGATGAAGGCGGCGAAAGCGGCGGCGATCCTGGCCGCGATGCAGCCGGAGCGGGCCCGCCTGGTGACTGCGGAGCTGGCACAGTCGCGCGCTCGCGCCAATGCCGTGCCGGCGGCCGGTAAGCCGACCGGCGGCGGATGATGCGCGCGTTCCTCGCGTTGCTGCTGATGCTGGTCGGGGCGGCGCCGTTGCGGGCGCAGATGCCGCTGATCGGGCTGCGCAGCGGCGACCATGCGGGATTCGGACGTCTCGTGCTCGACCTGCCTGCCGGCGTGCGGGCAACCGTCGCGGGCGGTGAGGGACGCCTGACGGTGCGGGCCGAGAACCACGATTTCGGCGCCGCGCCGCGACTGCCGCGCAATCTGCGTGGGATCGAACGCGAGGGTGGGCAGATGACCCTGTTGCTTGCGCCCGGCGCCGGCTGGCGCTCGATTCGCCTGCCCGGCCGTCTGGTGATCGACCTGCTTGATGCATCGGCACCGCCCGCGTCGCCGCCCATCGCCCGGACCGCGCCGGCGGGACGCGTGCTCTGGTCCGGCCCGCCGCCACGTCCCCGCCCGGTCATCGAGTCGCCGCCCGCCCCGCCGCCGGTGCCGAGCGCGCCGCAGCCGTCCACGCCCATTGCCACGGCGCCGGACGCGCCTCAGCCCGCGCCGCTCCGCCCCGTGGCGCAGGCCCCGCTGCCGGCGCCGGCCGGGCCGGTGGCGATCGCGGCCGGGCTGTCCGGCCGCACGCTGGCGCTGCCCTTCGCCCCCGCCACCGGTGCCGCCGCCTTCCGCCGGGGCGGCGAAGTCGTGGTGGTGTTCGACGAACCGCGCCCGCTCGATCTCGCGGCGCTGCACGGCAAGCCGGGTTTCGGGGACGCGACCGTGCAGATGCTCCCGGCGGCAACCGTGCTGCATCTGCCGTTGCCTGCGCAGGATACGCTGCGTCTCGCCCGCGACATCGACGGCTGGACGCTGACCGAACTGCCGCAGTCCGACGCCGCCCCGCTTGCGGCGATCGGTGCCGACGCGGCAGCCGGGCGCCTGCTGCTCACCGCGACCTCCCCCGCGCAGATCGTGTCGGTGCCTGACCTGGCGACCGGCGCGGTGCTGCTGGTCGGCACGCAGCAGCAGCCGGGCGAGGGGGTGCCGGTGGCGCTGCGCTCGCCCGACTTCCGGCTGCTGGCGACGCTGCAGGGTGTCGCGGTCGAACCGATCTCGGACAATGATGTGCTGCGCCTTGCTCCCACGGGCTTCGTGCTGGAGGGCGGGGAGGGGCGGGGTCTGGCGCTCCCGCCCGCGGATGCCGGAACGCGCGCCGCGGCCGAAGCGGCGCTGCTGACCCGCCGCTGGGATTTTCCGGCGCTGCCGATCCCGGCACTCCAGCGGCGGCTGCAGGCGGCGATGGACGATGCCGCCAATGCCGCGCCGCAGGCGCGCGCGGCGCGGCGGCTGGTCGCGGTCCAGGCGCTGCTGGCCCTTGGCCTGGACGCCGAGGCGGCGGCGCTGGCGCAGCTTGCCGCCACGGAGGACGCCCGTGCCGCCGAGGCTCCCGACGCCGCCGGCCTTGCCGCCGTCGCCGCCCTGCTTGCCCAACGCCCGGAGCAGTCAGCCGCGATCGACGACCCGCGGCTGTCGGGCAGCGACGAGGTGGCGCTGTGGCGCGCGGTGCGGCAGACCGAACTGCGGCCGGGCGCGCCGGCAGCGGCGCGCGTGCTGGCGACGACACTGCCGCTGGTGCTCGCCTATCCGGCGCCGCTGCGCGAGCGGTTGCTGCCGCTCGCCGCCGAAACCATGGTGCTGGGCGATGCCCGTGATGCGGCGCGGCGGCTGCTTGACGCGCGCAAGGATGACGCCTCGCTCGACTTTCCCCGCGCTCTGCTCGACGAGGTGGAGGGGCGGACCGCGTCGGCGCTGGCGACGCTCGACCGGTTGGCACGGTCGCCCGACCGCAGCTTGCGTGCCCGCGCCGCCGTGCGGGCCGTCGAACTGCGGCTGCATACGGGCGCGATCACGACGGTGCAGGCGGCGGACGCGCTCGACCGGTTGATCTACGCATGGCGGGGTGACGGGCGGGAACTGGCGCTGCGGCTACGCGTCGCCGAACTGCGGATGACGACCGGCGCCTGGCGCCGCGCACTGGCGTTGCTGCGCGATACGGCCGACGGGCCGGCCGCCGAGGCCTGGCCCGACCAGGTGCCGGACGTGCGTGCCCGCATGCGCGCGGATTTTGCCGCGGCTCTGGAGGCCGACCGGCGCACGCCGCTCTCGCCGTTCGATTTCGTCGCGCTGATCGACGACAACCCCGACCTGCTGCCCGCCGGTGCGGCGGGGGCGGCGTTGGCGGAACGGGTCGCCGACCGGCTGGCGGCCCTCGATCTGCCCGACCGCGCGGCGAAGCTGCTGCAGAAACTAGTGGACGGCACGCCGGCCGGCCCGGCGCGGGCAGAGATCGGGGCGCGGCTCGCGACCCTGCGTCTTGATGCCGGCGATCCCGCCGGCACGCTCACCGCCCTGTCCGACTCCGCCGCGACCGATCTGCCCGCCGGGCTGCAGGAGCGGCGGACCATCGTGTTCGCCCGCGCCACCGCCGCGCGCGGGGGCCTCGCCCCGGCGGTTGCCGCGCTGGCAGCCCTCGACACGCCGGCGGCGACCGATGCGCGGGCGAGCCTGCTGGAGGGGGCCAACGATTGGCCCGCGGCTGAGGCGGCGCTGGCCGACTACGCTCGCCTGACCGTGCCGGCAGACGGGAAGCTGGACGAGGCGGCAGGACGCACGGTCCTGCGGCTTGCGGCGGCCGCGGCGCAGGCCGGGGACGAGGCGATGCTGGCACACTTGCGCGAGGAGACGCTGCCCCGCCTGCCGGCGGGCAAGCTGGCCGACGTGCTCCAGGTGCTGACCGAGCGGCCGGTGGCAGGCGTTGGCGATCTGCCGCGCGCGGCGGAAGAAACCGCGCTGGCCCGGGCGCTGCCCGCCGACCTTCACGCGCTCGGCTGGCAGGCGGTGGCGCCGCGCTGACGCGCTTTGCGGCTGACTGGGTTGCGGAATCCGTGCCCGGGGTGACGAATTTGCCCTTGCACCCCACCCCCCCCTCCCCCATGTTGCGCGGCCTTAGCCCCAGGGGACGCGCCGGCCGGCCGGCTCGCGCGTCCAACAGGCTGTCTGCTGGTTGGAAGAGGGGTACGCGATGAACGCACTCACGCAACTGGGGATGGTCTCGGAAGTCCCGAGCGAGAACCAGACGCACGACATCCCGCTCGCGGACGCGACGGTGCAGAAGGACTACTTCGTCACGCGCGACGGCATGACCTATGCCGGGATGCATCTGCTCGTCGATCTGTGGGGGGCGAAGAACCTGAACGATCCGGCGCATATCGACGCGGCGCTGCGCGAGGCGGCGCAGGCGGCGGGGGCGACCATCCTGCACGGGCATTTCCACCACTTCTCGCCCAATGGCGGCGTATCGGGCGTGCTGGTGCTGGCGGAGAGCCACATCTCGATCCACACTTGGCCGGAGCGTGACTTCGCGGCGGTCGATATCTTCATGTGCGGCGCCTGCGACCCGCGCCGGTCGTTGCCGGTACTGCAACGCGCATTCGCGCCGGAACGCATCGCGCTCGACCAGCAGCATCGCGGCCGTATCGCCTGATGACGACCGACGCCTGGGTGAACGAAACGCTGTACCCGGACTGGGGACAGCGTTTCCGCATCAAGCGCGAGCTGGCGCGGGTGCAGAGCGCGTTCCAGGACATCGCCATCATCGAGAGCTACACGCATGGCCGCGTCATGCTGCTCGACGGCGTGGTGCAGATCACCGAGGCGGATGAGTTCGTCTATCAGGAGATGCTGACGCATGTGCCGCTGCTCGCGCATGGCGCGGCACAGCGCGTACTGATCATCGGCGCGGGCGATGGTGGTGTGCTGCGGCGCGTGCTGATGCACGGCACCGTCGAACGCGCGGTCATGGTGGAGATCGACGGCGAGGTGATCCGCCTTGCCCGCGAATTCATGCCGAAGATCGGCGGCGACGCCTGGGGCGACCCGCGCGCCGAGGTGATCGTCGGCGATGGCATCGACTATGTCGCGCGCGCGGCGGATGCATCCTTCGACGCCATCATCGTCGATTCCACGGACCCGATTGGCGTCGGCGAGGTGCTGTTCACCGACGCGTTCTACGCCCATGCCGCGCGCGTGCTGTCGGCGGGCGGCCTGATCGTCAACCAGTGCGGCGTGCCGTTCATGCAGGCCGACGAGCTGCACGAGACCAGCCTGCGGCGCGCCCGCGCCTTCGCGCATGTCGGCGCCTACGTTGCCGCGGTGCCGACCTATGTCGGGGGCTATATGACGCTGGGGTTCGCCGCCAAGCAGCCGGGGCTGGATACCCTGACGGTGGAGACCGTCCGTGCCCGCGCGCAGGCGGCCGGCGTGCTCGGACAGACGGAGTACTGGACGCCCGAAATCCATGTCGGTGCGTTTCATCTGCCGCCGTACATTGCCCGTCACCTCCCGGTTACGGCGGCGCACAAGTAACTCCGGCGGAACGCCAAGTCGAAAACCCCTTCTGAGTGCAGATCGCGCTTTCGTGTGGTACGCCCCGCATGGTATGCGGGGGGCACGATCACGAATCGGAGAGGGCACATGGGCTCCGACGAGACGAATGCCGTTAGATCGGACCCCTTAGTGGGCGAGATTGTTCAGCTGCTGCGAAAGATCGTCTATGCGCCGGACGGCAGCATCACGCCGCAGACGCGCCTCGCCGATCTCGGCCTGGATAGCCTCGACCTGATCGAGGCGGGGCTGGAGCTGGAGGCGCTGCTCGGCCGCGACCTGCCGGAAGACGCGTTGCGCGATGTCGAGACGGTCGGCGACGTCGCGCGCTGCTTCGGCGACGAAGCAGCGCAGCGCCGGCTGTCGCTGGCCGCGTGAGCGGCTGCCCGACGGATCGGCCAAACTCGCTGTCCTGATCGCCCTCCGCGCCGCGGGCAGCGCGGCCTTGACAGCAGACGACCGCGTGGCTGCCCGCCCTGACGTCGGCGCAATAGTAACGCACGTCACAGTCCTGCCGCCGCGCCCGCCCTAGGTTCCGGTCCCGCAGCAATCGGCTGCGGACACCGTGGACGGGCAGGGGAGACAGGCGATGTTCCTGGAGGAGTGGAAGAAGGCGCGGCGCAGCTTCGAGGCGGCGACGCAGAAGAAGAAACCGTGCGAGAAGTTTCTCGGCGTGTTCAACAAGTCCACCGGCATCGACAGTGCCCTCAAGGGACTCGATGACGCCGCCGGCAGAGATGACCCTGACCGGATGCTGAAGGCCGAGGAGGTGTTCAGCAAGGTCGTCGGCGACTACGCGCCGATCCTGGTCAAGGCCGCGAAGGAGGACAAGGGCGCGAACTACACCGCCGAGGTCGGCAAGCTGGCGGCGGCATTGCAGCAGATCGGCGTGGATTTCGCGGACTTGCGCAAGCAGGCGAATGTCGCCGCGACGCAGGCGGTCACCGACAGGCTGCTCAAGGGATTCTCGGAGTTCATCAAGGCGTGCAAGCCTGCGCAGGCGCAGGCGGCTGCCGCCAAGCGCCAGGCGATCCTGGACCACGGCGCGTGCAGCGATGCGCTCGCCGACATCGCACTGGCCGCAGGGTCGGGTGACGCTGCGGCGACCAAGACGGCGTTCGCCACCATCGCCGTCAAGGCCAAGGCGATCGAGGCGGCGATCACGACGACCACCGCGTCGCTGCAAAAGCTCACCGCAGGCCGGCAGAAGATCGTGGACGAATGGAAGGCGTGCAAGAAGGATCTGCTGGACGTGCAGAACAAGGCCGTCCAGGCGGCCGCTGATCGGGCCGACAACGTGGTGTTGCAGGTCGATCACCTGTTGGGCGAGATGAAGGACGAATTCGACGGTGCCAAGGACGTGGTCAAGGATGCCGCGACGGCTTCCAAGGATGCCACGAAGGCGACTGCGACGCTGCTCAAGACGCTCGACCAGCTTGCCACCCGCGCCAGCAAGCTGGCCGGTCCGATGCAGGCGGCCGCCGCCGATATCGACGGCAAGCTCGACCACAACCGCGACCGCATCGAGAACGAGCGTGACAAGGAAGCCGATCCGGTCAAGAAGAACGCGATCACCGACAACATTCGCGACAAGGTCATGGCGATCCAGGCCGATGCCGCGGCGCAGGCCAAGGAGGCCACGGCCAACGCCAAGGAGATTCTGGTCGCCGTGGGCCGCTTCCCGTCCGCGCTGATGGCGCAGGCCGAGGCCAAGAAGTCGATCGACTTCATCAACGCCGATGTCGAACTGTTGGAGAAGACGGCGCAGGACCTGGAAAAGAGCGTCGCCAAGGCCGATCGCATCCTCGGCCGGCTGTGACGGCAGGGCGGGCCGCGCGAGCGCCGCGTGCGGCCCGCCCAGCCTACGTGAGCGGCGGCAGCGCGCCGGCGCCCGCCGCGGCAACGATTTCCCCGGAACGGACCAGCGCGATCGCCGCTTGCAAGTCCGGTTGCAGCAGGCGGTCCTCTTCCAGCTTCGGCACGTCGCGGCGCAGGCGCGCGCGCACCCGTTCCAGCGCGGCGCTCGATGTCAGCGGGCCGAGCAGGTCGCAGCCCTGTGCCGCCGCCAGCAACTCGATGCCGATGATCGCCGTCGCATTCTCGATCATCGGCAACAGCCGCCGCGCGCCGTGTGCCGCCATCGACACGTGATCCTCCTGGTTGGCGCAGGTCGGCACGGAATCGACACTCGCCGGATGCGCCATCTGCCGGTTCTCCGCGACCAGCGCCGCGGCGGCGATCTGGGGCAGCATGAAGCCGCAGTTCAGGCCCGGATGGGACGTCAGGAACGCCGGCAGGCCGGAGAGGCCGGCATCGGTCAACAGCGCGATCCGCCGCTCGGCCAGCGCGCCAATTTCGCAGATGGCAAGCGCGATGATGTCGGCGGCGAAGGCCACCGGCTCGGCGTGGAAATTGCCGCCCGATAAAGCGGTGTCATCCGCGGCGAAGATCAGGGGATTGTCGGAGACGCCATTGGCCTCGGCGGCCAGCGTCGCCGCTGCGTGGCGCAGCAGGTCGAGTGCGGCCCCCATCACCTGTGGCTGGCAGCGCAGGCAATACGGGTCCTGCACGCGCACATCGCCGGTCAGGTGCGAGGCGCGGATCGCGCTGCCGGCGATCAGCGCGCGCAGGCTCGCCGCGCAATCGATCTGGCCGCGCTGGCCGCGCAGCGCGTGGATGCGGGCATCGAAGGGCGTGTCCGATCCCCGCGCCGCGTCGGTGGCGAGCGCGCCGGTCACCAGCCCCGCACGCAGTGCATCCTCCGCGCCGAACAGTGCGGCG
Source organism: Pseudomonadota bacterium (assembly GCA_021818505.1). GTDB lineage: Bacteria > Pseudomonadota > Alphaproteobacteria > Acetobacterales > Acetobacteraceae > JAFKFJ01. Next base: position 32,542 of record JAKADX010000044.1, read on the forward strand.
AGCGCATAGGCGGTGGAAAACTGCGTGCCGTTGAGCAGCGCCAGCCCCTCCTTGGCCGCGAGCGTCAGCGGCGCCAGTCCCGCCGCCGCCAGTGCCTCGGCGGCGGGGATCATCTGGCCGCGGACGCGCATCATGCCGATGCCCAGCATCCCCGCCGCCAGATGCGCGAGCGGCGCGAGGTCGCCGGAGGCGCCGACCGATCCCTGCACAGGGATGACCGGCAGCAGGTCATGGGCCAGCATCGCCTCCAGCATCGCCACGGTCTGCGGCCGCACGCCGGAGGCGCCGTGGCCGAGGCTCGCCAGCTTGAGCGCGATCATCAGTCGCACGAGCGGCGCCGGCATCGCCGCGCCAAGTCCGGCCGCGTGCGACAGCACCAGGTTACGTTGCAGTTGCGCGAGGTCGTCGGGCGCGATGCGCATGCTCGCCAGCTTGCCGAACCCGGTGTTGACGCCGTACACCGGTTCGCCGCGCGCGACGATCCGCGCCACCGCCTCCGCCCCGCGTGCCACCGCCGGCGCGGCGGCAGGGTCGAGCCGGACAGGCGCGCCGTCCAGCACTGCCCGCCACGCGGCGAGCGGGACGGCGCCGGGGGTCATGACGATCGGCTGCATCTTCGCCTCCGGGCGCGGGCGAGAT
>JAKADX010000006.1 GCA_021818505.1 Pseudomonadota bacterium
TCCTCGCGTGTGGCGGCGCGTTGGCACTTTCGGCCTGCGCCCAGCCGGTGCCGAAGATCGCCTACGACAACCCTCAGCCGGCGCATCTCGTGCCATCGCCGCCGGCTCCGGTTCAGGTTGTGACCTTGCCCGCGCCACTGCCGCTGCCGGGGCAGCTCAAGAAGCTGCCGCCAGCCTCGGCGAGCCGAGTGCCAGCTCAGCCCGCAAATCCGGTCGCCCGCGTGGCTCAGGCCAACCAGGCGGCGCGCATCAACCCGACGCGCGATGGCTACATCAACGCCATGCAGGTGTTCCCCTGGTCGGACGGCGCGCTTTACGAGATCTACGCTTCGCCGCTGCATGTGACCGATATCGCATTGCAGCCTGGCGAGCATCTGATCTCGATCGCGGCCGGCGACACGGTGCAATGGAAGATCGGCAACACCACCAGCGGTTCGGGGGCCGATCAGCAGGTGCACGTCCTGATCAAGCCGATCTCGGCCGACCTGCCCATGAACAACATCGTCATCATGACCGACCGGCGTGCCTATCACCTCGAGGTGCATCCGACCAAGGACACGTATATGGCCGCGGTGTCCTGGAACTACCCGCAGGACGATCTGCTGGCTTTACGGACGCAGAACGCCGCGGCGACGGATTATGCGAACACCGTGGCGGCGAGCGATGTGAACATCGCGGCGCTCCACTTCCGGTATCGGATCAGCGGCGATGATCCACCCTGGCGGCCGGTGCAGGTCTTCGATGACGGTTCGAAGGTCTATGTCCAATTCCCGCCGGGGATCGCCCAGGGCGACATGCCGCCGCTGTTCATCCTCGGCGCGCCGGGCGGCAAGGCGGAGATCGTCAATTACCGCGTGCGCGGCAACACCATGATCGTCGATCGGCTGTTCGCCGCCGCTGAACTCCGCCTCGGCGCCGGGCCGCAGCAGGTCGTGCGCATCACGCGGACCGATGGGCGCGGCTGATGACAGGTCCCGAAGATCCGGAGGGCGGGCAGCAGCCGACCCCCAAGGCCGACCCGGCTAGCTTCGCACTGCGGGCGCGGCCGCGTGCGGTGACGCGACTCTCGCGTCGGGCCCTGATCCTGGCAGCCGGCGGCCTCGCAGTCTGCGTGGTGGGGGCGGTCTGGTGGGCGTTCGCGCTGCATAGCTTTCGGATCACCACCGGCAAGGAACTCTACAACACCGATGTGCGGCCCTCGGCGGATGCAATTGGCGGCCTGCCGAATGGCTATGCCAGCCTGACCAAGCCCAAGCCGCCGCCGACCCCACCGCGAGCGGCGCCCCGGCTCGGTCCGCCGCTGCCGGGTGACCTCGGTCGGCCGATGTGGGGGCAAGGGGCGCCGACCGCCTTCGTACCACCACCGAATGGGGCGGACCAAGCCACCTCACGGCTCCGGGCGCAGGCAGCCGATGCCGGGGTGTTCTTCACCGTGGCGGCAAACACGGGTGGCACCAACAGTGCAGCCGGCGCCGCGCCAGGCGTCGCCCCGGTGGGTCAACCGGCTCCTGGCACTGCGGGGGGTGACGGCGCACTCGCCGCACCGCATGGCGACCAGAACCAGCAGGACGCCAAGCAGGCGTTCCTGAACAGTCCGGTCGATCGCGCGACCTACTCGCCCGACCGGCTGCAGACCCCGCTCAGCCCTTACGAACTGATGGCCGGCACCGTGATTCCGGCGGCGCTGATCACCGGGCTGAACTCCGACCTGCCGGGGCAGGTGATCGCCCAGGTGACGCAGGACGTCTATGACAGCGTCTCCGGCCGCACCCTGCTGGTCCCCCAGGGCGCGAAACTGATCGGCAAATACGACAGCGTCGTCGCCTACGGCCAATCGCGGGTGCTGCTGATCTGGACACGGCTGATCATGCCCGACGGTAGCTCGGTCGTGCTCGACAACCTGCCCGGTGCCGACAACCAGGGCTATGCGGGACTCGAGGACGGAGTCGATTACCATTTCTGGCGGTTGCTGCGCGGCGTCGCGCTGTCCTCGCTGCTCGGCGTCTCCAGCGCGCTCGCAACCAACAACGTGGTCGGCGGCACCGGGACGGGCAACGTGATCATCGCGCTCGGGCAAAGCGCCGATCAGGCCGCCAACCAGGCCGGGCAGTCGATCGTCTCGCACGACCTCGGCGTCCAGCCGACCCTGACCGTGCGCCCTGGCTTCCCGCTCGACGTGATGGTGAACCGCGATATCGTGCTGCGGCCCTATGGGGGCGGGTGAGGAGGACGACGATGGCGAAACTCCGCATCGGCCCGCTGCCGGACGACCGGCCGGTCAAGCGCACCATTACGTTCACCGCGGCGCTGGACGCGCTGATCCGCGACTACGCCACCGCCATCGCGGCACAGGACGGCCTGCCCGACGCGCCACCCGTCGAGAAGCTGGTGCCGATCATCGTCGAGCGGTTCATTGCCAGCGACCGGGCGTTTCGGAGCCATCCGACCCGGACGCCGGTGGTCACGCCCAGCCGCGGGCAATCCACGGGTGGAGCGACCTCAGCGCTATCGGGCAGCGTACCAGCGCAACTCCCACCCGGATCCCATGCCCGGCCCATCAATTCCCCCGATAAGCTAGGCAGCAGCGTGCACCTCTCGGGGACGGAAAATCGGCGATCAGAATAACGGAAAAAGGGCGAATGGTCCGTCCCCTCCTCAGCCAGAAGGCAAGAAGGCCAGGCTCAAGATCGGACACCGACGAGATAGCCGGCATGACATGCCCGCGATTGCCTGCGAGACAGCCATACGCCACGATGAAGGCCGAACGCGGGGCGTTCGTCAGCATCTACTGCGATATCTGTCATCGAGAACGGAATGAAATGAAATCGCCGCGAACCCCCAAGGTCCGCTCTGTATCCTTGCGGTTGACAGAACGCGAAGTGGCCCTGATCGACCGCGCTGCGGCGATATGCGGTCGATCGCGCACAGAGTTTGTCCGGGAAACGGCGATCCGGGCGGCACAGCAGCATTTCATGCCAGCGACGCCGATCCACCTCAGCCTGTCAGCCTTCGAAGCGTTCTCACGCGCCGTCTCTGCGCCCGCAACATCTGTGCCGGAGCTTGTGGCCTCTCTCCGACATCGCGCACCGTGGGGAAAGACGGCGCCCGACCGCTGACGGCGATCCAGCCAAACAAAGTGGGCAGCCGTTCAGGCTGACGCCAGCCGACTCGATGCCGCTCCCTTCAGCGAGCCGAGGTGCTGCCTCCTGGTCGCTAACGCGACACGCCGCCGCGACACCGAGCGATACCGCCGTTCTGCTGCTGCCCCCGAACCAAGGATCGAGAATCCGGGGGGCGGCGAGGCGCTGCAAGCCTCGCCAACCAAGTCCTCGCGCTCAGAGCCATCAAGCCAGCACCAGGGCCACAGACGGCGACACTCAGCTGCACGAGGACGTATCCCGCGAAGCCACCATTCGCCCCCGCCGGCCCGGGTGCAGTCGGCCGCAAAGCGCGCGATCCAACGCGCCCGAACATGCCGCCCCGTGCTGACTTCCAGCTTACAAAATCGACCAGCCAAGCGCTTGTAAGCAAAAACGGCCCTAGAGGGCCGCTTGGAAATCCTTGGTTTTCCCGAGGAAATCTGGAGCGGGCGAAGGGATTCGAACCCTCGACCCCAACCTTGGCAAGGTTGTGCTCTACCCCTGAGCTACGCCCGCGCTCCGTTGCCGCGTCCGGCGCGGCCGGGGGCGTCTTAGTCGGGTTGGGCGGGTGATGCAAGGGTCCGGGCACCCCGTGCGCATCTTGCCCGGTGCGGGTTTTCGTGGCTTGTGCGGCGAAGTTGCCACAACATCTACTCCATCGAAAGCAGGCGAGGACGCCACGCAATGGACTTCATCATCGGCAAGAAACCGGCCGCATCCCGCGCCGCCACCGCGCAGGCTCAGGCCGCGCCGGGCGACGGGATGATCATGGAGGCTGATCAGAACAGCTTCATGCGCGACGTGGTCGATGCGTCGCGGCAACTTCCGGTCATCGTCGATTTCTGGGCCACCTGGTGCGGCCCGTGCCGGCAGCTTACGCCCACGCTGGAAAAGGTGGTGCGCAGCGCCGGCGGGCGCGTGCGGCTGGTCAAGGTCGACATTGACCGCAACCGCGCGCTCGTCGAGCAACTCGTCATGCTCGGCCTGCCGCTGCAGTCGGTGCCGACCGTGGCTGCGTTCTGGAATGCCCAGGTGGTCGATATCTTCCAGGGCGCGCTGCCGGAATCGGAGGTCCGGCGCTTTGTCGAGAACCTGCTGAAATCCGCCGGCGGCAGCACCCCCGGCGCCGATCTGCTCGCCGAGGCCAAGCAGGCCCTCGACGAGGGCCGCGGCGAGGACGCGGCCGAGCTTTACGCCGGTGCGGTGCAGCAGGACCCGGAGAAGCCCGAGGCGTGGGGCGGCTTCCTGCGCGCCCTGCTGGCCCTCGGCCGCGAGGAGGAGGCGCACGCCGCCCTCGCCCAGGTGCCGGCCAAGCTCGCCGAGCACGCCGAGATCGCCGGCGCCCGCAGCGCTTTGGCGCTGGCCGAGGAGGGGCGCGAGGCGCGCGCGCAGTTCTCCACCTACGAGAAGCGGCTGGCCGCCGATCCGGCCGACCACCAGGCACGCTACGACCTGGCGACCGCGCTGAACGCCAGCGGCCGGCGCGAGGAGGCCGCCGAGGCGCTGCTGGAGATCATCCGCCGCGAGCGCGGTTGGAACGACGACGCGGCACGGCTGCAACTGCTCAAGTTCTTCGAGGCCTGGGGCTTCGATGACCCGGCGGCCATGGCGGCGCGGCGCAAGCTGTCGGCCCTGCTGTTCCGCTGATGGGCTTCACCCCGCCGCGGCTGGAGGAACTGCCGGACGGCTTTCCGGTGTTCCCGCTGGCCGGGGCGCTGCTGCTGCCGCGCGGGCGGCTGCCGCTCAATATCTTCGAACCGCGCTACCTCTCGATGACCGAGGACGCATTGGCTGCCGGCCGCCTGCTCGGCATGATCCAGCCGGAACCGCATCGGCCGCGCGGCCCCACCGGCCCGGCGTTGTGCCGTGTGGGCTGCCTCGGGCGGGTGTGCGCGTTCAGCGAGACCGACGACGGGCGCTACCTGATCACGCTCGCCGGGCTGATCCGCTTCACGGTCGCCGAGGAGTTGCCGATGCGGCGGGGCTATCGGCGGGTGCGGGCCGCGCTGGCGCCCTTCGCCGCCGACCTCGTGCCGCCGCCGTCGGGCCCGCTCTGCGACCGCGCCGGCCTGCTCGCCGACCTGCGCGGCTATTTCGCCCGCCACGGCATCGATGCGAACTGGGAGGCCATTGACGCGATGGCCGACGATGCGCTGGTGACGACGCTGTGCATGGCCTGCCCATTCGATGCGGCCGAGAAGCAGGCACTGCTGGAGGCGCCGACCGAGATGGAGCGGGCCCGGGCGCTGCGCACATTGCTGGCGATCGACAGCCATGCCGCCCTCGCCCCCGGACCCGGCCGCGTCAGCTAAGGAGCCTGCCATGCCCGAACCCGAGCCCCCTGCCCTGCCCGTTGCGGTCGATCCGCGCCTGCTGGAGGTCCTGGTCTGCCCGCGCACCAAGGGACCGCTGGTCTATGACCGTGCCCGCAACGAGCTCATCAGCCGCGCCGCCGGCCTCGCCTATCCGATCCGTGACGGCATCCCGATCATGCTGCCCGAGGAAGCGCGCGTCCTGGACGAAGCCTGATGCCCACCCCGCTGGAAATCCGCCTCAAGCGCGCCGAGCGGCGGCTGGAGGTGACGTTCGACGATGGCAGCGCCTTCGGCTTCCCTGCGGAGCTGCTGCGCGTGGAAAGCCCGAGCGCCGAGGTGCAGGGCCACAGCCCGGCCGAAAAGCGCATCGTCCCTGGCAAGCGCCATGTCGGCATCGTCGGCATCGAGCCGGTGGGCCACTACGCCGTGCGGCTGATCTTCGACGACGGGCACGACAGCGGCATCTTCTCCTGGGACTACCTCTCCAGGCTCGGCCAGGAGCAGGACCGGCGCTGGCGGGATTATCTCGCCGCGCTGGCGACGCAGGGCCTCAGCCGCGATCCAGAACGTTGACGGCCGTCAAGCCGGCGGCCAGCACCGCGCGAAGATCGGAGGGCGGCAGCGCGATGCAGCCCGCCGTTGGCGCCAGATCGGGCCTCGCGACGTGCAGGAAGATCGCTGAGCCGCGGCCGCGCACCACCGGCGCGTCGTTCCAGCCCAGCACCCCGACGATGTCATAGAGCCTGTCATCACGCCACAGCGCCTCGCAGTGCGCCGGGTGCGGCAGCCGGACCATACGGTTGTAGTCGGGATAGGCCGGATCGTCGCACCAGCCGTCGTCGGGCGCGATCGGCTCGCGCGGCACCGCCGCCAGCGGCACCGGCCCGCGATCGGCGCGATACAGGACGCGGCGCAGTGGCAACAGACCGAGCGGCGTCGCACCGTCGCCCTCCTGCTTGTCCGCCCGCACGCCGCCGCGCCCGATCGCGGCGCGGAAGATGCGCGGGCCAAGCACGAAACATCCGTCGGGATGAAGTTGCGCCTGCATGTCGCCGTGTCACCCTCTGTTCGATCCCGTTGCGGATTTTGACAGCGCCTGGACGGAATTTTAACTTTCCGTCATTCGCGGTCATGGGACGGAGTGCAAGCGTACACAGGGCTGGCCCGACCGGATCGAGTTTCACGCCCATGCCGACGCGGTCCGCACGGTGCGGCTCCGCGAGCGATGAGCCGATCGGGCCGCAGCGTCAGCCATCGTCGAGCAGGTGGCCGAAGCGGGCCGCCTTGGTGGCAAGGTACCGGTCGTTGACCCCATTGGGTGCGAAGGCGTGCGGCTCGCGCTCAACGGTGATGCCGCAGGCGGAGAGTGCCGCCACCTTCTCAGGATTGTTGGTCAGCAGCCGCACGCGGCTGATCCCGAGTTGATGCAGCATGGTCGCTGCGACCAGGAAGCGGCGCTCGTCCGCCGCCCAGCCGAGCGCGCGGTTGGCGTCCACGGTGTCCAGCCCGGCATCCTGCAAGGCATAGGCGCGCAGCTTGTTGGCAAGCCCGATGCCCCGCCCCTCCTGCGCCAGATACAGCAGCACCCCGGCCCCGTCCTCAGCCATCCGGCGGATCGCGCCGCGCAACTGCGCGCCGCAGTCGCAGCGCAGGCTGCCGAGCAGGTCGCCGGTGAAGCATTCGGAATGGATGCGCGCCAGCGGCGCCGCTGCCTGCTCCGGCCGGCCGACCACGATCGCCAGATGCTCGATGCCGGCATCCGGGCCGCGGAAGGCGACCACACGGGCGTCGGGGGCGTCGGCCAGCGGCACGTCCGCCTCGGCCACGCGCGTCAGCCGGGACGCCATGGCATCGGGATAGGCCAGCACATCGGCGGACCGGACCCGCAGCAGCGCGAGCGCCGCCTCGGCGCCGGAGCCGCGCGGAGCGACAGGAGCCACCAGAACCGCGGGCAGCAGGCGGGCGAGCTTGCTCAGGGCCAGGGCCGCGTTGCTGCCCGACGGGGGCACCACCGGCGCGGGGGGATCGGCCGGCAGCAGGTCCGCCGCGGTCGGGTCGGCGAGGCTGCGCAGCCGCGCCGGATCGAGCAGCGCATCCGCCACCGGCAGCGCCACCGCTGCAGCGCCCTGTTCGACCGGCCGACGGAGCACCGCCGCCGCCCGCGCCGGCGCCAGCAACAGCACCGGCGCGCCGGACGCCAGCGCCGCAAACTCGCCCAGGCCGCGCGCCCCGGCGGTTTCGGCCGCCAGCACCACCAGCCCGCCTTCACCCTCGACCAGCACGGGCGTGCCGCGGCGCAGGTCGGCCACGGCGCGGTGCACGGCGCGCAGCCGCAGCACGGTCGGGTCGGGCGTCATCAGGCGGACGGAACGAGGTGCGGCGTCGCCGCGGCGTGTCGCGTGGGTCATCGTGGTCCGATCTGCTGTCCGCCAACATCCCTGGCGCGCCCGCCGCCGACAAGGGACGCCGGCGCGCATCTGCCGTTCCTCGATCTTGGGCGGTCGCCGATCTGCTTGCGATCCGTCACGCAGATGTGTGCGCCTTGAACCAGGACAAGAATGTAACCAAGGTAATGTCGCGCGTTGAGGTGCATTGTCAGCACCCCCTGGAACAGTTGCGGCAGGGTGACGGCGATCATCAGACTGCGACGGCGCCGTGACGATGCGCCGCCGCCAAAGGAGGGAAGAGAGAAATGACTGGCGAGCGCCCGATACTGATCGTCGATGACGATCAGGCGTTGCGAGCCACCCTGGCCGAACAGCTCGCGGTCGATGGCGAGTTCACCGCCAGCGGCGCGGAAACCGCAAGTGAGGCCGAGGCCAAGATGACCGCCCGCGAGTCGCGGTTCGATGCGATCATCCTGGATGTCGGACTGCCCGACGGCGACGGCCGCGACCTGTGCGCGCGGCTGCGGCGCAACGGCATCAAGGTGCCGATCATCATGCTGACCGGCTCGGACCAGGAATCCGATGTGGTGCGCGGGCTCGATTCCGGTGCCAACGACTACGTCGCCAAGCCGTTTCGCATGGCCGAGCTGCTGGCGCGGCTGCGCGCGCAGTTGCGCATCTTCGAGAACAGCGAGGATGCGGTGTTCACCATCGGGCCGTACACGTTCCGGCCGGCGGCGAAGCTGCTGCAGGAGCCGGCACGGAACCGGCGCATCCGTCTGACCGAGAAGGAAGCGGCGATCCTGAAATTCCTGTACCGCGCCGGCACGCGGCCGGTGGCGCGGCAGGTGCTGCTGAACGAGGTCTGGGGCTACAACGCGGCCGTCACCACGCACACGCTGGAGACCCACATCTACCGCCTGCGCCAGAAGATCGAGCCGGACCCGTCGAATGCCCGGCTGCTGGTGACCGAGGGTGGCGGCTACCGGCTGGACCCGGAAGGGATCCGCCCGGCGGCTGCGGCCTGATCGGCAGGCAGGCCGGCACAGGAAGGGGCGGGCCTAGGCCCGCCCGTCGCCGTCCGCGGCATGATTCGCGTGCCCGGCAAGGGCACGAGCCATCTGACTGAGGGCCTCCTGGTGACGCTCGTTGTCGATCGCGGCGAAGTTGCGGGCGAGTTCAAGACACATGCGCTGCCGCTGCGTCATCTCCGCCGGCTGCTCAGTGCGCGAGAGGCCGTCGAAGAACCAGGAGACGGGCACGCCGAGCACCTGCGCGATCTCATAGAGCCGGCCGGCCGAGATCCGGTTGAGGCCACGCTCGTACTTGTGTGCCTGCTGGTAGGTGACGCCGATCATCTGCGCGAGCTGCTGTTGCGACAGGCCGAGCATGATGCGCCGCTCGCGAATGCGGGCGCCGACATGATGGTCGGCGGCATTCGCCCGCGGCGACGGCTTCGCCTCACCGTCGGGCTCGTCGGACGTCATCGGGGTCGGCACGACGGGGCCGGCGGATTCGGTCGCGGCAAGCCCGTCGGCGGAACTGCGATCGCTCGTCTCGGGCATGGTGTATGCTCCTCCTTCGCCGATAGGCAGTGCCACAACCGGGCCTAAGAGTGTTACTCAAAGCTTCCCGCCTCGCGCGAATGCTACTTTGAGACTTGACGTGGCAGTGTCTTTCGCAGCAAAACGAACACCGCTACGGGATCGTTTCAGTCCTTGGCCGTGCCTGTATCGCTTTTGTCTTTATCTCCCCCCGCGCCTACATGGACAGGGCTGGGTTTCGTTTCACCGAGTTGACCAGCGCGCACCCGCGCCAGTTGCGCGCGCAGGAACTCCACCTCCGCCCGCAACGTCTTCACCTCCTCCTGCATCGCGGAGGAGCCGGCCGGGCGCGTCTCGCTGGTTTCGGGTTCACGGAACCCAAACGGCGAGAACAGGTGCATGGCGCGCTCCATCATTGCCATGTTCTGCCGACCGACCTCCTCAATATTTCCGAAAGGAAAAAAGTTGCCCATGGTCTGCTGCATGGCAACCCGCATCTGTTCCTGCTGTCGGGCGAAGCTCGTCATTGCCTGTTCCAGGTAGCGCGGCACCAGTGCCTGCATCTGGTCGCCGTAGAAGCCGATCAACTGTCGCAGGAAGCCGGTGGGCAGCATCGCCCGGCCTTTGCTCTCCTCCTCGACGATGATCTGGGTCAGCACGCCGCGGGTGATGTCCTCGCCGGTCTTGGCGTCATAAACGACGAAATCCCGCCCGACGCGGACCATTTCGGCCAGGGTATCGAGGGTGATGTAGCTGGAGCTTTCGGTGTTGTACAGACGGCGGTTGGCGTATTTTTTTACCACCACCGGCTGCTGGTCGGCGGGCTTGGCCTCCGGCTGCTTAGCGGCGGAATCGTTCTGCAACGGCTGCGACATGTTCGCCCTCGCGCGGGATGTGGCAGGACGGTAGCATGTCGCAGCGCAGCACTGAAAGCCGGTGCGGTGACGCGCCGTTCAGAGTTCGGCGGATGTTCGCCGCCGGGCACGGTCGGCCGCGACGGGCACGGGCAGGAGGGTCGATGACGGATGGACGAGGGCGAACCCAGCCGCCCCTCCCTGGGCGGATCGGCGGCCGATCTGCAGGAGTTGGCGCGCGACTGGATCACGCTGTGGCAGAGCGAACTGGCAGCGGCGGCGGCGGACCGGGAAGTGCAGGAGACGTGGCAGACCCTGGCGGGGCTGTGGGCGGGTGCCGCCACGGCGATGTTGCAGGCGTTGCCGCGCGGCGGCGGTGACGGAGGAACGGGCGGTGCCGGGGCCGCTGCTGCGGCGCGGCCCGCGCCCGCTGCTGCTGCACCTGACCCTCGCGATGCTGAAATCGAGCGGCTCCGTCGCCGCGTCGATGCCCTGGAGCAGCGGCTTGCCGAACTCGATGGCGCCGCAACTCGGCGGCGCCGCGGCTGAATTCCCGGCGGCCGTGCTGGCGGAGACATTGCGCCAGGACCGCGCGCTGATCGCCGGCATCGCCGCCTATCGCCGCCATCCCTGGCACCGTGACCTGCCGGACCCGCCGGCGATCTGGGCGGAGGGCGGGTCGCGTCTGCTCGATTACGGCGGCAGCGGACGGAGCGTGCTGTTCGTGCCGAGCCTGGTAAACCGCGCCTACGTGCTCGATCTGGCGCCGGGCCATTCGATGCTGCGTTGGCTGGCCAGCCAGGGGCTCCGGCCGCTGCTGCTGGATTGGGGCTGGCCGGGCGCGATCGAGCGGCAGTTCACGCTCACCGACTACATCGCCGGACGGCTGGAGCGCGCACTGGCGGCGGTCGGCGAGCGCGTCGTGCTGGTGGGCTACTGCATGGGCGGACTGCTGACGCTGGCGGCGGCGCTGCGGCGGCCGGACCTGGTGGCCGCACAGGCGCTGCTGGCGGTGCCGTGGGACTTCCACGCCGCCGATGCGGAGCAGGCCGCCGTGCTGGCTCGCCTGCGGCCGCTGCTGGAGCCGGCGTTGACGGCGACCGGGACGCTGCCGGTCGATGGCCTGCAGATATTGTTCGCGCTGCTCGATCCGTTCGGCATTGCCGCGAAATATCGCAGCTTTGCCGGGCTCGACCCCGACGGTCCGCGCGCGCGCCTGTTCGTGGCGCTGGAGGACTGGCTCAACGACGGCATCCCGCTGGCCGCGCCGGTCGCGCGCGAGGCGCTGGAGGGTTGGTACGGCGCCAATACGCCGGTGCGCGGGCAGTGGCGGGTCGCGGGACTGCCGGTCGATCCGACGGCGCTGCGGATGCCGAGTTTCGTCGCGGTGCCGGCGCGCGACCGCATCGTGCCGCCGGAGAGTGCGCGGCCACTGGCGTCATTGATCGCGGGTGCGGTGCTGCACCAACCTGGCGCGGGACATATCGGCATGGCGACCGGATCGTCGGCCGAAACGGCGCTGTGGCAGCCGCTGCGGGATTGGATCGCGGCGCTGCCGGCCGCGTGACCGCAGATGTGATCATCCCCGACACGCTGGTCTGCCGCGCGCGGCGGGTGACGGGCACCCGTGGTTTGGCAAGCCGACGGCGGGGGACTACATCAGAACCGACGCCACGGCCCGCCAGGGAGAAGCCAGATGGACGAGATCGTCATCGTTTCCGCCGCCCGCACGCCGGTGGGCAGCTTCAACGGCGCATTCGGCAGCCTGCCGGCGCATATGCTGGGCACCGTCGCGGTCCAGGCCGCGATCGCACGCGCCGGTCTGGCACCGGCCGATGTCGATGAGGTGATCCTGGGGCAGGTGCTGACCGCCGCCCAGGGCATGAACCCGGCCCGCCAGACCGCCCGCGCCGCCGGCATTCCCGACGAGAAGACGGCCTTCGGCATCAACCAGGTCTGCGGCTCCGGCCTGCGCGCGGTGGCACTGGCCGCGCAGCAGATCCGCACCGGCGAAAGCGCGATCGTGGTCGCCGGCGGGCAGGAGAGCATGAGCCAGTCCACCCATGCCGCGCATCTGCGCGCCGGTCAGAAGATGGGCGATCTGGCCTTCGTCGATACGATGATCCGTGACGGGCTGTGGGATGTCTTCAACGGCTATCACATGGGGGGCACGGCCGAGAACGTCGCCCGCGCCTATCAGATCACGCGCGAGCAGCAGGACGCGTTTGCGCTGGCGAGCCAGCAGAAGGCAAGCGCGGCACAGAAGGCCGGCCGCTTCAAGGACGAGATCGCGCCTGTCACCGTAAAGGGCCGCAAGGGCGACGTCGTGGTGGATCAGGACGAATACATCCGCCATGACGCCTCGATGGACGCGATGGCGAAGCTGCGGCCGGCGTTCACCAAGGACGGCACGGTGACAGCCGCCAACGCAAGCGGCATCAACGACGGCGCGGCCGCGCTGGTGGTGATGTCGGCAAACGAGGCCGAGCGGCGTGGACTCAGGCCGCTGGCCCGCATCGCCAGTTTCGCGACCGCGGGCGTCGATCCTGCGGTGATGGGGACCGGCCCGATCCCGGCCAGCCGCAAGGCGCTCGGCCGCGCGGGATGGAAGGTGCAGGACCTCGACCTGATCGAAGCCAATGAGGCCTTCGCAGCCCAGGCTTGCGCGGTGAACAAGGAAGTCGGCTGGGACGATACGCGCGTCAACGTCAACGGCGGCGCCATCGCCATCGGCCACCCGATCGGCGCCTCCGGCGCGCGCATCCTGACCACGCTGCTGCACGAGATGCAGCGGCGCGACGTGAAACGTGGCCTCGCCACGCTGTGCATCGGCGGCGGCATGGGGGTCGCGATGTGCGTGGAGCGTTAAGCCGCGCCAAAGCCCCCCGGCCCTCGTCCGCTTGCCGGAGAGGGTGGCGAGCATGGCGAGGCGGTTGAAGGTGCGCGCGGCTTAACGCCACGGTAAGCCCGACCCGGCAGGTTCTGCCCCGATGCAATTTCGGCCGGGCAGGATGCCGCGCAGGACAGCACGCGATCGGGCGAGGCACGCATGAACGGCGTGCTGGACGGGCTCAAGGCACTCGGCGCCGCGCGGCTCGCCGCCATGGGTGCGGTGGCGGTGGGCGTGTTCGGGCTGCTGCTGGTGCTCGCCATGCACGGCGGCGGTGCGCGCATGGGGCTGCTCTACGGCGATCTCGACCTGCGCGAGGCCGCGCAGATGGCCGACGTGCTGGAACATCAGCACATCGCCCACCAGCTTGCCGCCGGCGGCAGCGAAATCCTGGTGCCCGCCGACCGTATCGCCGAGGCGCGGCTGCTGCTGGCGCATGACGGGCTGCCGAGCGGCGGGTCGGTCGGCTACGAAATCTTCGACCGCGGCGACGGGCTGCTGGCCAGCGCCTTCACCGAGCGCATCAACCAGACGCGCGCGCTGGAGGGCGAGCTGGCGCGCACGATCCAGACGATCCGCGGCGTTCGCGCGGCGCGCGTGCATGTCGTGCTGCCGCACCGCGAGCCGTTCGCGCGCGATGAGCAGGCGGCACAGGCGTCGGTGCTGCTGACGCTCGCCGGCTCCGAGCACCCCGACCGCGAGGAGGTGCAGGCGATCCTCAATCTCGTCGCCGCCGCCGTGCCGGGATTACGGCCGGAGAACATCACGCTGGCCGACACTCGCGGCAATCTGTTCGCCCGCGCCGGCCAGGGCAGTGGACCGCTCGGCGCGGCGGCAACGCTGGAGGCGATGCAGCACACCGCCGAACTGCGCCTCGCCCGCGCCGTCGAGCAGATGCTGGAACCGAGCCTCGGCCCCGGCCATGTGCAGGCCGAGGCGTCGATCGCGATGGACCTCGATCAGGTGCACGAGACGCAGGAACGCTTCGACCCCGACGGGCAGGTGGTACGCAGCACGCAGACCGTCACCGACCAGAGCCGCAGCACCGAGGCCACGCCGACCACCACCAGCGTGCAGAACAACCTGCCCAACCCCGATCCCGGCCCATCCGGTGCCGGATCGCAGGAGAAGCGGCAGGAGGAGACGACAAACTACGAGATCGGCAAGACCGTGCGCAGCATCGTGCGCGAGCATCCGCAGATCCGACGCATCAGCCTCGCCGTGGTCGTCGATGGCGTGGAGGAAACCGACGCGAAGGGTATTGCGCACTGGCGCCCACGCAACGCCGAGGAACTGGCGCGCATCACCGTGCTGGTGCGCGGCGCGGTCGGCTATGACGAGAAGCGCGGTGACCATGTCGAAGTCGCCAGCATGGTGTTCGCGCACCCGCCGGAGGCGAACCCCGCGCAGCCGCTCCTCGCCCTGCCGTTCGAACGGGCCGACATGCTGCGGCTGGCGCAGACGGGGCTGATCGGGCTGCTCGGACTCGCCGCACTGGTCTTCGTGCTGCGTCCGACCGTGCTGCGGCTGGCGAACCTCTCGACGCTGGACAGCGAGGCCGCGCAACTCGCCTTCGCCGGGGGCGTGGACCGTGCCGCGGCGGGCGGCGCCGGTGCGCCCACCACCGGCTCCGCGCTGCCGCGGCTCGCGGCACCGGCCGCGTCCGGCTCACCCGACGCCGAGGAGGCAATGGTGGCGCTGGCCAATGTCGAAGGCCACCTGCGCGCCTCCGCGATCCGGCAGGTCGCCGAGTTGGTGGACAAGCACCCCGAGGAAACCCTGACGATCGTGCGAGCCTGGATGGCGCAGGAGAACGGCTGATGGCGCAAGCTGACACGCCCCGCCCGGTGACCGGCCCGCAAAAGGCGGCCGTGTTCATGCTCGCACTGGGCGAGGAACAGGCTTCCAAGCTGTTCGGGCTGATGCACGACGACGAGATCAAGGAAATCTCGGCGGCGATGGCGCAGCTTGGCAACGTGCGCTCGGAGATGGTGGAACGACTGTGCGTGGAGTTCGCCGAACACCTCGGCGGCGCCGGCAACATCGTCGGCAGCTTCGAGAACACGGAGCGGCTGCTAATGAAGACGCTGCCACGCGATCGCGTGTCGCAGATCATGGAGGAAATCCGTGGCCCGGCCGGACGTACCATGTGGGACAAGCTCGGCAACGTGCATGAATCGGTTCTGGCGAACTACCTCAAGAACGAATACCCACAGACAGTAGCAGTGGTATTGGCCAAGGTTCGGCCTAAGCACGCGGCGCGTGTGCTGGCAATGCTGCCCGAGGGATTCGCGATGGAAGTCGTGATGCGGATGCTGCGCATGGAGAGCGTGCAGCGTGACGTGCTGGACAATGTCGAGCAGACCTTGCGTTCGGAGTTCATGTCGAATCTCGCGCGCAGCACGCGGCGCGACGCGCACGAGATGATGGCGGAGATCTTCAACAGCCTCGACCGCCAGGCGGAACAACGATTCCTAGCCGCCCTGGAGGAAAGAAGCCGCGAGGCGGCCGAGCGGATCAAGTCGCTGATGTTCACCTTCGACGACCTGCAACGCCTCACGCCGCCCGCGGTGCAGGCGCTGCTGCGCAGCATCGAGAAGGACAAGCTACCGCTGGCGCTCAAGGGTGCGTCGGAGAAACTGCGGGACCTGTTCTTCGGAAATCTCTCGGAGCGCGCGGCAAAGATGCTGCGCGAGGAAATCGAGGCACTCGGGCCGGTGAAGCTGCGCGACGTGGACGAAGCGCAGGCCGCGATCGTGGCGCAGGCCAAGGAACTGGCCGCCGCCGGGACGATCGAGATCGGCGAGCAGGCCGACGAGGAACTGGTTTATTAGAATGCGCGACAGCGCATCCTTGCTGCTGTTCCCGGAGGATTTCGCTGCGGCGCATGATGCCCCGCCGGCACCGTCGCCATCGCCTGCGCTGCCCTGCATCACCGAGGACGACGTTGCAGCGGCGCGCGCGGCCGGCTACGCCGACGGCGAACGGGCTGGACGCGACGCTGCTTGTACCGAATTGCGCGTGCGCGTCGGTGAAGTGCTGTCGCTGATCGCAACCCGGCTCGACGCCGCGCACGCGGCGGCGACGCAGGCCGCGCAGGCAAACGCCACCGCGTTGGCCCACCTGCTGTTCGACGCGCTCGGCGCGGCGTTTCCGACACTGCGCGCGCGGCATGGCGAGGCCGAATTGCGTCGCGTGATCGCGGCCGTGGCGCCGGCGCTGACGCACGAGAGCCGTGTCGTCGTGCAGGTGCATCCGTCGCTCGCCGACGCCGCCGCGGCGGAGCTGGCAGCACTGCCGACGCATTCGGGTACGGCGCCGCGCATCGAACCGCACGAACGCATCGAACCTGGCGATGCCGTCATCCTCTGGGACGGCGGCAGTGCGGTGCGCGACAGCGCGGCGGTATGGCGTGAGGTGCTGGACGCGCTGCGTCCGCTTGGGCTGCTGCACGACACGGCGGCGATCCTCGAAGCGGAGTGAACATGGCCGACGATCCCGAATTCGCCGAAGCGACGGCCCCGGCGCCGCTGCCGCCCGACCCGCCGATGCCGCGCGCGGCGCACGAGCTGGAGGCGGTTTACGACATCCAGGTCACGGTCAGCGCCGTGCTCGGCAAGACCACGATGCAGGTGAGCCAGTTGCTCAAGCTCGGTCGCGGCGCGGTCGTGGAACTCGACCGCAAGCTTGGCGAGGCAATCGACGTCTATGTCAACAACCGGCTGGTGGCGCGCGGCGAGGTGGTGATGGTGGATGAGAACCGGCTGGGCGTCACGATGACTGAGATCGTGAAGGCGGATCGTGCATAAGAACATCACACGGCGCTTCGCGCCACCCTCTCCCGCGAGCGGGAGAGGGAAAAAAGCCTCTGTTGCGTCTTGCTTCTCCCTCTCCCGCTTGCGGGAGAGGGCCGGGGTGAGGGGCTTTCCATGCGCGTGCTGATCATCGGCTCGCTCGCCGCCGAACTCGGTCAGGCGGCGCGAATGGCGATGGCACGCGGCGCGCGCATCGCGCAGGCTGACGATCCGGACACCGCGCTCGACCGTCTGCGCGCGGACGGCGGCATCGACCTCGTGCTATGCGACCTGCGCCACGACATCGGTACGCTGCTGCGGGCTCTGGCGCAGGAACGCATCGTGGTCCCGGTGGTCGCCTGCGGCGTCAACGCGCAGGCCGATGCGGCGGTGCGCGCGATCCGCGACGGCGCGCGCGAGTTCCTGCCACTGCCGCCCGATCCCGAACTGATCGCAGCGATCCTCGCCGCCGTCGCCGACCAGGATCACGCCCTGATCTTCGCCGACCCGGTGATGGCCGCGACGATCCGCCGTGCCGAGCAGGTCGCCGGCGCCGATGCCTCCGTGCTGATCACGGGTGAAAGCGGCACCGGCAAGGAAGTGCTGGCCCGCCACATCCACCGCCGCTCCCGCCGTGCCGCCGGGCCGTTCGTCGCGCTGAACTGCGCGGCCATTCCTGAGACGCTGCTCGAATCCGAACTGTTCGGGCACGAAAAGGGCGCGTTCAGCGGCGCCCTGGCCCGCCGTATGGGAAAGTTCGAGGCCGCCGACGGCGGCACACTGTTGCTCGATGAGATCGGCGAGATGGACCTGCGTTTGCAGGCCAAGCTGCTGCGCGCGATCCAGGAGCGCGAGATCGACCGCGTCGGCGGCGCGCGCCCGGTGCGCGTGAATGTGCGCATCCTCGCCACCACGAACCGCGACCTCGCCGCCGAGGCGGCGAAAGGGCGGTTTCGCGAGGACCTTTATTTCCGCCTCGACGTGGTGGCGCTGCACATCCCGCCGCTGCGCGAGCGGCGCGGCGACGTCGCGGCGCTGGCGGCGCATTTCGCACGCGCGTATGCGGAGGCGAACGGCGTGCCGGCGCGGCCGCTCTCACCGCTCGCCCTGGCGCGGCTGAACGCGCATGCATGGCGCGGCAACGTGCGCGAGCTGGAGAATGCCGTTCATCGTGCGGTGCTGCTGGCGAGCGGCGATGCGATCGGGCCGGAGGCAATCGAGTTGCACGGCGCATCCGCGCCGGAACCGGCTGCGTCCCCGGCGGGCGGCGTGGCCGGTCTGGTCGGCCGCAGCGTCGCCGAGGTGGAGCGTGACCTGATCATCCAGACGCTGCACGCGACCAGCGGCAACCGCACCCACGCCGCGACCATCCTCGGCATCTCGATCCGCGCGCTGCGCAACAAGCTGCGCGACTACGCCGCCGAGGGGCTGGCGGTGCCGCCACCGGCCGTCGGCATCTCCGCCTGATGGCCGAGGACGTCGCCACGCTGCTGCCGCTATGGTCGGCGCGGCTGCGCGCCTATGCGCCGGGCACCGATGTCGGGCTCGCACTCGGCGTGGTGGCGCTGCTGTCGGTGCTGGTGCTACCGCTGCCGCCGTTCGTGCTCGATGTCGGGCTGGCGCTGTCGATCACCGCCGCAGTACTCGTGCTGATGGTGGCGCTGTTCCTGCGCCGCCCGCTCGACTTCACCAGTTTCCCCACGTTGCTGCTGCTGACGACGCTGCTGCGGCTGTCGCTGAATGTCGCCACGACGCGGCTGATCCTCTCGCGCGGCAGCGAGGGACCGACCGCCGCCGGCCATGTCGTCGCCGCGTTCGGCGGCTTCCTGATGGGCGGCGACGTGATGATCGGGCTGATCCTGTTCGCCATCCTGCTGGTGGTGAACTTCATGGTCATCACCAAAGGCTCCGGCCGCATCGCCGAGGTCGCGGCACGCTTCACGCTCGATGCCATGCCCGGCAAGCAGATGGCGATCGACGCGGAGCTGTCCTCCGGCGCCATCGACGACAAGACCGCGCGCCGCCGCCGCCGTGAACTGGAACAGGAAGCCGGCTTCTACGGTGCCATGGACGGCGCGGCGAAATTCGTGCGCGGAGATGCCATTGCGGCGCTGCTGATCACCAGCATCAATATCGCCGGCGGACTGGCGATCGGACTGCTGCGTCACGGGATGCCGCTGGCGCAGGCCGCCGCCACCTTCACCACGCTGACCGTGGGCGATGGGCTGGTCAGCCAGTTGCCGGCCCTGCTGGTCTCCACCGCCGCCGGCATCGTGGTGACGAAAGGCAGTTCCGAGGGCCGGGCCGATACCGCGTTGCTCCTGCAACTGGGCGGCAGCCCGAAGCCGCTCGCGATCGCCGCCGGCGCGGCCGGCGTGCTGGCGGCGATGCCGGGCCTGCCGGCGCTGCCGTTCCTGGCGCTGGCCGGGCTGGCCGGCGGTGGCGCCTGGCTGCGTCACAAGCACCCGGCAGCCTCCGCGGACGCACCGCCCGCGCCACCTGCCAATGCCGCCGCGCGGGAGCCGCCGATTGCTGAGGCGCTGCGGCTCGACATGATCCGTCTGGAACTCGGCTACGGGCTGCTGGCGCTGGCCGGGGGCGACACGCCCAGGCTCACCGAGCAGATCAAGGCCCTGCGCCGCGCCATCGCGACCGAGATGGGCTTCGTGCTGCCGCCGGTGCGTATCCAGGACAACATGCAGCTCGGGGCCGATACATATTCGGTGCGGGTGAAGGAGATCGAGGCCGGGCGCGGCGAGTTGCGGCCCACGCATTTGCTGGCGATGGACCCGCAGGGCGGCCTGCCCGACCTGCCGGGGGAGCGCACCAGCGAGCCGGCGTTCGGGCTACCGGCACTATGGATCGACCCGGCGCAGCGGGAGGCCGCCAGCCTGCGCGGCTACACCGTGGTCGATCCGCCCAGCGTGCTGACCACGCACCTCACCGAAATCGTGCGGCAGACCATGGCCGAGCTGCTGTCCTTCGCCGAGACCCAGAAGCTGCTCGACGAACTGCCGCGCGAGCAGCAGAAGCTCGTCGCGGAGCTGATTCCGACGCAGATCTCGGTCGGCGGCGTGCAGCGGGTACTGCAGGCGCTGGTGGCCGAGCGCGTCTCCATCCGCGACCTGCCGACGATCCTGGAGGGTATCCAGGAGGCCTGTGCGGCCCAGGCGCGGGCGGTGCCAGCGATCGCGGGGCATGTGCGCGCCCGCCTCGCCCGCCAGATCAGCGACGCACATACTGGCGCGGGCGGATATATCCCGCTGATCACCCTGTCGCCGGACTGGGAGGCGGCGTTCGCCGAGGCGCTGACCGGACCGCCGGAGGATCGGCAGCTCGCTCTGGCGCCGAGCCGGCTATCCGAGTTCATGCAGCGCTTCCGCGCCGTCTTCGACACAGCCGCCGCGGAATCGCCGGTGCTGCTGACCAGCGGCGCCATCCGCCCGCACGTGCGCGCCATCGTCGAGCGCATCCGACCCGCGACCGCTGTGCTGGCGCAGGCGGAGATCTTTCCCCGCGCGCGGATCCGCACCGTGGGCAGCATCTGATGCGGCTCAAGCTGTTCCGCGCCGCGACGCTGAAGCAGGCGATGGCGCATGTACGCGCCGACCTGGGCGCCGACGCGCTGATCCTCGGCTCGCGTCGGGTCGCCGATGGTGTCGAGGTGACGGCGGCGCTGGAGCCGGCCGAGCCGGTCCCGGTGCGTCTGCCCGACCCACGCGCCGTCGCGACACTGGACTGGCACGGCGTCCCTAGCCCGATTGCTGAGCGCCTCCGGCTCGCCCCGCTCGCGGCGGTGCTGCGCTTCGGCACGCTGCCGCTGGGCGCCGGCGGGCCGCCGCTGCTGTTCGCCGGGCCGCCGGGTGCCGGCAAGACGCTGACGGTGGCGCGGCTGGCAACGCGGCTCGTGATGGAGGGGGTGGCGCCGTTGGTGGTCAGCGCCGACGGCCGCCGCGCCGGAGCGACCGAGCAGCTTGCGGCGCTGACCCGTCTGCTGGGGCTGGAGCTTGCCGTCGCCGCGCATCCGGTGGCGCTGACGCGGGCGGTGGCGCAGCGGCTGGGCGGAGCGCCGGTGCTGATCGACCTGCCCGGCAGCGACCCGTTCCAGCCGCTGGAGCGCGAGGAACTGGCCGCGCTGGCCGCCGCCTTCGACGCGGTGCTGGTCGCGGTGCTGCCGGCCGGGCTGGACGCCGCCGAATCGGCCGACCTCGCCGGCGCCTACCGCGAGGCGGGTGCCGAGCGGCTGGTCGCCACCCGCATCGACTGCGCGCGCCGCCTGGGCGGCGTGCTGGCCGCGGCAGCCGCGGGCCTGGCACTGGTCGAGGCCGGAGTTGGCCCCGGGGCAGCCGACGGCCTGGTGCCCTTCACCCCCGACTTGCTGGCGGCTCGCCTCGCCCGCTCATCTCCGGACCGCACGCCATGAGCATCATCGCCATCGCCTCCGGCAAGGGCGGAGTCGGCAAGACCTGGCTCGCCATCACGCTCAGTCACGCGCTCGCCCGCGCCGGGCGACGGGTGTTGCTGTTCGACGGCGATATCGGGCTGGCCAATGTGGACATCCAGCTCGGCCTGACGCCCGAGGCCGATCTCGGCGCCGTCATCGCCGGGCGCATCACGCTGGCCGACGCGATCGTGCCACACGCGGGCGGGTTTGACATCCTGCCCGGCCGCTCCGGCTCCGGCGCGCTCGCCGCACTTGGCCCGGCGGCGCTGGAGGGCGTGCTGCGCGGCCTGCGCGTGCTCGGCGGGCGGTATCACGACGTGGTCCTCGACCTCGGCGCGGGGCTGGAGCCGACGGTGCAACGACTGGCCGCCTTTGCCGACACGCTGCTGGTGGTCGCGACCGAGGAGCCGACCAGCCTGACCGACGCCTATGCGGTGCTCAAGGTGCACGCGGCGGCGGCGCGCGGGGAGACAGCGCGAATCGTGGTCAATCAGGCCGCCAGCCGTGCCGCGGGAGAGCGCACCTATGCCACGCTGGCGCGCGCCTGCACGTCCTTCCTCGGCCGCACCCCGCCCTGCGCCGGCGTGATCCGCCGTGACGACCGGGTGCGCGAGGCAATCCGGCGCCAGACGCTGCTACTGACGCGCCACCCGGCCAGCGCCGCCGCTGCCGACGTGGAGGCACTCGGCGCCACGCTGGGCTGAATAGCGGACACTTGCCGTGGCGCAGTCGCCACTGGTACCCGCAGGGGCATGCAATGGCCCCTAAGAAAGGCGGCGTGCGTCGCCGCGGTCGCGTGGCTGGCCGGCGTCGGCCCGGCGCTGGCCGCCGAGGCGCCGCAGCCCTGCCGTGCCCCGGAGTCGGTGACGCTGACAGCCCGCCCGCTGCCGCACGTGGCAGCGGCGCTGCGGCCGGGGGACCATCTGGACGTGCTCGCCCTCGGCTCGGCCAGCATGCTCGGGGCACGCGGCGGGGAGGCAGGATCGATCCCGGATCGCATGGTGGCGGCGCTGCACGCGAGCGTACCGGACGCGACCATCCGGCTGACTATGCGCGCCGGCCGCACCGAGCAGGCGGCCGAAATGCTGGCGACGATGCGCCGGGAACTGGCGTCGCACCGCTATCAACTGGTGCTCTGGCAGAGCGGCACCGTCGAGGCGCTGCGGCGGCTGCCTCCGGAACAGTTCGGACGCACGCTGGCCGAGGGCGTGGATGTGGCGATCGAGGCGGGCGCGGACATCGTGCTGATCGACATGCAATACAGCCACCTGCTGGCGCAGCATGCCGACCTCGCGCCGTATCGTGCCGCCATGACGGAGGCCGCATTGCGGCCGGGCGCGATGCTGTTCCCGCGCTACGCGCTGATGCGCGCCTGGGCGGAGGACGGGCAGCTTGACCTGGAAGCCACCGCCAAGCCCGATCGTCGCCGCGCCATCGCCCGGCTGCACGCCTGCCTGGGCGATGCGCTGGCGCGGATGCTGACGGCCGCAGGCCAGACCGGCCCCCAGCCCTGACATCAGTCGGCCGTGTGACAAGTTGCCGCTCCGTGCTTACTCTGCCCGCACGCGGAGCAACGGACCCGCACGGGAGGAGACATGTTTGGACTGATGCAGGAGCGGCCGCTGCTGATCGCCTCGATCATCCAGCACGCCGCACGCCACCACGGCAGCACGGACGTGGTTTCGCGGCTGCTCGACGGCAGCACCCACCGCACCACGTACCGCCAACTGGAAGCTCGCGCCCGCCGGCTGGCCCGGGCGCTGCAGCGGCTCGGCGTGCGGATGGAGGACCGGGTCGCGACCCTGGCGTGGAACAGTTTCCGCCATCTGGAACTGTACTACGGCATCTCCGGCATGGGTGCGGTCTGCCACACCGTCAATCCACGGCTGTCGGCGGACGACGTGGCCTATATCCTCGACCACGCACAGGACAGATTCCTGTTCGCCGACACCAGCTTTACCGCGCTGATCGAGGCGGCAGCGGCAAAGCTCTCGGGTCATCTGCGCGGCGTGGTGCTGCTGTGCCATGCGGCGGAGATGCCGTCGCTCGCGTTGCCGGCGGGCATCGAGGTGCTGTGCTACGAGACGCTGATGGACGCGGCGGACGAGGATTTCGCCTGGCCGAGCTTTGACGAGCGCACCGCCGCGAGCCTCTGCTACACCTCGGGCACGACGGGGCGGCCGAAAGGGGCGCTGTACAGCCATCGCTCGGTGCTGCTGCACACGATGGCACAGAACTCGGCCGCGGTGTTCGGGCTGCGGCCGGGGGACCGGATGCTGCCCGTCGTGCCGATGTTCCATGTCAACGGCTGGGGCAGTCCCTATGCCGCGCCGGCGATGGGTGCGGCGATGATCATGCCCGGCCGGCACCTCGACGGCGCCAGCCTCGCCAGCCTGATGAACGCCGAGCGCGTGGTGTTCTCGGCCGGCGTTCCGACTGTCTGGCTCGGCCTGTTGCAGCACCTGCGCAGCAGCGGTGAGCGGCTGCACACCGTCAGGCGGCTGGTGATCGGCGGTTCGGCCTGCCCGCCGGCGCTGATCGAGGCATTCGACAAAGAGTACGGGATCACAGTTGAGCACGCCTGGGGCATGACGGAGACCAGCCCGCTCGGCACCTTCAACACGCCGGTCGAGGTTCCCGGTGAGGACGCGACGGCGGCACTGCGCCGCAAGGCCAAGCAGGGACACGCGATCTTCGGCATCGACATGCGCATCGCCGACGACATGGGCCACGAACTGCCCTGGGACGGCACCACGTCAGGCAATCTGCAAGTGCGCGGGCATTGGGTGTGCAGCGCCTATTTCGGCGACGCCCCCGACAGCGCCAACGACGCCGAGGGCTGGTTCACCTGCGGCGACGTGGCAACGATCACCTCCGACGGCAACATGGAGATCACCGACCGCTCCAAGGACGTGATCAAGTCGGGCGGCGAGTGGATCAGTTCGATCCTGCTGGAGAACATCGCCGTGGCACAGCCCGACGTGGCGGAGGCGGCGGTGGTCGCGGCGGCGCATCCGAAATGGGATGAGCGGCCGGTGCTGCTGGTCGTGCCCAGGCAAGGCAAGACGATCGACACTGCCGCGCTGCTCGGTGCGTATCGCGGGAAGGTCCCGAACTACTGGGTGCCGGATGCCGTGGTGGTACTGGACGAACTGCCGCACACCGCGACCGGCAAGATCAGCAAGCTGACGCTGCGCAAGCAGTTCCGCAACCACCTGGTCGCAACCGGAGCGGCCGGCTGAGGCGGACTCACGCTTCGCGGAACTCCAGCGCCACGCCCATCGCCGAGGTCGCCGGGACCAGCACGCGGCCAGCCGAGACCTCCACGCCGGGGACCGCGCCTTCCCGCAACACGGCGGCGACGCGGTCCGTGCCGGGGACGCGCAGGACCAGGGCCGCCATCGCTGCCTCCCGCCCCGCGAGCGCTGGCACGGCGGCGCCGTAGCGGCGTGCAACCGCCGCCGGGTCCAGCACGTCGATCCCGGCGAGCCCCGCCCACAGCCGCAGACCGCCCGGCGTGGCGGTCACCGCATCCGCCCCGAACACCCGGCGAAACAGGTCACCAAGCGCCTCGGGGCGGGTTGCGGCGATTACCACGCCAGCGATGCCGAGCGCGCCATTGCGATGCCGTCGCCATTCGTCGCGCCACACCAGCCCGCGCGTGCGGTGCTGGCAGAAGAACAGCCGGCCGGCGGGCGTCGCCTCTGGCGCGAGCCGCACGACCCGAAACGCTGCATCCTGCGCCCCGTCGGGCAACGCGACCGGGCGGGAGAAGTCCAGCGCCGGCAGCACGGGCGCGCCGGCGGACGCCAGCGCGGCATGGACGGCAGTCGCATCCTCGGTCGCGAAGGCGATCGCCGAGAGTCCCTCCGCCCCGGCGATGGCATCGCCGTTGACCGAACCACCGTCGGCGGGAACGCCGAACAGTTCCAGGTAGTCGGCTCCGAACATCGCGAGGTGATTGATCGTGCCCAGCGTGTGCCGCCCCTGCGGCGTCAGCGCGAACCCGAGCCGGCGGTACAGGTCCGCCGCCTGTGCCATGCGGTCATGCACGTTCACCACAACATGGTCGATCACTGGTACAGGGGCGGGAAGCTCCCGCTTCTGCGACTGGGTCATGCCGGTCCCATCTTGCCGGGAGTTCATTTGTAAGTTGAGTTCCACCTCCTACTTCTCAGAAGGCAGTGCGGCCCTGGCCGCCTGTCCGCCTTTCGAGGCGTTCCCTTACCTGACCTGGGGCGGCGTCTCTCGGGACGCCGCCCCCTTCTTGTACGGCGCCGGTCAGTGCGGGAAGATGCTCCACAGCGCCGCGTCGTGGCCGGGTGCGTAGCGCAGGTTGGTGGCCTCCGGGTTGCGGTTGACCAGCGCGCGCGCATACAGCGGGTGGCGCATGCTGCGCACCTCATGCTCGACGTCCAGCAGCGTGTCGCCGCTGCCCGGATCGACGAGCGCCTGAAAGCGGTACTGGTGCTGGTCGCTCTCCTCCGTGATCAGGCCGCGCGCCATCAGCCGGCGGTACGGACCCGAGAAATCCGCCAGCGAGATCTGGATGTGGTGGCCGTCAAATGCCGGCAGGTCGGCATCGGTCTCGCGATAGATCAGCACGGTGTCGGCACCGGCACCGATACGCGCGCTGCCGTCGGCATCGAGGTGCGCCGCTCCGTCCAGCACCTCACGATAGAACCGCACGATCGCAGCGGCGCTGCCACGCGGCGCGTCGAAGGCGACATAGGGGATGCCGAGCGCGATCGGTCCGAAGGCAGGCGACGGCGCATGGCAGCGGATGCGATTGCCCCAGGGACAGGTGACTTCAACGGTCTCACCACGATCGGCTACGGCGAAGCGCGTACCGCGCAGTTTGTGGCCGACGCGCTGCAGGCGCCGGCGCAGCGCGTCGAGATCGGGCAGGACGAGGCCGACGACGCCGCGCGTCACCTGCGCCGGCCCGGTCGGCAGGTGGAACTGCGAGGTGCCGACATTGATCCACATATTGTCGGTGCTCGTCATCAGGAACGGATCGCGCGTCAGTCCAAGCGCGGTGACATAGAACAGCGTCGCCAGTTCCTGATCCGGCACGCGCGTGTTGACGTGACCGAACTCGACGATATTGCCGACATCTTCGGCAGCGCGATCGTAGGCCGGCGGCTTCGTCATCGGCTGGTCCATTTCGGTCCTCCCATCCGGTTCAACGATCGGTCCAGCAGGCTGCGCGTTTCTCCAGGAACGCGTCGATGCCCTCGGCAGCGTCCCGCGCCATCATGTTGCGCGTCATCGCCTCGGCCGCATAGCGATAGGCGTCGTCGAGCGGCATCTCGGCCTGGCGGTAGAAGGCTTCCTTGCCGATCGCCAGCGTGAGCTGGCTCTTGCCCGCGATCTGCGCTGCCAGCGTGGCGACGGCCGCGTCCAGGCCGTCAGACGGAACCACGCGATTGACCAGCCCGATCTCCCGCGCGTGCGCCGCGTCGATCAGGTCGCCAGTGAGCAGCATCTCCATCGCCGCCTTGCGTCCGACCGCGCGCGACAGCGCCACCATCGGCGTGGAGCAGAACAGACCGATATTGACGCCCGGCGTCGCGAAGCGCGCGTCGGCGGCGGCAACCGCGAGGTCGCAACTGGCGACAAGCTGGCAGCCCGCCGCAGTGGCGATGCCATGCACGCGCGCGATCACCGGCTTGGGCAACCGCACGATACGCGTCATCAGGTCCGAGCACTGCGCGAACAGCGCCGACATCACCTCTCGCGACGGATTGGCGCGCATCTCCCGCAGATCGTGGCCGGCGCAGAACGCCGGCCCGGCGCCGGCGATCACCACCACGCGCACGCTGCGATCGACAGCGATCGCATCCAGCGTCTCCGTCAGCGATGACATCAACGCGACCGACAGCGCGTTGCGTGCGGCCGGACGATTGAGCGTGAGCCAGGCGACGCCATCCACGTCGTGGCGCAGCAGCGCCGGCTGTTCGACCTTGGTCTGAACCGTCATGGTGCCCTCCCGACCCCATGCTGGGCGTTCCCCCGGACGGATCAAGTCCTTCATGACGGGGTATTGGCTTGTGCCCGGCACGGGATCAGCATTAACTCCGACGAAAGTCAAATCGGGGGGCTGGCTTCCATGCAATCGCATCTGCTGGGGCGGATGCCCGACGGCACGCCGGTCCATGCCTATACGCTACGCGATCCGGGCGGACTGAGTGCGACCGTCATCCAGTACGGCGCGCGGCTGACGACGCTGGAAGTGCCGGTGGCCGCGGGGGTGCGCAACGTCACGCTGGGCTTCGATGCGTTGGAACCGTACCTCTCCGACGGCGCGCATCTCGGCGCGATCGCCGGGCGCTTCGCCAACCGGATCGCCGGCGGGCGCTTCACCCTTGACGGACGCGAATACCGCCTGTCGGTCAACAATGGCGCGAACACGCTGCACGGCGGCGCGGTCGGCTTTGCCCACGCGGTCTGGCAAGCCGAGCCGGAGGGGGAGACGCTGGTGCTCACGCATGTCAGCCCCGACGGCGATCAGGGATTTCCCGGCACGCTGCATTGCGAGGTGCGCTACCGGCTGCAGGGCGGTGATCTGGTCATCGACTACGAGGCGACCACGGACGCGCCGACGGTAGTCAACCTGACCAACCACGCCTACTTCAACCTCGCCGGCGCCGGCACCGTGCTGGACCACAGCATCAGCATTGCCGCCGATCGTTTCCTGCCGGTCGATGCCGCGCTGATCCCGACAGGCGAAATGCGGCCCGTCACGGGGACGCCATTCGACCTGCGCCAGCCGACGCGCATCGGCGATCGCATCGACGCCGACGACGCACAACTGCGGCTCGGCGGCGGCTTCGACCATTGCTTCGTCCTGTCCGACGCCCCGCACCAAGCGCCGCAGCCGGCGGTGCGGCTGGAGGCCGAGGGGATCGTCATGGAGGTGCTGACCACTGAGCCGGCGGTGCAGTTCTACAGTGGTAATTTTCTCTCCGGCCAACCCTTCGCCTGGCGCACCGGATTGTGTCTGGAGACGCAACATTTCCCCGACAGCCCCAACCGCCCCGAATTTCCCTCGACCGAGCTGCGGCCCGGTGCGGCGTATTGGTCGCGTACCATCTACCGCTTCGGGCGCGGCTGATCGGGCATGTCGTCGAACAGGATGCGGTTGGCCGCACCCTCCATGTCTTCGTACTGGCCGTTGCGCAGCGACCAGAGGAAGCCGGCAAGGCCGATCAGGCCAAGGCAGAGGCTGATTCCGATCAGATAAAGGATCGAGGTCATCGCACCCGTCCAACACGCAGGCTGTTGGCCATCACCACCAGCGAGGAGCCGGACATCGCCGCCGCCGCGAGCCAGGGCGTGACCCAGCCGAACACGGCGAGCGGCACCGACGCCGCGTTGTAGGCGAAAGCGAAACCCAGATTCTGCCGCATCACACTGCGTGCGCGGCGCGCGGTGCGCAAGGCCGTGGCAACGGGCGCCAGTCGCGCCCCTTGGAACACCAGATCGGCCACTGTCTGGCTGATATCGGCGGCGGTGGCGGGCGAGGCGGAAACGGCCGCGGCGGCGAGGCATGGCCCGTCGTTCAGCCCGTCGCCGACCATCAGCACGCGCCGGCCCTCGGCCCGCAATCGCTCGACCAGCGCGACCTTGTCGGTCGGCCCCATCGCGGCGTGCCATTCGCCGATCCCGAGCGTCGCCGCCACCCGCGCCACCTGCTCCGTCCGGTCGCCGGAGGCGAGCAGCACGCGCATTCCCATCGCCCGCAGCGCGCGCACTGTCGCGACGGCGTCCTCGCGCAGTCTCTCGGCAAAGCCGAAGCGCACCGGATCACGGCCTGGCTCGGCGAACCAGAGTTCCGGCCCGTGCGCGTCGGCAGCTTGCTCCGGCCCGGCAAATCCGCGGCTGCCCAGCCGTACCTCGCCGGCTGGGGTCGCCAGCGACAACCCGCGCCCCGGATGCTCCAGCACGCCCTCTGCCGCCACGACCGACCCGGCGACGGCGGCCAGCGCGCGGGCGAGCGGGTGGCGGCTCGCGGCGGCCAGCGACGCGGCACGGACGAGCGCGTCATGGTCGGGAAGCGCGACCAGTGCCATGCCCGGCTCGGTCAGCGTGCCGGTCTTGTCGAACACCACCGTATCAGCCTCCGCCAGCCGCTCCAGCGCCGTGGCGGACTTGAGCAGGATGCCGGCGCGGAACAGCCGCGAGGTCGCGATCACCTGCACCGCCGGCACGGCCAGCGCGAGCGCGCAAGGACAGGTCACGATCAGCACCGAGCAGGCGATCAGCAGCGACTGGGGCAGCGTCGCGCCGACGCCAAGCCACCAGCCGAGGAACGTCGCCAGCGCCGCGACATGCACCGTCGGCGCGTAGCGACGGGCGACGCGGTCGGCCAGGGCGACGAAGCGGCTCTTGCGCGCCTCCGCCGCCTCGATCAGGCGAACGCACTCGGCGAGCAGCGTGCCCGCGCCGGTCGCGCTGGCGCGCACGACGATCGGCGGGCCAAGATTGACGGAGCCGGCGAACACCGCCGCCCCCGCCGCCGCCGCCGCCGGCAGGCTTTCGCCGGAGACCAGGCTGGCGTCCAGCGTGGTTTCGCCGCGCTCGATCACGCCGTCCACGCCGATACGCTCGCCCATGCCGACCAGTACCCGCGCGCCGGGCGCCACCTGCTCGGCGGCCCGACGCTCGACGGCGCCGTCTGGTGTCAGCAGCGCCACGTCCAAGGTGCGCAAGGCGAGCAACTGCTCCGCCCCGGCGCGCGCACGGCTGCGGGCGCGGTGATCCAGCACGCGGCCGATCAGCAGGAAGAACAACAGCGAAGTCGCGGAATCGAAATAGGCATGGGCGCCGCCCGCGATCGTCTGCACCAGGCTGAGGGCGGTCACCAGCGCGACGCCGACGCTGATCGGCACGTCCATGTTGGTCCGGCCGTGGCGCAGGGCAGCGAAGGCCGAGCGGAAGAACGGCATCCCGGCATAGGCAACGGCCGGCATGGCGATCAGCGCACTCTCCCACAGCAGCAGAGCGCGCGTCGCCGGCCCCATGTCCTGCACAAGCCCGGCCCATATCGCGACGGAGACCAGCATGACGTTGCCGGCGGCGAACCCCGCGACCGCGAGCGCCCGCAGTAGCGCCCGCCCGGTGCGGTCCTGCGCCGCCGCCAGCGCCGCCGGATCGAACGGTACCAGCCGGTAGCCGAGGCTTTCGATCAGGCTGACCAGCCGCTCCCCTTCGGCGGCGGCACCACGCCATGCCAGCCGCAGCCGGCGCGTCGTCATGTTGACACGGCCGGCGGTCACCTCCGACTCGCGCGCCAGTACCTGTTCGATCAGCCAGACGCACGCGCCGCATTGCAGGCCATCGACGGCGAGCGTCATGGCGTGGCCGCCGTCGGGTTCGGCCGTGACACAGCGCCCGAGGTCCCATCGCGCCGCCGGCTCCGGCCGCGGCGGGCGCGCGGTCGGGTCGAGCACGCGGCGGCGGTAGTAGGCACCGAGGCCCGCACCCTCGATCACCGCGGCGGCGGCCGCGCAGCCGGGGCAGCAGAATTTCCGTCCAGGCGCGGTCGGCAGGCCGCAATGGGCGCAGGTGCCGGTGGTGACGGCGACGTTCACCGCACCACGACACGCGGCGTGGCGTGCAGCGTGTCGCCGCCATGCGCGATCGACAGCAGCACGTCCCACTGCCCCTGTTGCGGCAGCGCCGCGTCGGCGACGTAGCGGCCCGGCGTGGTTTCGTGGAACGTCAGCGCCATCGCCTCGTCCGGGCCGAGCGGGCGACGTGCCGTCGCGGCAATGCGGGCATGTGCCAGCGGCGCGCCGTCGCGGGCGGCGAGCATCAGCACGGGATGACGGGCGGCGTCGGTCGCCTCCACCCGCCAGCCGAGCGCCGCCTGGCGTGCCGCCACGGCCAGCACTGCATCGTAGTGATTGCTGTGATCGAAGTCGTTGTTCACCGCGGCGCCAGGGAATGTGGCCAGCGCGGACCAGACCATGCCGCCGTTGACGGCGATCACCACCACGAAAGCCGCGACGACGAACCATGGGAAATGTCGCCAGGCGGAGCGGTGAGTGGTTGCGGACATGCGGACTTCCTCCCGAGGGTCAGCGCACTGGCGTGCCGGGGCCGATGAAGATCGACGACGTGCGTGTCGTCTCGCCGGTTGTGGTGTTGTGGAGCGTGAAGTGGATCGGCTCCTCGCCCGACTTCAGATGCGTCGGCCGTCCGATCGCCAGCACGCGGAACGTAGCGATGCTGTCGGCCGGCACGTTCAGGTGCAGTTCGGCGCCGGTAGCGGGCTGCTCGGCGAGCGCCAGACTCGCGTGCTCCAACCCGTCGATGGTGAGCGAGAACACGGAGTCCCGCTGCGTCTTGTTGGCGATCTTGACGGTGTAGGCATTGCGCAGGCTGCCGTCGTGCAGCGTGACGAACAGCGGCGCGCGATCGTGCTGCACCGACAGGATCTGCGTCGGTCGAGTCGCCAGCGCCACCCCCATGATCGCCACTGCGAGCACCAGCGCCGAGACGTAGATCACGGTGCGCGGCCGAAGCAGATGGAACCGTTCGAACCGGCCTTCGGCCTTCGCCTTCTGCCGCGCCAGCGTGTCCCAGGTAATCAGCCAGCGTTTGCCGCCGGTCCTGTCCATGATTTCGTTGCAGGCGTCGATGCACAGGCCGCAGTTGATGCATTCGAGCTGCACGCCGTCGCGGATGTCGATACCGGTCGGGCAGACATTGACGCAGGCGCGGCAGTCGATGCAATCGCCGAACTTCGCGGCCGCGGCGGCATCCTTGCGGTGATGCCCGCGCGGCTCACCACGCCAGCCCTGATAGGTCACGATCAGGCTCTGCTCGTCCAGCATCGCCGCCTGGAAACGCGGCCATGGGCACATATAGGTGCAGACCTGCTCGCGTGCCCAGCCTGCCAGCAGATACGTGGTGCCGGTGAACAGGGCGGTGAAACCGTACACCGGCATCGACGCCTTGCCGGTCCAGAACGCGACGGTCACGGTCGGCGCATCGGTAAAGTACATGATCCACGCGCCGCCCGTCCAGAATGCCACAACAAGCCACGCCCCGTGCTTCGCCACCTTGCGCCACGCGCGGTCGAACGTGAGCGGCCCGGCATCGCGGCGCATGCGTTCGTTACGGTCGCCCTCGATGCGCCGCTCGATCCACATGAACAGGTCGGTCCATACGGTCTGCGGGCAGGCATAGCCGCACCAGATGCGGCCGGCGAGGCTGGTCACCAGGAACAGCCCCACCGCGCCAAGGATCAGGCCGCCGGCCAGGAAATAGATATCCTGCGGCCAGAACTCCATGTGAAAGACGTAGAACCGGCGATTGGCGATATCGAGCAGCAGCGCCTGGTCGGGCCGCCCCGGTCCCCGCGGCCAGCGCACCCAGGGCAACGTGTAGTATACCGTCAGGCAGAACAGCAGCACCGCCCATTTCAGGTCACGGGCGATGCCGCTGACCGCCTTCGGATAGACCCTCACGCGGTCGGCGTAGAAGCCACTCTGGCTCAGCTTCTGCTCGGCAGCATGCCGACCGGTGCGATTCATGCGCGACATCCCGATGCTGCCCCGCTACTCGCCGCCGCCCAGCGAGTGAACGTAGATCGCCAGGCTGCGGATGGTCGCAGGATCGAGCCGCTTGTTCCAGGCCGGCATCACGCCCATGCGCGGATTGTTGATCTGCGCCACGATCTCGTCGCGCGTATTGGCGAACAGGTGTACGCGGCTCCTCAACGGCGGCGTGCCAACGTCGTGATTGCCCTGCGCATTGTCGCCGTGGCAAACTGCGCAATTATCGGCGAACACCTGCTTGCCGGCGGCGACGCTGGCGGACGCCGCCTGATTCCCGTATAGCGTCCATACGTAGTCGGCGACCTGCTGGATCTGCTCGGGCTTGAGCATCGCGTCGGCACCGAAGCGCGGCATCTGGCTGACATGCGCGTCGGGATCGCCGCTGCGAACACCGTGCGTGATGGTGCGCTCGATCTGCGCCAGCGTGCCGCCCCAACGCCAGACATCACTCGCCAGATTCGGATAGCCCGGCCGTCCGCCGCCGCCTGCTCCATGACACGGCTGGCAGTTATTGGCGAACGCGATGCGTCCGGCCGTCAGCGCCATGGCGTCGAGTTGCGGATCGGCCTTCACCTTCTCGACCGGCAGTGCCGCGATCTTGTCCATGAATACGGCGCGCTGCGCGATCAGCGCCTTGACGTCGGCGTCGACACGGGCGCGCGTGCTGTAACCGAGTAGACCATTGGTGTGGCCGGGCCCGTACGGAATGGAAGGATAGAGCACCAGCAGCGCGACCCCCCAGACCACCGTCGCAGCCAGGACGTAAAGCCACCATTTCGGCAGCGGGGTATTGAGTTCCTTCAGCCCATCCCACTCGTGGCCGGTGGTATCGCGGCCGGAGAAGGTGTCCTTCTCAACCTTGGTCGGCATCCGCCGATCTCCTTACCTGTCGTCGCGCAGCGGAATGTTGGCGTCCTGATCGAAGCCGGCCCGGCGACCCGGCAGATAGGTCGCCGCCACCACCAGCACGAACACCGCGCCCACGAGCACGATCGAGTGGCGCATCAGGAACAGCACGATCTCCATGTCCCGCTCCTATTGTTTCTCTTGCTCGGTGCTGACATCGGCAAAATCGACCATCGTGCCGAGCACCTGCAGATAGGCGACCAGTGCATCCATCTCGGTCGGCCCGTTTGCGTTGCCCGGAACGACCACCGCCTTCGGCCAGCGTTTGCGGAACGTGTCGAGGTCGGTGTCCACGGTCGCCTGCGCGACCAGATCATCCCTCGCGTGAGCAATCTGGTCATCGGTGTAAGGCGTCCCGAGTTCGCGCAGGGTTCGCATCTTCGCGGCAATCCGGTCCTGGCGCAGCGGCGTTTCTGCAAGGAACGCGTAGCGCGGCATCAGGCTTTCCGGCACCACCGCCTCGGGGTCGGTCAGATGCGCATAGTGCCACTCGCTGGAATACTTGCCGCCGACGCGCGCGAGGTCCGGGCCGATGCGCTTGCTGCCCCACTGGAACGGATGGTCGTACATGCTCTCGGCCGCGAGACTGTAATGACCATAACGCTCGACTTCGTCTTTGAGCGCGCGGATCTGCTGGCTGTGACATAGATAACAGCCCTCGCGCACGTAGATGTCGCGGCCGGCGAGTTCCAGCGGAGAGTAGGGTCGCACGCCCTTCACGTGCTCCACCGTGGTTTCGATGGTGAACAGCGGGATCACCTCGACGATCCCGCCGATCGCCACCGTGATCAGCACCAGCACCAGCAGGAGGATGGCATTGCGCTCGATCCATTCGTGACGAATGAGCATGGCACTACGCCCCCGCGACCGCGATGCCGGCCGGCAGCTCGGCCGCGACCGGTTCGGTGCGGCTGCTGCGCACCGTCATGATGAGATTGTAGGCCATGATGAGGCCACCGATCAGGAACAGCACACCGCCCAACAGGCGGATCACGTAGTACGGATGCACCGCCACCACCGACTCGACGAACGAGTACTGCAGGAAGCCGAACTGGTCATAGGCACGCCACATCAGCCCCTGCATGATGCCGGCGACCCACATCGTGGTGATGTAGAGCACGATGCCGAGGGTGGCGATCCAGTAGTGCCAAGACACGAGCCGGGTCGAATACAGACCGCTGCGCTTCCACAGCACCGGCACGAGGTAGTACATCGCGCCGAAGCTGATGAAGGCCACCCAGCCGAGCGCCCCGGAATGCACGTGGCCGATCGTCCAGTCGGTGTAGTGGCTCAGTGCGTTCACGTCGCGGATCGACATCACCGGCCCCTCGAAGGTGGACATGCCGTAGAAGCCGACGGCGGTGACCGAGAAACGCAGCGCGGGGTCGGTGCGCAGCTTGTCCCACGCGCCCGACAGCGTCATGAGCCCGTTGATCATGCCGCCCCAGCTTGGCATCCACAGCATGATCGAGAACGCCATGCCGAGCGTCTGCGTCCAGTCCGGCAGCGAGGTCCAGTGCAGGTGATGCGGACCGGCCCACATATAGAGGAAGATCAGCGACCAGAAATGCACGACGGACAGCCGGTACGAGTACACCGGCCGGTTCGCCTGCTTCGGAACGAAGTAATACATCATCCCCAGGAACGCCGCGGTCAGGAAGAAGCCGACCGCGTTGTGGCCGTACCACCACTGGATCATCGCGCCCTGTACGCCTGTGTACAGGCTGTAGCTCTTGGCCTGGTAGAACGACACGGGCAGTTCGGCATTGTTGCCCAGGACCAGGATCGCGATGGTGATGATGTAGGCGAGATAGAACCAGTTGGCGACGTAGATGTGCGGCTCCTGGCGCAGCAGCAGCGTGCCGATGAACACCACCGCATAGGCGACCCAGACAATCACGAGGAAGGCGATGATGTGCCATTCCGGCTCGGCGTATTCCTGGCTGCGGCTGTAGCCCATGACATAGCTCAGCGCAGCCATCACGATGAAGAAGTTGTAGCCCCAGAAAATGAAGTCGGCGAGCGCGTCGCCCCCGAACAGGCGGGTGCGGCAGGTGCGCTGGACGACATACAGCGAGGTCGCGAACAGCGCGTTGCCACCGAAGGCGAAGATGGCGGCCGAGGTGTGCACGGGACGCAGCCGGCCGAAATTGAGGAACGGAAGACCCATGCTGATATTGGGCCAGCACAGTTCCGCGGCGATGGTGACGCCGACCAGGAAGGCCACGATCGCCCAGAACATCGCGGCGATGACGAACTTGCGCACCACCGCCTCATTATAGACGGGCATCTCGAGGCCGGCCTCGCTGTGCGCGGCGACGGCGGCGCTCATTGCGTCGGCCTCCGCGCCGCGTCCAGCGCATCGTAGTGCGCCTTGACCAGTCCGATCAGGAACACCGCGGCGAAGCCGGCGAGACTCAGCCCGAAGATGTAGATTTCGTCATCCACCGCGCCCGCCGCCATGAACAGGCCGACCAGCCCGAGGACGGCCATCAGCACGCCCACGACCACACTGCTCATCCTAGCCCCCGTAATACCAGTTCTGCCGCTTGTGGCTGCGCGGGCGGCGCCGCACATTGACGCACGTCAATGTCGGCGCCGCAGTGACGGGCGATCGAAGAGCGATGACCGCCTTGCTGGCCCATGTCGCCGCCATTTGTTCCCCTGCCGCGCCGACGCTCGGCGGGCTGCTGCTGGCCGGGCTGGCCGGCGGGCCCATGCATTGCGCGCCGATGTGCGGCGGTTTCGTGCTGGCACAGGTGTCCGACCGGATGGCGCGGCTGCCGGCGGGGCGGCTATGCGAGGCGGCGCGGGTGCGCGGCGCGCTGCTGGTGCCGTACCATACCGGGCGGCTGCTCACCTATGCCGCGCTCGGGGCCGTCGCCGGCTCGGTCGGTGGCTGGCTCGGCATCGGCCGGCTCGGCAGCGCGCCGCTGCTGCTGGCGGCGCTGTTGTTCTTGGCCCAGGCACTGCTGCGGCTCCGCCCCGGCCTGCTGCCGCTACCGCCGGCGGTCCCGGCTGCTGGGCTGACCGCCATCGCCAGACTGGCGCGGCGCCTGCCGGGCGGGTTGCCGCTCGGCCTGTTGCTCGGGTTCCTTCCCTGCGGACTGCTCTATGCGGCTCTCGCCGCCGCGGCCGCGACGGGGGGGGCGGCGACGGGCGCACTGGCCATGCTGGCGTTCGGCCTCGGCACCGTGCCCAGCCTGCTGACGGTCGCGCTCGCCGGGCACCTCGCCGGCCGGCGCTGGCAGGCCCGGCTGGCCCGACTGGCGCCGGCGATCATGCTGGCCGATGCCGGACTGCTGTCACTGATCTGGTTGCACCGTGTTGCCGGGGGGATCTGATCCGTAACGGAACGACCCTGTTTAACACCAACATACCCTGGCGCGCGGCCGACCATCGCCGTAGGTTGCCCGCCGCGCCCGCGCGAGTCCGGCCCGCCCGGCGTCGCCGTGGTGCGCCTGCCCTGCCCCGATCTCCGGCCGCAGCCGCGCGCGCCGGACGGGCGCAAGCGTTCGCGCCCTGACAAGAGGATTTGCCGATGGATCAGATCTCCTCGCCCGACCTCGCCGTGAACATGCTGCGGGAGGTGATCGTCTCACTGGTGCGTCGCGACGGTCCGGCGCTGTCCGCTCACCAGCTTGCCGTCTATCTGACCTGCTACCTGACCGACGGGCATCACACCGTGCGGGGTCTGGCGGCGGACCTGAACGTGTCGAAATCGGTCATCACGCGCTCGCTCGACAAGCTTGGCGAGATGGAGCTGACCCGGCGCATTCCCGACCCGACCGACCGGCGCAGCGTGCTGGTCGAGCGCACGTCGTCGGGCTGGAAACTGCTCGACGAGCTGCGCGGCATCGTGGCGGCCGTGGCCGGCCGTCGCGTCCAGCCAGGCGGACAGGTCGCCACCGCGGATTGATTTCCACGTGCGGCAACGGCATACGTCCGGTACGTGTCGGCCAAAGCACCGAACCGGCGGACCGACACCGATCGGCCAGCCTGATCCAATGGGGAGAAACGCCATGAGGCGCCTGCTGCTTGCCACCGTGATCGCGTCGTTCGCAACGTTCGGCCTTGCTTCCGCGCCGCGGGCGCAGGAGCCGAAAATCCCGATCATCGTCAAGGACACGACCTCGTTCTACTGGCAGATCGTGCTGGCCGGCGCGCGCAAGGCCGGCCAGGACCTGCACGTCAACGTGCCAGAACTCGGCGCGCAGTCGGAAAGCGACATCAATGGCCAGATCACCATCCTGGAGAACGCGGTTTCCGAGCATCCCGCCGCGATCGTGATCGCGCCGACACAGTTCCAGGCCCTCGGCGCGCCGATCACCGAAGCCGCCAAGAAGGTCAAGATCATCGGCATCGACTCGGCGGCCGACTCCAAGTCCTTCACGTCGTTCTTGACCACCGATAACGTCAAGGGCGGCAGGGTCGCGGCCGACGCGCTCGCGGATGCCATCAAGGCGACCTACGGTAAAGCCGAGGGCGAGGTCGCGCTGATCACCTCCCTGCCCGGCGTCGGCTCCCTCGACCAGCGCGCCAAGGGCTTCAAGGAGGAGCTGGCGGCGAAGTATCCTGGCCTCAAGCTCGTGGCCGACAAGGTGGCGGACGGTCAGGCGACCACCGGCCTGAACATCATGACCGACCTGATCACGGCCAATCCCAAGCTGCGCGGCGTGTTCGCCAGCAACCTGATCATGGGCCAGGGCGCGGGTGAGGCGGTCGCCGAGAACAAGGCGCAGGACAAGATCAAGCTGGTTGCCTTCGACAACGACGACAAGCTGGTGAAATTCCTGAGCGACGGCGTGATCTACGCGCTGATCGTGCAGGACCCGTACCGCATGGGATATGACGGCGTGAAGACCGCGCTCGCCGCCTCCAAGGGCGAAGCCGTACCGGCCAATGTCGATACCGGCGTGACCGCGATCACCAAGGCGACGATGAACACGCCGCGCGCGCAGGAACTCCTGAACCCGAAGCTGAAGTAAGCCGCTTCGTGCCTGCGACCGACCACGGGGACCGCCCTGCGCCGCAGGGCGGTTCCGGCGCGTCCGGCCCGCTGCTGGAACTGCGCGGACTGGACAAGCGGTTCACCGGCACGCACGCGCTGAAATCGGTCAGCCTCGCCTTCGAGCGCGGCGAAATCCACGCCATCGTCGGCGAGAACGGTGCTGGCAAATCGACCCTGATCAAGCTGCTGACCGGCGTGCATCTGCGCAGCGCCGGCGAGATCATCTGGGACGGCCGGCGCGTCCCGATGACCGGCCCGCAGGAGGCACTGGCGCTCGGCATCAACGCGGTGCATCAGGAAGTGGTGCTGTGCCCGCATCTGACGGTCGCGGCCAACCTGTTCCTCGGCAATGAGCACGCGCGCTTTGGCCTGCTGCGCGGGCGACGCATGGTACGAGACGCGCAGCACACGTTGGACAGCCTGGGCTTCCGCATTCGGGCCGACGCTGTGCTGTCCACGCTGACCATCGGCCAGCAGCAACTGGTCGCGACCGCGCGGGCGGCGCTGCGCGGCACGCGCTTTCTGATCTTCGATGAACCGACTGCCTATCTGACTCGCCAGGAAGCGGCGCAGTTGTTCGCGCTGATCCGCCGGCTCAAGGGCGATGGCATCACCATCGTCTATATTAGCCACCGGCTCGAAGAAGTGTTCGAGCTGGCTGACCGGGTCTCGATCCTGCGCGACGGCGCACTCATCTCAACGCACCGGATCGACGAAATCGACGAGCAGGGTCTGATCCGCGGCATGAGCAACCGCTCGATCGAACAGATCTACTACAGGGAGACAGTGCCACGCGGCGCGCGCTTGCTCGAGACGCGCGGCCTCACCGGGCAGGGTTTCGCCGACGTGTCGCTCACCGTCGATCGCGGCGAGATCGTCGGACTCTATGGCCTGATCGGTGCCGGCCGCAGCGAGTTCGTGCAGAGCGTGTTCGGGCGCCACCACGCCACCGCCGGCAGCGTGCTATGGCAGGAGAAGCCGGTCACCATCCGCAGCGAAAAGCAGGCGATCGCGCTCGGCATCGCGCTGGTGCCGGAAAGCCGGCGCGATCAGGGCCTTTGCCTCAACCTCGGCGTCGGGCTCAACCTGAATCTGGCGATCTATGGCCGGCTGACGCGAGGACTGACCATCAGTCGCGGGGCCGAGGCCGCCGAGGCCGACCGGCAGATCAGGGATCTGCGGATCGTGACCCTGTCACGCAACACGCTCGTCGCTTCGCTGTCCGGCGGCAACCAGCAGAAGATCGTGGTCGGGAAATGGCTCAACCACGGCGCCGAACTGTTCATCTTCGACGAGCCGACGGTCGGCGTCGATGTCGGCACCAAGCTGGAAATCTATCGCCTGATCGCGCGGCTGCTGCGCGACGGCGCCGGCATTATCCTGATCTCCTCGTACCTCCCTGAAGTGTACGAACTCGCCGATACGCTGCACGTGTTCCGCCGCGGCCGACTGGTGGCGAGCCACGGGCACAGACAGGCCTCCGTCGAGACGATCCTGACCGAAGCGATCGGCGTCTGAAGGGCAAACCGCGTGAGTGAAACCGTCATCAAGGACCCAATCGAGCCGGGCGCGGCGAGCAAGCCCGGCGCACGCCTCAATCTTCTGCTCAGTCTGACCTTGCTCGGCCTGCTGCTGCTGCTGTGGGCGGCGCTGGCAGTCAGCACGGACACTTTTCTTACCGTCAACAATCTGACCAACCTGATGCGGCAGGCGACGATCTGGGCGGTCATCGCGATCGGCCAGACCTTCGTCATCATCACGGCCGGCATCGACCTGTCGGTCGGCACCGTGCTGGGCTTCTCGGGCGTGGTGATCTCGCTGCTGCTGCAGGCCAAGTTCTCGATCTGGCTGGCGGTGCTGGTGACGCTGCTGGTGGGTGTGGCGATCGGCATGTTCCATGCCTTCGGCGTCATCAAGCTCGGCCTGCCGCCATTCATCATGACGCTGGCGACGCTGACGGCACTGCGCGGCATCGGCCTGCTGATGACCAACGGCAGCTCCATCTCGATCACCAACGATGCCTTCACCAGCTTCTCGCGCGGCGGACTGCTTGGCATCCCTAACCTGTTCTGGATGGTGATCCTGGTCGCGATACCGTCCTTCGTGTTCCTGCATCTCAGTCGCTGGGGCCGCTACCTGTTCGCGATCGGCAGCAACCCGGAGGCGGCGCGGCTGTCGGGCGTGAATGTGCAGGCGATGCTGTATGTCGCCTACACGCTCTCGGCGACCTTCGCCGCCTTTGCCGGCATCCTGACCACCTCGCGCATCGGCATCGGCAACGCGACCACTGGCCAGGGGTGGGAGTTGCAGTCGATCGCGTCCTCAGTCATCGGCGGCACCAGCCTGTTCGGCGCGGTCGGCAGCATCCCCGGTCCGCTGCTCGGCAGCATCCTGCTGACCACGATCAACAACGGCGCCAACCTGCTGAACGTCAACCCGTTCTGGCAGCTCATCATCACCGGCGGGCTGATCATCGTGATCGTGTATTTCGATCAGTTGCGGCGGCGGAAGCGGTAGAAGCTCAGCCGCGCGCCTCCGTGCGCACCTGTCGCGCGATGATCAGCTTCTGCACCTCGGACGCGCCTTCGTAGATGCGCAGCGCGCGCACCTCGCGATACAGCGCCTCCACCGCGACCCCGCTGGTCACGCCGAGCCCGCCGAACATCTGCACCGCCGCGTCGATCACGCGCTGCGCCGCCTCGGTGGCGAACAGCTTGGCCATCGCGGCCTCCTTGGTCACGCGCCGGCGCAGCACGTC
The DNA here is from genome assembly GCA_021818505.1 of Pseudomonadota bacterium. Taxonomy (GTDB): domain Bacteria; phylum Pseudomonadota; class Alphaproteobacteria; order Acetobacterales; family Acetobacteraceae; genus JAFKFJ01. Next base: position 41,614 of record JAKADX010000006.1, read on the forward strand.
GCGCGTCCAGGCGGCGCGATAAACCAGCAGCGCACTGGCATCGACATCCGTCGCCATCTCCGCCAGCTTCGCCTGCGTCATCTGCAATTCGGCCAGCACGGTCCCGAACATCGGTCGCGCCTCGGCCCGCGCCAGCGCCTCGTCCATCGCCCGCCGCGCCAGACCCAGCGCCGCCGCGCCGACGCTCGGGCGGAAGATATCGAGCGTGGCCATCGCCACCTTGAAGCCCTCCCCCGCCGCGCCGAGCAGATGCGAGTCCGGCACCACGCAGTTCTCGAACCGCAGGAAGGCCAGCGGATGCGGCGCGATGGTCTCGATGCGCGCGGCGACGCGCAGCCCAGGCGTGTTCGCCTCGACGAAGAACGCCGATAGCCCTCGCGCGCCCGGCGCCTCGCCGCTGCGCGCGAACACCACGTAGTGCGCGGCGATGCCGCCGTTGGAGATCCAGGTCTTCTCGCCGTCGATCCGCCAGCCGCCGGGCACACGGGTCGCCGTCGTGGTCAGCGCCGCCACGTCGGAACCGGCGTCAGGTTCGCTCAGCGCAAAGGCCGCGATGCGCTCGCCGCGCCGCGCCTGCGGAAGAACGCGCGCCGCCAGCGCCGGCTCACCCGCCAGCGCGATCGACGCGGTGCCCAGGCCCTGCATGACGAAGGCGAAGTCGGCAAGCCCCGCATGGCGGGCGAGGATGTCGCGCGCGAGGCAGAGCGTTCGCACGTCGATCGCCTCCGCCCCGCCCTCCGGCACCGCGGCGGCAAGCCAGCCGGCCGCGCCGAGCGCATGAACGAGCGCGCGGCACGTGCCGTCCACGTCGCTGCCGTCGAGATGGGCGAGATTCGCCGCCGCCCAGGCGTCCAGCTCGTGCGCGAACTGTCGGTGCCGGTCCTCGAAGAACGGCCAGTCAAGGAAGCTCCAGTCGGGCATCAGTCGCCCTCGAACACAGGTTTGCGCTTGTCGGCAAAGGCCTTGTACGCGCGGGCGAAATCATTGGTCTGCATGCACAGCGCCTGCGCCTGCGCCTCCGCCTCGATCGCGGTGTCGATGTCCATGCTCCATTCCTGATGCAGGCAGCGTTTGGTCATCGCGTGCGCCGCCGTCGGTCCCGCCGCCAGTTCCGCCGCCAGCGCCGTCGCCTCCTCCAGCACCGATCCGGGCGCGCACAACCGGTTGTAGAAGCCCCAGCGTTCCGCTTCCTCGCCACCCATCGACCGGCCCGTATAGAGCAGTTCGGCGGCGCGGCCGGCGCCGATGATGCGCGGCAGGATGTTGCACGCCCCCATGTCGGCACCGGCCAGCCCCACCCGCACGAACAGGAACGCCACCTTGCTGCGCGCCGTGCCCAGGCGCAGGTCGGACGCCATCGCCAGGATGGCGCCGGCGCCGGCGCATACGCCGTCGATCGCGGCGACGATCGGCTGCGGGCAGGCGCGCATCGCGCGTACCACATCGCCGGTCATGCGCGTGAAGTCGAGCAGGCCGCGCGTGTCGCCCGCCTCGCGCATCCGCACCAACGGGCCGATGATCTCATGCACGTCGCCGCCGGAGCAGAAATTCCCCTCCGCCCCGGTGAGCACCACGGCCCGCACGTCGCGCGACGTCGCAAGCGCGCGGAACAGGTCGCGCAACTCGGAATAGCTCTCGAAGGTCAGCGGGTTCTTGCGCTCCGGCCGGTCGAGCGTGATGGTGGCAACGCGCCCATCGACGCCAAAGCGCAGATGCCGGGCCACATAGGACGCGGCCTCGAACCGCCCGCCGAACGCTGGAACCGTCACCGCCGCCTCCTCCCGCGAAGGCCGCGAATCTGTCGCAGAACAGCGCGCCGGATCAACCGCCTATCGGCGCGCGATCAGCATACCGAGCAGAAAGCCGACACCGGCGGCGACCCCGAGCGCGATCAACGGCTGGTCGGTGGTCATGCCACGCACCGTTTCCACCGCTTCCCCGACGGCCGTCTGCGCCTGCCCGGCCACCTGCCGCGCCTTGCCGCGCATTTCGGTCGCGGTATCGCCGGTCATGGCACCAGTCGCCTCCTCGGCCTTGCCCGCGACGTCGTGGATGCTGCCCTCGGCCTGGGTCGCACTCATGTGCTGCTGCCTCCTCGGTCTGTCCTGATCCCGCCGGATGCGGGCTGATACGCTGCAATCGCCGACCCGTTGCATCGGTCAGGCGGCAAGGATCAGACTTCGCCCTCCTCGCGCAGCATTCGCACGCTCGCCCGGAGTGCCCGCGCCGCCTCGGCCACGTCCGCCGCGTCATGCGCCGCCGAGGTGAAGCCCGACAGGCGCCCGTTCACGTCCACACCATGCAGCAACAGCGCCAGCCGCAACCGCGACACCAGCCGCGCCGGCGGAGTCTTGAACTCCTCCATCGGGACGACGTACGGGTCGAACCGCTCGGGGGTCACGTCCCGCCGGGCCGGATTGAGGAACAGGTGAAAGCCCGAGGACGTGCCGTACACCGCCCAGGGCAATCCTTCCTCGGCCAGCACCATGTTGAGCGCCGCGCGCATCTCGGCGGCAACGGCGTCGGCGTGGGCGGTCGCCTCGCCCCGCTCGACGATGCGCAGGCAGGCGATCCCGGCGGCGGCGGCGACCGGGTTGGCGTTGTAGGTGCCCTGGTGCCCGATCTTCTCCCGCCCGGCGGCGGGTGCTGCCGTAAAATCAAGCAGATCGAGGATGTCCTTGCGTCCGCCCACCGCCGCCCCCGGCATCCCCCCTGCGACGATCTTGGCGAAGGTGCTCAGGTCCGGCCGCACGCCGAAGGCCGCCTGCGCTCCGCCCGGCGCGATGCGGAACCCGGTCACCACCTCGTCCATGATCAGCAGCGTGCCGTGGCGCTCGGTCGCCTCGCGCAGTGCGCGCAGGAACTCCGGGCGCAGCGGCACCTGGCCGAAGCTCGCGCCGGTCGGCTCCAGAATCACCGCCGCCACCTCGCCGCCCGCCAGCAGCCGCTCGGTCGCCTCCAGGTCGCCTGGCGGGGCCAGCACCACGCCCTCGGCCACGCCGGCCAGCACGCCGGGCGTCGCCGAGCCGTCGAAATGGCTGGCGAAGCCGGTCGTCATGTGGTCGTGCCAGCCGTGGAAATGTCCCTTGAATCGCAGCAGCTTGGGCCGCCCGGTGAAGGCACGGGCCAGTCGCACCGCCATCAGCGTCGCCTCGGTGCCCGAGGAGGTGAAGCGGATGCGCTCGCAGGACGGCACCATGCGCCGGATCTGCGCCGCCCACAGCACCTCGCGCGGGTGGCTTGCGCCGAACTGCGTGCCCTCGGCGGCGGCGGCCGAGATCGCCGCCGTCACCTCTGGATGGGCGTGGCCGAGGATCAGCGCGCCGTGGCCGCCGTAGAAATCGACGTAGCGGTTACCGTCCACGTCCCATTTGTGACCACCCTGGCCGCGGGCGATGTACGGCCCGTACGGGTCCTGCAGCCGCGCGTCATGGGTGATGCCGCTGGGGAACAGCCCGGCCGCCTCGCGGGCGAGTTCGGCCGAGCCGGGCGTGCGGTCGCGCCACGCCGCGACGATGCGGGAATTGCTGGCCACGTGGGCGGCTCAGAGCCGCTTGTGCGTGCCGTCGCACATCGGCTTGGCCCCGCTGTGCTTGCAGCCGCAGAACCAGGCATCACCGTCCGCCGCCGCCTTGTGCTCGATCGGCGTGAACCCGCTGCCCTTGTGCGAGCCGTCGCAGAATGGCTGCGACTTGCTCCGCCCGCAGGCGCACCACCAGTAGGACTTGCCGGCCTCAAGCCGGACCTGGAACGGCCCCTTCTGGGCGATGTTGGGAGCGGTTGCGGACATGCCGACCTCGTGCGGTTTGAACCCCGAACTGTTTACGAGCCTGCGAACCGCGCCGCCAGGGCCCCGTCCACGCCGACGACTTCCCGCCGTGGCAGCGCCGCGTAGCCGCCGGCACTGGCTTTCGGCAGCCGCAGCCGCACCAGCGACTCGGCCAGTGCGACGGCGCTGCTCACGCCCTCGATCACCGGCACCGGCAGGCGCGCCTGCACGCGCGCCGGCATCCCGGCCATCACCGCACCGATCAGGACCACGACATCGACCATGTCGGCCGTCACCAGATGCTCCGCTTCGGCCACGATCAGGTCCGCCACGCGCTCAGGCGCTTGCAGCAAATCCAGCGGGTTGGCATCGACTGCTCGCATCCCGCCGCAGCGCGCGGCCAGCCCGTAGCCCTCCACCATCTCGCGCAGCGGATAGGCGCTGCGCCGCGACAGGGTGACGGTGCCGAAGCACCCGCCGATCAGGCAGGCGACATGCAGCGCCGATTCGGTCAGTCCCAGCACCGGGATGGCCAGCATCTCCCGCGCCGCGCGCAGGCCGGAATCGATCGAGGCGCCGATGATCGCGGCGTCGCAGCCGCCGGACTCGCGCGCCAGCAGGTCGAGCGCCGCGTGCTCGGCAATCGCCATCTCCGTCCGCGTTCCGATCACACGCGCGCCGAACCGGGCAGTGGCCGGCACGATCTCGGTTCCCGGCCCGGCGACGGCGCGGGCAGCGGCGGCGATCGTGTCGGTGACGGATTGCGTGGTGTTCGGGTTGGCGAGCAGAAGGCGCATCTGGTCAGCTCCCCCGGTATGTCGAATACCCGAACGGCGCCAGGATCAGGGGCACGTGGTAATGCCCGGCCGGATCGGCGATGCGGAAGCGGATCGGCACCGCGTCGTAGAACCCCGAACCGGCCGCACCCTGCGCCGCCCGCCATTCGCCGACTGCGAACACGATCTCGTACTCGCCCACTTCCAGCGCCGCGCCGGCCAGCAGCGGCGCATCGCAGCGGCCGTCGGCATTGGTGCGGAACCTGCCCAGATGCTGCCGTGCCGCGCCCTCCAGCCGGAACAGGTCGAGCCGCAGGCCCGACGCCGGCCGTCCGGCCGCCGTGTCGAGAACATGCGTCGTCAGGCGCCCGCCGCTCATGGGCCCTTCGCCCCCTGCTTGACCCAGGCGGCGATCTGCGCGCGCTGGTCATCGGTGATCTGGGTCAGGTTCGCCAGCGGCATCGCCCGCGTCGCCACCGCCTGCTGGTAGATCTGCGGTGCCAGCGCGACGATGTGCGCCGGCGTGTCCAGCAGCACGCCCTTCGGCGGCTCGGTGATGCCCATGTAGTTCGGGTGCGCCTGATGGCAGATCGCGCATTTCGCCGTGATAATGCTCTGCACGTCCGCGAACGCCACCGTGCCGCTCGCCGCGCGCAGGCGCGGCTGGCCGAGCAGCGTCAGCCCGGCCGCGAGCAGCATCGGCACCGCCGCCGCCGGCCACAGCCGCCAGTCGGGCTTCGCCCCGGTGTGCTTGATGTTGAACCAGTGCCGTACCAGGAAGCTGGCGATGAACACCGCCGCCAGCACCAGCCAGCTCCACCGCCCGGTATAGGTGAAGGCGTAGTGGTTGCTCAGCATGGTGAAGACGACCGGCAGGGTCAGATAGTTGTTGTGTACCGACCGCTGCTTCGCCGCCTCCCCCAGCTTCGGGTCCGGCGTGCGCCCGGCGATCAGGTCGCGCACCACGATGGTCTGGTTGGGAATGATCAGCAGGAAGACATTGCCCACCATGATCGTGCCGACCAGGGCGCCGACATGGATGAAGGCGCCGCGGCCGGAGAACACATGCGTGTAGCCGAACGCCGCCGCCACCAGCAGCACGAAGCCGACCGTCGCCAGCCGCGGCGTATCCTGCCCGATCCAGGACTTGCAGAGCTGGTCATAGATCACCCAGCCAGCCACAAGCGACGCTGCCCCGATCACCACCGCGTCGTATGGCGAGAGATCCAGCACGGCGGGGTCGATGAGAAAGACGCTGGGGTGCAGGTAATAGACCATCATCAGCAGCACGAAGCCGAAGATCCAGGTGGTGTAGGCTTCCCATTTGAACCAGGTGAGTTCTTCGGGCATGAACTCCGGCACGACGACGAACTTCTGCATCTGGTAGAAGCCGCCGCCATGCACCTGCCAGGTTTCGCCCTTGACGCGCGGATCGAGATGCGGCGCGTGCCGCAGGCTGGCGTCGAGCGCGATGAAGTAGAACGAGCTGCCGATCCAGGCGATGCCGGCGATCACGTGCGTCCAGCGCACCAGCAGTTCGACCCAGTCGGTCAGCAGCCCCAGCGGCATCGACACCCCCAACATCTGCAGCGTACGATTCTGCGGCCCGCACGACCGCTGCGCAACACTCGGCCGTTCAGCGCCGCCGCCGCTCCAGCGTGACGACCGCGACGCCGGCGGCGGAGACCGCCAGCCCCACCCAGCCGAGCGGCGGCATGTGCTCACCCAGCACCGCCCAGGCGATCACCGCCGTGGTCGGCGGAACCATGAAGAACAGGGCCGAAACCCGCGACGCCTCGCCCAGCCGCACCATCGCCAGCAGCAGCATCAGCGCCACGATCGAGTTGGCGAAGACCAGATAGAACATTGCCTCGATCATCCGCGCGGTCACCTCGAAGCGCAGCGGCTCCAGCCACAACGCCAGCGGCAGTGCCACCGCAAGCCCCGCGGCGGTCTGCACGAGATTGGCGGTCACCGGATGCACGCCGGTACCGATCCCGAACCGCCGCTCATAGAGCGTGCCGGCGGTCATCGACAGCAGCGCGAACACCGAGAACAGCAGCCCCCACAGCGGCAGCGCGCCGATCTGCGAGCGCGCCAGGATGACGACGACCGTGCCCGCCAGCCCCAGGGTCAGCCCGAGCCAGCGCCGCGCCGAGACGGTCTCGCCAGCGAACCAGGGTGCCAGCAGCCCGACCAGGATCGGCTGCAGGCTGGCGATCAGCGCCGCGGCGCCGGCGGGAAGACCGTGCGCCAGCGACAGGTTGATGAAGGCAAAGTTGCCGCCCTGCACCAGCAGTCCCACGACCGCAAGATGCAGCCATGCCGCCCCGCGGGGCGCCGCCGCGCGCAGCAGCAGCGTGCCCGCCAGCAGCACCGCCACCACCAGCGCATAGCGCACCGCGAGCAGCGTCAGGGGACCGGTATAGTCGAGCGCGATGCGGACGAAGATGAAGCCGCTCGACCACAGCAGGATGAACAGCGGTCCGGCACCGTGACGCAGCAGCCTGGCGCCGTCGAATCCGCCGCTCAGTTCCTGCACCCGCGCGCTCATGCGCGCCAGCTAGCGCGGGGTGGTCAGACCTGTCGAGCCACGGCGGCGACACTCAGCCGCGCGTCACCAGCACCGCCCACACCGCCAACAGGGCTGCTATCGCCAGTAACGCCGACGCCCCGGACGCGAGTCGTCCGCGCGGGCGCCGGCGCACGTCGGAAGGTGGGAGATCGTCGTCCTGATCCATCGCCACGGCCGCTCCTGCCTCGCCTGCCGGGCTCATGCTCCGCCCAGATGATTAACTTAGCACCAAGCGAATCGAATGCGAACAGGTTTGTATCAGCAATCTGTGCGCGGTCACGCGGGTTCGATGGGCAGCCCCGACTCGGCCAGCTCCTTGAAGCCGCCGGCGTTGAACACCTGCCCGTAGCCGAGCGCCTGCAGCGTCCGACCAGCCAGCGCCGAGCGCCCGCCGGAGGCGCAATAGACCAGAACCACGACATCGGGCCGCAGCGCTGGGTTCCACATCGGACTGGACGAGCAGGCACGGAATTCCAGCATCCCGCGCGACACGGCGACCGCGCCGGCGATCTTGCCCGTGCCCGCGACCTCATGCGGGTCACGCACGTCCACCAGAACCGCCCCCTGCGCGCAATAGGCCGCCACTTCGGCCGGCGGCAGGCGCGGGACGGCCGCATTCGCCTCGGCAATCATATCCTTCATCGTCATTGACATTTTTTTCAGTCTCCGTTCGACTACGTGTTAGCTGAATAGACGGCGCGGTAGAGTGCCACGATCTCCGCCTTATCGGGAACGCGCGGATTATTGGCCGGGCTTCCGGATGCAAGTGCTTGCTCAGCCATGATATCCAGGCGTTCTTCCCACGCAGCCGAAGCGATACCGTAGGCGCGCGGACTTGGAACCTCCAGTTCAGAGTTCAGCGCCGCCAGCCCCTCGACCAGCCGCGCGCAGGCGGCATCGTCATCATCCTGTGTCCGAGCCAAACCAGTCTGCCGCGCCGCCGCGGCATAGCGGGCCGGCGCGGCGGCGACGGAAAAGCGCGTCACCGCCGGCAGCAGCATGGCGTTCGAGAGGCCGTGAGGCACATGGAAATGCGCCCCGATCGGCCGCGACATGCCGTGCACCAGCGCGACCGACGCGTTGCTGAACGCCAGCCCGCCCAGCATCGCACCCAGCATCATCGCCTCCCGCGCCGCGGCGTTGCGCGGCTCGTGATAGGCAGTGCGCAGATGCGCGCCGATCAGCGCCATCGATGCCATCGCCCAGCCATCCGTCACCGGGTTGGCGCGGCGCGAGACATAGGCCTCCAGCGCGTGCGTCAGACTGTCGATGCCGGTATCGGCGGTGATCCGCTTCGGCAGGCTGAAGGTCAGCTCGTAATCGACGATCGCGGCGAGCGGCAGGCAGCCCAGCCCCATGATCAGCATCTTCTCGTCGCGCGCGGTGTCGGTGACCACCGTGACGCGCGTCGCCTCGCTGCCGGTGCCGGCGGTGGTCGGGATGGCAATGATCGGCAGCGCCGCGCGGTCGGGCGAGGCCGGCACCTTGTAGGCCGACATCGGCGCGTCGCCGAGCGCCAGCAGCGCCATCGCCTTCGCCGTGTCGATCGAGGAGCCGCCGCCGAAGCCGATCAGGCAGTCGAAGTCACCCGCGCGCATTCGCGCCACGCCGGCCGCGACCACGGTATCGGTCGGGTCGGAGACGGTGTCGGAGAACACCGGCGCGGCGATCCCCGCCGCCTCCAGCGGGTCGAGGCAGCGGCGCAGCAGGCCGGAGGCGACCATGTGCGGGTCGGTGACGACCAGCGGTCGCGCGAGCCCCAGCCTGCGCAACACGTCGGCCACCTGGGCGACGCTGCCGCCACCGACCAGGGAAAGACGCGGGGAGAGCAGTGGGAACATGGATCAGCCTCCGCTATGTCCGCAGGCTGCGAACGACGCAACCCCGGGGTCGCGCGCCGCTGCGGTCACGTGACAAGCTGCCGCGTGTTGCCTACCAAACCAAGCCCCCCTGGACGCGACGGAGCCGGCATGGAACGCACGATCGAAGACCTGCTGCTCGGCCTGCGCTGGCTGCTGCTGCCGCTCTACCTCGCGCTGATCGGCACGCTGCTGGCCATCTACGGCATCTTCGGCAAGGAGCTGTGGCACCTCGCCGCTGAATTCGACAGCTACGATGACATCCATATCGTGCTGATCGTCTGCGCGCTGCTCGACCTCGTGCTGATCGCGAACCTGGTGGTGATGGTCGCGGTATCCTCCTACGAAAGCTTCATCTCGCGCATCCAGGCGCCGCGGGAAGGCAGCCCGGAGTGGCTCGGCAAGCTCGATTCCAGCAACGTCAAGGTGAAGGTCGCCGTCTCGGTGAGCATGATCTCCATGATCCACCTGCTGCGCGTGTTCCTGGAGGACGACCCGGGCCACAAAGTGCTCATTCTGGCGGCCGTGCATGTCGTGTTCGTGCTCTCGGCAATCGGCGTCGCCTTCGTGGACCGCGTGCATCGCACGAACGGCGCGCACTGATCAGAGCGCGCGCGCCAGCATCCGCGCCAGCGCGAAAAAGCGCAGGCCGAGCAGCGTCGCCGCGACCGTCAGCCCGGCGATCAGCCCGCACCACATGCCCGGCGCCTGCCACCCGGCGCCGAACGCCAGCGCCAGCGCCAGCGGCATGCCCACGCCCCAATAGGCGACGGCGGTGATCAGCATCGGCACGCGCGTATCCTTCAGCCCGCGCAGCGCCCCGCTGGCCGCCGCCTGCATCCCGTCGGAAAGCTGGAACACGCCGGCGATGCGCAGCAGCGTCACCGCCCCGTCATGCACCGCCGCATCCTGCGTGTAGAGTGCCGCGATGGCCCCGGGAAAGGCCAGCATCAACGTGCCCGACACCGTCTGCATCGCCAGCACGAACACGAACCCGGCGGTCCCCGCGCGCCGTACCCCCGCGGCGTCGCCCCGCCCCGCCGCCTGCCCGACCCGCACCGTCACCGCGAGCGCGATCCCCAGCGGCACCATGAAGGCGAAGGCCGCAACGTTCAGCGCCACCTGATGACTTGCCACGGCAGCGGCACCGAGCGTGCCGATCGCCAGCCCGGCGCCGCTGAACATGCTGCTCTCCAGCAACATGCTCGCCGCCATCGGCAGCCCGATGCGCAGCAGGCCGGCAATCTCCGGCGGCTCCGGCCGCCATGTTCCGCCATGCCAGCCCAGCCCGCGATAGCGGCGGGAGAGCAGCAGGAACGCCGCGAATCCCGCGACCTGCGCCCAGCAGACGAGGCTGGTGGCGATGCCGCAGCCCAGCGCCCCCAGCGCCGGCAGGCCGCCCGCGCCGTACATCAGCGCGTAGCCGAGGGGGATCAGCAAAACGAGGCCGAGCACCCCGAAAATCATCGTCGGGCGCGGCAGCGCCAGTCCCTCCGACAGGCCCCGGCAGGCATAGAACAGCGACAGCGCCGGCAGCGCCGGCGCGACCCCGTGCAGGAAATCGCGCGCCGGCAACGCCAGCGCCGGCGAAAAGCCGAGCAGCCCGGCGAGCGCCGGCGCACCCCACCAGACGAAGGCCGCCAGAACCAGTCCAAGCGGCAGCGCGACCAGCAGCCCCTGGCGGAACAGCGGCCCCACCGCGCCGCGCCGCCGCGCGCCATCCAGTTGCGCCACGGAGGGTGACAGCGCCGCGTTGACGCCGATCGCGCTGACATTCGCCAGATGGAACAGCGCCGTCCCGACCGCGACCGCGCCCAGCACCTCGGCCCCCAGATGCCCGGCAAGCACGACATCGACGGTGTTCATCCCCATCGCCGAAAGCTGGCCCGCGATCAGCGGCAGCGCGAGCCGCGCGGTGGCACGCAGGTCGTGACCCAGCCGCGCTTCCGTGCCGGCCTGCGCGATGCCGAGGCTCAGTGGATTTCGCCCGCGCGCTTCAGCGCCTCGCGCATCTTCGTGGCGGTGAAGCCCGGCGCACGCGCCATGTCCAGAATCGCCTTCTCGCGCCGCGCGATCAGCGCCACCGCCTCCGGCAGCTTTTTCACCGCTGCCGCCGGGACGACGACGGCGCCGTGATAGTCGGCGTGGATCACGTCGTCATGGTCGCAGACCATGCCGAACACGTTCACCATGCAGCGCATCTGCACCATGTGCACATGCGCGTGGCTCGGCCCCACCCGTCCGCCGACGATCTGAAACCCCGGCGCCAGCGCATCGAGGTCGCGGAACGAGCCGTTGGTGACGCAGCCCGCGACGCCGAGCGCGTGATGCACCGTCGATTGCACTTCGCCCCAGAACGCGCCGTAGCCGGGCCGGTCGTCGATGTCCTGCAACACTGCAATCGTCGGCAGATCGCCCGCGGCGACATACTCGTACCACTCCTCGCGCGGCGGAATAGCGCCACGCGGCGCTTCCTTCGCCCGGATCAGCCCGGTGCGCGCGAGGCCCACGATCGGCGGCAACCTGCGGTCGGCGGCGACCATCGGTTCCACGGTGAAGCCGATCGCGCGCCGCTCCGGCACGACCAGTTCCAGTCCGTTGCAGATGGTCGGCGTGTCCCATTGCCGCAGCGCGTCGAGGTCGGCGCGGGTGAAGGGCCGGTCGGTCATGCGGATGCGTCCTCGTGATGCCGGTGCGCAGTGTGGCGCGCCGCGCGGCGGCGCGGCAATTGCGGCGGGCGCAGGGGCGGCGTGCGCCGCCCTCACCCGAGCGCGCGCAGGTCGGCCCGCAGCCGCTCCGGATCGCCCTCACCGAGCAACGCCGCCGTTTCCCGCTGCGCCGCCTGCCACGCCGGCATCGCCGCCGCCAGCTTCGCCCGCCCAGCCGCGGTCAGGACAAGGCGGCGGCTGCGGCGGTCGGCGGCGTCGGGCGCAACCTTCACAAGCCTGCGACGCTCCAGCGCCTTCAGCATCGCCGTCAGCGTCGTGCGGTCCATGCCGAGCAACGCCGCGACCGCGCCGATGGCCGGCGGTTCGGGCCGGTTCAGCGACATCAGCAGCGAGAACTGGCCGTTGGTCAGCCCGACGGGGCGCAGCGCCGTATCATAGCGCCGCGCCAGCGCCCGCGCCGCGCGCTGCGCGTGCAGACACAGGCACGCATCGCGAACCAGCAGCGTCACGTCATAGGGGAGCACATCGCGCGTTGACATGCGGCTCGATACGTTGATACCAACCTATCTGGCAAGCGACCCGGACGACAGATTTGGGGCGACCGCGATGCGGATGCGCGATGCCGACACGCCGGGCCGGCGACGGGCGCGCCGTGTCCGCTGGTCTAGTCTCGCGCCGCCGCGCGCTCCATGCGCCGGTCGGGCACCAGCCACATCAGCGCGACGAGCACGTAGATCGCATCCGAAATCCGCGTATCGACGAACGCCGCCGCAACGCCGCACAGGTAAAGTGGCGGCGAGATCTTGCCCTTCACGTCCCGGCCGAGCGCGCGCGCCAGTGTCGAGCTTCCGCCGAGCGTTCGCACGAGGACCGTCTGCATCACGTACCAGGCGATCGCCGGCATCAGCAGGCTGATGCCGTACACGGCCGTCGGCGCCGCGGCGGAATGGTGTTCGCCCAGCCAACCCGTCGTGAACGGAACCAGCGACAGCCAGAACAGCAGATGCAGGTTCGCCCACAGCAGCGCCCCGTTCACGCGCGGCACCAGGTGAAAAAAGTGATGGTGGTTGTTCCAGTAGATGGCAACATAGACAAAGCTCAGAACGTAACTCAGGAAGGTCGGGGCCGTGTCCCTGAGCGCGCCGAAGCTGCCGTCGTGCGGCGCCTTCAGTTCGAGGACCATGATGGTGATGATGATCGCGACGACGCCATCGGTGAACGCGAGCAGCCGGTCCTTCTCCATCCGCCTCTCCCTGCAACCGGGCACCGCTTCGCCTGACGCGGCCTGGTGCGCTGACGGACGCCGCATAGCGGAAAGGATATCAGAATGGCGACACAGGTTCTCGTTCTGCTCGGCACGCGCAAGGGCGCGTTCATCCTGAGCAGCGACGCCGGCCGCGCGGACTGGCAGTTGCGCGGGCCGTTCTGCGAAGCCTGGCCGATCAACCACTGCGCCGCCGATCCGGCGACCGGCGCCATCTATGCCGCCGGCGGCAACGAATGGTTCGGGCCGGCGGTGTGGAAATCCACCGATCGCGGCGCGAGTTGGACGCATTCCAGCGCCGGCCTCGCCTATGGCGAGGGCGAGGAGCCGATCAGATCGGTCTGGAGCGTGGCACCCTCCGGTGAGCGCCTCTATGCCGGCGTGCAGCCGGCCGGCCTGTTCCGCAGCGGGGATGCCGGCGCGTCGTGGCAGCACGTCGCCGGCCTGCGCGACCACCCCTCGCGCCCGCACTGGGCGCCGGGCGCGGGCGGACTGATCCTGCATTCGCTGGTGCCGCATCCGCGCGACCCGTCGCGCATGTGGGTCGCCATCTCCGCCGCCGGCGTGTTCGCGACGGAGGACGGCGGGGCGACATGGGAACCGCGCAATCGTGGCACGCGCGCCGATTTCAACCCGCCCGACCAGCGATATCCCGAATTCGGCCAGTGCGTGCACTGCCTGGTGATGGCGCCGGGCCAACCCGATCGCCTCTATCAGCAGAACCACTGCGGCATGTACCGCAGCGACGACGGCGGGCGCGACTGGCAGAGCATCGAGGCCGGGTTGCCCACCTCCTTCGGCTTCCCCGCCGCGGCGCATCCGCGCGACCGCGCGACGCTGTTCCTGCTGCCGCTGAACGGCGCCATCGAGGGTCGCTACGTCCCTGACGGCGCCGCCGCGGTCTGGCGCACGCGCGACGGCGGCGACACCTGGCAGGCACTGCGCGAGGGTTTGCCGCAGCGCAACGCCTTCTTCGGCGTGCTGCGGCAGGCGATGGCGACCGACCGGCTGGACCCGGCCGGCGTGTATTTCGGCACCGGCACCGGCGCGCTCTACGCCAGCGCCGATGAGGGCGCGCACTGGACCTGCATCGCCCAGCACCTGCCGACGATCTCCTCGGTCGAGACGCTGGTGGTCGAGGATTAGCCGTCCATGCCGCCGGTCACGGTGATCCTGCCGCCCGCCTTCGCGACACTGTTCCCCGGCAGCCCGCGCCGCGTCGCGCTGGAAGCGGCGACGGTCGCCGAGGCGATGGCGGCGCTCGACGCCCGGTTTCCGGGGATGCGCGACCGGCTGTGCGAATCCACGCCCGCCATCCGCCGCCACATCAACGTCTTCGTCGGGGCCGAACGCGCGACGCTGGCCACGGCGCTTATGCCCGGCGAGGAAGTGCTCGTGATGACGGCGATCAGCGGGGGATGAAGGCCAGCAGGCATAACCCGCTCGCAGGAACCACTTGCCCAGCCCGGCGGGGGCTGTGTTAGTTTCACTGTCGTGAACCCCGCCGCTTCCCCCGCCCCGGCCCAACGCCTCGCCGGGATCATCGACCTGCTGCACCGGATCGTCGCCGCGCAGATCGCCGGGCGGCGGCTCGCGGGGCCGCTCATTATCCTGATCTGCGCGCGGCTGCGCCGCATCGCCGGCCGCCTCACCGCAATCGCCGCCCGGCTTGAAGCAGGGCGGCTGCGGCGCCGCAGCGCATCGCCCCGGCGTCCGGCGCGACCGTCGGCACGGCCGGATCGACCCGACCGGAAGCGGCCGCTGCCGCAGGGCTTTGCCTGGCTGGTGCGGCTGGCGCCCGAGGCCGCCGCCGGCGCCTCGCAGTTGCAACACCTGCTCGCCGAGCCGGACATGGCGGCGCTGATCGCCGCCGCCCCGCAGGTCGGGCGACCCCTGCGCTCGCTCTGCTGGATGCTGGGGGTGCGTCGGCCGCCCGACCTCAAGCCGGCGCGGCGAACGGTGCCGGGGCCGCCGGCTGTCGCCGTTGCGGCCGGCCCGCCATCGCCAGACGCGGCGCCGCCGATCCATCCGCAGCCGCGCCGGACCGCGCCGCCTCGGTCACGTCCGCCGCCCTTCAGCGCCTGCGGTCCGCCAGTCCGGGCCTAGGACAGCGTGGCCCGTCCGCGCGCATATCATTCCGACTCAGGAATTACAGCGTCTCTCCGGCGCGATCTTTGCGTTTTCGTGGCAGTATGGACTTCGCACCTATTGCGCTCTGTCTCGAAAGCGCCCATGCTGCGTCGCGGCACGAACCCGCGTTGCCCGCGGGCGGGGTTCCTTGAGGGGAGGGCTGGGCGTGAGCATCAGCATCAGCACCAACGCGCTGCGCGGCGCGCGAACGCCGGGAATGGGCGCCATTGCTCTGGCGGGAACAATCGGCACCATCATCGAGTGGTACGATTTCCTCGTCTATGGCACGGCCGCGGCCCTGGTGTTCAACCGGTTGTTCTTCCCCAACGTCGATGCGCGGATCGGCACCCTCGCCGCGCTCGGCAGCTTCGCGGTCGGCTTCCTCGCCAGGCCGGTCGGCGCCGCCATCTTCGGCCATTTTGGCGACCGGGTGGGGCGGCGGTCCATGCTGATGGTGACGATGGTCGGCATGGGCGCGGCGACGGCGGCGATCGGCCTGCTGCCGACCTACGCCGCCATCGGGATCTGGGCACCCGTCCTGCTGGTGCTGCTGCGCGTCCTGCAGGGCCTCGCGCTCGGCGGCGAATGGGGTGGGGCATCGCTGATGGTGCTGGAGCACGCGCCGTCGCGGCGGCGCGGGCTGTTCGGCAGTCTGGTTCAGGTCGGCTTCCCGATCGGCCTCGTCCTCGCCTCCACCATGTTCTGGCTGGTCTCGATGCTGCCGGACGGCGACTTCAGGGCCTGGGGCTGGCGGGTGCCGTTCCTGCTCAGCATCGTGCTCGTGGCCGTCGGCGCCTTCGTGCGCGCGCGCCTGCCCGAGACGCCGGTGTTCCAGACCACCAGGGCGCGCGGTGAGATCGTGCGCCGCCCGTTCTTCGAGATGATCCTGCGCAGCCCCCGCGGATTCCTGACCGCCACGGGACTGAAGCTGTCGGAAGTGTCGTGGGTCTATCTGCTGACCGTCTTTGCCGTCGTCTATTGCACCGGCAAGCTCGGCATCTCCAAATCCCTGATGCTGAACGCGATCATGCTCGGCGCGCTGCTCGAACTGGTGACGATCCCGCTGTTCGGCCACCTGTCGGACGTGTTCGGCCGGCGGTCACTCTATTTCGCCGGGATCGCCTTCACCGTCGTCTTCGCCTTTCCGCTGTTCTGGCTGCTCGACACGGGCACGCCATGGGTCGTCGTGCCGACGATGATCGTCGCGCTGAACCTGGGACACGGACTGATGTTCGCGCCGGAGTCGACCTATTTCCCCGAACTGTTCGGCGCGCATGTGCGCTACAGCGGCGCCTCCTTCGGCTTTCAGGTCGCCGCCGCGATCGGCGGCGGCATCGCCCCGCTGCTCGCAACCGCCCTCGCCTCCCGCATGGGCGGCACGGCCGGCGTGTCCGTCATGCTGCTCCTGCTGGCGCTGCTGACCTTGATCGCCACACTGTCCGCGCGCGAGACACGGGATGCGCCGCTGATCGAACCCGGGCACGCGGCGGGACGGAGCGTGCGCGCCTAGCCGGGCGCGCTTCGGAATCTAGTGGCAACACGGTCGGAGATTGATATAATCCCGACGCCGTGTCGAGCGATGTCCGCTGCCGGCACGGTGCAGACCGAGCGCATCAGGGAAAATCCAGGCATGCCGAAGGAATACTTCTTCCCCGACGAGAAGGAGCCGCACCTTCATGTCCACAAGGGCGGCGTCACCTACACGGACACCCGCCACAAGCACAAGGACCTGAAGTCCGGCAGCAGCGTTCTCCGGAACAACTGCACTGCCGTGGTCACGGACCTGCAGGCCGGGAACGCGCGCGAGCAGCGCATCGCACAGTGGATCCAGGCGGAATTGCTGTAACGCCTCGACGGTGCGGCTCGCTAGAACGGCGAGCCGTCCTTGCGGGTGAACTGATAGCGTCCGTCCGGCCCCATGCGCCCGCGCATGTCGATGTCGGGGTAATCCACTTCATCGCCGGCTGTGCGGTCGCCCACCACCAGCAGCAGCACGTCGCCGCTGCCGCGATTGACGAAGCGGTGCCCGTCGGGCGACCCGGCGGGAAACCCCGCGCACATGCCGGGGCGCAGCACCTGCTCGCCGGCATCGGTCTCCAGCACGACGTCGCCTGACAGCACATAGACGAACTCGTCCTGCCGCGTGTGCCAGTGCCGGCACGACGATTGTCCGCCTGGCGCGATGCGGGTCAGGTTCACGCCGAAATTGGTCAGCCCGGCATGGTTGCCCAGCCGCCGGTTCCAGCGGCGCTGGTTCAACGGGCGGTACGGTTCGGGATAGGTGCTGGCGTTGCTTTCAGGCACGCCGAGCGGATCGAAGCCCTTCGGTTCCACGATGATTGCTCCCTGCCCCCGCGGCGCACACAGCTTCCGCCGTCATCGCGGTTGACGCAACGCCCGCGAGCGTCGATCCTCCCCCGTAACCACCCGGCGCCGATCCCGCATGTCGATTGCCCGCATCCGCAGCTTCGCGTTCTCGGGCATCGAGGCCGTGCCGGTCGAGGTGCAGGTGCAGATCGCCTCCGGCCTGCCCGCCTTCCTCGTCGTCGGCCTGCCCGACAAGGCGGTGGGCGAGGCGCGCGAACGGGTGCGCGCGGCGCTGACCGCGATGGGCCTGTCGCTGCCGCCGCGCCGCGTGCTGATCAATCTCGCGCCTGCCGACCTGCTCAAGGAAGGCAGCCATTTCGACCTGCCAATCGCTCTCGCCGTGCTCGCCGCGATGGAGGTGCTGCCGACCGAGGATCTCGCCGAATACGCCGCCCTGGGTGAGCTTTCCCTCGACGGCACGCTCAACCCGGTGGCCGGCGTCCTGCCCGCCGCCATCGCCGCCGCCGGCATGGGCCTCGGTCTGATCTGCCCGGCCGCGCAGGGCGGCGAGGCGGCGTGGTCCAGCAGCACCGAGGTGCTGGCCGCCGGCGAACTGCTCGCGCTCATCAACCATTTCCGCGGCAGCCAGGTGCTGACGCCGCCGGAGCCGGGCGGGGTCGCGGAGGCCGACGCGGTGCCCGACCTCGCCGACGTGCGCGGCATGGAGACCGCCAAGCGGGCGCTGGAAATCGCGGCGGCCGGCGGCCACAACCTGCTGCTGGTCGGCCCGCCCGGTGCCGGCAAGTCCATGCTCGCCGCCCGCCTGCCCGGTATCCTGCCCGACCTCGCGCCACGCGAGGCGCTGGAGGTCAGCATGATCCACAGCGTCGCCGGCATGCTCGACGGCGGCCGCCTGCTGCGTCGCCCGCCGTTCCGCGAACCGCACCACTCCGCCTCCCAGGCGGCGCTGACCGGCGGCGGCAATCGCGCGCGGCCGGGCGAGGTGTCGCTGGCGCATCGCGGCGTGCTGTTCCTCGACGAGATGCCGGAGTTTCCGCGCGCGGCGCTGGAGGCGCTGCGCCAGCCGCTGGAGAGCGGGCGCACCACCGTCGCCCGCGCCATGGCCCACGTGACCTATCCCGCGCGGTTTCAGCTCATCGCGGCGATGAACCCATGCCGCTGTGGCCATCTCGGCGATGCGTCGCGCGAGTGCGGACGGGCGCCGCGTTGCGGGGAGGATTACCAGAACCGCATCAGCGGCCCCCTGCTCGATCGCATCGACCTCGCCTTGCAGGTGCAGCCGGTGGCCCCGGCTGAACTGTCGCACGCGCCCTCCGGCGAGCGCAGCAGTGTGGTCGCCGAGCGCGTCGCCGCCGCCCGCGCCGCCCAACGCAGCCGCGCGGGAGAGAGCGGACCGGCCACCAATGCCGAGGCCGATCCCGGCGGTTTCGCGATCCGGCCGGAAGCGCGCCAGTTGGCCGAACAGGCGGCCGAGAAACTGCGCCTGTCTCCGCGCGGCTTCACCCGCACGCTGCGCGTCGCCCGCAGCATCGCCGACCTGGCCGGTGCCGAGGCGATCCGCCGGCCCGATGTCGCCGAGGCACTCGCCTACCGGCTGCGCACGCCGGGACGGCCAGGCTGAGGGCGCCCGGGCTCACGCACGGGACCCGCGACGCTACCAGATCCCCGCCCGCCGCGCGGCGCAAACCGGCAGAGGTCTCATCTGCGGATGGGCACGAAGCTCCTCCTCGCCGGCGCACTCATGCAGACCGGCCTTGCGCGCGCCGTCGAGGTAACGGGCCAGCGTGGCGGGATCCCGGATCCCTCCGAAATCGCTGAGGGCGCGCTCCATCGAGAAATCGGGATAGCGTCGCAGCAGAGCCGCCACCGACGCGGCGGTTTCGGCCCGCTCCTCCAACTGCGCGTAGCTGAGCGCCAGCACGACGCTCGCCCAGATCGGCCTGTCGCGCTGCGCCCGCAGCAGCCGCGCTTCCGCCACGTCGTACCGCCCCGTCGCGTAGAACGGGTCAACCTGATAATTGTACCAGTCCGGAGGTCGCGGATTCAGTCGGAACGCGCGGTCGATCATCTCCACGCCTTCCGCGGCCCGGCCGACGAAGGCCAGTTGCTCGCCGAAGTACATCAGGATGCTTGGATCGTTCGGGTTCAGCGCGACCGCGCGCTCGAATGCCGCGAGGCCGCGATCGAAATCGCTCCCCTCGAAATCGAGTTCGCCGAGACGAGCGTAGTGGATGCCGTCGGTCGGGTCCAGCGCGATCGCCTTCAGGATGAAGCTCTTGGCCTTCTCCAGCAGGGCAGCCGGCGTCTCCCTGCCCCAGCCCTGATTGAGATGCATGTCGTACAGGACCGCGAGGTGGCCATACGCACACGCGAACTGCGGATCGAGTTCGATCGCCTTGTTGAAAAGCTTTTCGGCCTTGTCGCTGTCCGCTTCGGTCCGCCGCAGCATCAGCTCCGTGCCCAACAGTTCGAAGTCGTATGCTTGAAGGTTTGCCGGCGGCTTGCGACCGGAAGCCGCGGTATCTGCGATCGTGACGGCGCCCTGGTTACCGGCCAGCGCCGCAGCGATCTTCTGCGTCACATCGCCTTGAACGTCGAAAATGGCGCCGAGCGCGCGATCATACCGCTCCGACCACACATGGACATTGGTCGCAGCGTCGATCAACTGCGCGGTGACGCGGACGCGATCTCCGTCGGTCTGGATGCTGCCATCAAGCACGTAGCGGACACCAAGCTCGCGCCCGATCCGCTGCACGCTCACGTCTTTGCCCTTGTAGGCGAACACCGAATTGCCGGCGATCACGAAGAGTTCGCGATAACGGGAAAGATCGGTGATGACGTCTTCGGTGATGCCGTCGGCCAGCCGCTGCTGACTGGCGTGGCCGCCGATGACGACGAACGGCAGCACCGCGATCGAGGGCTGTTCCGGAAGCGGCAAATTCGCGACGCGCGCCGGGCCGACCGGCGGCTTGACCGGCACGACCCGGTGCGACTCGGTCAGGACGCCGACAGCCACGATCACCCCAGATGTCGCGATGCCAAGCAGCAAGGCCAGCCCGGACATTCGGCGGCGCGGACGGTTAATGGTCACAGTCCCGCCTTCAGGCGGCGTCGCCGCCGCGCCTGGTTCAATCCGCGCGGCTGGCCCCGCCACCCGCACATCGGCGGCGAACTTGTAGCCGCTGCCTGGGACGGTGACGATCAGGCTCGGGTGCCTGGGGTCCGCTTCGATCTTGCGGCGCAGTCGCACGATCAGATTGTCGATGCTGCGATCGAACGTCTCTGCCTCGCGTCCTGCCAGCGTCTGCAACAGGTAGTCGCGTGACAGCACGCGCCCGGGGTGCCGGGCGAACATCTGCAGCAGGCTGAACTCGCCGCGCGTCAGCACCACCTCTTTGCCGGCAGCATCCAGGAGGCATCTTCCCGCAACGTCCAGCCGGTACTGCGCGAAGTGCAGCACCGCCTCGGCGGCCTCATTGTACGGAACAGGCCGCAACGCCTCCTGCACCCGAGTGAGCAGACCGGCTTCATCGGCGGCATCCAGCATATCGGCGTCGTCCGCGTGCACCGCCGGCGTCGTGGTGAGCAGCAGGACCGTGCCGACGGCACGCCGCAGGTCGTCGATCAGGGTCTCGCCCTCATGTCCGAGTCCGTCCGGCACGACGATCGCGAGCACGATCCCCTTGTGGCCGGTGCGCTGCGCGTGTGCCGCGCTCTCGGCGAGTTCGGGGCTGTAACCCGCGTCACGCAGGACCCGCGCCAGCCGCGCGCGCAAGATCATGTCCCGGCCGACGACAAGAATTCGGCTGCGAGAGGCCATGAACCTCCATCAACCGCCATGCATCGTCGTGCACACCCTAACACAACGACAACAACGGTACAGGGCATTTACCACACGATTACAGCGACCGCATAGCAGCGCGACAGCACTCGCATAGGGCTGATCCTGCAAGGCGAATTGCAACCATCAACCGTCCTTGCACACAAAAATACGAATCATCAACCGTAGTGAAGGAGAGACCAATGAAGCTCTTTCCAGTCATTGCCGGCGCAGTCGCGGCCTTCTTGGCGCTGAACGGCGGCCACATCCTCAATGCGGGTGCGTTCGCGTGCGGTCTGACCCAGAGCGAGGCGGACGGCGTCGGACAACGCTACGCACTCGGCGAGCCGTCAACCTCGTTGCCGGCCAGCGGGGACATCGCATGCAGCACGGGACCGGGGCAGCAGTTCATCCCAATGATCGGCAGCAACAGTGGTACGCTGGCGACCGCCCAACGCAGTTCGCCGGCAACCTGCCAGTAACCACACGGCGAATCCCCCCGCGCGATGACGGCGCCGGGCGTGGCCGCCGCCCGGCGCGGTCCTGCGTCCGTCCGCGTCTCGGACGCTAGTTCGCCGACGACTGCGGGCTTTGTGCCGCCGCCTGCAGGATCGTGACCGCGCGCATCCGGTCCCCGGCGGCGAGCGCCTGCCGCGCCTGGCTCAGTTGTTGAACCAGCGGCTGTTGGCTTGGGTTGCCGGCCTGGGAGGGCTTGACCGAGCGGATGAGCGCCCGGCTCTCCGCCCGCTCGATCGCCTCCTGCGCCTCCCCGGTGCGGCCGGCGGCGATGGCGCGCAAGGCGGCGTCGATGAAGGCTTTCGGCGGCGCGTTCTCATCCAGCGCGGGCACCGGCAGCGGCGCCTGCGCGGTCTGCGCCAGCGCCGGACCCGCCAGCATCATGCCGAACACAACGAGCACTTCACGACGTCCGGGCATGCGATCCTCCGGCATTTGCTTGGTCCCGCCGGCTTACACGCAGCCTGCCGCCCTGCGCAATCAGTCCCCGGCCCGGAACGCATCGGTGATCCGGCGCAGTCGTCCCGCCCGGTCCACCACGATCACGTCGAACCTCACCCCTGCCTGCCCCCACTCGGGATGCGCGCCCAACAGCACCTCCGCCGCGGCCAGCAGCCGCGCCCGCTGCCGCGGCCCCAGCGCCTGCGCCGCCGCGGCGAGCGAGGCGCGGCGCTTCACCTCGACCAGCGCCAGCAGTCCCGCGCGCTCGGCCACCAGATCGACTTCGCCGGCGGGCGTGCGCACGCGGCGCGCCAGCACCGTCCAGCCCTCGGCGATCAGCGCCGCGGCGGCCGCGTCCTCGGCCGCGACGCCGTTGGCGTGCCGGGTCGCCGTCACGCCTCCTCGGGCGGGACCGCCAGGATCGCCGAATGGTCGGGCTGCGCCCATTCGCGCACCAGGGTGAAGCCGACACCGAGCAGCACGGGACCCACGAACACGCCCAGCAGTCCGAACTTCAGGGCGCCCCCCAGCACGCCGAGCAGCGTGAGCAGGAACGGCAGTTGCGCGCCGCGGGCGATGAAATACGGCCGCATCACCGAATCGGCGCCGCTGACCGCGATCAGCCCGTAGGCGAACAGGAACAGGCCACGCCACAGATGCCCGTCGGCCATCAGCCAAAGCGCGCTTGGGATCCACACCACCGGCGCGCCCACCGGCAGCACCGCCAGGCCGCCGGCGACGACGCCCAGCAGCAGCGGCCGCGGCATCCCGGCGAGCCAGAGGCCGAACGTGGTCAGGATGCCCTGCGCGACCGCCGTGCCGAGGATGCCATAGACCACGCCGCGCACCGTATTGCCGGTCACCTCTATCAACCGCGGCGCGCGTGATCCGGCGATGCGGCCCAGCAGCGCGGTCAGCACGGCGGCGAAGCGGTCGCCGGCGGCATAGAAGAAAAACGCGATGATCAGGGCCAGCACGAAGCCCAGCACGCCGTTGGCCAGACCCAGCAGCAGCGACAGCCCGTACTCTGCGACCAGGCCGAAATACGGCTTGAAGAACGCCACCATGGCACTGATGTCGGCCGCCCAGGTGTTCCACAGATCCGCGCTGGTGGGACCGATCAGCGGCACATCGGAGAGCCAGTCCGGCGCCAGCGGCAGTCCGGCGGCGACCGCGTTCTGCAGCAACTGGTTCAAGTGCTTGGCGTCGTCGGCACCGTCGGGGGCGACGACCGCGAGCGGCAGCACGACCACCACCGCGACGATGGTCACCATCAGCAGCGCCGTGCCGGTATGGCCGAGATGCAGATGCCGGCGCATCCAGACATGGAACGGCCAGGTGGTGAATGTGAGGATGGCCGCCCAGAGGATGGCGGAGATGAACGGATACAGTACCTCGATGCAGCCAATGCCGATGCCGCCGAGCAACAGGCCCATCAGCAGACGCTCGGTGGTGATGTTCTGCCGGTGCATGGCGCCCGTTTCCCCTGGGGTCGCAGGTATCGGGCAAGGGAGGCGGAAGTTCAACGCCATCGGGCGCTGGTGCGGGCGGTCGGGGTCGAACCGACACTCTGTCGCCAGAACCGGATTTTGAGTCCGGCGCGTCTGCCAATTCCGCCACGCCCGCAATCGGTCCAGGCTAGCGCAGGCCCGTCCGCGCCGCCAGCCGCCGGCAATTCCGAAACATGCTTTCGCAATTGCGGCAGCGTTTGCGTCCGGCCACCACCTTCGCTATAGGCTGCCGGCGCTGATCCCGGATAGCTCAGTCGGTAGAGCAAGCGGCTGTTAACCGCTGGGTCGCAGGTTCGAGTCCTGCTCCGGGAGCCAGCGTTGGCCGGCGGGTTGCATAGCCGGCCCGGTGGTTATGCGCGCGGCGGACGCTGGCGCCGGCCGCGGATCAGGCGCCTGAGCGCGGCCGCGGCCCCGATCGCCGCGAAGGCCGGCACGCCTGCTGCCAGCAGCGGGGCCGGGGCGCCCCTGTGGTCGCGGCCTCCGCCGATACCCTGCCCGAAGCCGAGGCCATGGCCGGGATCGGCGCTGGCATCCGGGGGCACGGCTGGAATGGACGCCGATGCCAGCGCCGCGATGGCCGCCATTGTCCTCAGCTTGCGCATGGTCCCTCCTGGAGCGCGACCCGCGTTTATTGACAAATTTGACAGACATTGTCAAATCACAATCGATCCACCTCCGATGCCGTGTGCCGCGCCGCGCGCCGTGTCTCTGCGATCCGGCCTGTGCCGTGCTAAGACGTCGCGATGCCCGAGACCGTCCTGACCAACGCCCTGCTGGCCCTGCCCGAGTCACTCTGCCCCGGCACCGTGGTGTTGCGCGATGGCGTGATCGCCGAGGCGCAGCCCGGCCGCGCACGCCTGCCGGCTGCCATCGACCTCGACGGCGACACGCTGATCCCCGGCATCGTCGATCTGCACACCGACAACCTGGAGCGACAGGTCCAGCCGCGGCTGACCGCGCGCTGGCCGTCGCGCTCGGCCCTGCTGGCACATGATGCGCAGTGCGCGGCGGCCGGCGTCACCACCGTCCTCGATGCGCTCTGCGTCGGCGATCTCGGCTTCGATCCCGGCCGTGCGCGCACCTTCCGCGAGGGTATCGCCGACCTCGACGCGCTGCTCGATACCGGCCTGCTCAAGAGCGAGCACTTCCTGCATCTGCGCTGCGAGATGCCGGCGACCAACGTGGTCGATCTGTTCGACCAGGTGATCGCGCACCCGCGCGTGCGGCTGGTCAGCCTGATGGACCACTCGCCGGGCATTGGCCAGAACAGCGATATCGAGCGGTTCCGCGCCCTGCGCCGCAAGGAGGGCATGGGCGAGTCCCTGATCGAGGCAAAGATCGCCGCGTTGCAGGCACAGCGCGACGCCCTGCGCACCCCCAACCGCCGCGCGCTGCTGGCGCGCGTCGCCGCCTATCCGGTCGCGGTCGCCAGCCACGACGACGCCAGCGAGACCGACATCGCCGAGAATGTCACCGACGGCATCCGCATCAGCGAGTTCCCCGTGACTCTCGTGGCAGCTCGCGCGGCCAAGGCACACGGCATGGACGTGATCGCGGGCGCCCCGAACATCGTGCGCGGCGGCTCGCATTCCGGCAATGTCGCCGCCGCCGATCTGGTCGCGGCCGGGGCGGTGGACGCGCTCGCCTCGGACTACGTGCCGGCGAGTCTGGTGGAGGCCGCATTCCGCAGCGCCGAATCCGGCGCGATCACCCTGCCGCGCGCGCTCGCTCTGGTGACCGACCGCCCGGCCCGCCTCGCCGGTCTGCCCGATCGTGGCCGCATCGCGCCCGGGTTGCGCGCCGATCTGGTACGGGTGCGTCCCTTCGAGGGGTTGCCGGTGGTGCGCCAGGTCTGGCGCGCCGGCGAGCGCGTGGCGTGATCCTCGGCCCGGCGGCGCGCGTCGCGCTGTACTACGCGCCGGAGTCCGACGACCCGCTCGCGGCGGCAGCCGCTGAATGGTACGCGGCGCACCCGGGCTTCACGGAAGTTGCGCGCGGTTATGGATTTCACGCGACGCTGAAGCCGCCGATGCGGCTGCGCGCGGGCTGCGTCTGGGACGATGTCCTGACGGCTGCCCATGCGATCGCCGATTCGGTGCCGCCGTTCGACCTGCCGCCGCTCGCGGTCGATGTGCCGCACGGCTTCCTGGCCCTGCGCGAGACGCGGCCCAGCCCGGCGCTACAGGGTTTCGCGGACGTGTGTGTGGCGTACGCCGATCACCTGCGCGCCCCGCCGGAGCCCGACGAACTCGCCCGCCGGCGCCGCGCGTCGCTGTCGCTGGCGGAGGCGGCGAATCTCGCGCGCTGGGGCTATCCTTACGTGTTTGCGTCCTGGTTCTTCCACATGACGCTGACGCGCCGGCTGAATGCGGCGGAAGAGGCGCGGCTGCGGCCGGCGGCGGAATCGCATTTCGCGCCGGCGCTGGCGCGCCCGCGCCGCGTCGCGGCACTCAGCCTGTTCGTTCAGCCGGCACCGGGCGAAGTGTTCACAGCGATCGAGCGTGTTGCCCTGCGCGGCTAATTGGTCCGCTTCGCCGCCCGCAACTGCGCGATCGTGGCGCGCGAGGTGATCTGCTCGGGATCGGTGCGCAGTTCGATCACAGCGGGCTTGCCGCTTGCAACGGCCCGGCGGAAGGCGGGCGCGAATTGCGCGGTGTCCGTCACCACCTCGCCATGACCGCCGAAGGCCTCGATCAGCCGGGCGAAATCGGGATTGGTCAGCGCGGTGCCGACGCTGCGGCCGGGATAGCTACGCTCCTGGTACATGCGGATCGTGCCGTACATGGCGTTGTTGAACACCAGCACGATGGGTGCGGCGCCGTGATGCATCGCGGTCGCCATCTCCTGCCCCGTCATCAGGAAGCCGCCATCACCGACGAAGGCCACGACCTGCCGGCCCGGATTGGCGATCGCGGTGCCCACCGCTGCGGGAACCGCGTAGCCCATCGCGCCCACGGTCGGGCCGAGGAACGCCTGCCCGGCGCGCACGTGCATGAAGCGCGCCGGCCAGGTCGCAAAATTGCCGGCATCGCAGGTCATCACCGCATCCGCCGCCAGCAAGCCTTCAAGCTCGCGCAGGCATTGCGCGACGTTCAGCGTACCCGGATAGTCCGGCACGGCGTAAGCAGCGAGCCGCAGCGCGCGCAGTTCGCGCGTCCATCCGCTCCAGCCAGGCGCAACCGGCGGCAAAGCTGGGAGCGACGCCGCGAAGGCGTCAAGGTCGCAGGCGATGCCGAGGGCGACGCGAAACACGCGCCCGATCTCGGCGGGATCTGGATGCACATGGATGATCGGCGTGGCGCCTTCCGTGTCGAACAGCGTGTAGCCCTGTGTCGTCGCCTCCGGCAGCCGCGAGCCGAAAGCGAGCACCAGATCAGCGTCCCGCGCGCGCGCGACCAGCGCGGGGTCGCTGCCGACGCCCAGGTCGCCCACGTAATTGTCGAGCGTCCCGTCATAGAGCGACTGGCGACGGAACCCCACCGCCACGGGGACGTCGCGCGCGCGCAGATAGTCCGCGAGCGCCACGCGCGACGCGACATTCCAGTTGCCGCCGATGATCGCGAGCGGCCGGCGGCTGCCCGCCAGCAACGCCTGCATCCGTGCGAGTGCGGCCGGATCGGGCTGTGCGCGCGCCAGCGGCGTCGGCGTTGGGTCGGCAACCGTCGCCGTCGCCTTCTGCATCTCCTCCGACAATGCGATCACCACCGGGCCAGGGCGGCCGGTGGTGGCGACGTCGTAGGCGTGGGCAACGAGTTCGGGGATGCGCGCGGCATCGTCGATCTGTGTCACCCACTTCGCCAGCGGCGCGAACATGCGGCGGTAATCGACTTCCTGGAAGCTTTCGCGATCGGTTTCGGCGAACGGGATCTGGCCGACGAACAGCAGCATCGGCGTGGAATCCTGCATGGCGATATGCACGCCGATCGCGCCATGACACGCGCCGGGGCCGCGCGTGACGAACGCCGCCGCCGGCCTGCCGGTCAGCTTGCCGCACGCCTCCGCCATGTTCGCTGCCCCCGCCTCGAACCGGCAGGTGACGAGTTCAAGCCGGTTCTGCACGCCGTACAGCCCATCCAGCACGTCCAGATAGCTTTCGCCCGGCACCGCGAAGGCGTGGGTGATGCCGAGCGACACCAGCGTGTCGGCGAGGATGTGGCCGCCGATTCGCGGCTCGCTGATCGTTCCCATCCTGCTCCTCCGATCCGGTCAGGCCGACGATAGACCAGCAGCGCTGACCGCCGCTATGCCGCGCCCTGCAACGCCTGCTCCGCGGTCAGCGCATCGTCCGGCGTGCCGGAGATGATCAGTTCCAGCACCTCGCGCTCGCTGCTGGAGCGGATGTAGCGGTCGCCGACCGCCTGGCCGCGCTTGAGCACCATCACCCGGTCGCCGACGGCGAAGATGTCGGTCAGGCGGTGGGAGATGATGATCTGCGCGACCTCCTGCCGCTTCAGCTCGGCCATCGTCTCCAGCAGCCGCTCGGTCGCCATCACCGAGAGATTGGCGGTCGGTTCGTCGAAGATGATGACGCGCGGCGAGAAGGAGATGGCGCGCGCGATCGCAACCGATTGCTGCCGCCCGCCGGACAGGCTTTCCACCTTCTGAAAGACCGAGTTCACATCGACCTTCAGCCGCATCAGCACGTCCTGCGCCTCGGCGTACATGCGCGTGCGATTGACGAACAGCCCCGCGCGCCGCGGCCAGCGACCGAGGAAGATGTTCTGCCCGACATCCATGTTTCCGCAGAGCGCAAAATCCTGATAGATCATCTCGATCCCCAGGTCGCGGCTGTCCTGCGGGCTGGTGAAATGTGTGGTCTTGCCGTCGATCAGCACCTCGCCGGCATCCCGCTGATAGGCGCCGGTCAGCACCTTCATCAGTGTCGATTTGCCCGCCGAGTTGTCGCCGACCAGCCCGAGGATCTCACCCGGCATCAGGTGCAGGTTCACGCCCCGCAGCGCGTGGACGGCGCCGAAATGCTTGTCGATGCGGCGCATCTCGATGATCGGGGTCATGGTGTGCCTCGTGCACGGCGCTTGAACAGTCGGGACAGGATCTGCTCCTGCCGCAGCCAGATGTCGCCCACCACCGCCCCGATCAGGATCAGCCCGATCAGCACGTTCATCCAGTGCTGCGGCATGACGAAGGATTTGCCGTTTGGCAGCAGCACCTGCAAGGACAGCAGGGCGCGGATCAGCGTGATGACCGCCCCACCCGCCAGCGCCCCCACCACCGTGCCGTAGCCGCCGAACACCGAGCCGCCGCCGATGATGACGGCGGAGATGCAGTCCAGTTCGCGGCCCATGCCGGCCGACGGATTGAATGAGCGCAGATAGGCGACGTAGATCACGCCGGCGGCCGAGGCGCAGGCGGCGCTGAAGACCAGCGCCCACACGCGTACCGCGCTGGTGTTGATGCCGGCGTAGCGCGCCGCGCGCTCGTTGCCGCCGACCGCGTACACCTTCTGCCCGAAGGTGGTGCGCGCCAGCACGATGCCGGCGATCAGCGCCACCAGCCCCATGAACAGCGTCTGTGCATAGAGCGCCTGCGTCAGCGCCAGCAGCCAGCCGCCGCTCGGCGCGATGCCGAATGCGTCGAGCACCTCGTAGAGATTGCGGCCGATCACGTTGAACGACGCAGGGAAGCCAGAGAGTTGCCGCCCCGCGACCAGCCACGCCGCGAAGCCGCGCGCGATGTAGAACATGCCCAGCGTCGTGACGAAAGCGGGAATACGGAAGCGCACGGTCACCCAGCCATTGAGCACGCCGCAAGCGATACCGCCGGCCATTGCGAGCACCGCCGCTGTCAGCGGCGCGACGGACATCTCCTTCATCAGATACGCCGCCGCCGCGCCGGAGAAGGCCAGCACCGATCCCACCGACAGGTCGATATCGCCATTGGCGATCACGAAGGTCAGCCCGGTCGCCACGAGCGCAATCTCGGTGAACGCAAGCAAGAGAGTAAAAGTGTTGTCGAGAGAGCCCCAGAAATCCGGCCGCAGCGCCATGCCCACCAGCCACAGCAGGACGGTCAGCACCACCGCCGCCGAATCGCGCCGGGCGAGGAAGGCGCGCAGGCCGCGCGCCGCCACCGCGCGCGCCTCCGAGGCACTGCCGCGCATCTGCGTACCGGCGATCGCCGCCTCTCCGAGATCGGGCGGCGGCGGCGCCGGCTGCCCGCGCAGCCGCGCCCAGATGCGCGCGGCCCCGCCGCCACGGATCGCCCACGGCTCGATCAGCACCGCGGCGAGCAGGATCGCGCCCAGGAACGCCTGCACCGCCCCGCCCGGAAGCTGCGCGTAGGACTGTACCGACATTTTCACGCCGGCGACATCGACGATATGCGTGATCGGCACGCCCTCGCGCAGCACCTTGTCGATCAGCACGACCAGCGCAGCGCCGAGACAGGCGCCGAGCACGCGCCCGCGTCCGCCGGCGATCGACGCGCCGCCGACGATCACGGCGGCGATCACGATCAGTTCCGCGCTCTGTCCGACCTGCGATGTGATGCCCTTGTCCTGGGCCACGTTCATCAGCCCGGCGAGCGTGGCGGTCAGCGCCGCCAGCAGGTAGGAACGCATCCGCACGCGCCGCGTCGCGATGCCGGCATAACCCGCCGCCTGCGCATTCCCGCCGACGGCATAGGTCTGATACCCGGCCCTCGTCTTCGCCAGTGCCACCACGCCGATCGCGGCGACGACGAGGAAAATCGGAATCTGCGAGTTGAAGCCGAACGCATTGGTCTCGCCGATGCCGAAGAACCAGTGGTCGTGGGCCGCTTTGTCGCCATAGGAGACGGTCTGGCCGCCGGTCAGGCCGAGCACGATACCGCGGCCGATGAACAGCATGGTCAGTGTGGCGATGAATGCCGGCACGTTCAGCCGCGTGACCAGCACGCCGTTGATCAGCCCGACCAGCAGTCCCACCACCAGGGCGCCGAAAATCGCCCAGCCGACCGCAAGATCGTAGTGGTACTGGTCATAGAGGATGGAAAACACCGTCGCCGCCAGCCCGAGCGTCGAGCCGACCGAGAGGTCGAGTTCCTTGTTGACGATGACGAAGGCCATGCCGACCGCCATGACGCCGTAGCGCGCGGTGTCGCGCAGCACGGCGGAGAGCGCGTCGGTGGTGCCGAAGAAGCCGGGATTGATCCAGGCACCGACGCCATACAGCACCGCCATGAACAGCAGGATGCCGACCTCCCACCCGCCGACGAGTTGCATCGGCAGACGGGGGCGTATGGCGGCCGTGATCCGTGCGTCAGTGGTGAAGGACATTGCCGTTCCTGGCTGCGTGCCGGGCTAACCCTCACCCCGCCCCTCTCCCGCAAGCGGGAGAGGGAGAAATGCCGCGCCGCCCGTCCCCTCTCCCGCTCGCGGGAGAGGGTGGCGAGCCCAGCGAGCCGGGTGAGGGCCTTGCTGCAGCCTCAGTTCTCGAACCGCTTGCCGACGTTCGCGACGTTCGCCTTGGTGACGAGCTGCGCGCGCGTGTCGAGGTTGGCCGCCGAGATGCCGCGGTCGATCTGCAGGTAAAGCTGCATTACCGGCCAGAAGCCCTGCAGGAACGGCTGCTGCCCGAGCGAGCCGGTCAGCGCGCCGGACTTGATCTGCTCCTGCTGCTTGGGCCCGAGGTCGAAGCCGAAGGCGCAGATCTGGCCCTGCTTGTGCAACTGCGTGATGGCGTCGCCCAGCGCGGGGGTGACGAAGCCGTTGGCCGCCATCGCGCCGACCACGTCCCTGCGGCTCTCGATCAGCGTGACGACGGAGTTGACGATCGCGTCCTTGTCCACGTCGATGCCGATGTTCTGCGGTCCGGCATCGACCTTGAAGTCCTTGAGCCGCCCGGCCGCATTCAGCGTCTTCACGGTCGCCTGGAAGCCGGCGGTGATGCGGCGGTTCACCTCCTCGTTGCCGAGCGTGGTGGTGTTGGGGAAGATGATGGTCCCGCCCTTCACGCCTTTGTCGAGCAGGCACTTCGCCAGCGCCTCGCCGCCGATCGCCGCCGCCGAGGCATCCTGGCCGGTGTGCGAGATCGACGAACGGTCGTAGAGATTCGGGTCAAAGGAGTTGGTGGTGGCGATCGGGATGCCCTTCGCCTCCAGCTTCTTGACGATGTCGTCATAGGCGCCGGACTGCGGCGTGGTCATGATGACGCCGTCGATCGTCGGGTCGTTGATGATCTGGTTGAGGATGGCGATCTCGCGCGGAATGTCGTCAACCGCCGCTTCCGAGCCCAGCATCACCAGGTTGGCGCCGATCATGTTCGCCGCCACCTTCGCCCCGACATAGGTCGGGTCGAAGAATCCGTTGCCCGCGGTGTGCGTGACGATCGCGAACGTCAGCTTGCCCTTGTGCGAGTGGAAATTCTTGGTGGCCGGCGATTCCTTGGCGGCCTCGTCGAACGAGTAGCCGCCGACCGCCTTGTTGAGCACGCCTGACTGGGCGCGGGCGGCGCCGGCGCCGAGCGAAAGACCGGCCGCGACTGCAGCGGCGATGAGCAGATGCTTCATGGACCCCCTCCCCGACATCCCCCAGCGGGACGTCGCGCACTGGCGGCGGATCATATCGGGCCGCGCCGCGCGGTCCAGGGGGCCCGCGCCGCAGGCGGCGCCCAGGGTTGACGCCGCGCCCCGGCCGGCGAAGTCTCGGCCCGACGGCGCGGCAGGGGAGTAGTGCGGATGCGACCGATCTTCGTGATGGTCAAATGCGAGATGGGCCAAGCCTACCGCGTCGCCCGGATGGCGGTGGACAGCATCCCGGAACTCTCCGAACTGCACTCCACCTCCGGCCAGTACGACCTGCTGGCGAAATTCTACCTGGAGCCCGACCAGGACACCGGGCTGTTCGTGACGGAAAAGCTCCAGACCCTTCCGGGCGTCAAGGACACCTACACGCTCATCACCTTCAACGCCTTCAGCGGCGGCGGCGGGAGGGGCTGAACGCCCCTCCGCGCCGGTTCAATTCACACCCGGCGCCGTGGCCTGGCTGGCGGTGCGGCGCAGTTCGGCCAGTGCGGCCTGCACCGAATGCCAGCGATCCAGTTCCTCGGTGCGCCCGGCCATCCGCGCCTCATCGACGCGCTGCTGCGCCACCGCGCCGGCGCGCAGGCCGTGACGGTCGATCAACATGCGGGCGATCTCGATCGGGTGCTCGGTTGCCATGGCGTCCTCCTCCGTCCGTCGGTCGTCTGACCGCTACGCGCGCCGGGCGGGCGGGTTCTGCGCGCGGCAAGCACGGCCGCTACGCGCGCGGCGCGGTCCGCAGCACCTCGTCCACCGCGCCGTCGGCGGGCAGGCCGAGCACGTGATGTCCGTGCCAGAGGCAGGCGAACAGCAGCGACCACGCCGGTTGCGCCGAAGCTGCCGCGTTGGCGAAGGCGGCGCGCACCGCCGTCTCCGGCAGCAGGCCAGCGAGCGCCGGATGGGTGGCGACAAGCCCGCCAAGTTCCTCGCCGCGCGCGGCGATCCACGCTCCCACCGGCGGTTTGAAGCCCTGCTTGCGCGCCCAGGCGCCGGCCTCGGGGAAGGCGCCGGCGAGCCAGGTCCGCAACAGACGCTTGCCGAACCGCGCGCCGGCCTTGGCGTGATCGGGCAGCCGGAAGGCGTAGTCGGCGACCAGCGGATCGAGGAACGGCGTGCGCCCCTCCACGCCATGCACCATCAGCGTGCGATCCAGCTTGGTCAGCAGGTCGTTGGGCAGCCATTCGGCGATGTCCACCGCCTGCGCCTGCTGCAAGGCCGAGCGACCGGGGGGGGCCGCGCACTCCGCCTTGGCCAGCCCGTCGCGCCAGCCGGAAAGCGCCGCTGGATCGCCGAACACGCCCTTGCTGCGCGGCCTGCGGGTCAACCAGCGCCAGGGCGCGCGGCGCTTGCGGTAGCGGCTGTAGCCGCCGAGCAGTTCGTCCGCCCCCTCGCCGCACAGTGTCACCTTCAGCCCGCTCGCTCGTGCGGCGCGGCCCAGCATCCAGCTTGGCAGCACCGCGGCATCGGCCGTCGGGTCGTCGATGGCGGCGGCGATGCGCGGGGCGAGCGACCAGAAGTCGCGCGCCGTCATCGTCAGCCGCTCGCAATCCGCGCCGGCGATG
The DNA here is from genome assembly GCA_021818505.1 of Pseudomonadota bacterium. GTDB lineage: Bacteria > Pseudomonadota > Alphaproteobacteria > Acetobacterales > Acetobacteraceae > JAFKFJ01. Next base: position 75,354 of record JAKADX010000006.1, read on the forward strand.
CGCGCCAGCCGCTCGGCCTCGAAGCTTTCATCCGCCTCGCCGCCGCCTTCCCATCCGACGGTGAGCGCATGGATGCGGCTGCCGGTGGCGCGGCGCATCAGCGCCAGCAACGCCGAGGAATCGATGCCCCCGGAGAGGAACAGCCCATACGGCACGTCGGAGCGCAGATGCGCGGTCACGCTGTCCAATAGTACCCGCCCGAGATCGTCCACCGCGGCATCGCGCCTCGGCTCGCCCTCCGGCAGCGCGGCGCGGCGGCGGCGGGCGACGATGGCGCCGCGCTCGACCGCCAGCGTCTCGCCGGGCAGCACGCGGAAGATGCCGGGGAAGATGGTCTCGGCGCCGGTCGTGAACTTCAGTTGCAGCAGTTCCGCCATCCGCCGCGGCGCCACTGCCCGCGCGCCGAACCCGGCGGCAAGAAGGGCCTGCGGCTCGGAGGCGAAGGCGAATAAATCGTCAGAACTGCTGTAATAGAGGGGCTTGATCCCGAACGGGTCGCGCGCCAGCAGCAGCCGGCCGGTGCGCGGGTCATGGGCCGCGATCGCATACATGCCGCGCAGCCGGTCCGCGAACCCCTCACCCTCCTGCTCGGCCAGAAACACTGCCGGTTCGCAGTCGGAGCGGGTGCGGAACGGCGCGCCGGACATCCGCTGGCGCAAGTCGGGGTCATTGTAGATCTCGCCGTTGGCGATCAGGGCAGTGCCGCCGGGCGCGAACAGCGGCTGGTCGCCGGTTTCGAGGTCAATGATCGCCAGCCGCAGATGCACCAGCCCGACATCGCCGCGCACCAGCATCCCGGCCCCGTCCGGCCCGCGATGCGCCAATGCCGCCTGCATCCGGTGCAGCAGCGCCGGGTCGGGCGGCGTGCCGTCGCTTGTCATGATGCCGGCGATCCCGCACATGCCGCGCGCTCTACACGGGGCGCGCGCGCTCGTCACGTCCATGCTATCGGGCGGGCAATGCGCATCCTGTTCGTGACCTCCAGCCGTATCGGCGATGCGGTGCTGTCCACCGGCCTGCTCGATCACCTGCTGCGCGCCCATCCCTCGGCGCGCTTCACGGTGGCGACCGGCCCCGTGGCGGAGGGCGTATTCGTGCGAATGCCGCGACTTGAGCGGTTGATTTTAATGGAAAAGCGGCGCTTCGGCAGCCACTGGCTGGGGCTGTGGGCCGCCTGTGTCGGGACGCGATGGGAACTGGTGGTGGACATCCGCGCCTCGGCGCTGGCCTGGACGCTGGCGGCGCGCAGGCGCGCGGTCATGCGCAAGCGCGGTGGGCACAAGACGGCACAGCTTGCGGCGGTGCTCGGCCTCGATCCGCCGCCGCTGCCGGTGGTCTGGACCGCGCCGGAAGACCGCGAGCTGGCCGCCACGCTGCTGCCGCCCGGCCCGCCGGTGCTGGCGCTGGCGCCGACCGCCAACTGGGCGGGCAAGGTCTGGCCGGCGGAACGGTTCGTCGCACTCGCGCGCGCGCTGCTGGCCGGGCCGATGGCGGGCGCGCGCATCGCCGTGTTCGGAGGGCCGGGCGAAGGCGAGCGGGCGATGGCCGCACCCGTGCTGGCCGCACTGCCGGAGGCGATCGATCTCGTGGGCGCCCTGACGCTGCCGCAGGCGGCCGCGTGCCTCGCGCGCTCGGCGCTGTTCGTCGGCAACGATTCAGGGCTGATGCACCTCTCTGGCGCCGCCGGCACGCCGACCCTTGGCCTGTTCGGCCCCACGCCCGCCGCCGAATACGGTCCGGCCGGCCGCTGCACCGCAACCGCGATCGCGCGCGGGCCGCGCATGGAAGACCTCGACGTGAGCGAGGCGCTCGCCTCCGCCACGGGGCTGATCGCGCTGGACCGTGCCGCGTGACGCGGGTGGCGCAGGTGATGGCCGGGGCGGCGCTGGGTGGGGCGGAACTGTTCTTCGAGCGGCTCTGCCTCGCCTTGCATGACGCGGGCGAGGAGGTGCTGCCGGTGATCCGGCGCAACCCCGCCCGCGCGGAGCGCCTCGCCGCCGGCGGCCTTGCGCCCGTCGAACTCGGCTTCGGCAACCGGCTGGATCTATGCACCCGGCCACGGCTGCGCGCGGCGCTGCGCGATTTCGCCCCGCGCGTGGTGGTGAGCTGGATGAACCGCGCCAGCCGCTTCGCGCCGCGCGGGGACTGGACGCTGGTGGGGCGGCTCGGCGGCTATTACGACCTGCGCTACTATCGCGGCTGCGAACACCTGATCGGCAATACGCGCGGCATCGTCGCCTGGCTGCGCGCGCAGGGCTGGGCCGAATCGCGCACGCACTACCTGCCCAATTTCGTCGCCGACTTCGCCGGCACGCCCAAGGCGACCGATCTGCCGCCGCGCCGGCCGCTGCTGCTCGGGCTGGGGCGGCTGCATACCGACAAGGGGTTTGACCTCGCCATCCGCGCGCTGGCCCGCCTGCCGGGCGCGCATCTGGCGATCGCGGGCGAAGGGCCGGAGCGTGCCGCGCTGGCGGCGCTCGCGGTGCGAGAGGGCGTGGCCGGGCGCGTCCATTTCCTCGGCTGGCGCGACGATGCCGGGGCGCTGCTGAAGGCGGCGGACCTGTTCGTCTGCTCCTCGCGCATCGAGCCGTTGGGCAACATGGTCATCGAGGCATGGTCGGCCGGTTGCCCGCTGGTCGCCTTTGACGCCGCCGGGCCGGCGGAGCTGGTCCGCGACGGCCGCGACGGGCTGGTGGTGAGGCTGGAGGACACGGCGGCCCTGGCGGACGCGATAGCCGGGCTGCTCGGCGACCGCGCACGCGCGCAGGCGCTGGCGGCGGCCGGGCGGGCGCGCTTCGCGGCCGAGTTCGCCGCCGCGCCGGTGATCGCGCGGTGGCGGGACTTCCTGGCGACGGTCGGGTGATGAGGGTTCAGCCGTCCTCTGACAGCGGCAGCCATTGCGGGCGCTGCACCACCCGCTCGGCGGTGACCGTGAGCAGCAGGCCGCCGTCGGACAGCGGTACAAGGTCGGCGATGCGGCCCTGCGCCAGCAACGTGCGCAGCGCCGCGCGCACCTGCCCCGGCTCCGCCGGCAGGCCGGCGCCGTGCAGCGCCGCCGTCAGATCGGCCTGCCGCCGCTTGCTGCGTCCCGCCATGTCGGTTAACGCCCGCATCAGCAATGCTGCAAATTCAGTGTCCGCGGACTCGTCGCGCTCGTCCGTCGGCACAATCATCGGCGGTTCCGTGGCGCTGCCGCCCGGTCCGCCTGCTCCGTTCTGCATGTTTTTTGCCCCGTGCCGTCCGCCAGCGCTTGTGTCCGCGCCGGTCGGTTGTGCAGCTATGGTAACTACACCAGCACGGCCCGCAAGGTCAGCTACTTTGGCATAACAGAGTCCCAATGCGAACAAGCAACAGCCTCACCGATGTCGGGGACGTTCTTGTCGGTCACGCGACCGATTTGGCCTTGGGATCAGGTGTCACTTCGATCGTATTTACCGTACCCACGGTCGTTTCCGTCTCCGTGCTGGGCGGCGCGCCAGGCGGGCGGGAGCAGGAGTTGCTGGCGCCGGAGATGACGGCGGAGACGGTCGATGCCGTGGTGCTATCGGGTGGCTCGGCCTATGGCCTGGACGCCGCCGGCGGCGTGCAGGCGGCGCTGCGTGAGGACGGGCGCGCCACGCGAGTCGGTGGGATGCTGGTTCCGCTGGTGCCGCAGGCGATCCTGTTCGACCTGCTTAATGGCGGCGACAAGGGCTGGGGCCGCTATCCGCCGTATCGCGACCTTGGCTACGCGGCGGCGCGCGCGGCTTCAGCGGGCCTGTTTCCGCTGGGCAGCGTGGGGGCCGGCACCGGCGCCACCACCGCGACGGTAAAGGGCGGGCTCGGCACCGCCAGCACGCGCACCGCCTCCGGCCATGTCGTCGCCGCGATCGCCGCGGTCAATGCGGCGGCCACCCCGACGATCGGCGACTCGCGGCATTTCTGGGCCGCGCCGTTCGAGGTGGCGGCCGAATTCGGCGGCCTCGGCTGGCCCGCGCGCATCACGGCCGACGACATGGCGCTGCGGCTGAAGCGCCCGCCGGTGCAGTCCAGCACCACGATCGGTCTGGTCGCCACTGACGCGACGCTGACCAAGGCGCAGGCCAAGCGGCTGGCGATCATGGCGCATGACGGGCTGGCGCGTGCCATCTGGCCGGCGCACCTGCCGCTGGACGGCGATACCATCTTCGCGGCTGCCACCGGGCGCGTGCCGCTTGGCGATCCACTGCCCGCGCTGGCGCAGCTTGGGCACGCCGCTGCCTCGGTGTTCGCGCGTGCCGTCGCCCGCGGCACCTTCGAGGCCACCACCCTGCCCTACCCCGGCGCGCAGCCGGCCTGGCGTGACCGCTTCGGCTGATTCACGCTTGCGATCACGATTTCGTGCGGTAGAGTGCGTTACTGCTGAAGGGACGGGCGGAACTTGGTTCCGACTGACAGATGACACCAGTACAGTTGCAGCCGCGCCTCGTGCCGGTCAATTGCGACATCCCGGTGCTTGGGGTGCGGCGGGGCGACATGCTGGCGGTGGTGCCGGCCGACCATTACCGGGGCGATGCGATCTACATGCTGACGCTGGAGGGCACGCCGATGCCGGTACGCGCCCGCACGGCCCGCAACGGTGACGTGGTGGTGGCGGCCCTGCACCCCGGTGGCGGCAGCACCACGCTGACGCGCGGCCAGTTCTGCGACCTGCTGCTCGGGCAGGTACTGGGCACCTGCAAGATGCTGGACCGCTCCCTGCTCGGCTGATCCGGACGCGACGCATTTCCGAAACCTGGTTGCGTTAATAGCTGCCGGTTCCGCCAGCGCGCGAATTGCACGAATGGTCACTTGCATCATGCTATGAAATACCGTATGTGACTTGCACGATAGTAGTCACTGTCGAGGGTGTCCGCGATGCGCCGCAAGAGTTTCGGCAACATGCAATGCCCGATCGCCCGCAGCCTTGAGCGGGTCGGCGAGTGGTGGAGCATCCTGATCCTGCGCGACGCCTTTCACGGGCTGACGCGCTTCGAGCAGTTCCAGAGCAGCCTGGACATCGCGCCGAACATGTTGACTCGACGGCTCAACGCGCTGGTCGAAGCGGGGCTGCTGGAGCGCCGGCGCTACAGTGAGCGTCCGCCGCGCGACGAATACGTGCTGACCGCGCGCGGGCGCGACTTCCGCCCGGTGCTGCTGGCGCTGCTGGCCTGGGGCAACCGCCATTTCGCCTCCGAAGGCCGCAGCGTAATCGTCATCGATGCCGAGACCGGGCGCGAGGCGGAGCCGGTGCTGGTGGACCGCGCCACCGGCCGCCCGCTCACCGAACCGCCGTTCCGCACCGCCGCCGGCCCCGCCGCCGATGAACGCACGCGCCGCCGCCACGCGCCGGCCGATGCCGGGGGCAGCAAGCCATGAGCGGCGCGGCAATCGGGCGTGAGGGCGTCGTCGCGCCTGTCCGGGCGCGCCGGCGCCTGCGTCCCGGGCGGCTGGCGCTGGCGGGTGCGGCGCTGCTCGCCGCGGCGGGCGGGGCGTTCTACGGCGCGCACTGGTGGACCGTCGGGCGGTTCCTGCAAAGCACCGACGATGCCTATGTCGGCGGCAACGTCACCGCGATCGCGCCACATGTCGGCGGCTTTGTCGCCGGGATCGCCGTCGCCGACAACGCATTCGTCCGTGCCGGGCAGGTGCTGATCCGCCTCGACGACCGCGATTTCCGCGCCGCCGCTGCCCATGCGGAGGCAGTCGTGCGGCAGCGGCAGGCCGCGCTCGCCGGCCTGCGTACCCAGCGCACGCTGCAGCAATCGTTGATTGCCGCCGCGCAGGCCGATCTGACCGCCAGCACGGCGGGTGCGGCGTTCGCACAGCAGGATGCCGCCCGATACCGCGCGCTGGCAAAAAGCGCCGCCGGGTCGCGGCAGGACGCGCAACGCTCGGCGGCGCTGGACGCGCAGGCGAGCGCACAAGCCCGCGCGGCGACCGCGCGGCTGGAGGCGGCGCTCCGGCAGATCGACGTGTTGGACAGCGACGTCGCACAGGCCGAGGCGGCGGTTGCGGCGGCCGAGGCGGATTTGCGAATCGCGCGACTCGATCTCGGCTACACCGAGATCCGGGCGCCGCTCGACGGCTATGTCGGCGACCGTGGCGCGCAGGTCGGCGCCTACGTCATCGCCGGAACCACGCTGCTGTCGCTGGTGCCGGCACGCGGGCTGTGGGTGGATGCCAATCTCAAGGAGGATCAGTTGGCGTCCGTCGCACCCGGCCAGCCGGCGAGCGTGGTCGCGGACGTGCTGCCCGGTACGGTGTTCCACGGTCATGTGGTCAGCATGGCGCCAGCGACGGGCGCGGTGTTCAGCGTCATCCCGGCGGAGAACGCGACCGGCAACTTCACCAAGATCGTGCAGCGTGTGCCGGTTCGCATCGCGCTGGACGATGCCGACGCCACGCTCGGGCGCATCCGGCCGGGCCTGTCGGTCACGGCGACCATCGACACGCGCGGCGCGACGCGCTGACCGTCGTAGCACCCGGGGAGCATGACATGCGCGCCGTCCTGCCGTTTGCCGTCATGTGCCTGGGCATGTTCGCCGCCCTGCTCGACATCCAGATCGTCGCGGCATCGCTGCAGCAGATCGGCGGCGGGCTGTCGGCGGCGCAGGACGAGATCGGCTGGGTGCAGACCGCCTATCTGATCGCCGAGATCATCGTGATCCCACTGTCGGGCTGGCTGACGCGCGTGTTCTCGACGCGCTGGCTGTTCACCGCGTCGGCGGCGGGCTTCACGCTGACCAGCCTGCTGTGCGCGCTGGCCTGGAACATCCAGAGCATGATCCTGTTCCGCGCGCTGCAGGGATTGCTCGGCGCCTCGATGGTGCCGACGGTGTTCACGTCGTCGTTCCACTACTTCCAGGGGCAGCGGCGCGTGTATGCCGCCGCGGTGGTCGGCACCATCGCCTCGCTCGCGCCGACGCTCGGCCCGGTGATCGGCGGGTGGATCACCGACACGCTCGACTGGCACTGGCTGTTCTACGTCAACCTGCTGCCGGGGCTGGCCATCACGCTGGCGGTGCCGCTGCTGGTCGATATCGACCGGTCTGATCTGTCGCTGCTGCGCGGGGCGGACTATCCCGGCATCGTGCTGCTGGCGCTGTTCCTCGGCGACCTGGAATACGTGCTGGAGGAAGGCACGCGCTGGAACTGGTTCGATGACGCCACCATCCGGGCCTGCACCGCGCTGGCAGCCGTCTCGGGCGTGATGTTCGTGCTGCGCAGCCTGACTTTCGCGCGGCCCGTGGTCGATCTGCGCGCGCTCGGCAACCGCAACTTCCTGCTCGGCTGCATCCTGTCCTTCGTCACAGGCATCGGCATCTTCACGACCATCTACCTGACACCGCTGTTCCTCGGCTATGTCCGCGGCTTCAGCGCGTGGCAGACCGGGATTGCGGTGTTCTCCACAGGTGCCGCCTCTCTCGTCGGCGTGCCGATCTACGTGATGCTGGGGCGACGCATCGACCTGCGCTGGCTGATGATGTTCGGCCTCGCCAGCTTCGGCCTGGCGATGTGGAGCTTCAGCTTCATCACCCATGACTGGGGTGGCGCTGAACTGCTGGCCCCGCAGGTGCTGCGCGGCTTTCCGCAGGTCTTCGCGGTGGCGCCGAGTGTCACGCTGGGCCTCGGCAGCCTCGCGCCGGAGCGGCTGAAATACGCGAGCGGGCTGTTCAACATGATGCGCAACCTCGGCGGCGCGGTCGGCATCGCGCTGTGCAGTATCATCCTCAACGACCGCACCAACGTCCATTTCGCGACCATTGCCGCGCATCTGACGCCGGCCAACGTCGCGATGGAACGCCTGCTGACAGTACTCGGCCAGCGCTACGCCGCGCTTTCGGCCATCGCGGCGGATGGGCATGTGGCGGCGCTGGAACGGCTGCGGCAGCTAGCCTTCCGCGAGGCCGCGACGCTCGCCTACGCGGACGCATTCCGCGTCATCATGCTCGCCTTCGCGTTGGCGACGCTGCTGGTGCCGCTGCTGCGCCGCGTGGCGGCGCAGCCCACGCCGGCCGACGCGCACTGAACGTCCGGCGTCAACCGGTGAAGCGCGGGAACAGCACGTTGTTCTCGGTGTGGATGTGCTCCACCAGATCGTCGGCAAGTTTGCGTGCCCCGACATAGAGTGCCCGCCAGGTCGCGCAGGCATCCTCGGGCGGCGTGAAGTCGGCCGTCAGTTCCTCGATGCGGCGCAGATGCGCGCCGTGGTCGTCGTGCTCGGCGAGCATGACGGCGATCGGCTGGGCGATCATGGGGTGGCCGCCGTTGCGCATCAGCGGGAACAGCACCTGCTCCTCCTTGCACATATGCGACTCAAGCTCACCCTCCATGCGCGCCAGCAGGTCGGCGAGCCCGAGCGGCGCGGCGGAGTGCGCCTTGTGGACGGCCTCGACCCGGCGGGCGAGGCGGATCAGTTCGGGAATTTCGCGCCGGTGGGCCGCGTGATACCGCGTCTCGATCAGCGCGATCAGGTCCTCGGTCGCCTCGGGCTGCGCGGCGGGGAGCGCGAGCGCGGCGACGGCGTCGAGTTCGGCCTCAAGCTCGGCCACGCTCAGACCCTTGGCAGCCGCGGCATCGGCGAGCGGCACGCGCCCGTTGCAGCAGAAATCCAGCTTGCGGCGACGGAAGATGCCGGCGGCCCCGGGCAGGGTAGCGGCAATCTCGGCAAGACTGCGGGCAGCGAAGCCGGCATCTGGGGCGGTGGCGGACATCGGGGGAGCCTCCTGCGCCGCCGGGTGGCGGCGATTTGGTATTGACGATACCAATTACATGCGCCCGCCGATCTGGTATCGTCAATACCCATTCTGAGGAGACCGCCCGTGCGCCTGCTCGCCGGCACCGACTTCGCGTTGCGCGTGCTGATGCTGCTGGCCGGCGCGCCGCCGGGGCGGCCGGTCAGCGTGGAGCGGCTGGCCCGCGACCTCGGCGGCCTGTCGCGCCATCACCTGCATAAGATCGTCCAGGACCTGACGGCGCTCGGCATCACGCGCACGCTGCGCGGGTCCGGCGGCGGCGTCATGCTCGCCCGGGCGCCCGATCAGGTCCGCGTCGGAACGGTGGTGCGGCAGTTGGAGGCGGATCAGGCGGTCGTCGAATGCTTCCGCGCCGACGGCTGCGCCTGCACGCTGCTGCCGCACTGCCGGCTGCGCGGGATGCTGCGCGAGGCGCAGGAACGTTTCTATGCGGGTCTGGACGGCTACACGCTGGCCGACTGCATCCCGCCGCTCACCGCCTCCGCCAGCATCGGCGCCAGCGCACGGTAATCCGCCGCCCGCGGCGTATTCGGCCGCCACGCCAGCGCCAGCGTCCGCCACGCCCCGGTCCCCGCCAGCGGCCGCAGCGCCACGTCGGCCCCAGCCGTCACGCCCCCCTGCACCGCCACCTGCGGCAGCAGGGTCACGCCCAGCCCACCCGCCACCATCTGCACCAGCGTGTGCAGGCTGGTGGCAGCGAACCCGTCCGCGCCCTCGCGCCGCGCCGTGCCGCAGGCCGCCAGGGCCTGCGCCCGCAGGCAATGCCCCTCCTCCAGCAGTAGCAACCGCTCCGCCGCAAGCGTCGCCAGCGGCACCGCGTCCCGCGCCCCGAGCGGGTGCGCGGCCGGCAGTGCCGCGAGTAGCGGGTCGCGCACCACGCCCAGCGTCTCCGCCCCGTCGCAGTCGCAGGGCAGCGCGAGCAGCAACAGATCAAGCCGCCCGTCGCCGAGCCGGGCCAGCAGCCGGTCGGTGGTGTCCTCGCGCAGCAGCAGTTGCAGACGCGGGAAGGCGCCGCGCAGAGCCGGCATCAGCCGCGGCAGGAGGAATGGCCCAACGGTCGGGATGACACCCAGGCGCAGCCGCCCGCTCATCGGCGCGCGCGCCGCCGCCGCCGCCTCGGCGAAGGCCTCCAGCGCCGCCAGCGCCTCACGCCCGCGCGCCACCAGGTCCTGGCCGAGCGGCGTGAACAGCACCCGCTTGCTGCCGTCGCGATCAAGGATGCGTGAGTCGAGTTGCCGCTCCAGCGCCAGCAGACCCGCCGAGAGCGTTGACTGCGTCACCGCGCAGGCCTCGGCGGCGCGACCGAAATGCTGATGCTCGGCGAGCGCCAGCAGGTAGCGGAGCTGTTGCGGCGTAGGCAGGGCGATCATCGAGCAACTCGATCAAAATTCACAAAACAATTCATTAGCCAGAAGTCGGCCTTGGGGCCAGTGTGCCGCGAGGCAGAAAGGGAGGAGCGAGCCATCGCACAGGACGCACCGCGCCGGACCGGCAGCGGCGGGCCGCCGCTTGCCGAAGCAGGCAACGGCCAAATCGCCGGACGGCACTACGTGCGCACGCCGGTGCGCTCCTCCCCCACGGATCACGTCAATCAACGCGGCTAGGAGTCGGAGACAGAGATGGACACACATGTTGACCAGAGCGGCGGCAAGTGCCCGGTGATGCACGGGGTGCGACCGAATGCGCTGCTCGGGGGTCAGTCGAACCGGGCGTGGTGGCCGAACCAGTTGAACCTCGGCATCCTCCACCAGCATTCGTCCCTCTCCAATCCCATGGACAAGGCGTTCGACTACGCCCGGGAATTCAGGAAACTCGACCTGGAGGCGCTGAAGAAGGACATCTTCGCGCTGATGACGACGTCGCAGGACTGGTGGCCTGCCGACTACGGTCACTACGGACCGCTGTTCATCCGCATGGCGTGGCACAGCGCGGGCACGTACCGCATCGGGGACGGCCGGGGCGGCGCGTCCTCTGGCGCGCAGCGCTTCGCGCCGCTGAACAGTTGGCCCGACAACGTGAACCTCGACAAGGCGCGGCGTCTGCTCTGGCCGGTCAAGCAGAAATACGGCAACCGGATTTCCTGGGCCGATCTGATGATCTTCGCCGGCAACTGCGCGCTCGAGTCGATGGGCTTCAGGACATTCGGATTCGGCGGCGGGCGCGAGGACGTCTGGGAACCGCTGGACGACATCTACTGGGGGTCGGAGACCACCTGGCTCGGCGACAAACGCTACAGCGGCGACCGGGACCTCGAAAACCCGCTTGCCGCCGTGCAGATGGGCCTGATCTACGTCAATCCGGAAGGGCCGAACGGCAAGCCCGATCCGATCGCGGCGGCGCGCGACATCCGCGAGACCTTCGCGCGCATGGCCATGAACGATGAGGAAACCGTCGCGCTGATCGCGGGCGGACACACCTTCGGCAAGTGCCACGGCGCGGGCGACGCGACACTGGTCGGGCCGGCGCCCGAGGCTGCCGATCTCGAAGAGCAGGGGCTGGGCTGGAGCAGCAAATTCGGCACCGGCAAGGGCGGCGACACGATCGGCAGCGGGCTGGAAGTCGTCTGGACCACGACCCCGACGCAGTGGAGCAACAACTACTTCCAGAATCTGTTCGGCTATGAATGGGAACTGACAAAAAGCCCGGCCGGCGCGTATCAGTGGACACCGAAGAACGGCGCCGGCGCCGGCACCGTGCCGGACGCGCACGATCCGTCGAAGCGACACGCGCCGTCGATGCTGACCACCGACCTGTCGCTGCGCTTCGACCCTGCTTATGAGAAGATCTCGCGGCGCTTCTACGAGAACCCGGATCAGTTCGCCGATGCGTTCGCCCGGGCATGGTTCAAGCTGACGCACCGCGACATGGGTCCGAAAGCCCGCTATCTCGGCCCGCTCGTCCCCGCCGAGGACCTGCTGTGGCAGGACCCGGTTCCCGCGGTCGATCACCCGCTGATCAACGCGCAGGACATCCGCGACCTCAAGGCCAAACTCCTCGCCTGCGGCCTGTCGGTCGCCGAACTGGTGACGACCGCCTGGGCCTCGGCCGCGACGTTCCGCGGCTCCGACAGGCGCGGCGGCGCGAACGGCGCGCGCATTCGTTTGGCGCCTCAGAAAGACTGGGAGGTCAACCAGCCGGCGCAACTGGCGAAGGCGCTCGGCGCGCTCGAGGGAGTACGGAAGGCGTTCAACGCCGCGCAATCGGGTGGCAAGAAGGTCTCGCTCGCCGACCTGATCATCCTGGGTGGCTGTGCCGCGGTCGAGCAGGCGGCGAAGAAGGCCGGGCACGACGTGGAAGTTCCCTTCACGCCGGGCCGCACCGATGCGACGCAGGAGCAGACAGACGTTGCCTCCTTTGCCGTGCTCGAACCGATCGCGGACGGGTTCCGCAACTACCTCAAACCCGGCTACGCCGTGTCGGCGGAGGAACTGCTGGTCGATCGGTCGCAACTCATGACGCTGACCGCGCCCGAGATGACGGTTCTGGTCGGTGGCATGCGCGCGCTGAACGCCAATGTCGGACAGTCCGCGCACGGCGTCTTCACGAAGCGGCCGGGGATGCTCACCAACGACTTCTTCGTCAACCTGCTCGACATGGGCACGACGTGGAAGGCAACTTCGGATGCGCATGATGTGTTCGAGGGGCGCGACCGCGCGACAGGCGAACTGAAGTGGACCGGCACCCGTGTCGATCTCGTCTTCGGCTCGAACTCCCAGCTTCGCGCGCTCGCCGAGGTCTATGCGAGCAGCGACTCGAAGGAGAAATTCGTGCGTGACTTCGTGGGGGCGTGGACCAAGGTGATGAACCTGGATCGCTTCGACATCGCCTGAACAACGGCAACGACGTCCGGTGGCGAAGGCAACCCCGCCGTCACCGGGCGTCCACTGCGCGTCGGATGGAATTCGGGAGCGGGTCTCACCCGCCGTTGTCTTCTCACACGGCTTGGGCCGCGAAGTTTCGCGACGGCGTCACCAACTCCTCCTGCGCGGCGATCAGCAGCATCTCCGGCGCGCCTGCCTCGGCGGTGCGCCGCAGCACGCCGAACAGCGCGCTCGCTGATGCCGCCAGCGCCGACGCGGCATCGCGCGCGCGCAGCCAGTGCAGCAGAAACAGCGCGGCGATGGCATCGCCGGTGCCCTTGGCGGCAAGATCGAGCAGCGGCGTGCGCAGCAGGAAGAACCCGCCATCCGCCGCCGCAAGCAGGTCGATCGCATCCGCGGGTGTCGCCTCGGTGCGCAGGCTGGTTACCAGCACGCAGCGCGGGCCGCGTTCCTGCAAGGCGGCAACAGCAGCTTTCGCATCCGCAAGCGTGACCACATGGCGTCCCGTCAGGTGCTCCAGCTCGAAGTGGTTGGGTGTCACGATGTCGGCGCGCGGCACTGCACGTTCGGCGAAGAACGCCGCGACCCCCTCACGCACATATACCCCGCGCCCGGTATCGCCGATCACCGGATCACAGCAATAGACGGCGCGCGGGTTCGCCGCCTTCACCCGCGCCACCGCGTCCAGCACGACACCGCCCATCGCCGCATCTCCGAGATAGCCCGACAGCACGGCGTCGCACTGCCCCAGCACGCCGCGCGCCGCAATCCCGGCGACCACATCCGCGACCTCCTCGGCGGCGAGCACGCGGCCTCCCCACGCGCCGTACCCGGCGTGGTTGGAGAACTGCACCGTGTTCACCGCCCATACCTCGGCGCCAAGACGCTGCAAGGGGAACATCGCGGCGGCATTGCCGACATGGCCGTACGCGACCCACGATTGCAACGACAGGATGTTCATGCTCAGGCGGTTCGCCCGCCATCCACCGGCAACAGCACGCCAGTGATGAAGCTCGACGCATCCTCGGCGAGCCAGACGCAGGCATTGGCGATGTCCGAGGGCTGGCTCATGCGGCCGAGCGGAATCGTGCTCATGAATTTCTGCCGCACCTCGGGGCTGTCCGGCTGCCCCATGAACAGTTCCGTCAGGCCCGTCGCGCCGAGCACCGGGCAGATCGCGTTGACACGGATGTTGTCGGGCGCAAGCTCGATCGCCATGCACTGCGTCATGGTGTTCACCGCGCCCTTGGTGCCGTTGTACCAGACCAGGCCGGGACGCGGCCGGATGCCGGCGGTGGAGCTGATGTTGATGATCGAGCCGCCGCGCCCCTGCGCGCGCAGCACCGGCACCGCCGCCTGCATCGACCAGTAGATCGACTTCACGTTGACTGCATAGACGCGGTCGAACGTCGCCTCGTCCACGTCCAGCATCGGCTGGTTCCGGTGCGTGGTGCCGGCGTTGTTGACCAGGACATCGAGCCCGCCGAAACGATCGACGGCAGCGGCGATCATGGCCCGCATATCGTCGCCCTTGCTCACGTCGCCGGCGATGGCGACGGCGCCGCCGCCGATCGAGGCGGCGACGCGACGCGCCGCGGCGGCGTCAATATCTGCGACCACGACCCGCGCCCCCTCGGCGGCGAAGCGTCGCGCGATCCCCTCGCCGAACCCGCCGCCCGCCCCAGTGACCACCGCGCTCTTGCCCTGCAACCGCATCGTCCGCCTCCTGCGACCAGATATGCGCAAAGGCGGATAGGATCGGCGCCGCCCGCGGTCAAACCGCGCCCGCGCTGGCGGGAGCCGACCTGACGCGGTATCATTGGGCATGTCCGAAGGGCTTTACGACACCGACATCCTGGTCTGGTCCGAGCAGCAGGCGGACCTGCTGCGCCGGGCGGCGCGGGGCGAGCGCGTCAATGGCCTCGACTGGCCGAACCTGATCGAGGAGATCGAGGCCGTCGGCCGGTCCGAACAGAGGGCGGTGCGCAGCAACCTGCGCCAGGCGCTCGTGCACCTCCTGAAACTTGCCGGATGGCCGTCCAATCCTAGCGCCGCGCACTGGGCGGCCGAAACTCTTGCCTTCCTCGGGGAGGCGCGCGACGACGCCAGCCCGAGCATCGGCAACCGCTTGGACCTGCCGCGCCTCTACGCGGACGCGCTGCGTCAGGTGCGTACCGATCGCATCGACGCAAAGCCGCCTGCAACACTGCCAGACGCCTGCCCGCTGACCCTCGACGACCTTCTGGGCGAAGACCCCGACCCCGCCGTACTCGCGCAACGCCTTGCCGCAACGGCGCCCGATTGACGCAGCTTGCCGCGACGGCGCCTCGGCGGTAACGGGGGCGCGCACCCGCCCGGAGACTCACCCGCATGGCCAAACTGTTTGAACCGGCAACTTTCCGGTCCGTCACCGCGCGCAACCGCATCGTCGTCTCCCCGATGTGCCAGTACAGCGCACAGGATGGGCTGGGCGACGACTGGCATGTTCAGCATCTCGGCGCCCACGCCGTCGGCGGCGCCGGTATCGTGTTCACCGAGGCGACGCACGTTTCCGCCGTGGGCCGCATCACGCCGAACTGCCTCGGGCTGTGGAACGACGCGCACCAGGCGCTGCTGACCCGCATCGCCGCCCTGATCGCCAGCGTCGGCGCGGTACCCGGCATCCAGATCGCCCATGCCGGACGCAAGGCCAGCGTCGGCCGGCCGTGGGAGGGCGGCAAGCCGATCCCGCCCGAGGCCGGCGGTTGGACCCCGGTCGGCCCGAGCGCGGAGGCCTTCAACGACGGCCATACCGTTCCGCACATGCTCACGCCCTCCGAGATCGCCACCATCGCCGGCCAGTTCGCCGACACCGCACGGCGCGCCCGCCTCGCCGGGTTCAAGGTGGCGGAGGTCCACGGCGCGCACGGCTATCTGATCCACTCGTTCCTCTCGCCGCTCAGCAACCATCGCGGCGACGCCTATGGCGGCGACCTCGCCGGGCGGATGCGACTGCTGCTGGAGGTGGTGGAGGCGGTACGCGGTGAGTGGCCGGACGATCTGCCGTTGTTTGTGCGCCTGTCCTGCACCGACTGGGTCGAGGGCGGGCTGACCGGGGAGGACGCGGTCGCGATCGCACGGCGGCTGGCGGCGACCGGCAAGGTCGATCTGATCGACTGCTCCACCGGCGGCGTGTCGCCCGCGCAGCGCGTGCCGACGCATCCGGGCTTTCAGGTGCCGTTCGCCGAGGCTGTGCGCCACGGCGCCGGCATCGCCACCGGGGCGGTCGGGCTGATCACCGCGCCCGAGCAGGCCGAGGAAATCCTCGGCAACGGGCGCGCCGACCTGGTGTTCCTGGCGCGCGCCCTGCTCGCCGATCCGGCCTGGCCGCTGCGCGCGGCACGGGTGCTGGGGGCAAAGCCGCCGCTTGCGCCACAATACCACCGCGCTCATCTGCCTTGATCCATGAACGTAGTCCGTTCCTGCCCGGCGGCGCGCGTCGCCGGGGCGCCCACCGAAGGAGGCTCGCCATGACCGTCCGCCTGCCGACCCACGCCGCCGCTGCGGCGGTGCTTGCCCTTGCACTCGGCACCGCGCCTGCTCTTGCCCAGTCCGGCACCGACCAGCAGCCGGCCACGCCGGCCCCGACTCAGGCGCAGCCCCCGGCTGCCACGGCCGCCCCGGCCACCGCCGACAAGGTGACCCGCCGCATGACGCGGCTGGAGAATCACATCGCCGAGATGCACCGCCGCCTGCACATCACGCCGGCGGAGGAGCCGAAATGGGACGCCTTCGCGCAGGTGATGCGCGACAATGCGGAGCGCATGGACCAGGCATTCAAGGCGCGGGCGACGCAGAGCGCGAGCATGAACGCGGTGGACGACCTGCGCAGCTACGCCGCCATCGCGCAGGCGCACGCCGAGGACATGCAGAGGTTGGTCCCCGCCTTCGAGCAGCTTTACAGCGTGCTGACCCCGCAGCAGCAGAAGGACGCCGACGTGATGTTCCGCAACTTCGAGCGGCGCGGAAAACGCGGCGGCGCCGGCTGAGACGTCTGCTTCTGGCTTGCCGGGCCGACAGGCCGGCGCTATAGGCGCCGGCTCGTCCGGCCGGTCGGGATCGGCGGGGCCAGCAGCAGCGAGGCTTCCATGAAGGCGGGCATCCACCCGGACTACCACGACATCAACGTCGTCATGACCGACGGCACCACATTCGTAACCCGCTCGTGCTACGGCAAGCCGGGCGACACGATCCGGCTGGATATCGACAGCAAGTCGCATCCCGCCTGGACCGGCGTTCAGCGGATCATCGACACCGGCGGCCAGGTCGCCAAGTTCAACAAGAAGTTCGCCGGGCTCGGCATCAAGAAATAATCACGTAGCCGGATCAGCAAGCGGGTGCCCTGCCCGCGCGTGGTCGCGTCGTGCTATGCTGCGCGGCGTGCCCACGGACCGGCTCCGACGTTCCGTCCTCGTCACCGCCGCCGCCCTGCTCGCCACGTCGGGGCTGGCCGCCGCCGCGCTGCCGACCGATGAGGGCATACCGCCCGCGTCGTCGGTCGCCGGCCAGTTGCTGGTCGCTGACCCGACGATCGGCGACCCGCGCTTCGCCCGCACCGTCATTCTGATCGTCATCGACGACGCACACGGCACGGTCGGCATCGTCATCAACCGACCGCTCGGCGAGCACCCGATCGCCGACCTGCTGCGCGCGGCCGGCATCGACGCCAGCGGGGTGCGTGGCAGCCTGCGCGTGTTTGCCGGCGGTCCGTTGCAGCAGGAAGCCGGCTTTGTCGTGCACAGCGCGGAGTATCGCCGTCAGGGTACGATCGCCGTCGATGCGCAAGTGGCAATGACGGTGAACCCGCAGGTACTGCGCGACATCGGCCTCGGGCGCGGGCCAAAACAGAGCCTGTTCGCGCTCGGCTATGCGGGCTGGGCGCCGGGGCAGTTACGCTTCGAACTGATGCGCCGCGACTGGAGTGTTGTGCCGGACGACCTCGCGCTGCTGTTCGGCCCGAATCGCGCCACCGTCTGGGAACGCGCCAGGGCGCGCCAGGTGCTGCCGTTGTGAGCGATCAGTGCCGCCGCCCCCGCAGCACCGCGAACGGCGACTCGCGCCCGACCTCCGACCCGAGGTCGAGTGCGGCACCCGGCTTGCGCGGATAGGGATCGAGGGTCAGCGCCACCTGCTCCGCCGCCGCCTCGCCCAGATCGATCGCGCCGCCGGAATAGGCGATTTCGTCCACCCCCTCCAGGTCGATGGTTTCGTCCAACTGCTCCTGCGGGACGAAAGCGAGTGCGAATTCCTCGGCGATATCGGTCTCGAATTCGTCCAGCGAGACGACGCATTCACGGACCAGCCGGCCGACCAGCGAGGCGGCGGCGGCGATCCGGCCACTGTCCCCGCGCGACAGGCGGAACGTCGCCGTCAGTGCCCGCACCGCCGGCACGCCGAGGCGTCGCGCCAGCGCCGTGCATTCCGCATCGGTCGCCGTGATGGTCTGCACCACCCCTTCGGGGCCGATGCGATCGACCGGGACGAGGCGGGAGAATTCCGGCGCAGGGATCATGGCAAGGCCGCCTCGGCCGACAGAAAGCTCGCGGTTCCGGCGATGAAGGAGGCGAGCGGCTGCGCGCTCAGGTGCGCCGCTTGCGCCCGTGCCGCGGCGGCAAGCCGCGAGGCGTGCGGCGCGGGTGCATCGCGCCAGACATTGCGCGCCAGCGCCGCCGGAAACGCCGCCGCATCGGCAGCCGCCAGCGCCGTCTCGTATGCGGCGGCGCGGCCGTGGAACGCCTCCCACATCTGCTTCATCTTGCGCGCGACCGACAGGTCGCCGACGCCGATTTCGCGAAGGTTGTGGTCCATGTCGCGGAACATCGCGTCGAACACCGCCTGGGCCAGCTCCGCACCCGGCGGCTGGTCCTGCTGCAGGCGGTGGATCAGCAGGAAGGCATGCAGCCCGATCAGGTCGAACCGCCCGTCCAGCGTGTCCGGCACACCGAGTTCGACATAGAAGGCGGGCGCGCGCGCCGCCGCCACCGCCGCGGCATAGAGCGCGTCGGCGGCGCGCCCATGCGGCGAACGTCGCAGAAATCCCAGCAAAAGGCTCACTCCCTGGCACGCACGACGCCGCAAGTTGACAAGCGCGCCCGCGGCATGACACGCCACACCTAGCACCCGCGCCCGCCCGGTCAATCGCGGCGGCGCGCGAGTCACACCGACATGAGGATGTCCCGGTTGCCTGCTGGACCCGCCCGGATTGCGCTGCTCGCCCTGTTGCTGCCACTCGCCGGCTGCGGCGCGTACGGGCTGTTCTCCTGGCCGTCCCAGCCGCGCGGCCAGCAGATCGATCCCTCCGACGTGACGCAACTGGTGCCGGGCACCTCGACGCGCAAGGACGTGACCGCCCTGCTCGGCTCGCCCACCACGGTGGCCAGCTTCGATCCGAACACCTGGCTCTACGTGTCGCAGATCACCCGCCCGGTGATCGCCGGCACGCAGACGGTCCGCAGCCAGCACGTCGTCATCGTCACGTTCGACCAGGCCGGCGTGTTGAAGAATGTTTCCGTCAAGGACAAGGCCGATGCCCTTCCGGTGCAGGTGGTGTCGCGCACCACGCCCGCGCCGGGTACGCACGCCTCCTTCCTGCAGCAATTGATCGGCAATATCGGCCGCTTCAACCCGACCGGCTCGACCGCCAACGAGCCGTTGACCCCCACTTCCACCAACACGCCCGGCAATTACTGATCGCGGCCGTCGCCTAGCCGGCCCGCCCGGCACGCAGCGCACGGCGACGCAGGGCGTGCCACAGTGCCGCGCCGTCGCGCCGCAAGGCCCGCAGCGCGCCGGACAGACTGTCCGGCGGGCGCGTCAGCGGGCCGAACACGTGGTCATCCAGCAGATCGAGGTAGAGCGGGTTGGCGACGGGCCACAGACCCTCCGGGACGCGCTGCGGGGCGCAATAGACCAGCGTGTTCTGTGCGTAGTACCATTCCAGCCCCGGGGCGTCCTGAATCGCCGGGCGGATGCAATCGACCGGCACCAGCCCGCGCTCGGCGAACAGCGCCGCCCACCACGATTGCCGCTGCTCGTTGACATGTCCCAACCCGCCCTGCCCAGGTACCGCCGCGGAGAACAGCACCACCGGCGCCGCCCCGGCCAGCAGCGCGACCAGGTCACGCGCGCGGCTGGCCGGCAGGTGCTCGGCGTATTCCAACGAGCACGCCACGTCGAAGCGTCGGTTCAGCCCGCCCGACCACGCCTGCTCGATCGGCAGAAACTGCTCCGGCGCGATCCGCAGCAGATCGCGCGGCACATGTGCGCCGTCGATACCGAGCAGATCGGTGGCGCCGTAGCGCGCGAAGGTGGCTAGCAGGTTGCCGGTGCCGCAGCCCAGGTCCAGCACCGAGCGCGCCGGGAACCAGCGCACCAGCGCCGGCACGAGGGCTGCGGCACTGTCCCGCCAGCCCGCCTGCTTGGTTTCGTAGTAATGGCGGTCATAGATCGCCGCCGTGTCCATCGGCAGCCCTCCAGGCCGCACGAGCGGAACGTCGCCCCCGTCCATCTCAACCCACGCTTGCGTGCGCTGCGCCCGTGGCGCGCGCGTTGAAGAGCAGCCTGCGGCGCAGCGCCCGCAGCAGCGCGCCGCCGTCGCGGCGCAGCGCGCGGACCGCGGAGGTGATGCTGTCCGGCCCGCGCAACAGCGCCTCCGCCACGCGCGGATGTACGAGGTCGAGATAGAGTCGCGCGGCGACCGGCGCGTGGCCTTCCGGAACAAGCTCGGGCCGGCAATAGACCAGGATGTTTTGCGCGTAGTACCATTCCGTATCCGGCACGCCCCAGACTGCCGGACGGATGCAATCGACGGCGAGGTAGCCGCGCGCCGCGAACTTCGCCGCCCACCAGGACTGGCGCTGTTCGTTCACGTGGCCCGGCCCGCCCTGACCGGGGATGGCCGCGCCGAACAGCACCACCGGCGCCGCCGCCGTCAGCAGCGCCACGAGGTTCCCAGCGGCATCGGGCGCCACGTGCTCTCCCACCTCCAGCGCGCAGGCGAGATCGAAGCGACGCGGCAGCGGCGCCAGATCGTCGATGTCCCAACGCCGCACGAAGTGCTCGGGGATGCACAGCAGGTCGTACGGCACGTTCGGACCGTCGAGCCCCAGCACGTCGGTCACAGCCCGCCGACTGAAGGCAGCGAGAAGATTGCCGGTCCCGCACCCGACCTCCACCACGGAGCGCACTGGAAACAGCCCCAGCATCACGTCCGCGACAATATCGGCGGACACGTCCCAGCCATGCTGGCGGGCGACAAAATAATCCCGCTCGTAGCCCAGTGCCATGCACGGTCTCCCACCCTGACCGTGCGGACGCTAGCCGATGCGCCGGCCGGCTCAACAAAAACCGGGAGAGAAACCGTGTCCCTTGCGCAGACGTGAAGTTGCGGGCCGGCCGCCACGCGGCACATTGGCGTGGTAGGAACGATTGGCCGGAACCCACGATGAATCAGATGACGTGGCTCGCGCCGGGAAGCGGCCTGTTCGCGCCGGTGCGTGTGGGCCCGTATCTATTGGCGAACCGCGTCGTGATGAGCGCGATGACGCGGCGCCGTGCCGATGAAGCCGACGCGCCGCACGCGCTGCAGGCCGAATACTACGCCCAGCGCGCCGCTGCCGGGCTGATGGTGACCGAGGGCGCGCAGGTTTCGCCACAAGGCAAGGGCTATCCCGGCACGCCCGGCATTCACAGCGCCGCCCAGATCGCCGGCTGGCGGCTCACCACTGAGGCGGTGCATCGACGCGGGGCCCGCATCTTCCTGCAATTATGGCATGTCGGCCGCGTCTCCCACCCGCTGCTGCAACCGGACGGCGCGCTGCCGGTCGCCCCCTCCGCGCTCGCCGCACCGGGGATGGCGGAGACGCCGGAGGGCGACAAACCGTTCCCGGTGCCGCACGAACTCGACGCCGCCGAAATCCGCAACGTGATTGCACAATTCGTCCGCGCGGCCGAGAACGCACGGCTTGCCGGGTTCGACGGGGTGGAGCTGCATGGCGGCAACGGCTTCCTGATCGACCAGTTCCTGCGCGAGAGCAGCAACCGGCGGACCGACGCCTATGGCGGCTCGCAGACCCACCGGCTGCGCTTCCTGCTGGAACTGACCGACGCGGTTGCCGCGGTGTGGCGGCCGGAGCGGGTCGGCGTACGCGTCTCACCGATCAATCCCTGGGGCGGCATGGCCGACAGCGATCCGGCCGGGCTGTTCGGCAAGCTCGCGGAGGCGCTGTCGCTGCGCGACATCGCCTATCTTCACGTCGCCGAGACACGCACACGCCGGCCGATGTTCAACTGGGCACGGCTGCGCCGGCGGTTCCGCGGCATCTACATCGCCAACGGCGGTTTCGACCGTTACCGCGCGGAGGTGGCGCTGCGCAGCGGCCGCGCCGACCTGATCTCCTTCGGCCGCGCATTCATCGCCAATCCCGACCTGGTGCAGCGGCTGCGGCTGGGGGCGAAGCTGCAGCCGGCCGATCCAGCCGTCTATTACGGCGGCGGAGCGCGCGGCTACACCGACTACCCGTCGCTGACCGTCGCGGAATGCGAGGGTCTGCCGCGCTTCGACTGGCGGCGCGCGGTGATGGCGGAGCTGCGGCGCTGGTAGCTCAGCCGAAATGGTTCCAGCCGCCGGCGCCGAGCGCGATCTCGGCCCCCTTGGCATCCCGCACCACCACGCGCGGCGGACCAGCGACAAAACGGCCGATGCAGGTAACGGGCAGTGAGCCGGCGTCAAGCCGCCCCGCCTGCTCCGGCCGCACTGCCATCGCCAGTTCGTAGTCGTCCCCGCCGGTCAGGATGCGCGGCAGCATCGCCGGGAGGGTCGCGCGGGCGGCGGCCGAGAGCGGCAGGTCGGCGGCCCGGATCTCCGCCCCGCAGCCGCCGGCGCGGCATAGATGCCCCACGTCCTGCACCAGCCCGTCCGAGACATCCAGCGCCGCCGCTACTACTCCATGCCGCGCCACGCCCAGCCGCGGGCGCGGCAGGCGGTAGCGGTCGGCCAGGAAGCCATCCGCATCCGCCAATTCGCCGCGCGCGGCAAGCAGCCCCAGCGCACCGTCGCCGATCGTGCCGGTGACGAACAGCATGTCGCCCGGCCGCGCGCCCACCCGCCGCACTGCCTGTCCGGCCATAACCGTGCCGAGCACGGTGAGCGACAAGGTGATCGGACCTGGCGTCGATGTCGTGTCGCCGCCGAGCAGCGTAATGGCGAACTCCCGCTGGTCCTGCGCCAGCCCGGCGGCGAAGGCGGCGAACCAAGCATCCGGTGTCGCGCGCGGCACCGAAACCGTCATCAGGTAGCCGAGCGGCGCCGCCCCCATAGCCGCGAGGTCGGAGAGGTTGGTGCGCAGCAGCTTGCGGCCGACCAGATCGGCCGGATCGTCGGGCAGGAAATGCACGCCCGCCACCATCGCATCCGCCGCCACTACCAGTTCGCAGCCCACCGGCACCGACAGCACCGCGGCATCGTCGATCAGGTCGAGCGCGCCGGGACCGGCCAGCGGCCGGAAATGGCGCGCGATCAGGGCGAATTCGGCGGGCAGCGCGTCTGCGGTCATGCCGGCGCGAATTCCCCCGGCCGCAACTGCCGCGCCAGGCGGTCGAGCACGCCGTTCGCCATGCGCGGCTCATCGCCATCGAAAAAACCATGCGCCACGTCGAGATATTCGTTGATAACGACGCGCGCGGGCGGCCCCTCCGGCATCAGCAGTTCCGCCGTGCCGGCACGCATCACCGCGCGCAGCACGGGGTCGAGCCGCGGCAACGGCCAGTCCGGCGACAGCGCCTCCATGATCAGTCCGTCGATACGGTCCTGCTCGCGCGTCGCCTTGCGCACGATGGCGGCGAACAGCGGCACGTTGGCGTCCGGCGTACGCCCTTCCTCGTAACCGCCGTCGCCGGGCAGTTCACCCAGGCGGTGCCGGACGAACTCGTCGATCACCGTCTCCGCGCTCGTCTGTGCCTGCTCGCTCTGGAACAGCGCCTGCACGGCGGCGACACGCGCGGCGGTACGCGGGCGGCTTCGCGGCGGCGCACCCATCATTCCGCCCCCAGCCAGCGTGCGGCCGCAATCTGCCGCAGTGCCGCGGCCGCCGCCTCTGCCCCCTTGTTGTGTCCGTCGCGACCGGACCGCGCCTCGGCCTGCGCCAGCGCATCGACCGTCAGCAAGCCATTGCCCAAACACAGCGCGAATTGCAGCACCACGGCGGTCAAACCCGCCATCGCCTCGCGGCAGACGAATTCGTAATGGTCGGTTTCGCCCCTCACCACGCACCCCAACGCTACGAAGCCGTGGTAGCGCCGCCGCCCACGCAACGCCAAGCGCACTGCGCCCGCCAGTTCAAGCGCCCCAGCCACGTCGAGAATGTCATAGCTGGCACCGGCATCCGTTAGGATACGCGCGGCGCCGTCGCGCAGGCCATCGACCACCGCGGCGTAGTATGGCGCACGCACGATCAGCAGGTGCGGCGGCAGTCCCTCCAGCTTCGGCGCCGTGGGCAGACTCGCGTCGAGCGTGCTCATGCCCCGTTCAACCGCCGCTGCTCGACGATGTTGAGCCCATAGCCGTCGAGGCCGATGATCGTGCGCCGCGTGTTCGACAGCAGCACCATGTCGCGCACGCCCAGATCGAGCAGGATCTGCGCGCCGATGCCGTAATCGCGCAACTGCCCGGCCGGACGCGGGCTGGCCGACAGGGTCCGCACGCGCTCCGACAGCTTGGTGGCCCGATTCTCGCGCAACAGCACCGCGACCCCTCGTCCTTCCGCTGCGATCAACCGCATCGCGGCGTGCAGCGCCGCCGAAGATTTGCCAACCACGATGTCGTCTAGCACATCGACAGCGTGCATCCGCACCAGCACCGGGCCGGGGGCGGCGAGGTCGCCCTTCACCAGCACGAGATGTTCGGCATACTCGACTGTGCTGGCATACACCATCACCTGCCAGTCGCCGCCGATCTCGTGGGCGAGCGTGCCCTGCTCGATCCGGCGCACCAGACGCTCGGTGCGGCGGCGATACGCGATCAGGTCGGCGATGGTGCCGAGTTTGTAGTTGTGATGCTGCGCAAACGCGACCAGTTCGGGGAGTCGCGCCATCGTGCCATCGTCGTTCATGATCTCGCAGATCACCGCCGACGGATTGAGGCCGGCGAGCCGTGCGAAATCAACCGCCGACTCGGTGTGCCCGGCCCGCACCAGCGCCCCGCCCTCGCGCGCGACCAGCGGAAAGACATGGCCCGGCGTCACGATGTCGTTGCGTCCGCATTCGGGATTGATGGCGACCGCGACGGTGTGCGCGCGGTCATGGGCGGAGATGCCGGTGGTCACGCCGGTCTTCGCCTCGATGGAAACCGTGAAGGCGGTCTGGTGGCGCGTGCCGTTGGCCTGGCTCATCAGCGGCAGGCCAAGCTGCTCGACGCGGTGCGGCGTCAGCGCGAGGCAGATCAGACCCCGACACTGTCGCGCCATGAAGGCGATCACCTCGGGTGTTGCGAACTGCGCGGGGATGACGAGGTCGCCCTCGTTCTCCCGGTCCTCGTCATCGACGAGGATGAACGGCCGGCCGTTGCGCGCCTCCTCGATCAGTTCATCGATCGAGGAAATGAAGTCGCGCAGGTCGCGCGTCATCAACTGGTCACTCATGCGCTCTCCTGCAGCCGCGCGACGTAGCGCGCCAGCGTGTCGATCTCGATGTTCACCGCGTCGCCCGGCTTCAGCAGGCCGAAGGTGGTGACGGCGGCGGTATGCGGGATGATGTTGACGCCGAATTCGGCGCCTTCGACCTCGTTGACGGTCAGCGACACGCCATCGACCGCCACGCTGCCTTTGGGTGCGATGAAGCGCGCGAGCGGCCCCGGCACGCGGAAGCGCCAGCGCGTCGAGCCATGCTCTGGCGTGGCCGAAACCACCGCGCCCACGCCATCGACATGGCCGCTCACGATATGCCCGCCGAGTTCGTCGCCAACGCGCAAGGGACGTTCGAGGTTGACGCGCGTGCCGGCGCGCCATGTGCCGAGCGTGGTCCTGGCCAGCGTCTCGGCCGAGGCGGTGACGGCAAACCAGTCCGGCCCGAGGTCCACTGCGGTCAGGCAGCAGCCCGAACAGGCGATCGACGCGCCGCGCGGGATCGCCTGCGTGTCGGCCCAGCCGGGCGGGGTGGCGATGACCAGCCGCATATCGGCGCCGCCGCCGATCGGCGTCACCTCCCGCACCGTGCCGAGGCCCGTGACTATGCCGGTGAACATGCCTCGTCCCTCACGCCGCCCGCCGCAGTTCGGTCAGTACGTCTTCGCCGACCGGCCGCGTCGCCTCGCGCACGAAGCGCGGCATGGCGGCGAGATGGGTGACGCCGAACGCCTGCGCCGCCGGCCAGCCGTCGGCGCCCATGATCGCCGGGGCGTGGAACCATGCCACCCGGTCCACCAGATCGGCGCGCAGTAGTGCCGCCGCCAGTTGCGCCCCGCCCTCCGTCAGCAGCCGCGTCACGCCGCGCTCTGCCAGCGCGTGCAGCGCCTGGACCAGATCGACGCCCAGCCCCGCGCCGGCCCCGGTCGGGGCAACGCCGATCACCGTCACGCCCGCCTCGGTCAGCGCACGGCGGCGTTCGGGGTCGGCATCGGGACGGGCAAGGATCCAGGTCGGCATGTCCCGCGCCGTCGCCACCAGCCGCGCGGTCAGGCGGGTTCGCAGGTGGCTGTCGGCGACCACGCGGATCAGCGGCGTCGTGCGGAAGCCGGGGATGCGGCAGGTCAGGTCGGGATCGTCGGTCGAGACCGTGCCGACGCCGACCAGGATCGCGTCGCTGCGCCCGCGCAGCGCGTGCGCCGCGCGCCGCGCCGCCTCCCCCGTCACCCAGCGGCTCTCGCCGGTGTGGGTCGCAATGCGTCCGTCCAGTGTCGCGGCGAGCTTCAGCGTCACCAGCGGACGGCCGAGCCGGATGCGGGCGAAAAAGCCGGCGTTGACCTCCTCGGCCTCGGCGGCCATCAGCCCCTCCTCGACCGCGATCCCGGCCTCGCGCAGCCGGGCGATGCCCTGGCCGTTGACGCGCGGGTCGCAGTCGCGCGTCGCCACCACCACACGGGCCACCCCGGCCGCGATCAGCGCGTTGGTGCAGGGCGGGGTGCGGCCGTGATGGCAGCACGGCTCAAGCGTCACATAGACCGTCGCCCCGCGCGCCTCGGCGCCGGCCATCGCCAGCGCCAGCGGCTCGGCATGGGGGCGGCCGCCAGCGGCGGTGACGGCGCGGCCGAGCACGCGACCGTCCCTGACCACCACGCAGCCGACCGTGGGGTTGGGCGCGCAGTTCCCCAGGCCCCGCCGCGCCAGCGCCAGGGCGGCACGCATATGTGACTGATCGTCCATCACGCGGTTATGTGGGTTCGCTCAGTTGACCGAGGAAGGCCTCGAAATCCTTGGCCTCGCGGAAGTTGCGATAGACCGAGGCGAAGCGGACATAGGCCACTTCATCGACTTCCTTGAGCGTCTCCATCACCAGTTCGCCGATCTGCTTGCTGGGGATCTCGCTCTCGCCGGAGGATTCGAGCTGGCGGACGATGCCGTTGACGATGCGCTCGATGCGCTCCTCGGTCACCGGGCGCTTGCGCAGCGCGACGCGGACCGAGCGGGCGAGCTTATCGCGGTCGAACGGTACGCGCCGCCCATCGGTCTTGACCACCGTCAGTTCGCGCAACTGCACCCGCTCGATGGTGGTGAAGCGCTGCCCGCAGCCGGCACAGAACCGCCGCCGCCGGATCGCCGCGCCGTCATCGGTCGGGCGGCTGTCCTTCACCTGGGTATCGTCATGGCCGCAGAACGGGCAGTGCATGGTGCGTCAGCCGGCCTGGCGCGCGTCAGTGCCGCCCGGCATAGATCGGAAACCGCGCGCACAGTTCCAGCACGCGCTTGCCCACTGCCGCCTCCGCCGCCGCATTGGCGCCGTCATTCGAGCGGGCCAGGCCGTCCAGGACCTCGCCGATCATGCGGCCGATCTCCTGGAACTCCGCCACACCAAAGCCGCGCGTGGTGCCGGCCGGGGTGCCGAGGCGGATGCCCGAGGTGATCGTGGGCTTTTCCGGGTCGAAGGGGATCGCATTCTTGTTGGCAGTGATGTGCGCGCGCTCCAGGCTCGCCTCCGCCGCCTTGCCGGTGACGCGCTTGGGGCGCAGATCGACCAGCATCAGGTGGCAGTCGGTGCCGCCGGTGACGATCGCCAGCCCCTGCTCGACCAGTGTCGCGGCGAGCGCCTTCGCATTGTCGGCGACCGCGCGCTGATAGGCGCGGAATTCCGGCCGCAGGGCCTCGCCGAACGCCGCCGCCTTGGCGGCGATGACGTGCATCAGCGGACCGCCTTGCAGGCCGGGGAACAGGGCCGCGTTGATCCTCTTGCCGATCTCCGGGTCGTTGCCGACCACCATGCCGCCGCGCGGGCCGCGCAGCGTCTTGTGCGTGGTCGTGGTGCAGACATGCGCGTGCGGCAGGGGGCTCGGGAACACGCCGGCCGCGACCAGGCCGGCGAAATGCGCCATATCAACCATGAAATAGGCGCCGACCTCGTCGGCGATCCGGCGAATGAGGGCGAAGTCGATGACGCGCGGATAGGCCGAGCCGCCGGCGATGATGAGCTTCGGCCGGTGCTCGCGCGCCAGCCGCTCCAGCTCCTCGTAGTCGAGGATGCCGTCCTCCCGCCGCACGCCGTACTGCACCGCGTGGAACCACTTGCCCGACAGGTTCGGCGCGGCCCCGTGCGTCAGATGCCCGCCGGCGGCGAGGCTCATGCCGAGGATCGTGTCGCCGGGTTGCAGCAGGGCGAGGAAGACGGTCTGGTTGGCCTGCGCGCCGGAATGCGGCTGCACGTTGGCGAAGCCGCAGTCGAACAGCCGTTTGGCGCGGTCGATGGCAAGCTGCTCGGCCACGTCCACCTCGACGCAACCGCCGTAGTAGCGCCGGCCGGGATAGCCCTCGGCGTACTTGTTGGTCAGCACCGAGCCCTGCGCCTCCAGCACGGCGGCGGAGACGATGTTCTCGCTCGCGATCAGCTCGATGCCGTCCTGCTGGCGCACCAGTTCGCGGCCGATGGCGGCGGCCAGTTCGGGGTCGGTCTCGGCCAGCGGGGCGGCGAAGAAACGCCGCAGGCTGGCGGCGGGCGCGTGCTCGTTCATCGACATGTCCCTCGGTCGCGTCGCGCGTGCTGTATCACGCGACCGCGGCCGGCGGAATTCCCGCGCCACAGCGGCGCCGCACTGCGGGCATGCGGGCATCCCCGCGAGCGGCCGATACCTGCGCCGAAGGCCGCCTTTCCCGTCCGGTCGGGGGCGCTGGA
Organism: Pseudomonadota bacterium; assembly: GCA_021818505.1. Lineage (GTDB taxonomy): Bacteria > Pseudomonadota > Alphaproteobacteria > Acetobacterales > Acetobacteraceae > JAFKFJ01. Next base: position 104,281 of record JAKADX010000006.1, read on the forward strand.
CCTTGATCGACGTGCCGTCGCGCTCGATCCGTCGTCAACGGGACGGTCTTGCTCACCGACAAACGCTGCGCAGCACTCAGACTCCAGGCGCAACTGAAATTATTTGATCGCCTCCAGAACCGACACGTAGTTCGCCACCGCCGCGCCGCCCATGTTGAACACCCCGGCGATGTCGGCGCGCGGCAGTTGCATCTCGCCCGCCTGCCCGGTGAGCTGCATCGCCGCCAGCGCGTGCATGGAGACCCCGGTGGCACCGATCGGGTGACCCTTGGATTTCAGACCCCCCGACGGGTTCACCGGCAGCCGCCCATCCTTCTGCGTCCAGCCCTCCAGCGCCGCCCGCGCCCCCTGCCCGGCCGGCGTCAGCCCCATCGCTTCGTATTCGATCAACTCGGCAATGGTGAAGCAGTCATGGGTCTCGACGAACGACAGATCGGTCAGCGCCAGGCTGGATGCCGCCAGCGCACGCCGCCACGCCTCCGCCGCGCCTTCGAAGGCGATCGGATCGCGACGCGAGAGCGGCAGGAAATCGTTGACCTGTACCGCCGCGCGGAAACGCACAGCCTTGCCCAGCGTCTGCGCGGTGTCCTCGTCGGCCAGCACCAGCGCCGCCGCGCCATCACTGACCAGCGAGCAGTCGGTGCGCTTGAGCGGGCGCGCGACAAAGGGGTTCTTCTCGCTCTCGGCGCGGCAGAAGGCGAAGCCCAGGTCCTTGCGCATCTGCGCGTAGGGGTTGGCCACCCCGTTGCGGTGGTTCTTGGCCGCGATCGCCGCCAGCGCATCCGATTGGTCGCCGTGGCGCTGAAAATACAGGTCCGCGATCCGCCCGAACACGCCGGCGAACCCGGCCGGAATGTCGCCCTCCTCGCGCCGGTAGCTGGCGGAGAGCAGAATGTCGCCGATTTGTGGGCCCGGCGTCGCGGTCATCTTCTCGGCGCCCACCACGAGCGCGAACCGCCCGCGCCCGGCCGCCAGCCACTCCCGCGCGCCATGCACCGCAGCCGAGCCGGTGGCGCAGGCATTCTCGACGCGCGTGGACGGGGTGAAGCGCAGTTCGGGGAGGCTCTGCAGCACCAGCGAGGACGGGAAATCCTGCTTGGAGAAGCCATTGTTGAAGTGGCCGACGAAGATTGCGCCGATTTCGGCGGGCGCGATGCCGGCGTCCTCGATCGCCGCGCGGGCAACGCGGGCGATCAGCGCCTCGGCATCCGGCTCCTCCAGCTTGCCGAAGGGCGAATGGGACCAGCCGACGATGCAGGCCTCGGACATCGGGCGCTCTCCCTCGTAGGATCAGGGTTTGCATGTAGCGCCGCGTGGCGCAGGCTGCCAGTCATGAGCCAGACCGCCCCCGCCGCCGAGCCCGAGGTCGCCACCGCCGCCCCGCCGCCGAAGGCGGCGCAGCCGCCTGAGGAGCCCCCGCGGCTGGGCCTGCTGCGGCTGTGCGGCTTGGCGCTCGGCGTCGGAGTGGTCGGCGGGTTCGGGGCGGTCGTGTTCCGCGACCTGATCGGACTCGTGCACAACCTACTGTTCACTGGGCGTCTGGCCCTGGCCTACGATTCCAGCCTGTTCACTCCGCCACCGCCTTGGGGCGTGTTCGTGATTCTGGTGCCGGTGATCGGCGGCATGGGCGTCACCTGGCTGGTCACGACCTTCGCCCCCGAGGCCAAGGGGCATGGCGTGCCGGAAGTGATGGACGCGATCTATTACAACCGCGGCGTGATCCGCCCGGTGGTGGCCGTGGTGAAGTCGCTGGCCTCGGCGCTGTCGATCGGCAGTGGAGCCGCGGTCGGGCGGGAAGGCCCGATCATCCAGATCGGCTCGGCCTTCGGATCGACGCTGGGACAGATCGTGCCGATGCCGAGCAGCGAGCGCATTACCCTGGTCGCGGCCGGAGCCGGCGCGGGCATCGCCGCGACCTTCAACACGCCGATCGGCGGCGTGCTGTTCGCCACCGAGCTGATGCTGCCGGAGATCAGCGCCAACACCTTCATGCCGGTCGCGATCGCCACCGGCACCGCGACCGTGATCGGCCGTATCTTCTTCGGCGACGCACCAGCGTTCTCAGTGCCCGCCGATCTGGCGGTGATGCCGCCGGCGGCCGGGGCAGGCATCGCGCTGCTGCTTCTCTACGCGCTGCTCGGCGCCATCATCGCGGTCGCTGCGACCGGCTTCATCCGCGGGCTGCACTGGGCGGAGGACGCGTTCGACCTGATCCGCAATCCTTATCTGCGCCATGGGGGCGGGATGCTGCTGGTCGGCATTCTCCTCTACGCTCTGCTGCGCTTCGGCGGGCATTATTATGTCGAAGGCGTCGGCTACGCGACCATCCAGGCAACGCTCAACGGTCAGCTCACCGCGCCGGCCTTCCTCGTGCTGCTCTATGTCTGCAAGCTGGCGGCGACGACGACGAGTCTCGGCTCCGGTTCCTCGGGCGGCATCTTCTCCCCCTCGCTGTTCATGGGCGCGACGCTTGGCGCGGCCTTCGCCGGAGCCGTCGGCGCGGTCCTGCCGGGGCTGGCGGTCAACCCGGCGGCTTTCGCGATGATCGGCATGGGCGCGATGGTCGGCAGCGGTACCGGCGCGGCGATGACCGCGGTGACGATGATCTTCGAGATGACGCGCGACTACGACATCGTGCTGCCGCTGATCCTGTCGGTCGCAGTTGCGCTGGGCGTGCGCCGGCGGCTGTCGCGGGAGAACATTTACACGATGAAGCTGGTGCGCCGCGGCCATGCAATCCCCAAGGCGCTGCACGCCAACATGTTCCTGGTGCGCAAGGCCGCCGACGTGATGGCCCGCGACGTGCTGGTGCTGGACGAGGCGACGACCTTCGCCGCGTTCCTTCAGATGGCGGCCGCGGTCGGCGGATTGCGGCACGTCATAGTGACGCGCGACGGCGACATCGTCGGCGCGCTGCGCGTCAACACCGATCTGCGCCGGGCGATCGGGGCGGCGGGCAGCGACGTGCGGCTGGGCGAGCTTGTGGGCAGCCGGTTCGTCACCGTGCCGGGCTCGGCGGCAATGTTCGACGTGATCGCGACGATGTGGCGCAGCGGCGCGACAATGGCTGTGGTGGTAGGTCCAAAGCCGGACGGCGGACGGCGGCCGGTGGTCGGGGTCGTCACCAAGGAACACGTCGCCGACGCGGTGGCGGCGAGCATCCGGCTCTATCTGCCGGGCTGACTCTCCCGCCGCGGCGGGAGGAACCGCCAACAATGTCCGCGTGAATGTCACTTGCGGACTGTGCCAAACTTGCCGGCCGCAGCCGTATCGGGAAGGCCTGTGTCGAGGGAGGGACCACCATGCCGATGCAGCTTGAGGGAAGTTGTCGCTGTGGGGCGATCCGGTTCGCGGTGGCGAGCCACACGCCCTACCCCTATCAGCTTTGCTATTGCTCGGTCTGCCGCAAGACCGCGGGCGGCGGCGGCTATGCGATCAATCTCGGCGCCGACACTGCGACGCTCGCCGTGCGCGGGCGGATCAGAACAGGGGTGTTCCATGCCGAGATCGATGGCGAGCGCAGCAACGCCCAGCGGCATTTCTGCCCGCGCTGCGCAACCGCGCTCTGGCTCTACGACGACCGTTGGCCGGAGCTTGTGCACCCGTTCGCCTCCGCGATCGACACCGCGCTGCCGCGCCCGCCCTCGCGCGTGCATCTGATGCTGGGCTCAAAGGCGCCTTGGGTCGTGCCGGCGGTCGGGCCGGACGATTTGTGCTTCGACGAGTACCCCGAGCAGTCGATCGCGGAATGGCACCGCAGCCACGGGTTATGGATCGACTGACTGAGCACCCCCCTGGATCGTGCGTCCGCGCGCCGATAGGCTGCGCTCATGCCTGTCCCCGCGCCGCTGCCGCCGCACCCGGATACCGTGGTGGAATCCGACGAAACCGTCTGGCAGGGACGGTTTCCGTTGCAGCGCATCCGCTTTCGCCATCGTCGTTTCGACGGGCGCATGTCCGGGCTGCGCACCTGGGAACTCTGGCGCCGCGGCCGCGCCGCGGCGCTGCTGCCCTACGACCCGCGGGCCGATCTGGTCGTGCTGATCGAGCAGTTCCGCTTGCCGGCACTGGCCGCCGGGGTCGATCCGGTGCTGGTCGAGGTCCCTGCCGGCCTGTGCGATCCGGGCGAGACGCCGGAGGCGACGCTGTTGCGCGAGGCGCAGGAGGAAATGGCGATCACACCGCGCCGCCTCGCCCGTGTCGGAGACTTCCTGCTCACCGCCGGCGGCAGCGATGAGAACGTGGCCCTTTATGTCGGCGAGGTCACTGCCCCGCCGGCCGGCCCGGATGGGCTGGTGGGCACCGCGGGACTCGACCATGAGGACGAGGACATTCGCGTGCGTGTCTGGCCTGCCGGGGATGCGATCGCCGCCGCCATCGCCGGCCGGTTCGCCAACTCGGTCACCGCGATCGCGCTGCTCTGGCTCGGTCTGCGCCGCGAGCACCTGCGACAGGAGTGGACATGACAGAACGCCTGTTCGTGGCCGACCCGATGCTGCGCGAGGCCAGCGCCACGGTGCTTGCCAGCGGGCCCGAGGGCGTCGTTCTCGACCGCACGCCGTTCTATGCCCGCGCCGGCGGCCAGCCGGGCGATGCCGGCGTGCTGCGCTGGGACGGTGGCGAGATGACGGTTGTCGAGACGCTGAAGGGCGAGGGCGAGGCGATCCGTCACATGCCGTCGGACGCCGCGCCGCTGCCGCCGCCGGGCGCGCGGGTCATCGCCACCCTCGACTGGCCGCGGCGCTGGGCACATATGCGGATGCACACGGCGCTGCACCTGCTCTGTGCGGTGCTGCCGGGTGCCGCGGTGACCGGCGGGCAGGTCGGCGCCGACCGCTCGCGGCTCGATTTCGACCTGCCCGACCCGCCCGCCAGGGAAGCGATCGAGGCCGGGCTCAACGCACTGATCGCAGCCGATTATCCCGTGACCGCGGCATGGGTGGACGAAAGCGTGCTCGACGAGAGTCCGGCTCTGGTCCGTACCCTCTCGGTGAAGCCGCCGCGCGGCACCGGCCGGCTTCGACTGCTCCGCATCGGCACGGACGATGCGCCGATCGACCTGCAGCCGTGCGGCGGCACACATGTCGCCCACACCGGCGCGATCGGGCCGGTGCGTGTGCTGAAAATGGAAAGCAAGGGGCGACAGAACCGACGTATCGTGGTGGCACTGGCGGAGGCAGCGCAGGCATGAGCGACCCGCTGGTTTCGACCGCCTGGCTCGAACAGCATCTCGGCGATCCCGACCTGATCGTGCTGGATGCGACCTATTACCTGCCGAACGAGGGGCGGGACGCGCGGGCGGAATTCGGCGCCGCCCATATCTCCGGGGCCCGGTTCTTCGACATCGACGCGATCGCCGATGACGCGACCGACCTGCCCCACATGGTCCCCTCGCCGGGCCGCTTCGCGCAACTCGTCGGCGCGCTCGGCATCGGCAACGAAAAGCGTCTCGTGTTCTACGACCAGCGCGGCATCTTCTCCGCCCCGCGCGGCTGGTGGCTGATGGGACTGTTCGGGCATGACGACGCCGCTGTGCTCGACGGCGGGCTGCCGAAGTGGCGGGCCGAGAACCGGGCTATCGAGCAGGGGGCGCCGCCGCCACCCGCGCCGGCGGCCTTCCGCCCGGCATTCCGCGCCGCCCGGCTGCGCGGCATCGGCGACCTGCTCGCCAATCTCGACTCGCAGGCGGAACTGGTGCTTGACGCCCGCGCGGCCGCCCGCTTCCGCGCCGAGGCGCCGGAGCCGCGCGCCGGCCTGCGCGGCGGCCACATCCCCGGCTCCGCCAGCCTGCCCTTCGCCGAGCTTCTCGCCGGCGATGGCACCATGCTGCCGCCGCCCGCGCTGCGTGCCCGATTCGCCGCCGCCGGGGCCGATGGCGAGCGGCCGGTTATCACCAGTTGCGGCTCGGGTGTCAGTGCAGCGGTACTGACGCTGGCGCGCGCCCGCGCCGGCCTGCCGATCGGTGCGCTCTATGACGGATCCTGGGCAGAATGGGGCGGACGGAGCGACACACCGGTCGCCCGCTGAAAGCCTCGCGTGAGTGTGAGTGGCGCTGGACGGCACGTCGGCCCCTAGGGTACGCGATGGATGCACAACCGCCGCCTGCGGCTTCGGATACCGCGCCGGCGGAGTTTTTGGCCGGCGGGGGGGAAATGGGTGCGCTGATGCGCGCCCACGACTGGAGCCGCTCACCCCTCGGACCACCCCGGGACTGGCCTGATGCGCTCAGGACCGCGGTCAGCCTGTGCCTGAACTCACACTTCCCGATCCTGCTCTGGTGGGGACCGGAGCTGGTGACACTCTACAACGACGCATGGTGCCCGGCAGCCGGCTCGCGCAAGCATCCGCGCGGGCTGGGCCGGCCGGGAATCGAGTCATGGCCCGAGGTCTGGGACACGATCGGCCCGCAGCTCGAAGGCGTGATGCGCGACGGCATCGCCACCTGGTCGAAGGATGTCCCCTTGCTCCTCGACCGCCATGGCTATTTGGAGGAAACGTTCTTCACCTACGCGTGCAGCCCGATCAGGCACGCGGACGGACGGATCGGCGGAGTGTTCACGCCGGTCTGCGAGACCACCGGGCACGTCATCGGCGCGCGCCGGCTGGAAGTGCTGCGCAGGCTCGGCGAGCGTGCAGCGGGGCACGACAGCGTCGCCGGTACCTGTCGCGCCATCGACGCAGTGCTCGCCGGGCAGCCGGACACGCTAGCCTCGCTGATCTACCTCCGCGACGGCAACGGACGCGCGCGGCTGATGTCCGCTCCCGCCCACGGCGTGCCCGCCGAGGTGGAAATAGCCGGCGACGACGACTGGGCCATCGCCGCCACCATCCGCAGCGACAGTCTGACCCTTCTCGATGACCCGCCCGCCAGCTTCGGCGCGCTGCTACCGCAAGGCACGTGGCCGGAGCGGCACGCGCGTGCAGCCGTGCTGCCGATTGCGGCTCAGGACCGCGACGACATCACCGACGGCGCGCTCTTGATCGGCCTCAACCCGCGGCGGCAGTTGGACGATGATTATTTGGGCTTCCTCCGCCGGGTCGCCGGTCATGCCGCCATCGCCATCGCCGCCGCTGCCGCGCAGCGGGCGCGGACCGACGAGTTGCAGGAGGTGCTGGACGCGGTACCGACGGCGGTGTGGGTGACGCGGGACCCGCAGGCTCGCGTAGCCTGGGCGAACCGCCAGGCGGCCGAGTTGCTGCGGCTGGAGGGCAGCGGCATTTACACGCTGGGTAACCGCAAGGGCCTCGGCTACACGGTGCTGCGTGACGGCATCGAGGCGCCGCGCGAAGTCCTGCCCTTTGCCCGTGCGGTGCGCGGCGAGGAGACGGCGCCGGAGGAGCTTGTGGTACGGTTCAACGACGGGACCGAACGCCACGTCGTGACCCAGGCCCGTCCGCTGCGCGACGCGCGCGGCATTCAGAACGGCGCGGTGATGGCGGTGGTGGACATCACCGAGCGCAAGCTGGCGCAGGCGGCGCTACAGGAAGCCAATGCAACCCTGGAGGCCCGTGTCGCGGACCGCACCGCGGCGCTGGAAGCGACCATCAAGGAACTGCGCGCGCAGATGGAGGAGCGCGAGCGCATGGAGGCGACGCTGCGCCAGATGCAGCGGCTTGAAGCGATCGGCCAGCTCACCGCCGGCGTCGCACACGACTTCAACAATCTGCTGACGGTGATCCTGGGAAACATCGAGTTCCTGGAGCGCGACCTGACCGGACCGCCGGCGCGGCGGCTGGCGACGCTGCGCGCGGCAGCGGAGCGCGGCGCCAGCCTGACCGGCCAGTTGCTAGCCTTCGCGCGGCGCCAGCAGTTGCAGCCCCGGCCGGTCGATCTGAACCAGATCGTCACCGGGATGGCGGACCTGCTGCGCACCAGCGTCGGCGGCACGGTCAGGATCCAGACCGACCTGCTCCGCTCACTATGGCCGGCGATGGTGGATCAGCCGCAGATGGAACTGGTGATCCTGAACCTGGCGCTGAACGCACGCGACGCGATGGCGGACGGCGGCACGCTGACCATCGCGACTGCCAATACGCGGCTCGAAGCGCCGGAGCGGCCCGAGCAGCCGCCGGCTGGCGACTATGTCACGTTGCGCGTCAGCGATACCGGCACGGGGATGGATCAAGAGGTGCTGGACCGCGCCTTCGAGCCGTTCTTCACCACCAAGCCGGCAGGCAAGGGCTCCGGGCTGGGATTGGCGCAGGTCTATGGGTTCGCGCAGCAATCCGGGGGCGACGTGATGATCGCGAGCCGCACCGGGGAGGGAACGACGGTCACCGTGCATCTGCCGCGTGCCCCGGCGCTGGCGGCCGTCAGCTTTCCAGGATCGGCGGGCCCGCGCTGGCGGGCGCGCATCCTGCTTGCCGATGACGATGAAGCGGTGCGCGAGGTGACCGCCGCGATGTTGGAGGAAGCTGGCTATGCCGTAGTGCGGGCCGGCGGCGCACCGGCCGCGCTGGCCGTCCTCGACGGTGGAGCGGCGGTGGACCTGCTGGTGGCGGACTTCGTCATGCCCGGCATGAACGGCCTGCAACTGGCGCGCGCGGCGCGGGAACGGCGACGCGGGCTGCCGGTGCTGTTCGTCACCGGCTACGCGGCGACGACCCTGCTGGCCGACATCGCCGACGCCGCGGTGCTGCGCAAGCCGTTCCACAGCGACGACCTGCAGCGCAACGTGGCCGCCCTCCTGCATGCGCGCCACGCGGGGCGGGTCACCGGTTAGCCTTGCCAAGCTGCGCGCGAGCCGGTTGAACAGCGCACGAGCCGCAGGGACCATCACCCATGCCGAACGACGCCGCGACACCGCCATCGCGCCCGGATCGCCTGCATCACGACTGGCACACCCGCCTCTCCCACGCCGGCCGCGCTGGCACCCACGCGCACGGCTTCGTCAACCCCGCGGTGCATCGCGGCTCGACCGTGCTGTGCCCGGACATCGCGACGCGCCAGGCCGGCGGCGCAAAGCGGCTGCAGCAGGCGCTGGTCTATGGCACGCTCGGCACGCCGACCCACTGGCCGCTGGAGGACGTGATCGCCGAGATCGAGGGCGGCACGCGTTGCCAGGTCGTCAGCACGGGGGTGGCCGCCTTCACGGTGCCGCTGCTCGCCTTTCTCGCAACCGGCGACCATCTGCTCATGCCGGATTCGGTCTATGGCCCGGCGCGCCAGTTCGCCGACCATTTCCTGACGCGCATGAACGTCGCGACCACGTACTACGACCCGATGCTCGATGCCGCCGGATTGCGCGCGTTGCTGCGGCCGAACACGAAGGTGCTGTACCTGGAAAGCCCGGGCAGCCATACTTTCGAGGTGCAGGACGTGCCGGCACTCGCCGCCGTGGCGCGCGCGCACGGCGCCAAGGTCATGATCGACAATACCTGGGGTCTGCATTTCTTCCAGCCGTTCGCGCACGGTGTGGACGTGTCGATCCAGGCTCTGACGAAATACGCCGCGGGGCACTCCGACCTTGTGCTCGGCGCCGTCGTCACCAACGGTGACGCGGAGTGGGAGCGTGTGCGATCGACCACGCTCCTGCTCGGACAGCACGCAAGCCCCGACGACTGCTGGCTGGCGCTGCGCGGCACCCGGACGCTGGCGGTGCGGCTGGACCGGCAGATGCAGTCAGGGCTGACGGTCGCGCGCTGGCTCGCCGCCCGGCCGGAAGTCAAGCAGGTGCTGCACCCTGCCCTGCCCTCGTGCCCTGGCCATGAGTTCTGGCGCCGCGATTTCTCCGGCGCTTGCAGCCTGTTCGGCGTGGTGTTCCGCCCGGAATTCTCGCGTCCCGCCGTTCATGCGATGGTCGAGAGTCTCGCGTTGTTCGGCATCGGCGCCTCCTGGGGCGGGTTCGAGAGTCTCGTGCTGCCGACCAACGGCTTCATCACGCGCACGGCCGGGACCGGCGATTTCGGCGGCGAGACGGTACGCCTGCATATCGGGCTGGAGGAGCCGGCCGACCTGATCGCCGATCTGGAGCGCGGGCTGGGCGTGATGCGCGCCTATGTCGCCCGGGGTGAGGACGCATGAGCGCGGACGCGATCCTGGATGCCATCGGGTTCGATGCGCAGGGGCTGGTGCCAGCCATCGCGCAGCAGTTCGACACGGGCGAAGTGCTCATGCTCGCCTGGATGAACCGCGACGCGGTACGCGAGACGCTCGGCTCCGGCCAGGCCTGCTATTTCAGCCGCAGCCGTGGCGCGTTGTGGCGCAAGGGCGAGACATCGGGACAGACACAGCGCCTGATCGAGTTGCGGCTGGACTGCGACGGCGACACGCTGCTGCTGCTGGTGGATCAGCACGGAGTCGCCTGCCACACCGGCCGGCGCGACTGCTTCTTCCGCGCCGCGCGCGATGGCGAATGGGAAGAGATCGCGGCCCCGGTGGTGGCACCCGAGCGGCTGTACGGCGGCGTGTGACCCTGATCCCGGCCCTCTCCCGCAAGCGGGAGAGGGCGGCCAGCGCAGCGAGCCGCGCGAGGATCAGCCCGGCTGCTTACCGGTGTCCGGCTTCAGCGACAGCGGCACCCAGCGCAACCCCTCGCTGCTCTGCACGAGGAACAGCACGGAGGCACGGCCGGCCTTACGCACTTTTTCGACGCGATCCTGCACGTCGGCGGGGGTGCTCACGTCCTCCTGCTGCACCTCCACGATCACGTCGCCTGGCTTCAGCCCACGCTCGGCGGCCGGGGTGCCGGGGCCCACGTCGGTGATGAGCACGCCTTTCTGGTCCTGGCCGATCTGGAACTTGTCGCGCGCATCCGGCGTGATCGGCGAGAGCTTCAGGCCCAGCGCGGAGAGTTGCAGCGGCTTGGACGGCATCGCCTGGTCGGGCTTGGTGGAGGCAAGCTGCGTCTGCTGGTCGTCGGGCAGTTCGCCGACCTTGACCGACAGCGTATCTTCCTTGCCGTCGCGCCAGACCGTCACCGGCACTTCCTTGTTGATCTCGGTCTCGGCGACGATCCGCGGCAGCGCGTGCATGTCCTTCACGTCCTGACCGCCGAACTTGAGAATGATGTCGCCGTTGTGCAGCTTGGCCTTGGCGGCCGGACCGTTGTCATCCACCGACGCGATCATGGCGCCGTGCGGCTCCTTCATCCCCAGGCTCTCGGCGATGTCCGGGGTGACCTGCTGGATCTTCACGCCCAGCCAGCCGCGCCGCGGATGGCCATAGTCGCGCAACTGCTCGACCACCGTCTTGGCCAGGCTCGCCGGGATCGAGAAGCCGATGCCGATGGAGCCGCCGGAGGGTGAGTAGATCGCGGTGTTGATGCCGATCACCTCGCCGTCCATGTTGAACAGCGGGCCACCGGAATTGCCGCGGTTGATCGGCGCATCAGTCTGGATGAAATTGTCGTAGGGTCCCTGCTGGATGTCGCGCCCGCGGGCGGAAATGATGCCCGCGGTGACGGTGCCGCCCAGGCCGAACGGGTTGCCGATGGCAAGCACCCAGTCGCCCACGCGCGACTTGTCGGAATCGCCGAAGGCCAGCGCCGGCAGCGGCTTGTCCGGCTTCACTTTCAGCACGGCGATATCGGTCTTGGTGTCGCGGCCGACCACCGCGGCCTTCAGCGTGGTGCCGTCCTGCAGCGTCACCGTGATCTCATCCGCCCCATCGATGACGTGATTGTTGGTGACCACGATCCCCGCCGGATCGATGATGAAGCCCGAGCCGAGGCTCTGCAGCTTGCGCGGCGGCGTCTGCGGGTTGTCGCGGTTGCGGCGGTTGCGTTCGAGGAAGTCACGGAACAATTGCTCGAACGGCGAGCCGGGCGGGAACTGTGGCAGGTCCGGCCCCAGGCTCGGCCGGTCGGTGTTCTGCGCCATCACGGTCTGGCTGGAGGAGACGTTGACGACCGCCGGCAGAAGCCGCGCCGCCAGATCGGCGAAGCTGTCCGGCGCCGGCCGGGCGGCCGCCGGCTCGACGTAACCGGGCATCGCCGGCAGTGCGATCGCCGTCGCCAGCGCCAGTGAGACGGCACGAACGGCACGGAGTTTTACGCTACGCATCTTGATCTGTCCCTCGGGGCTGGGCAGCAATGTTGGCATCATGGCACGTCTCGGCAAGCGGCGTCGCCGTGGTCGCGCGGGCGCGCGATCTCACGGCGAGCCGGCCGCCGGCGGAGCGGTGTTCGCGGCGGGCGCGGGCAGGTCGCCGTCGCCGGGACGCGGCGCCCGGTTCAGGAGCTTCAGGAAGTCGTCCCCCGGCGTCAGCACCAGCCGGGACGTGCCGGAGGCGAACGCCTCGCGATAGGCCTGCAAAGTCCGCCAGGTCTGGAAAAAGCCGGGATCCTGCCCGACCGCGCCGGCATAGGTGGCGATCGACTTTGCCTCGCCCTCGCCGCGCAGGCGGTCGGCGGTGGCGCGTGCGTCCGCCAGCAGCACCGTCCGTTCCCGGTCGGCGTTGGCGCGGATTTTCGCGGCCGCCTCGGCGCCCTCGGCGCGTGCCTGCTTGGCGACGCGCTCGCGCTCGGACTGCATCCGCGCCAGCACTGCCTGCGTGTTCTCTTCCGGAAGGTCGGCGCGGCGGATGCGCACGTCCTCGACCACGATGCCGAAATTGCGCATCTCGGCATTCGACTGGTCGCGGATCAGCCCCATGATGCGACCGCGCTGCACCGACAGCACGTTGAACAACTGCTCATTGCCGAGCACGCGCCGCAAGGCCGAGGACACCACCGAATTCAGCCGCGCGCGGATGCCTTCCTCGCCGACCCCCACCGCCTGGTAGTAGCGCAGGGGATCGACGATGCGGAAACGCGCGAAGCTGTCCACGATCAGGCGGCGCTGGTCGCCAAGGATGACTTCCTCGGGCGGCACCTCATAGTCGAGCAGGCGGCGGTCGAACGTGATCACCGACTGCATGAACGGCAGTTTGGCATGCAGCCCCGGCTTTTCGATCACGCGCACCGGCTGACCGAACTGCGTGATCAGCGCCTGTTCGGTCTGCGTCACCGTGAACAGCGAGGCACTGGCGAGCACGACGACGACGAACGCCGCGGCGATCGCGATGATGACGCTGCGGCTCATTGCCCGCCTCCCGCCGATACCGCCGGGGGTCGGGCGGGCGGCGCGGGCCGACCGGTCTCGTTGAGCGGCAGGAACGGCACGATGCCCCGCAGGTTCTGGTCCACCACCACGGCAGGCGTGCGGCTCAGAATGTCCTGCATCGTTTCGATATAGAGGCGGCGCAGTGTCACGTCCTTGGCGGCATCATAGGCCTTGAGCACCGATAGAAACCGCTGCGCCTGGCCCGTCGCCTCGGCGATCGCGGCCTGGCGCTGCGCATCCGCCTCGGCGACGATGCGCGCGGCGTCGCCGCGGGCGCGTGGCACGATGTCGTTGGCGTACGACTGGGCCTCATTGCGCACCCTGTCGGCATCGGTGTTGGCGCGCTGCACGTCTCGGAAGCTGTCGATCACCGCCGCGGGCGGATCGACCTTCTGCAACTGCACCTGCGTGACCTCGATGCCCGTGCCGTACTGGTCGAGGATGTACTGCACGCCTTTCATCACGTCGGTTTCGATCTTGGCGCGTCCCTCGGTCAACGCGAACTGGATCTGTGACTGGCCGATCTCCTCGCGCATCACGCTCTCGGCCGCGGACTTGACGGTGTAGGCGGGGTGGCGTGTCTTGAACAGGAAGTCGGCGGCGTTGCGGATACGCCAGAACACCGCGAAGTCGATGTCGACGATGTTCTCATCTCCGGTGAGCATCAGACTCTCGGCCAGCACATCCCGCCCGGCCGCATCGCGCCCCTCCTCGATCGGAGCGTCGGCGCTGCCGCGGGCGGAGCGATATCCGATCTCGATGCGGTTGATGCGCGTGACCTTGGGCAGCAGCACCGTCTCGACGGGCCAGGGGATGTGATAGTTCAGGCCGGGCAGCGAGGTCCGGTTGAGCGCGCCGAAGCGAAGCACCACGCCCTGTTCGTCGGCCTGCACGCGATAGAACCCGCTGAGCAGCCACAGCGCCACAACGCCGGCCACCACCAGCGCCAGCCCGCGTCCGCCACCCCCTCCGCCGCGCCGCCTGCCGAACGGCGGCAGCAATCCGCGCAGCCACGCCTGAAGACGGCCGATCATCTCATCGACATCGGGCAGCGGCCCGCCCGGCCCTCCGCCGCCGCCCCACGGGCCTTTCGGTCCGCCGCCACCCCCGCCGGTCTGGCGCGGGCCGTCCTTCGGCGTACCGGGGGGAGGTCCCCACGGGCTGCCCCCGCCGGGGCCGCCATTGTTCCAGGACATCGGGCCGGAGTGCTCCTTCCGCATACCGTAATCGGCGGGCCATCGGGCGCGCCGGTGCTGCCCTGCCGCCACGAGCCATTGGCAGGACGCCGTGAGGGCGCCATATCGGCGCCGCTGCGTCGCTGCATAATGACGCGCTTCAAGAGGTTTTCAAGCGCATGAGCACGTCCCTCTCCGCCGAAACTCTACGCGAGGCGCTGCGCGACATCGCCGACCCGGCCACCGGCCAGGACATCGTCGCCGCCGGGCTGGTCGAGGCGATCGAGTTGCGCGGCGGCCTGGTGCATGTCTCCCTGCTCACCGACCGCCAGCGCGCGCCGGCGATGGAGCCGGTGTGCCGCGCGGTGGAGAAGCGGCTGGCGCGCGAGGCGGGGGTGCAGAACGTCACCGCCGTGCTGACCGCCCACAAGCCGGCGGCCGCCGCCCAGCAGCCGCCGGCGCAGGCACACGGGCACGCACACGGCCAGCACGCCGCCCGCCCGCCGCTGCTGGCCGAGGTCGGCGCGGTGGTCGCGGTGGCGTCGGGCAAGGGCGGCGTCGGCAAATCGACGGTCGCGGTGAACCTCGCCGTGGCGCTGGCGCAGATGGGGCTGCGGGTGGGCCTGCTGGACGCTGATATCTACGGCCCCAGCCTGCCCAGGATGCTGGGCCTCGCACGCAAGCCCGAGGTGCGCGGCGACCGGATGCTGCCGCTGCCGGCCTGGGGGCTGAAGGCGATGTCGATCGGCTTCCTGGTCGATGAGGAGACGGCGATGATCTGGCGCGGCCCGATGGTGATGGGCGCGCTGGAGCAGATGATGGGCCAGGTCGAGTGGGGTCCGCTCGACATCATGATCGTGGATATGCCGCCCGGCACCGGGGATGCACAGCTTACCATGGCGCAGCGCGTGGCGCTGGCCGGCGCCGTGATCGTCTCCACGCCGCAGGACGTGGCCCTGGCCGACGCGCGCCGCGGCGTGCGCATGTTCGAGCGTACGCGCGTCCCGGTGCTCGGCATCGTCGAGAACATGAGCTTCTTCTGCTGCCCCAATTGCGGCCACCGCTCCGACATCTTCGGCCACGGCGGGGCGAAGGCGGAGGCACACCGGCTGGGCACCGAGTTCCTCGGCGAGGTGCCGCTGCTGCTCGATATCCGCAATTCGGGCGACGCCGGCGAACCGATCGCCGCCGCCGCGCCCGAAAGCGAGGCCGGCCGCGCCTTCGCCGCTCTGGCCGGGCGCGTCTGGGCCAAGCTGCCGGCGGGGCGCGGCAAGCCGGCCGCCGCCGGGCCGCGCATCGTGGTGGAGTGAACGGCCGGCAGCGCCTCAGGTCTTGATCTTGTTGCCCCACAATGTCGGGCTGGAGGCGTTGGCGCGGGTCACGATCGGCGCCGGCAGCAGGTCCATCGGGCTGCCCGCGTGGTCGATGATGCGGCTGTCGTGGTCGGTCGGGCCGGGCTGGAACCGCTCCCCCTTCAGCGCGGCCTGAAGGTAGCGCAGGCCGTAGGTGACATAGAGGTCGAGCGGCTCGGAGATGGCGGCATCGAGATAGCCGGCGCGGATGCGTTGCAGCGCCAGCGGCGTGCCGTCGAGGCTGACCAGCATGATGTGCCGCGGCGCGCCCACCGGCGTCAGCCGGTTCGCTGCCTTCAGCCCGTTGAGAACGCCCGGCAGCATGACGGCGTCGCTCTGGATATAGATCGCGGCGAGGTCCGGCGTCGCCTGCGCGACGTTGCGGGCGATCGACGCGGCGCGGTCGGGCTTGCCGTCGGTCGCTTGCTCGATCAGGCTGATCGCCGGATAGTCCTTGCGGATGCAGTCAGCAAAGCCGGCGGCGCGATCGCGGGCAGCGCTGGTGCCCTGGCTGCCCAGCATCGAGAGTACGATGCCGACGCCCTCGATCTGCCGGCCGATCAGATGGCAGGCATCCTCGGCCATCCGCCGGTCGTCGGCGCGCACGATCATCGCCACCTTGCCCGACGAGGGCGCGGTATCGATCGCGACCACCGGCACGTCGCGGGCGGCGGCCGCGTCCAGCGCCGGCACGATGGCGTCGCGGTCGATGGGGACGGCAAGCAGGCCCTGCGCGCCGCCGGCCAGCAACTTGCGGATGTCGGCGACCTGGCGGGCGGCGTTTCCGTTCGCGTCGGTGATAGGCAGCACTTTCAGCCCGGCCTTGCGGGCGACCGCGATGGTGAAGTCCGCCTGAATCGCCTGGAACGGATCGGCCAGCAGCCCCGCCGAATAGCCGATCGTCACCGGCTTTGCCGGCTCCGCCGCCAGCCCGACGGCCGCCACGACCACGACGACCATGGCCGCCGCGAAGGAAGCGAACGCGGATCGGCTGCCCATGTCGCTGCTCCGGTTCGTGCCCGTCGGACCCGGCGCAGACCTTTTCGTGTGGCCCGCGCGGCTGTCAAGCGCGCGACGCCGACCTCACGCGGCGGTGAGGCGGTGCGCGCCGAAGCCAGGAATCCGGCGGATCGCGTCCTTCACCTGATCGGTGGTGATCAGCCGCGTACATTCGAACTGGCGTGCCGTGCCGGCATGACGCGGGCACCACAGGAAGTCCTTGTGGTCAAAGCGCAACCGCATGTCGTTCCAGCAGCCGTTGCAGGTATGATAGTTAATGATTCGATATGGTGTCGCGAATTCGTTGACGGGATGCGTAAATCCGCTGATCATCACCACCGGCGTGCCGACCGCCCAGGCAAGCCATGACAGACCGCTCGAGAGTCCAACGAAGAACGCCGCGTACCTGATCCAGCGCGCCCGTTCCAGCAGCGGCCGGTCACCGGTCTGGTCCTCCGCCCCGTGCGGGATGTGGTTCCACACCAGCCCGGTGCCGTGCACCTGCTTCTGGTCGATGCACACCACGCGATAACCGTGCTGCTTGAGGAAGGCGATGACCTCGTGCCAGCCGTGCGGATTGTTCCAGGTCTTGCATTGCGTCGTGCTCTGGGTGGCAATCACCACATAGGGTTCGTCCAGCGGCGCGCCCGCCTCCAGCGGCGAGAGCAGCGGTGGCTCCTCGGTCGGATCGACTCCCAGAATGTAGCCGGCGGTGCGGTGCAGCCCGACCAAGCGGAAGTCGCTCGGCTGCCACACCGCGCCCTCATCGTCGAAGAACAGGCCGACATAGTACGTGGCGTAGTAGCTTTCGGGCTTGACCGCCTCGTGCGTGACGAAGCGGATATCGGGATAGGCACCGGCGAACAGCGGGATCAGCCGCTCCGCGATGCCGACGGTCAGCCGGCAGAGGTGGCGGCGCTGGAACTTGATCGCGTAGGGCAACCAGCCGATGGTGTCGCCCAACGTGCCGACCGGCAGCAGGATCAGCACCTCTCGCCCAGCGGCATCGTAGTCATGCGTGAGGACCGGCTTGTCGTCCTGCGTCACCTCGATGCGGAAGCGGACGAAGTAGCGCTTGGTGCTGTTGACGGCGCCCGATACAAGCTCGGTGCGGAACAACACGTTGGCGGTGTCGAGGTCGCGCAGCACCACGCGCCACGGCCGATCGCCGGCGGGAAGCATGACGCGGCAGCCCTCGTTGAAATCGAAGCGAATGCCGTCCGGCCCGCGTTGCGTCGGCTGCGCGGACGGTGCCGGATAGGCACGCTTGGACGGGTCGCCGGCGGAGACGGGGCCGGCTGCCGACGCGGCCGCGGATGACCCGGCCGCCTGGACTGCGGCACTCTCGGTGCTGCGTTCGGCCGGTGCGGCGGACGCTTCGACCTGGGTGATGAGCATCGGGCTGTTCCGTGCGTTACGGGACGCGGCGGGGAGATTGCCTCGCGGGGTCGTGAAAGGACCACCGCACGCCGGTCCGCGTCAAGCCGACACTGCGGCTCCGTCAGCGGTCATTCGTCGCGCGGCGTGGGTTTGGGCACCGGACTGGCCGGAAACAACGTCAGCAACGGCCCGATCCGCCGCATGCCTTCAACCCTGACCACGAACACCCGGACATGGCGAGGACCAGCGCCCGGCAAGAACACATCTGCCGTCTGCGACGCCGTCGTCACGCTATCCGGCAAAGCGCGGCTCCGGCAGTCCGCGCACGCCGGCATCCACCGCAAGCACGCCGCCTGCCCAGGGTTGCCGCGCCAGCGCGGACCCCGACAGATCCCAGACTGCCGACGTCACGTAGAGCGTGGCGAGGTCCGCGCCGCCGAAAGCGCAGCTTGTCGGTTTCTGGACCGGCAGTTCCACCACGCGGTCCACGCGCCCGTCCGGCGCGTAGCGCACCACGCACCAGCCGTCCCAGCGGGCATTCCAGAGGTAACCCTCAGCGTCAATTGTCGAGCCATCCGGCACGCCAGCCACGTCTTTCGCCGCACTGAACGCACGCTTGTTGGCGATGGCGCCGGTCGCGCGATCGTAGTCGTAGGCGTAAATCAGCCCATCGAGCGTGTCCGCGAAATAGAATACGCGGTCATCGGGACTCCAGGCCAGCGAGTTGGGAACGCCGATCGCGCCGTCCATGCGGTGCACGCTGCGGTCCGGGTCGAGGCGATAGAGCGAGCCGGTATGTTCCTTCAGCCGGTCGTCCATCGTGCCGGCCCAGAAACGCCCGGCGCGGTCGCATTTTCCGTCGTTGAAGCGGTTGCGCGCGATCATCGCCTCCGGCCGCGCGATCCATTCGATCGCGCCGCTCGCCGGATCGAAGAACGCAAAGCCGGACGCGAACGCGCACACCAACCCACCTGACCGCCGGATGGCGTAGCTGCCGATGCGCTCGGGAAACTGCCAGTCGCGCACCAGACCCGTCGCGTGGTCGCGCCGGAACAGCCGGCAGCCTTCGATATCAACCCAATAGAGCGCCTGTTCCGCCACGTCCCACACCGGCCCTTCGCCAAGCCGGTTGCGGGCATCGACAAGCAGCCGGATATCGGTCATGCGTTTGCCTCCCACGCGAAAGCCAGCTTCGGCGACGGCACGGCCGGATCAGCCCAATCGCCGTTGGGCACCAGCGGATACCAGCCGGGACGCGACGGATCGCGGTCATACGCGTAGCCGCCGGTACGACGATACAGCTCCCCGTAGCGCGCAACCCGTTCGTGATCGAGTGTCACGCCGAGGCCCGGCGCGTCGGGCACCGCGATCGCCCCGCCCTGATACGGCAGCTTTCCGCCCCGGATGACGTCGTCGCGCAGATGATGATAGTGCGCGTCGGCGGCGAAGCTCAGATTGGGCAGCACCGCACCCAGATGCAGCATGGTGGCAAGCTGGATGCCGAGTTCGCCCGAGGAATGCACCGAAATGCCAGTCTGCATGGTCTCGCATACGCCCGCCGCCTTGACGCAGGCGCGCACCCCGCCCCAGAATGTCGTGTCGAGCAACACGACGTCCACCGCCGGATCGCGCAGATTGGCGGCAAGCTGCTCGAAATTGACGATCACGGTGTTGGTGGCGAGGCGGATCGGCACAGCGGCCCGCACCTGCCGCATCCCGTTCAGGCCCCAGGTCGGGTCCTCGTAGTAGTCGTTGCGCAGATCGGCGATCGCGTGGCCAAAGCGGATCGCCTCCTCGATCGCGAAGGCCGCGTTGGGGTCGAAGCGGACTGTGTCATCGGGAAAGGCCTCGGCGAGCGCGCGGTAGCAGGCGAGTTCGTGGCGCGGCGGGAACACGCCGCCCTTGAGCTTGTGGCTGCCGAATCCATACGCCACCTTCAACGCCCGCGCGTGCGCCACCAGTTGCTCGGGCGTGCGCACCTCGTGTGTGCCGGCATCGTCGATGGGGAACCGGAAGAACAGATAGGAGGCGAACGGCACGCGATCACGCAGCTTACCGCCGAGCAGGGCGTGAACCGGAACGTCGAGCGCGTGGCCGATGATGTCCAGGCACGCGAACTCGATCGCCGCGAGCATCTGCGTGCGGTTGTTGTAGAGGCTGGCTGTGGGATTGGCGATGGCGAAGCGCAACGCCTCCAGCCGCATCACGTCGTGTCCGACCAGGTACGATTGCAGCCCGCGGACTGCCGCTTCCGCGCTCTCGCCGCCGCCGCCCATTTCGCCCAGACCGGTGATGCCGGCATCCGTCTCGACCTCGATGATGGTGCGGACGAAGCGGCCCCAATGCGCGCCGTTGGCGTGGCGCAGCGGCGCCTCCAGCGGCACCGCGACGGTCGTCGGACGGATGGCGGTGATCCGGATTGGCGTCCGCACGCTACCACCCGCCGTCGATCTGGATGTTCTGCCCGGTGATCAGGTCCGAGGCCGGGGACACCAGGAACAGCACCAGATCGGCAACATGCCGCGGCTGGATGCGCTGCTTGAGGCACTGGTTCTCCAGGATCCAGTCGTTGTACTGCTGCAACCGGTCGGCGAACACCCGCGCCTCCGCCTCCGACACCACGGCGCCGGGCGAGACCGCGTTGACGCGGACACCATGCGGCCCGAGCTCCCGCGCCAGTGTCTTCGTCAGGCCGAGCATGGCGCCCTTGGAGGCGACATAGGGCACGTAGCCGTCCCAGCGGCCGTTGAGCGTCACCGAGCAGAAGTTGACGATCTTGCCATAGGATTTCGCCTTCATTGCCGGCGCGACCGCGCGCGTCAGCGCGAAGGCGGCCGAGGAGTTCACGCGCACCTGCTCCTCGTATTCCGCCAGCGTGAACTGCTCGAACGGCTTGTTGATGATGAGCGCGGCGTTGTTGATGAGGATGTCGATGCCGCCGCGCGCGTCCGCCAGCGCGCGCACCGCCGCCTCCGACGCCGCCAGATCGTTGAGGTCCTGACCGACGAACGCGGCCGTCGTGGCATGGCGCGCGGCGATCCCGACGGCGAACTCCATGCCGTCGGGGTGATCCGGCCGGTCGAGCAGCAGCAGCGACGCGCCGGCGCCCGCCAACGCCTCCGCCTGCGCCCGCCCCAGCGTGCCAAGTGCACCCGTCAGAAGCGCGGTCTTACCCGAGAGCACGAACATGGTCGCCTCACAGCATTTCCTGGATTTCGTCGATCGAAGTAGCATCAACCGCGCGGTCGAACACGATCTCGCCGCGCGCCATCGCGATCACGCGGTCGCAGCACTGGAACACGTGATGAATGTTGTGGCTGATGAAGATGCCTGTCACGCCCTGCGGCTTCAGCCCGCGAATGAAGCCCAGCACCTTGTTCGTTTCTTTCACCGACAAGTGGTTGGTCGGCTCGTCGAGCACCAGCAGCTTGGACTTGAAGTGCATGGCCCGCGCGATCGCGACGCCCTGGCGCTGCCCGCCGGACAGTTCGCCGACAAGCGCTTCCGATGAGCGCAGATGCAGATCGACATCGGCGATCGCATGCACGCTCTCCCGCCGCATCCGCTCCTTATCCAGCAACCCGACGCCAAAGATGCCAATCCGCAGCGGTTCGCGGCCGAGGAACAGGTTGCGCGCGATCGACATGGTCGGAACCATCGAATTGCTCTGGTAGATCGTCTCGATCCCCAATCGCATCGCGTCCTTGGGCGAGCGCATCTCGGCCGGTTTGCCTTCGATCAGCAGCTCTCCGGCATCCTGCCTGTGCACGCCGGAGAGGATCTTGATGAGCGTCGATTTGCCTGCGCCGTTATCGCCAACCAGACCGACGACCTCGCCGGGCGCGATGCTCAGGTTCACGTCCTTCAGTGCGTGCACGCCGGCATACCATTTGTGCACACCGCGGCATTCCACGATGGGCGCGCTCATCATCCGGCCTCGATGCGGATGCTGCGCGCGGCGCGGCGCAGCCAGGAATTGGCCACCACGGCGAAAATCGTGAGCGCGCCGACGGCAAACTTGAACCAGTTGGCGTCCACCTGCGTCAGCACCAGGCCGTTGTCGATCACGCGGATCAGCAGCGCGCCGACGATGGCGCCGAGCACCGTGCCGACGCCGCCGGTCAGCGCCGTGCCACCGATCACCGCCGCCGCCACCGCCTGCAACTCCAGCCCCTCGCCGATCGAGGGCAGCGGCGAGGCCAGCCGCAGCACCTGGATCAGTCCGGCGAATCCCGCCAGCAGCGACGACAGCAGGAAACATCCCATCTTGACGCCGTTGACCGGAATGCCCATCGCCGCCGCTGCTTCCAGAAAGCCTCCGGTCGATTTGATCCAGTTTCCGACATTGGTCAGCGACAGCAGCGCCGAGGCGAGCAGCGCGATGGCGACGAACCACAGGAACGACATGCGGATCAGGCCGCCCGGCCCGATGAACTGCGTGAACAGCCAGGACGGGATGTCATCCGGCAGCACGGGCGGAAACCCGCCGGAGATCACCACGGTCAGCGAGCGCGCGATGAACAGCATGCCGAGCGTGGTGATGAAGCTCGGGATCGCGAAGCGCAGCGTGATGAATCCGTTGAGCAGCCCGATCGCGGCGCACACCGCGAATCCCGCCAGAATGGCAGGCAGGAATCCGATGTTGCGCTCCATCAGCTCGGCCGCGACCATCGGCATCAGCGCGAACACCGATCCGACCGACAGATCGAACTCGCCGCAGATCATCAGCACGGTGACGCCGATCGCCACCAGCCCGACCTCCGGCAGCAGGCCGAGGATGCCGCGCAGATTGTCGGGCGACAGGAACGTGCCGCCCGACCGCAGCTCGAACACTGCCACCAGCACCGCCAGCAGCGCGATGCCGGCGAGTTCCGGCTTCTCCAGGTAGATACGAAACAGGTTGCGCACGTCTTGGCCGCGCCGCTTACGTCAGCGCAGGCCCTGCTTGGCCAATGGCAGGATCATGTCCACCATGTCCGGCGTCACGATCGCCTCCCCGGTGTCGATGTTCGCCGGCGCGAGGCCGAACTTCTTCGCCAGGTACACCTCCATCACCGGCATGAAACCCTGCTCATAGGGCTGCTGATCGACCTCCACCTGGATGTAGCCCGCCTTCATCTCCTGCAGCACCTGGGTCACCAGATCGAAGCCGCCGAGCAGGATCTTGTGGGGCGGAATGCCGCGGTCCTTCAGCATCCGCGCGACCGAGGAGTGCCACAGCCCCATGTCGAAATAGGCCGTGGTGTCGGGATGGGCGGTGATGTAGGCGCCGACGCGGTCGGCGGTGATGGCGCCGTCGGTGCCGGAGTCGATCCTGTCGATCACGATCTTCCGGCCCGGATTGGCCTTCTTGTATTCTTCCAGCCCGTTGATCACGCCCTGCGCGCGCTGCTCCGCCCAGTTCTGGCCGGGTGCGCTGACGCCAACCAGGATGCGCAGGTCGCCCTGCGCGGGAAACTGCTTCGCCAGCGTACGCGCCAGATTCTCGCCGGCCGGGATGAAGTTCTGGCCGATGAAGGCCTGCCGCAGCTCACGCTCCGGCCCCTCCGTTGCATCGACGTTGGACGCGATGACGATGGTGCCCTGCTTGCGCGCCTGCGTCAGCACGCCGATGAAGGCGTGGTTGTCCGCGAGTGCGGTGATCAGCGCGTCGGGATGGCGCGCGAGTGCCGCCTGCATGTTGGCGACCTGCTGTTCGATCGCGCCTTCGTTCTGCAGGAACGTCATCTGGCAGCTCGCCTGGATTTTCGCGCAGGCGTCGTCAAAGCCCTTTTTCACCGCCTGCCAGAACGGATTGGCGGCCGATGAGTGGTGCGTGAACACGATGGTCAGCGGCTCGGCCCGCGCCGCGCCGGCGCCAGCAAGCGACAGCGCGAGCAGGCTCGCCGCGATGAAGTGTCTGCGCATATGTTGGTTCCCTCCCCTTGGTGTCGATCCGCGCTACGTCATTCGAGTTCCGACATCCGCTTCGTGACGGTGAAGCGTTGTTCGATATCGGGCAGCAGGTCCATTCCCAGCCCTGGTCCCGGCGGCACGGTGATGTAGCCATCCGCCACATCCGGCAGCGCGGTGACGAGGTCACGGTACCAGGTGCGGTAATAGGCGCGCACGCTCTCCTGCATCAGCGCGTTGGGCGCGTTCAGCGACAGGTGCGTCGATGCGCACAGCACCACCGGCCCGGTGCAGTCATGCGGCGCCACCGGCAGGTGCCAGGCCTCCGCCATCGCCGCGATCTTGCGCGCCTCCGACAGTCCGCCGCACCAGGACAGGTCGAGCATCACGACGCCGGCGGCCCCGGTCTCCAACAGGTCGCGGAACGCCCAGCGCGTTGCCAGCGTCTCCGACGCACAGATCGGCGCCGGCGAAACCTCGGCGTAGCGTTTGAGGCTGGCGAGGCTGTCCATCCTGATCGGGTCCTCGTGCCAGAACGTGTTGAACGGCGCCAGCGCCTTGGCGATCGTCATTGCCGGCAGGAGCTGCCAGAGCGAGTGGAACTCCACCATCACGTCCATGCGGTCGCCGACCGATCTGCGGATCTTCTCGAACGGCACGAGCGCCGTCTTCAGTTCATGCGGCGCGATGTATTGCCCGTCGTTGCGTTCCGCGGCGAGGTCGAACGGCCAGATCTTCATCGCCGTGATGCCCTCGGCGAGCAGCTCGGCAGCCAGTTCGTCGGCGCGGTTGAGGAACGCGTCGAGATCGTCGTAGTCGCGCGTCGCCCCCAGCCCCCAGTTGCCGCTGCGCTGGCCGATATTGCCGCGCATATAGGCCGTGCCGGCGCAGGTGTTGTAAGTGCGGATGCGCGGACGCGAGAAGCCGCCGAGCAGTTGCGCGATCGGCTGGTTTGTGACTTTGCCGAACAGGTCCCACAGCGCGATGTCGAGCGCCGAATTGCCGCGCATCTCGGCCCCGGTGGCGCGGAAGCCCAGATAGCCGGTGAGGTCCCTGGCGATCCGATCGATCGCGAGCGGATCGCGGCCGAGCACTTTCGGCGCCACCGCTTCGTGGACATAGGCCTCGACGCTCTGCGGCATGAAGAACGTCTCGCCCAGCCCGGCCACGCCCTCATCGGTATGGACGCGCAACCACAGCAGATTGGCAAACTCGACGACGCGCAGCGTCTCGATCGCGGTGATCTTCATCGTCCCCACCTATGTGACGCCGGCGGCAAGCAGCGCCATCACGGAGGCATCGAAATGCTCGGCCATCGCCGCCTCCGCCGCCCGCGGGTCGCCGGCCGCGATGCCGCGCGCGATCGCCTCGTGACCTTCGATGCTGGCCATGCGCTGCGCGTCGTTGGCGCGACTGCTCCAGCCTATCGGCCAGGTCTGGCGCGTAATCACCTCGAATGCACCGACCAGCACGGCGAACAGCGGATTACGCGAGGCCGCCGCCACCGCCTCGTGAAACGCAATGTCGTGCTCCATCACCTTGGCCGCATCGACAAAGTCCGCGCGCATCGCCGCGGCCAGCGCCGTGATCCGCTCCGCCTCGGTCGCGTCGCGCCGCAGCGCCGCCAAGGCTGCCGTGCGCAGTTCGATGGTGCGGCGCACGTCATAGATCTGCTGGATACTGGTCTGATCGGTCTGCACGGCGTGATCCAGCACGATGCCAAGCACGCTGCGGTCGATCGCGCAGACGCGCGGGCGGCGGCCGTTGCCGATGTCGATCAGCTTCAGCATCGCCATGGAGCGGAACGCCTCGCGCACGACCGCGCGCGACACGCCGAGTTCCAGCGCGAACGCACTCTCCCCCGGCAGGGGATCGCCCGGACCCAGCCGGTTGTCGCGGATATGCCGCGTCAGCGCCGTCACCGCGCGTTCGACGAGGCCACCGGACGCCGGCCGATCATCGGCGGGCAGTGCGGCGGTGCCGGTCATCCGACGACCTGTCTGGTAGGTTCGGCCATACCACACTGTCAGTCGGCCGGAACCTGTTTGTCAATCCCGCCCCTCGGCGCAGCATGACCGCGCGCGGCGGCAGCCGCCATGGTCAGCCATGGGGGTCATGACACGGTGCACGCGGAAACGCCGAAAAATCCCGGTGCCGCACCGCCTGCACCTGCCGAAAGCTGTGCAGAGCGTGCAGGAACGACCCCACGATGCGAACGGCAAGGTGCTGCGTGACGCGCCTGCGCGTCACGCAGCCACCGTGCGGCGTTGACGCCGGCGCCGCTAGCCGGCTGCCGCGACCGCCCGCTTTGCCATCACGCCGACCAGATGCGCGCGATATTCGGCGCTGCCGTGGATGTCGCTGTTCAGCCCGGCAGACGGCGTGGCGATGCCGTCCAGCGCCGCGGCGCTCCATGACTTCGTCAGGGCCTGCTCGAACGCCGTGTGCCGGTGCACGCCGTTCTGGCCCGCGCCGGTGACGGCCACGCGCACGCCCTTCGGTCCCTTGGCGACGAACACGCCCACCATGGCGTAGCGCGAGGCCGGGTTCGGGAACTTCACATAAGCGGCCTTTTCCGGGACCGGGAACTCGACGGCCGTGATGATCTCGCCCGGCTCCAGGGCGGTGGCGAACATGCCCTGGAAATACGAGTCCGCGTCGATCGATCGCCGGTTGGTCTTGATCGTCGCGCCCAGCGCCAGCACGGCCGCCGGGTAATCCGCCGTCGGGTCGTTGTTGGCGAGCGAGCCGCCGATGGTGCCGCGATAGCGCACCGCGCGGTCACCGATATTCGCGGCGAGCGAGGCGAGCGCGGGAATCGCCTTCTTCACCTCGGCCGACCGCGCAACCGTCACATGCGTGGTCATCGCGCCGATCGCCACCATGCCGCCGGACACCGTGATGCCGGCCAGCCCCAGCTTCGACAGATCGACCACGGTCGCGGGCTTGTTCAGCCGCTGCTTCAGCACCGGGATCAGCGTCATGCCGCCGGCGAGCGCCTTCGCCTCCGGGTCGGCCAGCAGTTTTGCCGCATCGGCAATGCTTGCCGGCTTCTGATACGCGAAATCGTACATCGCCTCGGTCCCTTCTACTCGGCCGCCATCTTCGGGGCGGCAGCATGCATGATCGACCAGATTTTCGCCGGCGTCGCGGGCATGTCCACATGCCGCACGCCGTAGTCGCGCAGCGCATCGACCACCGCGTTGATCACGGCCGGCGGCGAACCGATGGCGCCCACCTCGCCGCAGCCCTTGGAGCCGAGCGGGTTGTGCGTGCACATCGTGTTCTCGGTCGCGACGTGGAAGCTCGGCAGATCGTCGGCCCGCGGCATGGTATAGTCCATGAACGACCCCGAAACGAGCTGCCCGCTCGCGTCATAGGCCGCGTTCTCCAGCAGCGCCTGGCCGATGCCCTGCGCGACGCCGCCCTGCACCTGGCCTTCCACGATCATCGGGTTGACGACACGGCCCACGTCATCGACGGCGGTGAAGTTGACGACGTGGACGACACCCGTGTCGCGGTCGATCTCCACTTCGCAGATATGGCAGCCGCCGGGGAAGGTGAAGTTCTTGGGATCGTAGAACGCGGTTTCCTCCAGCCCCGGCTCAAGCTCCTCGTGCGGGTAGTTGTGGGGCACATAGGCGGTGAAGGCGATCTCGCCGATCGTCTTGCTCTTGTCGGTGCCGGCCACGGTGAACTTGCCGTCCTTGAACTCGATGTCGCGGACATCGGCTTCCAGCAGATGGGCGGCGATCTTCTTGCCCTTGGCGATGATCTTGTCCATCGCCTTGACCATCGCCGAGCCGCCGACGGCCAGACTGCGGCTGCCGTAGGTGCCCATGCCGAAGGGGATTTTCGCGGTGTCGCCGTGCACCACTTCGACCTGCGCCAGCGGCACGCCAAGCTGCTCGGTGACGAGTTGTGCCAGCGTCGTCTCATGCCCCTGGCCGTGACTGTGCGTGCCGGTGAACACGGTCACGCTGCCGGTGGGGTTGAAGCGGATATTGGCAACCTCGTAGAGCCCCGCGCGCGCGCCGAGCGCGCCCGCGACCGCCGAGGGGGCGACGCCGCAGGCCTCGATATAGGTGGACATGCCGATGCCGCGCAGCCTGCCTTTCGCCGCCGCCGCCGCGCGCCGCGCCGGGAAACCGGCCCAGTCGGCCTTCTTCATCGCCACGTCGAGAGTCGCGACATAATCGCCGCTGTCGTATTGCAGCGCCACCGGCGTCTGATATGGGAAGGCACTGCGCGGGATGAAGTTGCGGCGCCGGATTTCGACCCGATCGATGCCGGTCTCGCGCGCCGCGCAATCCACCAGACGCTCGATCAGATAGGCGGTCTCCGGCCGGCCCGCGCCGCGATAGGCATCGACCGGCACGGTGTTGGTGAACACCGCGGTCACCTCGCCATAGATCGCGGGCGTGGTGTAGGTGCCGGCAAGCAGCGTCGCCGACAGATAGGTCGGCACCGCGGTCGCGAACGTTGACAGATACGCGCCCATGTTGGCGTAGGTGTGTACG
Source organism: Pseudomonadota bacterium (assembly GCA_021818505.1). Taxonomy (GTDB): domain Bacteria; phylum Pseudomonadota; class Alphaproteobacteria; order Acetobacterales; family Acetobacteraceae; genus JAFKFJ01. Next base: position 132,643 of record JAKADX010000006.1, read on the forward strand.
CGCAGCCCGATGAACTTGCCGTCCTTGTCGAGCGCCAGTTCGCCCGTCGTCACATGGTCGCGGCCGTGCGCGTCCGACATGAAGCTTTCGCTGCGCTCGGCGGTCCACTTGATCGGCCGATGAAGCTTCGCCGCCGCCCAGGTGACGACCGCCTCCTCGGCGTAGTGATAGATTTTGCTGCCGAAGCCGCCGCCCACATCCGGCGCGACCACCCGCACCTTGTGCTCGGGCAGTTGCAGCACGAACGCGCACATCAGCAGCCGGATGACGTGCGGATTCTGCGTCGTGGTATAGAGCGTGTAGTCGCCGGTCGCCGCGTCATACTCGCCGATCGCCGCGCGCGGCTCCATCGCATTGGGAATGAGCCGGTTGTTGGTCAGGTCGAGGCGGACCTTGTGCGCGGCCCGCGCGAACGCGGCATCGACCGCCGCCTTGTCGCCGATATGCCAGTCGTAGCAGACGTTGTTGGCCACGCCGTCATGCACCTGCGGCGCGCCCGGCTTGACCGCATCGGTGACGGTCGCGACGCCGGGCAGGTCCTCGAAGTCGATCGCGAGCAGTTCGGCCGCGTCCTTCGCCTGCTGCTTGGTCTCGGCGATCACGACGGCGATCGGGTCGCCGACATGGCGCACGCGGCCCTCGGCCAGCACCGGATGCTTCGGCTCCGCCATCGGCGAGCCGTCCTTGTTGTGGATCTGCCAGCCGCACGGCAGCCCGCCGATCGCGGCGAGATCGGCGGCGGTATAGATCGCGAGCACGCCCGGTGCGGCGGCGGCTTCCTTGGTGTCGATCGACACGATCTTCGCGTGCGGCCGGTCGCTGCGCCGGAAATAGGCGTACACCTGACCGGGGCGGTTGATGTCGTCGGTGTAGTGACCGTGGCCGGAGATGAAGCGCAGGTCCTCCTTGCGACGGACCGATGCGCCGATGCCCTCGAACGGTGGTGCCATCTTGGTTTCCCCCTTGCCGCTGTGCGTTGCGCCTACTCGGCGGCGGCCGGCATGCCCTTGCCGTGCATCAGCGGCCACGCCGCGGCAATCGCCTTGACGATGTTATGATAGCCGGTGCAGCGGCACAGATTGCCTTCCAGCCCGTGGCGGATCTGCTCCTCGGTCAGCCCGTCGGGATGCGTGGCCACCAGGTCGATCGCCGTCATCACCATGCCCGGCGTGCAGAACCCGCACTGCAACGCATGATGTTCGCGGAACATCTCCTGCATCGGGTGCAGCGTGCCATCGGCGGCGGCCAGCCCCTCGATCGTCGTCACCTTCGCACCGTCGGCCTGCACCGCCAGCATGGTGCACGACTTCACCGCCATGCCGTCCACATGCACCACGCAGGCGCCGCACTGGCTGGTGTCGCAGCCGACATGCGTGCCGGTCAGGCCCAGCTTCTCGCGCAGCAGTTCGACCAGCAGCGTGCGTGCCTCGACCTCAGCCGAGGCCGGCTTGCCGTTCACCGTCAGGCTGACCTGGGGCATCCGTCCCTCCCTTATCCGTTCGTCATCGGTCGCCGGAGTGTTGGCATCGGCACAACGACGGGTCAAGCCGGCGGCGGGCCGCGCTCCGGGTCGGCGCAGCATCGCACTTGCCCAGGTCGGGGCGGATGTGTTCTTCTTCCGTTCGTGTCCATGCTCCCGCAGACCCCGCAGGCCCGGTTCGCCGCCATCATCGACCTGCTGTGCCGGACGGTCGCGGCCAGCATCGCCGGCGGCCGGC
>JAKADX010000007.1 GCA_021818505.1 Pseudomonadota bacterium
GCTGCATCTGGTGCCCCAGACGGTGGGCGGGGCCTCGCAGTTGCAGCACCTGCTGGCCGATCCCGAGATGGCGGCGCTGATCGCCGCCGCGCCGCAGGCCGGCCGCATCCTGCGCCCGCTGTGCCGGATGCTGGGGATCCCGCTGCCGGCCGCACTCGCGCCGCCGCCGCCTCCCGACGGCCCAATCGCACCGTGCCGCGCCGCCTCCGGCCGTCCGTCCCCGGCCGCTTCTCCACCGCCGGCCCGCCCGGCGCCGGCCCCTGCGGTGGCACCCCCGCCATCCGCCTGCGGCCCGCCCGTCGTTGCGGCCTGAGCGCCCGGCGCCGGCGCGTGCCGTTATCGTTCCATTATAGGAACAACAGTCAGCCTCGCTTGCCCGACAGCTTCCGCGCCGCCTTCGCCGCCTTGGGCCGGGCCACGTCGTTGCTGCCCTCCGGCTCCGGCATCTGGCCGTAGCTCATGCGGCGCATCTGCTCCAGCACGCGCGCCATCTCCTCCTCCGGCAGCACCGGTGGCTCGCCGAGGGGCAGGGCGTGGACATACATGCGCGCCAGCGTCTCCACCTCGATCGCCAGCCACAGCGCGCTGCCCAGCGTCTTGCCGAGTGCAATCTGTCCGTGCTGGCCGAGCAGGCAGGCGAGCCTGCCGTCCAGCGCCGCGATCGCCGCGTCCGACAGCGCCTGGGTGCCGAAGGTGGCGTAGCGGGCGCAGCGGATCGTGGTGCCGCCGGCCACCCCGACCATGTAGTGAAACGCCGGGATCGGCTTGTGATGCACGGCGAGCGTGGTGGCATAGACCGAGTGGCAGTGCAGCACCGCGTTCACATCCTCCCGCTCGCGCAGGATGTCGCGGTGGAAGCGCCATTCCGAGGACGGGCGGTGCCTGCCCTCATAGCTGCCGTCGAAGCTCATCTTCATGATGTCGGCCGGCTTCATCGACTCGTAGGGCAGCGAGGACGGGGTGATCAGGAACCCGCCCTCGCAGCGCACCGAGAGGTTGCCGGACGTGCCCTGGTTGATGCCGGAGGCGTTCATGCGCTGCGCGGTCTGCACCATCTCGCGCCGCAGCGCCGCTTCGTCGGTCTTGGCCATCAGGAGTTCCTCGTGTCGGAGGCGATCAGGTCGTGCCAGCGCGCGCGGTAGTCGCCGAGGCTGGGAATGTCCAGCGGGGCCGGACGGTCGAGCGCCAGCGGGGCCGGCGCGGTGCGTGCCGTGTGACCGGCCAGCAGCGCGGCGCCGGCGGCCACGCCATCGCGGGCGCGGTTGAATGTCACGTCGCCGCCGGGGCGCAGTGCGGCGACCAGCGCGGGATACAGCGGGTCGCCCGCAAAACTGCCGTCCAGCACCACGCGCCCGGTGCGTCCCAGCGCATCGAGCAGCAGGTCGGTCAGCAGGGCGGTCGCGATCAGCGCCAGCGCCCGCCGCTCCGCCGCGTCCGCGGGCGGCGGGCCGAGGATCGCGCCGCGCCCGGCGCGGCCCGGCAGCAGCCCGTCATCCTCGCCGAAAAAGGGCAGGGGCAGCGTGCGGCGCTCGATCAGCCGCGCCGCCACGTCGGCATCGCCCAGCGCGCCCGCCGGCTGCTCCCCGGCAACGAGAAAAAACTCGCGCCCGCCCATGCACAGCACGCCGGCCAGCGGCCGTCCCGCCGGATCGGCGTTGCAGGTCATCCCCCGCGCCTCGTCCAGCGCATCGAGGTCGGCGGCGTCGCTCAGCGCCACGATCCAGGTGCCGGTCGAGACCACCGTGATCCCCGACAGCCCGGCGGCCTGATAGCGATAGAAGTTCACCGTGCTGTCATGCGCGCCGCACAGCACCCGCGTTGTCGGCGAAAGCCCGGTGCGCGCCGCGATCTCGGCCCGCACCGGGCCGAGCGCCGCCCAGGCGGGCGCGAGCGGCGGCAGCAAATGCTCCCAGCGGCGCGCGGCGACGATCGGCGCGAACCGCCCCTCGCGCACCGACCACAGATGCGACTGCGCGCCGAGCACGCTCGCCTCCGACGCCGCCACGCCCGAAAGCCGCCACGCCCAGTATTGCGGCAAGCCCAGGAAGTGGCGCGCGCGGGCGAAGGTGTCGGGCCATCCGGTTTGCAGCCACAGCATCTGCCGCGCGATATGCGAGGCGCCGAGCATGACCGGGCTGCCGCGCGTGCGATAGTCGCCGGCGAGTTGCCGGTACAGCGCCGTCACCGCGGCCGGCGGCTCGTCCTCGTAGTCGATCATCGGCATCACCGGCCCGGCGTCATCGACCAGTACGCCGGCGGAGCCGTGGCCGATCGGCACGATCGCTTCGATCGCGTGGCGGCGTGCCAGATCGGCAAGCGCGTCGAGCAGCCATGCCTCCAACGCGATCACGTCATGGTGGCGATAGGGCGGGGCGGGGCGCACCGTGTTGGGTGTGGTCAGCGTCTCGCGCACGCTGCCGTCGGCGTCGGTGACGCTGAGCTTGACGTTGGTCTTGCCGATATCGAGCACGGCGATCGCGCTCACCGCGCAAACTCCGGCCGCAGCGCGGCATAGAGGCGGCGGAACGCCTCGATACGCGGCGCATAGGCATCCGCCAGAGCCGCATCGGGTTCGATCACGCGCTGCACCGGCGGCTCGACCAGCACCGTGGCCGGATCGTCGACGCCGAGCGCCAGCCGCGCCAGCCGTGCGGCGCCGAAAGCGGGACCGCGCGCCCCGCCGGCATAGACGCGCAGGGGCACGCCCAGCACGCTCGCGATCAGCCGCGTCCAGAACGCGCTGCGCGCCCCCCCGCCGACGATGCCGGCCGAGGCGATGCGCGTGCCGCCCACGGCCAGCGCATCGCGCGCGTCGGCGAAGCTGAAGGCGACACCTTCAAGAGCTGCCAGCACCAGCTCGGCGCGCGAGGTGTCGGGCGTGAGCCCGAACACCACGCCGCGCGCGTACGGATCGTCATGCGGCGTGCGCTCGCCCGACAGATACGGCAGCACCAGCAGCCGGCCCGGGCCGGCGAAGCGTGCCTCCGCCTCGGCGAGCAGTGTGGGAATGTCGGCATCGCCCAGCAGATGCGCGACGGCGGCGAGCACGCCGGCGCCGTTCAGCATCGCCGCCATCTGGCACCACCGACCGGGCACGGCGTGGCAGAAGGCATGGACCAGCCGCGCCGGCGCCGGCCGGTGCGCATCGGCGGCGACGAACAGTTGCGCCGAGGTCGAGAGGCCGACGAAAGCCCGCCCGTCCTCGACCGCGCCGATCCCCACCCCGCCGACCATCGTGTCGCCGCCGCCCGCCGCGACGACGATCCCCGCACGCAGCCCGAAGCGGCGCGCGATCTCCGCTCGCAGCGTCCCGGCCGGCGCGCTGCCCTCGACGATCGGCGGCAGCATCGCGGGGTCGATCCCGACCGCGGCGACGGCCCGCGCACTCCAACTCCGCCGCGCCTCATCCAGCAACCAGGTGCCGGCGGCATCCGAGGGGTCGGTGGCGCGCACGCCGGTCAGGTGCAGGCGGATTAGGTCCTTGGGCAGTAGCAGCGCGCGCGCACGCGCCAAGGCTGCCGGCTCGTGCTGGGCCAGCCACAGCAGCTTGGGCGCGGTGAAGCCGGCCAGCGCCGGCACGCCAAGCTCGGCTGCCAGATCGGTGCCGAGGCGCTTGAGGTCTTCGGCCTCGGCATGCGCGCGCCCGTCGTTCCACAACATCGCTGGCCGCACCGGCCGATCGTGGTCGTCGAGCAGCACGGTCGCGTGCATCTGGCCCGACAGCCCGATCGCCGCGACCTCCGCCATCGCCGCCGGCGCCGCCGCGTGCAGCCGGGCCAGCGCCGCCTCCACCGCGCGCCACCACGAGGCCGGGTCCTGTTCGGAGGCGAGCGGGGCAGGGTGCTCGGCGGCGAGTTTCTCCTCCGCCTCGGCGCGCACCGCCTCACGGTCATCGACGATCAGCGCCTTGAGCGCGGAGGTGCCGAGGTCGATGCCGAGGAAGCAGGCCACGTCAGGTGATGAGGCGGTGCTTCAGCGCCAGGCGGCGCAGATACGACACGCCCGTGCCCAGCACCTCATAGCGGTCGCGCGCCACCGGCCGCCAGACGCACAACGCGGCCGCGATCTCCGGCGGCAGGGTCACGAAGCTTTCGATCACCAGGTCGCCGGAGAAGCCGATCTCGGCCAGCGCCGTGAACACCTCCTCCCAGTCGATCGTGCCGGTGCCCGGCACGCCGCGATCGCTCTCGGAGAGGTGGATATAGCGCGCGCGGGTACCGGCGACGCGGAACCCTTCGCCGATGCCCTTCTCCTCGATGTTCATGTGGTAGGTGTCGAGATGCACCGCCGTGTTCGGCTCGCCGATGCGTTCGAGCAGCGCCAGTGTCTGCGCCGCGGTGTTGAGCAGATGCGTCTCGTAGCGGTTGCACGGCTCCAGGCCGAGCGTCAGGCCGAGTTCGCGCGCTCGCCGCGCCGCCGGCCGCAGCGCCTCGGCGATCGCATCGTATTCGGCCTCGGTCGGCGGCGCGCCGGTTTTGTAGCCGAGGGCCGAATACGTGACGCCGCCGAGGAAAGTGCAGCCCAGTGCGTGCGCGACCTCGACCGCTTCGAGCAGGAAGTCGCGCGCCGCCGCCGGCGCCCTGGTCGCCAGCCGGTCGGGCGGCAGGCAGAGCGAGGCGGCCGGGGCGATGCAATGCGCGGCGAGCAGGTCGCGGGCATGGGCCACGTCGATGCTGGCGGGGACGAGCAAGGGAATCTCGATCACCTGCAGCCCATAGCGTTCGGCCTCCGGAATCGCCGCCTCCGCGGCCTGCGGCGTCCAGGACGCCGCCCAGAGGCTGAAATGCATGCCGATGCGGGTCATCCCTCGGCTCCTCTGCTGTGCGCCTCAGCCGGTCCGGCGCGCCCTGGCCGGTGTCGCCGGCGCTGGGTCGGTCGAGGCGCGGATCTCCAGCGTGCAGTCCAGCCGCAACGACTGCGGCGGCGAGGTGTCGCCCGCGATGCGCGCCTTCAGCCGCGCCCAGGCGGCCTGCCCCATCGCCCCCACCGGCTGCCAGACCGCGGTGATCGGCGGCGAGGTCACGCGCATCCAGTCCTGGTCGTCGAAACCGACCAGCGCCACGTCCTCCGGCACGCGCAGCCCCGCTTCGCGCAGCGCACCCAGCGCGCCCAGCGTGACGACGTTGTTGAGCGTGAACAGCGCGTCCGGCAGCGGTGGCTCGGCGAGGCGGCGGGCGACTTTGGCGCGGCTGTCGGCGACCGTGAAGGCGACCTCCAGCACTTCCAGCACCGCCCCGGCGGCGGCGGCGACCACGTTCGCAGCGGCGCAGCGTTCGTCGATATTGGCGATGCCGGCTCCCGCGGCCACCGCGAGGATATGGTGCCGGCCGGTATCCAGCAGGTGCCGTGCCACGGCTTCGGCGGCGGCGGTGTTGTTCACCGCGATCAGGTCCATCGGCGGCTCGCGGGGGGTGCGGTCCACCGCTACCACCGGCACGCCGGCGGCCTGCGCCACGCCGCGCGCCGCCAAGGAGCCGTCGCACGGCACCACGATCAGCCCCGCCGGCCGCCAGGTCAGCAGCGCGCGCAGCCGCGCGGTTTCCTGCTCGGCGTCGTCGTCGGAGGAGACGATCAGCAGGTCATACCCGTCCTGCCGCGCCGCCGCCTCGATCACCGCGGCGAGATTGCCGAAGAACGGGTTGGCAAGGTCGGGCACCATCAGCCCCGCAACCCGCGAGCGCCGCGAGCGCAGCCGCGCGGCGCCGAGATCGGCGATGTAGCCGAGGTCCGCAACCGCCGCCCGCACCCGCGCCGCGAGTTCGGGTGCCACGCTGCGACGGGCGTTGAGCACGTTGGAGACGGTCGCGGTGGAGACGCCCGCGCGGGCCGCCACGGTGCGGATCGATGGCAGCTTGCTGGTCAACCGGGCGCCCCGCGCGCGCCGGCTCCTGGCGCGCCTTTCCTGTTGCTTTTCGGTTACACGTTACATGAACCTTGCCGTCACTCTCCGCATCCTGTCAACTGTCGGCAATGGTTGAGAGTGCGCGTCAGGAGAACGCGCAGCCCGACTTCATCCCCAGCCGCTTGAAGATCATCGCCGCCGGGCAGAAGCCGGTGATGCCGGCCTGGAACAGGTTGAGGCCGACAAAGACCACCAGCAGGAACCACCAGGGGCTGACAAACCAGCCCAGCGCCAGCCCAACCAGCGTCACCACGCCGGCAAAGCTCATCACGGCATTGTCGATAGCCATCGTCATCTCCTTTGCATCAGGCCGCGCGTTCGGGCGCGACGGGAAGGTTGCGGCGGACCCAGGACGTGATCGCGCCGGTGTCCATGGCGCCGGCGGTCTGCGCGATCACGCGGCCGCCGTGAAACAGGAACATCGCCGGAATGCCGCGCACGCCCAGCCGCGCGGTCACGTTCGGCGCGGTGTCCGCATTGAGCTTGAGCAGCCGCACCTGCGGCTCCAGCACCGCGGCGGCGCGGGCGAAGGCGGGAGACATGGCGCGGCATGGTCCGCACCACGGTGCCCAGACATCGAGCAGGATCGGAATGCTATCCTCGCGCAGGTGCCGCTCCAGCGCGGCTTCATCGACGTCCGCCGGCGCGCCGGCGAACAGCGCGACATGGCAGGCGCCGCACTTGGCCGCGCGCGCCGGACGTTCCGGCGGGACGCGGTTGAGCGCGCCGCAATGCGGGCAGACGATGCGAGAGGTGTCGGGCATCACGATCTCCGTCAGGCCTGGTCCGTCGTGGTGGCCTTGAGTTTTTCGATGTTCAGTTGCTTGAGCAGGAAGCGCTCGTAGAACGGCTCGCTCTCGCCGGTGCGCATCTTGCGCAGGAAGTATTTCTCGAACCCGACCTTCGCCAGATGCACCCAAGCACCTTTCGCCGCCCAGTTGACGTTGCGGGGCGGGATCTGCGGCTGGGCGACGAAGGCGACACCGCTGTCGCCGAAATCGGCGAGGCACACGGCGTTCCAGGTGCCCTGCGTGTGCGCCTCCTGGCCGCGCAGCAGCGCGCTGATGTTGCGCACCGTCGCGGTGACCATCGACTCGATCATGAAGCCGGTCTTGGGCACGCCGCACGGCACCGGCGTCGGGCCGGTCGGCGGAATGGCGACGCAGACGCCGACCGCGAAGACGTTGCGGTAGGTCGGGTTGCGCTGGTGCTTGTCCACCAGCACGAAGCCGCGCGGATTGACCAGCTTGTCGATGCCGCGGACCGCCGCCACGCCGCGGAACGCCGGCAGCATCATGGCAAAGGCGAACGGCAGGTCGTGCTTTTCTTTCACCGCGCCGCCGGCATCCAGCTCCTCGACATGCATCAGCCGCTCGTCCACGCCGGTCACGCGGGCGTTGGTGATCCATTTGATGTGGCGGTTGCGAAACTCGCTCTCCATCAACCCTTTGGTGTCGCCGACACCATCCAGGCCGAGATGGCCGACATACGGCTCGGCGGTGACGAAGGTCATCGGCACGCGGTCACGGACCCGCCGCTTGCGCAGCTCGGTGTCCAGGATATAAGCGAACTCATAGGCGGGGCCGAAGCACGACGCGCCCTGCACCGCGCCGATCACCACCGGGCCGGGGTTCCGGCAGAATGCTTCGAACGCCGTATGCGCGCGTTCGGCGTGATCGACATGGCAGATCGACTGCGTGAATCCCTCCGGCCCCAGCCCGGCGATCTCATCAAACGCGAGGTCGGGGCCGGTGGCGATGGCGAGGTAGTCGTACGGCACCGAACTGCCATCCTCCAGCTCCACGCGGTTTTCCTCGGGATGCACCCGCCGCGCGCCCTGCGGCATCAGGCGGATGCGTTTGCGCTGCATCACCGCGGCGAGATCGATCTCGATATCCTGCCGTGCCCGCCAGCCCACCGCGACCCAGGGATTGGACGGCACGAAGTGATAGCGGCTGCCCTGGCCGATCACCGTCAGCCGGTCCTCCCGCCGCAGTTCGGCCGCCATCTCATAGGCCAGGACGGTGCCGCCGAGTCCGGCGCCGAGTACCACAACCTCCGCCATTCCGTCCTCCTCCTGCTGCCGTGTCGTGCCGAGCACGCCCACCGTGCGCCGGGGCCGGCATTGATCCAGATCAGTGACTTGGCCGTCGTGCGGAAGCGTGATCGACGCTGCGACCGCTGCCGCCGCTTGACGATATATGCGAGGTTGCGTAGATACGCAAGTATGAAAGTGAACCCCGACCTGATGCCGGCCGCCGCGGATGCGGCGAGCGGGCTGCTCAAGTCGATCGCCAACCGGCACAGGCTGCTGATTCTGTGCCAGTTGATCGACGGCGAGCGGTCGGTGGGCGAGCTGGCGACCTTCCTGCAGGCGCGTGACTCCACCGTCTCCCAGCACCTGGCGCTGCTGCGCAAGGACGGGCTGGTGGAACCCCGCCGGGACGGACAGACCATTTTCTATTCGATCGCCTCGGAACCGGCCCGCCGCGTGCTGCGCACGCTGTTCACGATCTATTGCGCGCCCAGCCCGATCTGTGCGCCGCCGCGCGCCCGGACCCGGCGCGCCCGCGCGCGGACCAACTGACCCCAAACGGAGTGGACCCATGTTCTTCAAGCGTGTCAGCGTCGTCGAACTCGATCCCGCTGACGTCCATACGATGGTGACGCGCGGTGAGGCGCATCTGGTCGATGTCCGCGAGGATGCCGAGCATCGTGCGGAGCGGATCGACGGCGCAGTGTGTCTGCCGCTGTCCCGCTTCGACCCCGCGGCGCTGCCGTCCGGCGCGTCGGTCGTGATCTTCCACTGCCTCAGCGGTAAGCGTTCGGCGATGGCGGCGATGCAGTGCCAGCGCGCCGGGGTTGCGGAGGTGCGCAACATGCGCGGCGGCATCGCGGCCTGGAAGGCTGCCGGCCTGCCCACGCGGCGTGGCTGAGGGTAGCACGATGCGCGCCCTGCCGCTGCTGCTCGCCCTGCTGGTCCCCCTCGGCGCGGCGCGCGCGGAACCGAGCTTCGTGGTCAAGGAGCAGCCGATCACCGACGAGAAGGCAGTGTTCGCGACGGTGGAAAGCCGCAACATCGTGCCGGCGCGCGCGCGCATCGGCGGCACGCTGGTTTCGCTGTCGGTGCGCGACGGCGACGAGGTGAAGCAGGGACAGGCGGTTGCCGTGGTCGGCGATGAGAAGCTGCAATTGCAGCTTCGCTCGCTCGATGCGCAGATCGCGGGGCTGAAGGCGCAGCTCGCACAGGCGCAGATCGATCTGGGCCGCATCGAGACGCTGGCGCGCACCGGCGCGGCCTCGCGACAGCAGCTCGACCAGACGCGCACCGCCGTCGATGTCGCCAACAGCGCGCTGGCCGCCCGCACCGCCGAGCGTGCCGTGGTGAACCAGCAGATGAGCGAGGGCGCGGTGCTGGCGCCGACCGCCGGCCGCGTGCTGCAGGTGCCGGTGACCGAGGGCACCGTGCTGATGCCCGGCGAGACGGTGGCGCGCATCGCGGAGGCGAATTTCGTGCTGCGCCTGAGCGTGCCCGAGCGGCACGCGACGTTGCTGCACGCGGGCGACAAGGTGCGGCTGAACGGCGCCGATGTGGGCGCAACGGGTCCGATGTTCGGCCGCATCACGCTGGTCTACCCGCAGATCCAGGACGGCCGCGTGATCGCCGACGCCACGGTGCCGGGCCTCGGCAGCTATTTCGTCGGCCAGCGCATCCAGGTCTGGATCGGCGCCGGCGAGCGCAAAAGCTACGTCATTCCTGAAAGCTTCGTTGAGACGCGCTTCGGCTTGAGCTTCGTCAAGCGGCGCCTGCCGGGCGGCGGGACCGAGGCGGTGCCGGTGCAGCGCGGCCGCGACCTGCCGACGCCGGCGATGCCCGACGGCGTGGAGATACTCTCCGGGCTGCAGAACGGCGACGAGTTGGTCGGGCCATGAATCTCGGCATCTCCGGGCGGCTGACCCGTGCGACGCTGCGCTCGCCGCTGACGCCGCTGTTCCTGCTGGCGGCGCTGGCGGCCGGCCTGGTCGCGCTGCTGTCCATCGCGCGTGAGGAGGACCCGCAGATCAGGGTGCCGATGGTGGACATCATGGTGTCCGCCAACGGGCTGCGCGCGCCCGACGCGGTCGAGCTTGTCACCAAGCCGCTGGAGACGCTGCTGACCGCCATTCCCGGCGTCGAGCACGTGTACAGCCAGAGCCAGGACGACCGCGTGATGGTGACGGCGCGCTTCGTCGTCGGCACCAACGAGGACGACGCGGTGCTGCGCGTCAACGACAAGATCAACGCCAATCTCGATCACATCCCGCTTGGTATCCCGCACCCACTGATCGTCGGCCGCGGCATCAACGACGTGGCCGCCGTGGTGCTGACGCTGACGCCGACGCCCGAGGCCGCGCCGCGCTGGACGCAGGCGGACCTGAGCCAGCTCGCGCAGAAGTTGCAGTCGGAGCTGGTGAAGATCCCCGACATGGGCATCACCTACATCGCCGGCGCCTATCCCGAGGAAATCCGGGTCGAGCCGGACCCCGAGAAGCTGATGCTGTTCGGCGTCACCTTGCAGCAACTGGTCGGCAAGGTGCGCGAGGCCAACCGCTCCTTCGTGGCGGGCAGCGTGCGCGACGCCGGCACGGTGCGCACGGTCGCGGGCGGGCAGACGCTGCTTGGCATTCCCGATATCGGCCTGCTGCTGATCGGCACGCGCGACGGCCGTCCGGTCTATGTGCGCGACGTGGCGCAGGTGGTGGTCGGGCCGGCGCCGATCGATGCGCATGTCTGGAACATCGCGCGCGCGGGCGCCGGTGAGTGGCGGAGCACGCCGGCGGTGAGCCTGGCACTCGCCAAGCGCCCGGGTGCCAATGCGGTGACGATGGCCGAACTGGTGCGTCAGCGCGTGGCCCTGTTGCAGGGCAAGCTGATCCCCGCCGACATCCGCGTCGAGGTGACGCGCGATTACGGTGCGACGGCCAATGACAAGGCCAACGAACTGCTGTTCCATCTCGGTCTGGCCACCGTCTCCATCGTGGTCCTCATCGCGCTGACGATCGGCTGGCGCGAGGCGACGGTGACGCTGGTGGTGATCCCGACCACCATCCTGCTGACACTGTTCGCTTCCTGGGTGATGGGCTACACTATCAACCGCGTCAGCCTGTTCGCGCTGATCTTCGCCATCGGTATCCTGGTCGATGACGCGATCGTGGTGGTGGAGAACATTGCGCGCCACTGGGCGATGCGCGACGGCCGGTCGCGCGCGCAGGCGGTGATCGAGGCGGTGGCGGAGGTCGGCAATCCGACCGTCGTGGCAACGCTGACCGTGGTCGCAGCGCTGCTGCCGATGCTGTTCGTATCCGGGCTGATGGGGCCATACATGGCGCCGATTCCGGTGAACGCGTCGGCGGCGATGCTGTTCTCGTTCTTCGTGGCGATGGTGGTGGCACCGTGGCTGATGCTCAAGCTCGCGCCGCGCAACGGTGGCGGCGGTGGGCACGGGCATGACACGGGCGAGGGCGGGCTTGCGCGCATCTACCGCGCGGTCGCGACGCCGATCGTGCGGCGGCGCTGGCGGGCGTGGACCTTCCTCGGCATCGTCGGCGTCGCCACGGTCGCGAGCTGCGTGCTGTTTTACACCGAGGACGTGACCGTCAAGCTGCTGCCGTTCGACAACAAGTCCGAGCTGTCGGTCGTGGTCGATCTGCCCGAGGGCAGCAGCGTCGAGCAGACCGAGCAGACGTTGATCGCCGCCGCGCGGCTGGCCGGCGAACTGCCGGAGGTGACGCGCATGCAGGCCTATGCCGGCACCGCGCAGCCTTTCGACTTCAATGGCCTCGTGCGTCACTCCTATCTGCGCAACTCGCCGGAACTGGGTGAGCTGCATGTCGAGCTGAAGCCGAAGGGCGAGCGGTCGCGCGAAAGTCACGCCATCGCCGTCGATCTGCGGCACCGGCTGGACACGCTGAAGCTGCCGCAAGGCAGCGTCATCAAGGTCGTGGAAGTGCCGCCCGGGCCGCCGGTGCTGGCGACCCTGCTCGCAGAGGTCTATGGTCCCGACGCGACCACGCGCCGCAACATCGCCGAGCAGCTCAAAGGCATCTTCCGCTCTGTACCGTTCATCGTCGATGTCGATGACAGCTACGGCCATCCGCGCCCGCGCCTGCGCATCGCGATCGATCAGGACCGGCTGGAGTTCTTCGGCGTCCAGCAGAGCGACGTCTATGACACGATCGAGGCGCTGTTCGGCGGCGTGCCGGTTGGCTATTCCTATCGCGGCGAGGACCGCTTCCCGCTCGACATCGTGGTCGGCCTGCCAAAGCGCGACATGAGCTGGAGCGAGCAGCTTGCGGTGACGCCAGTGCCGGCAAATGCGCTCCCCGGCAACCGCAGCGTCGTCGAACTTGGCGAAGTGGTCCACGCGGCGCCGGAGGATGGCTCACGCGTGCTGTTCCGCCGCGACGGGCATTTCACCGACATGGTGATGGGCGAACTCGCCGGGCGGTTCGAGGCACCGATCTACGGCATGATCGCGGTCAGCAAGGCGATCGCCGCGCATGACTGGGGCAAGGCAGGCCCACCGCCGGTCTCGCTGCGCGGCCAGCCGGCGGACGAGACGCAGCCGAGCATCCTGTGGGACGGCGAGTGGGAGATCACCTACGTCACGTTCCGCGACATGGGCATGGCCTTCGGCGTCGCCCTGCTCGGCATCTACATCCTGGTGGTCGCGCAGTTCGGCAGCTTCCGCCTGCCGCTGGTGGTGCTGACGCCGGTGCCGCTGACGCTGATCGGCATTGTGCTCGGGCACTGGGCGTTCGGCGCGCCGTTTACCGCCACCTCGATGATCGGCTTCATCGCGCTTGCCGGCATCATCGTGCGCAACTCGATCCTGCTGGTGGACTTCATCCGCCATGTGCCGCAGGCCGGCTTGCCGCTGCGCGAGGTGGTGCTGACCGCCGGCGCGATCCGCTTCAAGCCGATCCTGCTGACCGCGCTGTCGGCCATGATCGGCGCGGCCACTATCCTGACCGACCCGATCTTTCAGGGGCTGGCGATCTCGCTGCTGTTCGGGCTGGCGTCCTCCACGCTGCTGACCGTGCTGGTGATCCCGGCGATCTATGTGGCACTGCGCGGCGGCGAGGGCGTGCGCACGCAGCTTCCCGCAGCGGTGAAGTGATCGGACGAAACCCGCCGCCCGCCTTATGTTTGGTGACGACGAGACGATGCAGACGGAGATGCGCCATGGAACGGCCGCTTGAAATCGCGCTTCACGGGATCAACGCCTCCGAGCAGGTCGAGGCCGAAATCCGCCGCCATGTCGAGAAGCTGGAGAAGCGCTTTCCGCGCCTGGTCGGCTGTCGGGTCTCGGTGGAGATGCGGCATCATCACCACCTGGTGGGCAACGTGCCGGAGGTCCATATCCTGCTCTCGGTCCCCGGCAAGGATATCGTGGTGTCGCGCGAGCCGGCCGGGCGCGATCTGCCGGCGGTGCCGGAGCTGATCGGATCGGTCCGCGATGCGTTCGAGGCCGCCGAACGGCAGCTTGAGGCGCATAAATGGGAGCCGCGCGAGGACATGACGGCGCCGACCGCGCACGCGCTCGCGGGCACGGTGATGCTGATCGAGCCTGGGGCGGACCACGGTTTCCTGCTCACGCCCGCCGGCACGCAGCTCTATTTCCACCGCGACAGCGTCACCACCGGCCGTTTCGCGGACCTGCGCGAGGGCGACCGCGTCCATTACGTCCAGGAAGAGAGCGATTCCGGCCCGGTCGCGTCGAAGGTGCGCCGCGCGTCATAGCACCGGGCGTTCTACCGACGCGTGCGCCGCCGCCAGTTCGCGCGCGCGCCCCAGGCGCGTCATCTCCTCGGCGAGCCACGGCCGCCTGACGAGCTGGCGGCGATAGACCTGGGCGGCGGCGGCGGGCAGCGTGCCGCCGCGTCCCAGCATGGCGTCGCCGAGTTCCAGAATGCGCAGGTTCGGCCACGCCTTTTCGCGGATGCGCAGCACCTCCTCCAGCACCTCGGCGGCACCGAGGCGCGGCAGCGCCTGCGCCAGGATCAGCGTCATCGAGGCGGTCGAGCGCGAGATGCCGGCATGGCAGTGCACCAGCAGATGGGCCGCGCGCGGCGGCTCGGCCATCAGGCCCTCGCCGAAGCGCAGCAACTGCTCGACATGCGCCGCCGTCGGCCCCGGCATCTGCTCATCGTCCTCGATCACGTCATGAAAGCGCAGTTCCAGCCGCTCGTGCTCGCCATAAGTGCCGAACGCCTCCGGCACCGGCCAGTCGGGATCGAGGATCGACAGCACATGGCTGACGCCGGCGGCGTTGTGGCCGGGCAATTCCTCGATGCCGCAGACGGTGATGCGGAAGGGGGCGATCGTGTCCATGCGCGGCAGGCTCCTGCGTCAGTGCTCCGCCGGCACTGTAGCGCGCGGCAGTCGGATCGGCAGGCGCGCGCGGATGAAATCGTCGACGTCCGACGGAATGTGCCGCGGGTGGTGGTGGGCGAGGATGTCGCGCACCCGTCGCGCCGCCTTCTGCAAGATGTCGGTGGCGCCGTTTTCCAGCCACTCCTTCGGGCTGCTGCGGTCGCCGACGACGGGATAAAGATAGTCCCGCTGCATCAGCTGCAGAGTCTGCTCCGAGCCGAGATAATGGCCGGGACCGTCGAGGCAGACGGCACGGATGGTCTCGAAGGACAGCGACTCATCGGTGACCTCGATGCCGCGGATGGTGCGCAGGGCCGCGCCGATGATGTCGTTGTCGATCACCAGGCTTTCGGGCGAGAAGCCGAGCAGGCTCGCCATCATGCCGGCGGACTCATAGATCAGGTTGGCGCCTGCGTTGCCGACCAGCGCGTGGTTGTAGGCCTTCTCCGCCCCCGCCTGCGCGTCCGGCAGCTTGCTGTCGGTCATGCCCGATGCGGTGCCGCCGGTCAGGTCGTAATGCCGCGCGATCTGCGCGCAGGCGGCCGACAGCAGCGCCTGCTCGGGGCTGCCGCCGGACATCGCGCCGGTGCGCAGGTCGGAGACGAACGGCCACAGGCCGAAAATCGCCGGATGTCCGGGCACGATGGCGTTGACATAGACGAGGCCGGCCAGCACTTCGGCGACCTCCTGCGCCAGCGCCCCAGCCAGCGCCGCCGGCGCGGTGGCGCCGGCCTGGCCGGCCGACAGCAGCAGCACCGGCATGCCGCCGCGCACCGCGAGTTCCAGGTTGCGGCAGGCGTCGGTGGCGAACTTCATCGGCGGCACGACAAAGCAGTTGGACTGCGAGACGAACGGCCGCGCCCGCCATGCCGCCTCCGACCCCGCGATGGCGTGCAGCATCACGAAGCTGCGTTCGAGCTGCGCCGGCGCCACCCAGCTCGTGCCGACATGCTTGGTGGTGCCGGTGACCGCGGCGTAGCAGGTGTTGATGTCCATTTCTTCCGGGTCGGGCACGTCGCGCGGCACCACGGTGCGCTGGAAGAAATGCACGTGTTCCAGCGCATCGACGATGCGCGCGCTGTCATGGAGATCGGCGAGCAGCGACTCGCGATATGCGCCGGTCGCGGCATCGACGATGTTCACCGCCGCCCCCGCAGTGCCGAAATAGACGCGGCTGCCCCACGGCTCCATGTCGTGCCGCCTGTCCTGCCCGTGCAGCACGAAATGCCGCCCCGCGCGGGCCAGCGTGTCCTCCACCAGCGCGCGCGGGAAGCGCAGCCGGCCGCGATCGTCCTGCACGCAGCCCGCTTCGGTCAGGATGGCGACACCGGACGGCGGCGCATCGGCCAGACCGACCTGCTCCAGCAGGTCCAGCGCGGCGCGGTGGATGCGCAGGACGTCGGCTTCATCCAGCGGCCGGTAGCGTCCGCCGGACAGACCGGGGCGGACCGGCCGGAGTTCCTCGGCCAACGGCGCGGCGCGCACCGCCCGCCGTGCGTCGCGCCCGCCGCTGCGGCGGGGGGGAAGGTGCGGTGCCTCGTCCATGTGCGATCCTCCGCCGGCGATTGAGCGCGAAACCGCGCCGCGGCGCAATCGGCGGGATCGTCGCGCGGGTCAGCCCCGCCGCAGGCGCACCAGCACGCCGGCCCGGTCCGCCGGATGCACGTCGCGCACCGCCGCCACCACCGCCCCGCCACGCTTGCGGTAGCGACGCAGCACCGACAGGCTGGCCGCCCCGCCGCGGGCACGCAGGTGCCGGGCCTGCAGCGGGGTCAGCGCGCCGGCCGCGATCTCCTCCTCCACCTCGACGATCGTGACCCCGAGCAGCGCCTCCAGCGCCGCTATCCCGAGTTCCTCGGGCACGTCCATCCGCGCGGCGCGGGTGGCGAGCCAGACATCGACGCAGGAGATCGGCCCGAACGCCGCGTCCGCCGGCATCCGCAGCCCGCTCAACCGCAGCCACGTCGCCGCCTCCGGCGTGCCGAGCAGCAGCGCCAGCTCCAGATCGCCCGTGACCGTCCGCTGACGCTCGATCAGCAGGTGCGTCCTCGCGAGGTAATCGCCGCCGCCGTTCGCGGTCTGCGCCGCGATGGCGTAGCCGGCCCGGATGTCGGAGGACACCACCCGCGCCACCTCGCCGCGGGGGCGCGCAATCAGACCGAGCGACTCGAGGTGCCGCAGCGCGCTGCGTACTGCGCCGGGGCTGCAGTCCTGCGCGGTGGCGATCTCCTGCTCGGACGGCAGCGTGCCGCCGACCGGCCGGCGACCCTCCAGGATTTCCGCCGCGAGCACGCGGGCGAGGTGATCGGAGCGGCTCGGCGCCGGCTCCCGTGGCGGCGCCGGTCCGCCCTTGCGACGGGCGGTGGAAGCACGGGCCGGCAGCGAATCGGGCGACATGGCGGGGAAGCTCCCCTTATCAGGATTGTTATACTGTACATGTCACAACCAATCGCCGCAACGGCATATCCCTCCGCTGCGATCGCGGCGTCATGCGCGCGTAACGCCGTTTCGCCACCCCAAGGTGTTGGGCGCGGGTCGGTTCGGTGCCGCGCCGCAGCGGAATTCAGTTGAGGAACATCTTACCGGGGTTGAGGATGCCGCGCGGGTCGAGCGTCGTCTTCAGCGCGCGCATCACCGCCAGCGCCTCCGCCCCGTGTTCCTGTTCAAGGAACTCCCGCTTGCCGATGCCCACGCCATGCTCACCGCTGCACGACCCGCCGAGGGCCAGCGCGCGCGCCACCAGCTTGCGGTCGAGCGCCCAGGCGCGGGCCAGCGCATCGGGGTCGGGCGGCACCAGGATCAGGGCGTGGAAATTGCCGTCGCCGACATGGCCCACGATCGGCGCGGTGAACCCGGAGTCCAGGATGTCCTGCTTCGCCCCCAGCACCGCCTCGGCCAGCCGTGAGATCGGCACGATCGTATCCGTGGTCAGCCCCTTGTGGCCCGGCTTGAGTGCCAGATTGGCCCAGTAGGCGTCGTGGCGCGCCTGCCACAGTTTTGTCCGTGCTTCCGGCTCGGTCGCCCAGCGGAAGCCCTGCGCGCCGAAGCCGGCGGCGATCGCCTCCGCCCCCTCCGCCTGCTCGGCGACGGAGGCCGGGGTGCCGTGGAACTCGAACAGCAGGGTCGGCGCCGCCGCCAGCCCCTCCAGCTTCGAGTAGGCGATGCAGGCGCCCATCTGCACATCATCGAGCAGTTCGATGCGCGCGACCGGGATGCCCGCCTGCATCACCGCGATCACCGTTTCCACCGCGCCTTCCAGTTCGGCGAATTGGCAGGTGGCGACGCTGGCCGCTTCCGGGATGCCGTGCAGGCGGAGCGCAATTTCGGTGATGACGCCGAGCGTGCCTTCCGAGCCGATGAACAGCCGTGTCAGGTCATAGCCGGTCGAGGACTTGCGCACCCGCCCGCCGGTGCGGATCACCCGTCCGTCGGCCAGCACCACGGTCAGGCCCAGCACGTTCTCGCGGATGGTGCCGTAGCGCACGGCGTTGGTGCCGCTGGCGCGCGTCGCGCACATACCCCCGATGGTGGCTTCCCCGGCGCCCGGATCGACCGGGAAGAACAGGCCCTGGTCGCGCAGGTGCCGGTTCAGCGCCACCCGCGTCACCCCGGCCTCGATGCGGCAGTCCATGTCGGCCTGGTTGACCTCCAGCACGCGGGCCATGCGCGTGAGATCGAGGCTGATGCCGCCGCGCACCGGCGTGACATGCCCCTCCAGCGAGGTGCCGGCGCCGAAGGGGATCACCGGCACGCCATGCGCGTGGCACAGCGCCAGCAGGGTCGCCACCTCCTCGGTCGTTTCGGCGAAGGCGACCGCGTCGGGCAGGCGCGGCGGATTGGTGTCCTCGCCGTGGCTGTGCTGCTCGCGCAGCGCCGCGTTGACCGTCAGGCGATCGCCCAGCAGGCGGGAGGCCTGTTCCATCACGGTCTCGACAGGACTTGTCATGTTCGGGTTCCAGAACTGCGCCGCGCGAATTGACCCACCCCAGCGCGGCGCCTAGCGTGCGGCGGCGCGCAAACGGCGGAGGATACGGACGGCGATGGCCAACAATGTCAAACGCATCTGGGCCGAGGGCCGCGCCGTGGTCAATGGCTGGCTGGCCATCCCTTCGGGGTTTTCGGCCGAGGTGATCGCCCAGTGCGGCTTCGATTCCGTCACCGTCGATCTGCAGCACGGCGTGCAGGACTATCATTCCATGGTCGCGTGCTTCCAGGCGATGGGCGCGCACCCGGTGACGCCGATGGTGCGCGTGCCGTGGAACGAGCCGGGGATCATCGGCAAGGTGCTGGACGCCGGCGCCTATGGCGTGATCTGCCCGATGATCAACACGCAGGAGCAGGCCGCCGCCTTTGTCTCCGCCTGCAAATATCCGCCGGCGGGCACGCGCAGCAACGGCCCGATCCGCATGGTCGCGTACGGCCAGCCGAGCACCTATCAGCAGACCGCGAACGAGGAGACGCTCTGCATCCCGATGATCGAGACGCGGGAGGCGGTGGCGAACCTGGAGGCGATCCTCGACACGCCCGGCATCGCCGGCGTCTATATCGGCCCGTCGGATCTCGGCTTCTCGCACGGGCTGGTGCCGAAGCTGGATCGCGAGGAGCCGGAGATGCTCGCGATCTTCGAGCGCGTGATCGCCGCCTGCGCCGCGCGCGGGCTGAAGGCCGGCATCCACACCGGCGGCCCCGCCTATGCCGTGCGCGCCATCGGCATGGGGTTCCGGCTGGTCACCATCGCCAATGATTCCGGGCTGATGGCGATGGCCGCCCGCAACGCCGTCACCGCGGTTCGCAACGACAGCCCGCTCGCCCGAGACTGACGGAGACAAGCCATGGCCCCGCCCCCCGTGATCCGCCTGCATCCCGACGACGGCGTGGTGATCGCGCGCGCCACGCTGCTGCCCGGCGCGCCGGTGGCCGACGGGGTTGCGGCGACGGCGCGCATCCCCGCCGGGCACAAGGTCGCGGTGCGCGCGCACGCGGCGGGCGAGCCGATCCGCCGCTATGGCCAGATCATCGGGTTTGCGACGGCGCCGATCGCGGCCGGCGAGCAGGTGCATGTCCACAACTGCGGCATGGGCGATTTTGCCAAGGACTATGCCTATGGCCAGGACGCGCGGCCGACCGCCTATGCCGATCCGCCGGCGACGTTCCAGGGCATCGTGCGCCCCGATGGGCGGGTGGCGACGCGCAACTACATCGGCATCCTGACCAGCGTGAACTGCTCGGCGCATGTCGCCGACGTCGTCGCCGATTACTTCAAGCGCAACCCGTTCACCGGCGCCGATCCGCTGGCCGACTATCCGAACGTCGATGGCGTGGTGGCGCTGACGCACAAGACCGGCTGCGGCATGACGATGGGCGAGCCGCTGGCGCTGCTGCGCCGCACGCTCGGCGGCTTTGCGCGGCACGTGAATTTCCACAGCGTCATCGTGCTCGGGCTGGGCTGCGAGGTGAACCAGATCGGCGGGCTGATGCAGGAGCAGCATCTGGCCGGACGGCTGCGCAAGATGGACATTCAGGAGATGGGCGGGTCGCGGAAAACCGTAGCCGCGGGCATCGACTTCGTGAAAGAGGCATTGCAGGACGCCAACCGCGTGACGCGGGTGGCGGTGCCGGCGAGCCATCTGACGGTGGCGCTGCAATGCGGTGGCTCCGACGGCTATTCCGGCGTGTCCGCGAATCCGGCGCTGGGTGCCGCGAGCGATCTGCTGGTGCGCAACGGCGGCAGCGTGATCCTGAGTGAGACGCCGGAGACCTACGGCGCCGAACACCTGCTGACGCGCCGCGCGGTGTCGCGCGAAGTGGGCGAAAAGCTGGTGGACCTGATGCGCTGGTGGGAGGAGTACACGAAGCGCGAGGGGGCGGAGATGAACGCCAACCCCTCGCCCGGCAACAAGGCCGGCGGGCTGACGACGATTCTCGAAAAGTCGCTGGGTGCCATGGCGAAGTGTGGCAGCACCAATCTGGTCGATGTGGTGCGCTATGCCGAGCCGGTGACGGCCAAGGGGTTCGTGTTCATGGACACGCCCGGCTACGATCCCGTGGCGGCGACGGGCCAGGTGGCGGGGGGTGCCAATCTGGTGTGCTTCACCACCGGCCGCGGCAGCGTGTTCGGCTGCAAGCCCGCGCCGTCCATCAAGCTTGCCACCAACACGCCGATGTACACGCGCATGGTGGACGACATGGACGTGAACTGCGGCACCATCCTGGACGGCGAGGAGAGCGTGCAGCAGTGCGGCGCGCGCATCTTCGACCTGATCCTGCGCGTGGCGAGCGGCGAGCGGACGAAAAGCGAGGCGTTCGATTTCGGCGCGGAGGAGTTCGCGCCCTGGCAGATCGGGGCGACGATGTAGCGTCACGGCGCGGCATGTCATCGCAAGATCGGAACATTCGGGGCGCGCCACCGCACTCTGCGCTCAGGTCGGTTGCGGCGGTGGCGGCCGGGCGGCTTGGATGCCGGGCGTGGCGTGAAGCGGTGGCGGGGCCGGAGGTCGCGTTGAGGGGGCGGCGGGAAAGTCGGGTCGCGGCATCGCGCCGGTGACGGGCGTTGGGGGCGGCGCATCGGCCGCGCGCCGCGGTGGCGGCGGAGCGACGCCCAGCATCCGGCAGAGCGGGCGGAGCAGGCGGCGCATCTGCGGCGCGGCGTCCACCAGGGCGGCAAACTCGGGATCGGCCATCAGGTGCTGCAACTGCGATCCGTAGGCACGCGCCTGCGGCACCACGTGCAGCAGCCAGCCAGGGCCGTACGGCAGCCTGCGCTGCGACGGCCGCCGCTGGGCCGGACGCGGCGGCCGGCGCGAGAGGATGCGCCGCTGCCGCCCGGCCGCGATCCGGGCGGCGAGGGCGGCGAAGCGGACGGCGAGGCGGCGGAGCCGCGTCCAGATCAGGATCACCAGCGGCCCGGCCAGCCGGTCCGGCCCACCGCCGCGCGCGGCCACCGCGCGGCACAGCCCGTCGAGGATGCCGGCGAAACGGTCGGTCGGGGTGGTTGGGAGGGCGGCCTCGGTCACGACAGTGATACTAACACGACAGGCGCGGGGCTGGGCAAGCCGGATTTTCTGCCGGCGGCGAGTGGTCATTGCGCATCGGGCGACGGCCGGACGCCCGTGCGTGACCAATCAGTCCGCGATGCCGATGACGAATGCGAGCAGCCGCCCGAGCGCCAGCAGCGTTGCCGCGTCCGCCTGGCCGATCGGGGCGCCGCAGCGGTCGCGCCGGACCGCCATGATCTTGTCCACCATCACCTGCGACGGCTCGCGCAGGCCGGTTGCCGCCCCGGCCGGCACTGGCAGCCGAAACAGCGGGGCCGCGCGCAGCGCCGCCGTCAGCAGGCAGACCAGCACACTGTCCGACTCTGGAAGAAAATCAGACTGGATCACCAGCGCCGGGCGCGGCTTGCCAAAGTCGCCATTCAAGGCAACCGTGATGAGATCGCCGCGCTTCACTGCGCGTCATCGCCGAGGTCTGCCGCTGCCGCGATGAAATCGAGCGCCTCGCTTTCCTCCGCGGCGCCGCGCAACAGCCGCGCCTGCCGCTGCGCTTCCTCGCGAAAGCCGGGTGCATGGGGGTCGGGCACCCAAACCCGCAACAGCTTCATGCCACGCGCCTGCCGGGTCGCGCGGTAGCGCCGGAACTTGTCGAGGCCGTCAGTCCTGGCCGGCCGGGGCATGATGGTCTCCACGGAAGGGGTGCGCGTGACCCGTTGATAAGTAGCGCGCTACCTTTCAGGCCGCAAGGCCGCTGTCGGGAGTGCCTGCGCAAGATACTTTGTCAGTGGACCACGCTCGTGGCGAGCGGACGAAGAGCGAGGCGTTCGACTTCGGGGCGGAGGAGTCGCGCCGCGGCATATCGCAGGCGGTCATGCAGCGCAGTTCCACACCTGGGACGATCGTGGTTGCTCGCCAGCAGGGGGCACTGGATGAGCGGCAGAGGCGGGCGTTCTTATTGATACGGCATCGCTGCGGAACAAATTTCAAGCTCCTCCCCAGAGCGCGATTGGATGTATCCGGCTGCGGAAAGTCGTTCAATGCACTTCGAGATTCGGTAGTTACGAAGTTGCACGGGCGTTGGGCCACTTGCAGACAGTCGCCGAGCTTCGCTTATCCAGTCTGAGCAATCTGACTTTGTCGTCCAAATGGCTACCATGTGGCCAGCCGCGTCTCCAATCGAGCAATGGACAGGAGCCGAAGATGACTCCACCTCCGACGCGCTTCTGGGCAGAGGCGGTATGCCGCTCCAAGAGGCAATGTCGCCCGGATAGCTCTTCCAATTGTCAAGGGAATTTCGACGCAGTCGCTGCGACCTGGCAAAATCCGATTCCCAACTTACTACTAACGGACGGTCGTTCCCAGGGCTGAAGAATGTTAGGGTACCTTCTTCGAAGCCACCGTTCTCCAGCCGCAGGGTAGCGTGGCAAGACAGCGGGTTCGGATTGTCGACGGCTGGCCCAGACACGTTTTCAATTGTGACGACGCGGCCAGACGGACCTCCCTGCGTTCCGACAAGGGAATTGACCCACTGGACAGCGCCGGGCGTCCTCAATTCGCGCCGCTGGCACGCGTCGTTGGGATAGACGGTGAACGCAGCCTTGGGGTCGCCAAGGCTCCACTGCCCAAAATGGTAGCCGGGTGGTGCGCAACCGCTGATTGCCAGCAGCGCCATGGCTGCGACCGATCGCCTCATCGCCGCTCCTCCACCCATAGGGCGGAACGATACGACTCTGCCCATTGGGGCGCTATCGAAATACCGGCAGCCTTCTGGCTGCAAGCAGCGGCGTGCAGGTCGACCTCCGGGTTGACCGTGACAACGCCTCGTTCTCCATTGAAACGCAAGATCGATTGCGACGGGCGGCGTGATCCAAAGTTTGGATTTCGGAACGTCGAGCTTCGGTCCGCCACTCTCGACCTAACAGAGAACTTGATCGCGAAATCCCCGCTGCAAATCGACCATGCGCACGAACATGGCGCGACGTGGATCGAACGGAAGGTCCTGGAAACCCCAGCGCGCGTAGAACCCGCGCACGCCGTCATCCAGCGGATGCGTGATGACGCCCGTACTGCCGACGATTTCCGCGGCACGCATGGCGGTTCGGAGTGCGAACAGAAGCAGCGAAACTGCGTGGCCCTGTCCCTGGAAATCCTTGTCCACGGCAAGCTGACCGAGCAGCGTCGCGGGCACGGGATCGGGGCGGTTGCGCTGCTGCGGCTTGGGCAGGAACGCCCGCTCGATCTGCGCCGCGCTCAGAGTCACGTAGCCGATGATGCGTCCCGATGCGGCCTCGGCGATGATGGTGACGCGCGAGGCGCCGCTTGCGTGGTTCGTCCAGGCGTGACGACGGAACCATGCGTTCAACGAGTCCCGGCCGCAATCGAAGCGGTCGCGGTCGTCATCCTCGGCGAGCGGGCGCGGCGGCGTTACCGCCACGGGGTCAGCGTTCCCAGGATGGGGTCCGGCGCGCGAGTTCGGCCAGCGCCGGGATCGCCTCCGCCGGCCGATCGAGCCAGGCTTCGAATGCTTCCCAATCCTTGGCCGGAATGGTGACGACACTGCGGTTGAGGACCTCGGCCTCCGCCGATTCGAGCGCTCTGCGGCGCACGAACTCGCTCAGGCTGGCGTGCGCCTGTTCCGCCGCCGCTTCCAGGATCGCCCGCTCACTCGGGCTGACCCGGACGCTCAGGACCGATGTGCTGGGGAGGTTTGTCATGTGTATGACATTGCCATACGACCGCTTGGCCTGCAACGCCGGGCCGCGCAGTGGCGACGATCACGGCACCACCCGCAGACCGTGCCCGAGGAACAACTCCGCCCGCAACCCCGCCCGCACGCGCGGGTCCAGCGCCACGCTGCCCATCGGCGCGAGGCTCGCGAATGCCACCCCCTGCGCCGCCAGCGCCGCTGCCGTGACCGGCCTGCGCGCCACGATCACCACGTCCTTGCCGGCGAACGCCGAGAGCGGCGCGATCTGGCCGTATTCGCGCGGGTCGCGGCTGAGGCAGATGACCGGGGCCGCGCCGCCGAGTCCGTAATCGACTTTTCCCGCTTCCCGCCAGCCGGTGGCGCCGACCACCGTGTCGGGGCGGTCGAGCAACCCGCGCGCGGCGAGCGCCGGGCGCAGGGCGGTCCAGTCCACCGCCTCGGCGGCCGGATCGCGGGGCAGGGGCAGCCAGTGCCAGCGCACCTCGGTCGCGACGACGGCCAGCCCGACCAGCAGCAGCCCCGCCGTCGCCGCCGCCGCGCCGCGGACCCTCCGCGACTGCAACTCGGCAAGCCAGGCGCCGAGCAACGGAAACCACATCAGATAACCGGGGGCGGCCCAGTGGAACATGACGTGCTTGGACAGCAGCCCGACCAGCGCGAACAGCACCACCGGCGGCGCGCCGAGACACAGCGGCAGCCAGCGCCGCCAGTCCGCCGGGCCGGCGCGCAGGGCGGCCAGCGCGGCCAGCACCATCGGCAGCCAGATCCAGGGCAGCAGGTAGAGCGCCCCGCCGGCCAGCACGACCACCGGGCCGAACGGGTGCAGTCCGCCCTCGGCGGCGCGGCCGCCCTGGAAGGCGAAGCTGGCCCAGCCATGTGCCGCGTTCCACGCCACCACCGGCGCGAACAGCAGCGCCGCCAGCGCCGCCGCGACATAGGGCTGCGGGCGGGCGAGCCAGCGCCGGTGTTCAGGCTGCGTCGCGAGATAGACGAACGCGCCGAACAGCGGCAGCACGGCGTTGTATTTCGACAGCAGCGCCAGGCCGGCGCAGGCGCCCGCGATCAGCCACCAGCGCCAGCGCCCGCTCTCCAGCGCATGCACGAACGCCAGCGCCGCACCCAGCAGCGCGCTGGTCAGCGGCCCATCCGGCAGCACCCAGCCGCCGCTGGTGACGCCGAATACCGGCGCGAGGTTGAGCGCGATGGCCGCCCAAAGCCCGGCGCGCGCGCCGGACAGCGCGGCGCCGAGCCGGTACATCAGCCATGTCGAGAGCGCGAACAGGGCGATGAACGGCAGCCGCACGACGAACGCGGACTCGCTGCCGAACAGGTGCGCCGCCCCGGCGGCCAGCCACCATGAGGCCGGCGGATGGTCGAAATAGCCCAGCCGCAGCGTGCGGCCGGCGGCGACCATGTAGCTCTCGTCGATGCCGAGGCCGATCGCCGCCGCCATTGCCAGCCGCACCGACGTCGTGGCCGCGATCAGCCACGCGACAGAAGCGGCCGGCGCCGCCGTCACGCGGCGATGGTGCGCTGCGTCTGCTCGCCCAGCCCCTCGATGCCCAGCCGGATGGTCTGGCCGGGGCGCAGGAAGATCGGCTGCGGTTTCTTGCCCGAGCCGACACCCGGCGGCGTGCCGGTGGAGATGACGTCGCCCGGATGCAGCGTGATGAAGTGACTGACGTAGCTGACCAGCTTGCGCACGCCGAACACCATGGTGCGCGTATTGCCGCGCTGCATCGCCTGCCCGTCGACATCGAGCCACATCGACAGGTTCTGCGGGTCGGGCACCTCGTCGCGTGTCACCAGCCACGGGCCGGTCGGGCCGAACGTGTCGCAGCCCTTGCCCTTGTCCCAGGTGCCGCCGCGTTCGAGCTGGTATTCGCGCTCGCTCACGTCGTTGATGACGCAGTAGCCGGCGACGTGATCCAGCGCGTCGGCCTCGCCGACATAGCGCGCGCGCGTGCCGATCACCACGCCGAGTTCGACCTCCCAATCGGTCTTGTGCGAGCCGCGCGGGATCATCACGTCGTCGTTCGGGCCGCAATAGGCGCTGAGCGACTTGAGGAACACCACCGGCTCCTTGGGTACCGGCATGTTGCTCTCGGCGGCGTGGTCGGCATAGTTCAGGCCGATGCAGACGAAGTTCAGCGGACGTGCGACGCACGGACCGATGCGGTGCTGCCCCTGCACCAGCGGCAGGCTCGTCGGATCGAGGGCCGCGAGTTTCGCGAGGCCGGCGGGCGAGATGGCGGCGCCGTCGATGTCGCGCACGATGCCCGAGAGGTCGCGCACCTGCCCCTTCGCGTCGATCATGCCCGGTTTCTCGGCGCCCGGATCGCCGTAGCGCAGCAGTTTCATGCGTCTCGCTCCTCCTCTGCCGCGCGGCGTCGCGCGGTGACCTCGATCTCGATCTTCATGCGCGGATCGGCGAGTCCCGCCGCGATCATGGTGGCCGCCGGCGGCACGGCGCCGAAGCAGTGGCGCAGCGCCGGCCAGCACGCGGGAAAATCGTCCGCGTCGGGCAGGATGTAGCGCACGCGCACGACATCGGCGAACCCGCAGCCGGCCTCGGCGAGCGCGGTGGCGATATTGGCGAGGCATTGCTCGGTCTGCGCCGCCACGTCGTCGGCGATGGTCATGGACGCGTAGTCGAAGCCGGTGGTGCCGGAGACGAACACCCACTCGCCATCGACGACCGCACGCGCATAGCCGATCTCACGCTCAAAGGACGAGCCGGAGAAGATGGCGCGGCGCATGGTCAAATCGTGATGCCGCCGTCGATCACCACGGCCTGGCCGGTGACGAACCGGCTCTCGTCGCTGGCGAGATACACGGCCAGCGCCGCGATCTCCTCGGGCGTGGCGATCCGCCCCATCGCCTGCCGCGCCACGAACGCCGCGCGCGCCGCCTCCACCGATCCGGCGGACGCGGCATTGGCGGCGATGCGTTCATCCAGGCTCGGCGACTGCACCGTGCCGGGGCAGATCGCGTTGCAGCGGATGCCCTGACGGACGTAGTCGGCGGCGACGGATTTGGTCAGCCCGATCACCGCCGCCTTGCTCGCGCCATAGACGCAGCGGTTGACGATGCCTTTGATGCTGCTGGCGACAGAGGCGATGTTGACGATGGCGCCGCCGCCCTTTGCCAGCATTCCCGGCAGGAACGCCCGGATGGTGCGGAAATGCGAGCGCGCGTTGAGGTCGAAGGCGAAGCTCCAGTCCTCCTCGGTCGCGTCGAGCACGGTGCCCTGGTGGACGAAGCCGGCGCAGTTGAACAGCACATCGACCGCACCGACGGATTTCGCCGCGGCGGCGATGGCGGCGGGGTCCATCGCGTCGAGCCGCATGGTGCGAATTGCCGGCCCGGCGATTTCGGCGAGCTTGGCTTCGTTGACGTCGCTCGCGATCACCTGCGCGCCCTCGGCGGCGAAGGCGAGCGCGGTGGCGCGCCCGATCCCCTGCGCCGACGCTGTGCAGAACGCGATCTTGCCCGCCAGCCTGCCCGCCATCCCGTCGCCTCCGATCAAATCGAGCGCGTTGCTTTAGTGGTTGTTCCGGCTCTCGCCGCGCGTTTCCAGGATGTTCAAGTACAGCGTCGCCGGCTCCATGCACGCCCCGGTGCCGAGCTGGCCCACCGTATTGCGGTAGATCTCCTCCCACGGCGTCTTGTTTTCGAGCTTCGGCGGCGTCCAGGCGGCGCGCCGCGCGTCCAGCTCGCCGTCCGGCAGCAGCACATCGACGCGCCGCGCGTTGAGGTCGATGCGGATGCGGTCGCCGGTCCTGAGCAAGGCGAGCCCGCCGCCCACCGCCGCTTCCGGCGAGACGTTCAGGATCGAGGGCGAGCCTGACGTGCCCGACTGCCGCCCGTCGCCCATGGTGGGCAGCGCGTCGATGCCCTGCTTCAGCAGGCGGGCCGGCGGCTGCATGTTCACCACCTCCGCGCTGCCGGGATAGCCGACCGGGCCGACATTGCGGATCACGAGCACCGACTGCTCCTCGACGCCGAGCGCGGGATCCTCGATGCGCGCGTGGTAGTCCTCCGGCCCCTCGAACACGATCGCTTTGCCCTCGAACACGTTGGGTCGTTCGGGGTTGGAGAGGAACCGCTTGCGGAACGCCTCGTCGATCACGCTCATCTTGATGACGGCGCTGTCGAACAGGTTGCCGCTCAGTACGACATAGCCGGCGTGTTCCTTCATGGGCTTGGCGTAGGAGCGGATCACTTCGCGGTCCGGTTCGGGAACGTTGGCGAGGTTCTCGGCCAGCGTCCTGCCCGTGACGGTCATCACGTCGCCGTGCAGCTTGCCGGCATCGAGCAGTTCCTTCATCACCGCCGGCACGCCGCCGCCGCGATGGAACCGCTCGCCGAGGAACCGGCCGGCCGGCTGCATATCGACCAGCAGCGGAATCTCGGGGCCGAGGCGTTGCCAGTCGTCCAGCGTGTGCTCCACGCCCATGTGCCGCGCGATCGCGATCATGTGGATCGGGCAGTTGGACGAGGCGCCGAGCGCCGCCGCCGCCACCACGGCGTTCTCAAAAGCGCGTTTGGTCATGATGTCCGACGGGCGCAGGTTCTCATGCACCATGCCGACGATGCGCTTGCCGGTCTCATAGGCCATCTGCCCCCGCTCGCGGTACGGGCCAGGGATCATGGCGCAGCCGGGCAGCGACATGCCCAGCGCCTCGGTCAGCGAGTTCATGGAACTCGCCGTGCCCATGGTGTTGCAGTGCCCGACCGAGGGGGCCGAGGAGCACACCATGTCCATGAACTGGTCGTAGTCGATCTGGCCTTCGGCGTAGAGCTTGCGTCCCTCCCACACCACGGTGCCCGATCCGGCGAGCCGGCCGCGCCACCAGCCGTCCAGCATCGGCCCGCCGGACAGCGCGATGGCCGGGATGTTCATGGTGGCCGCGCCCATCAGACAGGCCGGCACGGTCTTGTCGCAGCCGATGGTCAGCACCACGCCATCGATCGGATAGCCGTGCAACACCTCGACCAGGCTGAGATAGGCGAGGTTGCGGTCCAGCGCCCCGGTCGGGCGTTTTCCGGTTTCCTGGATCGGGTGGATCGGGAATTCCAGCGGGATGCCGCCGGCATCGCGGATGCCGTCGCGCACGCGCCGCGCGAGGTCGAGATGGTGGCGGTTGCAGGGCGAGAGGTCGGAGCCGGTCTGCGCGATGCCGATGATCGGCTTGCCGCCCTGCAACTCCTCCCGCGTCAGGCCGAAATTCAGGTAACGCTCGATGTAGAGCGCCGTCAGCGCGGGATCGAGCGGCTCGTCGAACCAGCGACGGCTGCGCAGGCGACTGCGCCCCTGTGCCGAACCGTTATCTGCCATGACCGTTTCCCTCCCGCCGCATCGGCGCCCCTGGCCGGTGGCGCAGGGTGGTCGGGCATGACAGCAGTGTCAACGGGCGGGCACAAAAGTCTGACATGTGCCCCGCGGCGGCCTGCGCCGCCGTCAGTCATAGCTGATTCGCACCGCCCGCCCACTGCGCAGGGACTCCCAGGCCGCGTCGGCGATGATCAGCGCGCGGCGCCCGTCCTCGAAGCCGACGCTCGGCGTCTTGCGGTCGGCCACGCAGGCGACGAACTCGTTCAGTTCGTCCAGATAGGCCTGGGCATAACGCTGGATGAAGAAGTGCAGCAAAGGCTCCTGCGCGTCGGTGGCGTGGGCGGTCCAGCGGCGCAGACTCGAGCCGCGCCAGTTCTCCGACTGCACCATGCCCCTGGCACCGAACGCCTCGACGCGCTGGTCGTAGCCATAGACGGCCTGGCGTGAGTTGTTGATGTGCACCAGCGCGCCGGACGGCGCCTTCAGCACCACCATGGCGGTATCCACGTCGCCGATCCCGGCCAGCGCCGGCTCGATCAACACGCTGCCGGTGGCGAATACTTCGGCCGGGTCTTCGCCGAGGATGAAGCGGGCGAGGTCGAAGTCGTGGATCATCATGTCGCGGAAGATGCCGCCCGACACCTTCAGGTATTCCATCGGCGCGAGGCCGGGGTCGCGGCTGGTGATGACCATCAGGTGCAGCGCGCCGATCTCGCCGCCCGCCACGGCCTCGCGCACCGCGCGGTGGCTAGGGTCGTAGCGGCGGTTGAAGCCGAGCTGGATCGGAACATTCGTCCCCGCGATATCGCGCCGGCACTGCTCGACACGCCGGATGTCAAGGTCGATCGGCTTCTCGCACAGAATCGCCTTGCCGGCCTTCGCCGCGGCCGTGATGAGATCGACATGCGTGTCGGTGGAGGAGGCGATCATCACCGCGTCCACCGCCGGATCGGCGAGTGCCGTGGCGACGCTGGACGCGACCTGCGCGCCATGCGCCTCGGCCACCTTGCGTGCGGCGGCGGCGTTGACGTCATAGACGCAGTGCAACGCGGCGCGCGGATGGGCGGCGATGTTGGCAGCATGCATGGCGCCGATGCGTCCGGCGCCGAACAGGGCGAATCTGACCATCGCGCTCCTCCCGATCCCGCTTTGCCGGCATTGTGCATCGCCCTAGACTGCCCGCCAAGTGGCGCGGGAGGGGCGGAGATGGCGGCGGGAACGATCAGGCTCGGTGTGGCACCGATCGCGTGGAGCAACAGCGACCTGCCGGAACTCGGCGGCGACACCTCGCTGGAGACGTGCCTGACCGAAAGTCGCACCGCCGGCTACGCGGGCACCGAGACCGGGGTGAAGTTTCCGATGGATCCCAAGGTGCTTGGCCCGATCCTGCGGCGGCACCATCTGGCGCTGGTCTCCGGCTGGTTCTCAGGGCGGCTGCTGGAACTTTCGGTTGCCGAGGAGCAGGCGCGCATCGAGGGCCAGCTTGCCACCTTCGCCGAACTCGGTGCGCCGGTGCTGGTCTATGCGGAGACCACAGGCAGCGTGCAGGCGCGCCAGGATCTGGGCGTCAGCCGCCGCCGACGGCTGTCGGCCGAGGAGTTCAAGGTGCTGGGCGAGAAGATGACGCAGCTTGCGCGCCACATGCAGACGCGCGGCGTGCGCATGGCCTATCATCACCACATGGCCACGGTGGTCGAGACCGATGGCGAAATCGACGCGCTGATGGCGGCGACCGGGCCGGAGGTCGGGCTGCTGGTCGATAGCGGGCACGCCTGCTACGCTGGCGGCGACTGGCTCGGCATCACCGAACGCCACGCCAGCCGCGTGGTGCATGTGCATTGCAAGGACATCCGCCCGGACGTCCTGAAACAGGCGCGCGCCGCCGACATGAGTTTCCTGAACGCGATCCTGGCCGGTGTGTTCACCGTGCCCGGCGACGGCTTCATCGACTATGACGCCTTCGCCCGCGTGCTGGCGAAGATCGGCTATTCCGGCTGGGTCGTGGTGGAGGCCGAGCAGGACCCGGTCAAGGCGCCGCCCTTTGAATACGCGCTGAAGGGCCGCCAGCACCTTGCCGCCGCGTTCACCCGCGCCGGTTTCACCATCGCCGACTGAGGGAGGCCGAGATGCAGGGCAGGATCGCCGTCGTCACGGGCGGTACGCAGGGACTGGGCGAGGCGGTGGCACGGCTGTTTGCCCGGCGCGGCGCGGCCGGGCTGGTGATCTGCGGCCGCGGCACGGCGAACGGGGAGCGGGTGGCGGGCGAGCTGTCCGCCGCCGGCTGCCCGACCGAATACGTCCACGCCGATCTGGCGCAGGTGGAGGACGCACGGCGCGTGATCGCGCGCGCCGACGCGCGCTTCGGCACGCTGCACGTGCTGGTCAACGTCGCCGCCCTCACCGATCGCGGCACGATCCTCGACACCTCGCCCGAGCTGTTCGACCGGATGTTCGCGGTCAATGTCCGGGCGCCGTTCTTCCTGATCCAGGATGCAGCGAAGATCATGCGTCGCGACCGCGTCGCCGGCAGCATCGTCAACATCCTGAGCATCTCCGGCCATGGCGGCCAGAGCTTCATCAGCGCGTATTGCGCGTCCAAGGGCGCGCTGGCGACGCTGACCAAGAATGTTGCCGCCTCGCTTTTGGCGGATCGCATCCGCGTGAACGGACTGAACATCGGCTGGATGGACACCCCGGGGGAGCACCGCATCCAGACCACCTTCCACGAAGCGGACGCCGGCTGGCTGGCCAGCGCCGAAGCGTCGCGGCCGTTCGGCCGGCTGCTCAAGCCGGACGAAGTGGCCCGCGCCGTGGCGTTCCTCGCCAGCGACGAAAGCGGGCTGATGACCGGCTCGGTGATCGATTTCGACCAGCAGGTGATCGGAGCGGGCGACCAGCCGCCCGCGGCGGTGCGGCTGCCGGACCCCGCCTGAGCAGGCCGGGTCCGGCGCCGGCGAAGGCTGGACCGGTCAGCGCCGGTAGGTGCCGTTGATGATTGCGGGAATGTCGGCCCGGCTGATGCCGAGGTCAAACAGCTCGCGGTCCGTATAGGTCAGGAGTTCGCGAGCGATCCGGGCACGCTCCTGGCGCCGGGCGCGCCAGGCCTGGAGGCGAGCCATCAGGCTGGCCGGGCGGTCGGCGCCGGCGAAACCGGCGGCGGTATTCAATGCGTGAGCGGCCATAAGAGCCCTCCTT
Source organism: Pseudomonadota bacterium (assembly GCA_021818505.1). Classification (GTDB taxonomy): domain Bacteria; phylum Pseudomonadota; class Alphaproteobacteria; order Acetobacterales; family Acetobacteraceae; genus JAFKFJ01. Next base: position 32,551 of record JAKADX010000007.1, read on the forward strand.
GGTCAGCAGCGAAGTTTGCTGCGGCGCACAATATCGGGCAGCCTCGCTGCCATTCAATGGGTTGATTATACGTTTTACGAACCTGTGGCCCGCACGCCACGCTTGGGTGTGGCAGCCAGGTTCACCTAATGGTCATCAACGCCGTACATGCGGCGGGCGGGGACCGCTCCCCGCCCGCCGGGCCGCGCGTCAGGCGCGGGCGGTCAGCCGCCGATGCAGTGATCGACGTTTTTCGGCGTGCAGACATCCAGACCGGTATAGGTCGGGTCCTTCGGCGGTGCCTTGCCGTCCTTGATGTCCTTGAGGAAGTACATCGCCTTGTAGCCCATCTCGAACGGCCGCTGGCCGACATTGCCGGAGGCGAGCCCCATCTTCAGCTCCTCGATCTGCATCGGCAGCGTGTCGGCGACGGCCACCACCAGCGAATGGTCGGCGATCTTGCTCTTGAACTTGGTGGCGACGTTCTTGTAGGCCTGCTCGATGAATTCCGGGAACCCGCCGGTCGGCACGAAGGCGTCGAGATTCGGGTACTTGCCGAGGATGTCCTCCATCTGTTGCACCGCGACGGTGAAGTCATCGTTGGTGTAGAGCGGGCAACCATCCACTTCCTTCCAGCCGTTCTGGCCGGTCAGCCGGATGCCAGGTGCCTCGCTGCTTTCCTTGCCTGCCAGCGTGTCGCGGATGCCCTGCATACGCTCGTTGTGGTTGGCCGCGGCGGCGCCGCCGGACTGGATACAGATGGTGCCGCCCTTCGGCTTCTCCGCCATCACCATCTTCGCCAAGTTCACGCCGATTTCGTAATTGTGCGTGCCGACGAACGCGATGCGCAGGTGCTTGTCCTGCGGCAGCAGGTCGGAGTCGAAGGTGAGCACCGGGATGCCCTGCTTCTTTGCCTCCACCAGCTCATGCGCCATCGCCGCGGCGTTGGACGGGGAGACCGCGATGCCATCGACATGCTTGGCGATCAGGTCGGCGACCACCTGCACTTCCTCCTCGCCGCCGCCATGCTCGTCGGGGCCGATATAAAGGCACTGGATCGCGCCCTTCAGCTCCGCCTCGGCCTTCTTGCAGCCGTCGCGGGCGAGGTCGAAGAACGGATTGTTGGTGTTCTTCGGCACCAGCGCGAAGACGTATTTCTTGTCCGCGGCCACGCCGGGATGCGCCCCCGCCGCCATGGCCAGGGCGATCGCTGCCGCCCCCGCAAGATATTTCAGCATCGTCGTTCCTCCCTTGGTTTCCCTCATCCGGGGGCCGCGTCACTCGCGACCCCGCAGCCCTTGCCTCACTCGCGCTTGCGACCGCGCAGCCGCTCCAGCAGCACCGCGAGGATGATGAACCCGCCCACGAAGATGCCCTGGTAGTTGGAATCGACACCCGCCATCAGCAGGCTGTTGCGGATTACCTCGATCAGCGCCGCGCCGATGAAGGCGCCGAACGCGCCGCCCTCGCCGCCCATCAGGTTGGCCCCGCCGATCACGGTGGAGGCGATCACGCGCAGCTCATAGCCGACGCCCAGAGCGTTGATCGCCGAGCCCTGCCAGCCGAGGATCAGGATCGAGGCGACCGCCGCGCACAGCGAGCAGAACACATAGGCCTGCAGCTTTACCCGGGTCACCGGCACGCCGGTCAACTGGGCCGCATGCTCGTTGCCGCCGACCGCGTAAAGGTGCCGGCCCCAGACGGTGAAATGCAGCACCAGCGCAAAGCAGATCGCGCCGATCACCAGCGCCCACATGGACACCGTGATGCCGCCGACCTGCCCGCCGAACAGGCGGAAGAACTCGTTGGCGTAGGGGCCGAACTGGTAGATCATCTTGTTCTGCGACATCACCACCGCGACCGATCGCGCGATCGACAGCGTGCCGAGCGTCACCACGAACGACGACAGCCCGAGATAGGTGATGAGGATGCCGTTGAACAGGCCGCAGATCAGCCCGGCGCCAAGCCCGCCGGCGACCGCGACCGCCCAGTGGTAGCCGGCATGCATGATGACGCCCACGGTGATGCCGACCACGCCCATGACCGAGCCGACCGAGAGGTCGATGCCGCCGGTGATGATCACCGCCGTCATGCCCAGCGCCATGATCCCGATGAACGAGAAGTTGCGCGTGATGTTGTAGAAGTTCTCGCCGGTACCAAAGGCGTTGGGATAGCGCGCCGACATGCCCGCAACCACCACCGCCAGCGCGATTGCCACCCAGATTGCCTGGCTGGCGATGAGCCGCTGCACCAGCGTGCGTTCCTTGATCCCGACGATGTCGGAGATCGCGACGGAGGCGGTGGCGGCGATTTCAGGCGGCATGGATCGCCCCCGTGATCAGGCCGGTGACTTCCTCGGGGCTCGACTGCGCGATCGGCTTTTCCGCCACCTTGCGGCCACGGCGCAGCACCAGCACGCGGTCGCACACCTCGAACACGTCCGGCATACGGTGGCTGATCAGCACCACCGCGATGTCCTGGTCGCGCAGCCGGCGGATCAGGTCGAGCACCTCGGCCACCTGCCTCACCGAGATTGCCGCCGTCGGCTCATCGAGCAGGACGATCTTGGAGTTCGACAGCCGCGTGCGTGCGATTGCCACCGCCTGCCGCTGGCCGCCCGACATGCGGCGCACCAGGTCGTGCGGCCGCGTCTCGCTTTTCAGTTCGGCGAACAGCTCACCGGCGCGCTGGTACATGGCCCTGTAGTTCAGCACGCGCAGCGGACCGATCCGGCGCTTGATCTCGCGACCGAGGAACACATTGGCGGCGGCCGAGAGATTGTTGCACAGCGCGAGATCCTGATAGACGATCTCGATGCCGCGCTGGCGCGCCTCCACCGGCTTGTGGAACACCACCGGGTGGCCGTCCATGAGGATCTCGCCTTGGCTGGGCGGGAAGTTGCCGGCGATGATTTTGACCAGCGTGGACTTGCCCGCGCCGTTGTCGCCCATCAGCCCCAGCACCTCGCCGGGTTCCAGCGTCAGGTCAACGTCGTTCAGCGCCCGGATGGCGCCGAAGTGCTTCGAGACGTTCCTGAGTTCGAGGACCGCCAAGACCCGTTTCCCCTGATCGTTTCCCAGCCGCCCATGACCGGGGCGCGGCAAGCTTACGGGCCGGAGGCGGAAGATGTCCAGGCGTCCGCCGGCCGCGCGTCCGGCTGCTTTGCCGCTCCCTTACGAGTTCACCGGAGCACGGTCAACCAAGAGCGCCCGGCCGTGTCCGCCGCTCGCGGCCGGCGGGCGAACGCGCTATGGATGGCTCAACGTCCGGGAGGAATGTCATGGACGCGCGGAGCTACGTGAGCGGTATCGCGGCAAAGCCGTTGCTGGGCGAGACCATCGGCCAGCATCTCGACCACACCGTCGCGCGCTGGCCGGACCGGCCGGCGCTGGTCGTGCGCCAGCAAGGCGTGCGCCTGACCTGGCGGGAACTGGCGGAGCGGGCGGACGCCTTCGCCGCCGGGCTGCTGTCGCTGGGGCTGACGCCGGGCGACCGTGTGGGCATATGGTCGCCCAACAACGCCGAATGGGTCATCACCCAGTTCGCCACCGCAAGGGCCGGGCTGATCCTGGTCAACATCAACCCGGCCTATCGGTTGCACGAACTGGAATATGCGCTCACCAAGGTCGGCTGCCGCGCGCTGGTGACGGCCACAGCGTTCAAGTCCAGCGATTACGCCGCCATGCTGCAATCCCTGCTGCCGGAGCTGGCGCGCTGCGCGCCCGGCGCGCTCGCCGCGGCGCGGGCACCCATGCTGCGCAGCGTGGTGCAGATCGGCGCCCATACCATCCCCGGCAGTTTTTCATTCTCCGAGGTCGCCGCACGCGGCGGCGAGGCGGAGCGGCGTCGGCTGACGGAGCTGGCGGCCACGCTGCAATTCGACGACCCGATCAACATCCAGTTCACCTCCGGGACCACCGGCGCGCCGAAAGGGGCGACGCTGACGCACCACAACATCCTCAACAACGGCTACTTCACCGCCGAGGGCATGGCGCTGACCGAGCAGGACCGGCTGTGCATCCCGGTGCCGCTGTATCATTGCTTCGGCATGGTCATGGGCGTGCTCGGCTGCCTGACGCATGGTGCCGCGATGGTGTTTCCCGGCGAGGGCTTCGACGCGCTGGCGGTGCTGCAAACAGTGGCGGAGGAACGCTGCACCGCACTGTACGGCGTGCCGACCATGTTCATCGCCGAGATGTCGCATCCCGATTTCGAGACGTTCGATCTCTCCTGCCTGCGCACCGGCATCATGGCCGGCTCGCCTTGTCCGATCGAGGTGATGCGGCGCGCCATGGACCGGATGCACCTGCGCGACATCACCATCTGCTACGGCATGACCGAAACCAGCCCGGTGAGTTTCCAGACCGGCCTGGACGCGCCGGTGGAGCGCCGCGTCTCGACGGTCGGGCGCATCCATCCGCATCTGGAGGCGAAGGTGGTGGACGGCGAAGGGCGTGTGGTCCCCGCCGGCGTGCCGGGCGAGCTGTGCACACGTGGCTACTCCGTGATGCTCGGCTACTGGGAGGACGAGGAGCGCACCGCCCAGGCGATCGACCGTGCCGGCTGGATGCACACCGGCGACCTCGCCACCATCGACGAGGAGGGCTACTGCGCCATCGTCGGCCGCATCAAGGACATGGTCATCCGCGGCGGCGAGAACGTCTATCCGCGCGAGGTCGAGGAGTTCCTCTACCAGCACCCGAAGATCGTCGATGTTCAGGTGTTCGGCATCCCCGACGAGAAATTCGGCGAGGAGCTGTGCGCCTGGGTCAAGCTGCGCGACGGCGAGACGATGACCGAGGAGGAGGTGCGCGCGTTCTGCCGCGACCAGATCGCCTATTACAAGGTGCCGCGCCACGTGCGCTTCGTGCAGGACTTCCCGATGACCGTGACAGGGAAGATGCAGAAGTTCCTGATGCGCGAGGCGATGGTGCGGGAACTGGCCGCGGCAGGCAAGGCGGCCGAGTAGCGGGGCGCTACGTCCCCCAGTCCAGCACCACCTTCCCGCTCTGCCCCGACAGCATCACCTCGAAGCCCTGGCGGAACTCGGCGACGGGGAAACGGTGGGTGATGACGGGCGAGATGTCCAGACCGCTTTGCAACATCGCCACCATCTTGTACCAGGTCTCGAACATCTGCCGTCCGTAGATGCCGCGGATCTCCAGCCCCTTGAAGATCACCTGGTTCCAGTCGATCGCAGTGTCGGCAGGCGGAATGCCGAGCAGGGCGATCTTGCCGCCGTGGTTCATGGCGTCCAGCATGTCGCGGAACGCGCCGGGCACGCCGGACATCTCCAGCCCCACGTCGAAGCCTTCGGTCATGCCGAGATCGTGCATCACGTCGCGCAGACTCTCCCGCCCCGCATTGACGGCGCGCGTCGCACCCATCTTCCGTGCCAGGTCGAGCCGGTAGTCGTTGATGTCGGTGATGACCACGTGGCGCGCGCCGACATGGCGCGCGATCGCCGCCGCCATGATGCCGATCGGGCCGGCGCCGGTGATCAGTACATCCTCGCCGACCAGATCGAAGGACAGCGCGGTGTGCGTGGCGTTGCCGAACGGGTCGAAGATCGCCGCCAGATCGTCGCTGATATCGTCGGGAATCTTGAATGCGTTGCCGGCCGGCAGCACGAGGTACTCGGCGAACGCGCCGGGCCGGTTGACACCCACGCCCTGCGTATTGCGGCACAGATGCCGCCGGCCGGCGCGGCAGTTGCGGCAGTGCCCGCAGGTGATGTGCCCTTCGCCGGAGACACGGTCGCCGATGGAGAAGCCGCGTACCTCCTGGCCCATTGCGGCGATCACGCCGACATATTCGTGGCCGACCTGCATCGGCACCGGAATCGTCTTCTGCGCCCAGTCATCCCATTTCCAGATATGGATGTCGGTGCCGCAGATGCCGGTCTTGCCGATGCGGATCAGCACGTCGTTGTGTCCGACCTCCGGCACCGGCATGTCGGCCATCACCAGACCGGGCGCGCGCTCCATTTTCGCAAGTGTCTTCACTTAATGGACTCCCATGCTCCTGTCGGGGATGATGCCGAGTGCCAGACCCGCGCGCGCGAATGCGGCAACGGCGCGATCGATCTGTTCGGCACTGTGCGCGGCGCTCATCTGCACGCGGATGCGCGCACTCCCCTTGGGCACAACGGGATAGGAGAAGCCGACGACGTACACGCCATCCTGCAGCAGCAGATCGGCCATGCGCGTGGCCAGCGCCGCCGCGCCCAGCATCACCGGCACGATCGGATGCGTGCCCGGGACCAGCGTGAAGCCCTGCGTCGTCATTGCCGTGCGGAACCGCGCGGCATTCTCCGCCAGCCGTCGCCGCAGCGCCGCCCCTTCGTCGCCCGCCAGCAGGTCGAGCACGGCGAGCGTGGCCGCGGCGATGCTTGGTGCCAGGCTGTTGGAGAACAGGTACGGCCGCGAACGTTGCCGCAGTAGCGCCACCACCTCCCGCCGCGCCGCGACATAACCGCCGGAGGCGCCGCCGAGCGCCTTGCCGAACGTGCCGGTGAGGATGTCGATGCGTCCCTCGACGCCGCAGAATTCCGGCGTGCCGCGGCCGCGCGCGCCGACGAAGCCGACGGCGTGGCTGTCGTCCACCATCACCAGCGCGCCGTGTCGGTCAGCGAGATCGCAGATGCCGCGCAGATCGGCGATGATCCCGTCCATCGAGAACACGCCGTCGGTGGCGATCAGCTTGAATCGTGCGCCGGCTGCCTCCGCCTCGCGCAGCTTCGCCGCCAGGTCGCTCATGTCATTGTTGCGGTAGCGGTAGCGGCGCGCGCGGCAGAGGCGGATGCCGTCGATGATGCTGGCGTGGTTGAGTTCGTCGCTGATGACCGCGTCCTGCTCGTCCAGCAGCGTCTCGAACAATCCGCCGTTGGCGTCGAAGCAACTGGAATACAGGATCGCGTCCTCGGTACTCAGGAACCGCGCGACCGCCGCTTCGAGTTGCGTGTGTACGCTCTGTGTGCCGCAGATGAAGCGCACCGAGGCCATGCCGAACCCGTATGTGTCCAGCGCCGCCTTCGCCGCCGCGATCAGCCGCGAGTCGTCGGCGAGGCCGAGATAGTTGTTGGCGCAAAAATTCAGCACCTCGCGGCCCTCGGCCAGCCGCACCGCGGGCGCCTGTGGCGTGGCGATGACGCGCTCGGCTTTGAAGAATCCCTCGCCGCGGATGCGGTCGAGCTGCGCGGCGACGTGGCGGATGAAGCCTGTGTCCATGTTTGTGCCTCCGCTCAGGCGGGTGCGGCCAGGTCGTAGTCCACTTCGGCGGTATAGACCGACGCTTCCTTGCCAAGCTGCGAGCTGAACAGCGTGAAGTGCTCGATCGGAACCGGCTCGGCACGGAACAGATTGTGGGCCTGCACGAACGCCGCAAGCTTCGCCGGTTGCGGGTTGTCCAGCCGCGCCAAGGTCAGGTGCGGCACGAAGCGTCGCCGCTCCGGCTCCAGTCCGGCGCGCTGCAACGCCGTCTCGATCTTGCTTTGCAGCAGATCGAGCTGCTGGCTGCGTTCGACGCCGACCCACAGCGCCGTCTCCCGCCCCGCGCGACTGAATGTGCCGACGCCGGCGAGCACCAGCGGGAAGCGGCGGGCGCGCAGGGCGGCGAGCGCATGGTCGATCTCCTCGGCCTGGTGGCCGGCGACCTCGCCGATGAAGCGCAGCGTGATGTGCAGGTTCTCCGCCGGCACCCAGCGCGCGCCGGGCACGCCGCCGGCCATCGCGGCGAGGCGGCTGCGCAGCTCCCAGGGCAACGCGAGGCCCACGAACAGCCTCATGACGCCGGCACCTCCGCCAGCAGCTTTTCCACCGCCGGCAGCAGCCGCGCGACGATGCGCCGCACGCCCTCGGCATTCGGGTGGATGCCGTCCGGCTGGTTGAGCGCACGGTCGGCGGCAACGCCGTCGAGGAAGAACGGGTCGAAGATCACGCCGGGCCGATGCCCGAGCCGGTCGAAGGCGGCGCGAAAGGCGGTGCCGTATTGCGCGCCGAGATTGGGCGGTGCGTACATGCCGGTCAGCAGCACGGGGATGTGCCGCCGCGCCAGCGCGTCGAGGATCGCGGCCAGGTTCGCTTCGGTGTCGCGTGGATCGATGCCGCGCAGCCCGTCATTGCCGCCGAGTTCCACGATCGCGGCATCCACGCCGTCGCCCAGCGCCCAGTCCAGCCGCGCCCGCCCCCCCGCCGTGGTGTCACCGGATACCGCGCCATCGACGATCGCCACCTGGATGCCGCGCGCGGCGAGGGCGTCGGCCAGTTGCGCCTGGAACGCCGCGGCGTGCGGCAGGCCATATCCGGCGGCGAGGCTGTCGCCGAGTACGAGAAGCCGCTTCGGTCCGGCGGCATCGGCCGCGCCGGCGGCCGCGAGCAGAAGGCAGGCCAGCACGACGGCCGCTTTCCGCGCCGCGGCGCGGGGGCCATATCGTGCCCTCATGGACCTCATCACCACTCCTCCGGCCCCGGACTGCGCCCCTGTCTCCGCCGCGCACGCGGCGGGCGATGCGCTGGTGCGCATCCGTGACCTGCACCTGACCGTGCCCGCCGCCGCCGGGCCGGTCAACATCCTGCGCGGCATCGACCTCGACATCGCCGCCGGCGAGGCGGTCGGCCTCGTCGGGCCGTCCGGCTCCGGCAAGACCAGCCTGCTGATGGTGCTCGCCGGGCTGGAACGCGCGAGTGCCGGCAGCGTGCGCGTGGCCGGGCAGGAATTGACGAGGCTCGGCGAGGATGCCCTGGCGACGCTGCGGCGCGAGCATATCGGCATCGTGTTCCAGGCGTTCCACCTGATTCCGGCGATGACGGCGTTGGAGAACGTCGCGGTACCGCTGGAACTGGCCGGCGCGCGCGACGCCATGGCGCGGGCCGCGGGGAGCCTGCACGCGGTCGGGCTGGGCGAGCGGCTGGGCCACCTGCCTGGCCAGCTTTCCGGCGGCGAGCAGCAGCGGGTGGCGCTGGCACGGGCGCTCGCGCCGCAGCCGCGTCTGCTGCTGGCCGACGAGCCGACCGGCAATCTCGATGGGGCGACCGGGGCGGCGGTGATGGACCTGCTGTTCGCGCTGCGGGCGGCGGTCGGTGCGACGCTGCTGCTGATCACGCACGATGCTTCGCTGGCGGCACGCTGCTCGCGCATCGTGACCATCGCCGATGGCCGCATCGCGTGATCTTCGCCCTGCGTCTGGCGCGGCGGGAGCTGCGCGGCGGGGTGCGCGGTCTGCGCATCGTGCTGGCCTGTCTGGCGCTGGGCGTTGCCGCCATCGCCGCGGTCGGCACGCTGCGCGCGGGGGTCGAGCGCGGGCTGGCGGCCGACGGACGGCGCATCCTCGGCGGCGATCTGGAGGTGGAGGGTGGCGCCCAACCCCTGCCGGACACGCTGCGTGCCTGGCTGGAGGCGCGCGGAGCGCGGCTGTCGGACGTGGTCACCATGCGCTCGATGCTCGTCGCCCCGACGGGCGCGCGGATGCTGGTGGAACTGAAGGCAGTCGATCCCGTGTGGCCGCTGGTTGGCGCGGCGTCGCTTGATCCGGCGCAGAATGTGCAGGCGGCGCTGGCGGCAGGCGGGGTGGTGGCAGACCCCCTGGTGCTGCAGCGCCTCGGCATTGTGCCGGGCGCGCGGGTGCGCCTGGGCAACGCGACGCTGTCGCTGCGGGCGGCGCTGACGAGCGAGCCGGACCGGGTGGCGAGCCCGTCGATCCTCGGTCCGCGCGTGCTCATCGGTCTGGCGACGCTGCCCGCGACCGGACTGGTGCAGCCGGGGTCGATCGTGCAGTACCGGCTGCGCGCCGTGCTGCCGGTGGGGCAGTCGGCGGCGGCCACGATCACGGCGCTGCGGGCGGCCTTTCCCGACACCGGCTGGCGGCTGCGCGATCCGGCCGGGGCGGCACCCGGCGTGCGGCGCTTCATCGCGCAGACCGGGCAGTTCATGACCCTGGTCGGGTTGACCGCGCTGCTGGTCGGCGGCATCGGCGTCGCCAACGGCGTGCGTGCGTGGCTGGACGCGCGGGCGCGCGGCATCGCCACGCTGCGCTGCCTTGGGGCGGCACCGGCGCTGGTGTTCCGGGTGTGCCTGATCCAGGTGATGGCGCTGGCCAGCGCGGGCGTGCTGCTCGGGCTGCTTCTCGGCGCGGCGCTGCCGATCCTGGCCGCACCGCTGCTGACAGGGCTGCTGCCGACCGCGCCGCGGCTGGGGCTGTTCCCCGGCCCGCTGGCGCTCGCCGCCGGCTGCGGCCTGCTGACCGCCGCGAGCTTCGCCCTCTGGCCGCTGGCGCGCGCATTGCGCATCTCCGGCGCGGCGCTGTTTCGCGAGCCGCTGACACCCTCGCGCGCCTGGCCGCCGCCGCTGCTGGTCATGGCCGACGCGGCGCTGGCGGGGACGCTGGTGGCGCTGGTGACGGCGAGCGCGGAGAGCGCTGGTTTCGCGCTGGAATTCTGCGCGGCGGCAGCGGCGGCCCTGGTTCTGCTGCGTCTCGGCGGCGCGGCACTGGTGCGGACGGTCGCGTGGCTGCCCGCGCCCCGGCGCGCCTGGGCGCGGCTCGGACTGGCCAATCTGCGCCGACCGGGATCGGCGGCGCCGCTCATGCTGGTTTCGGTCGGGCTGGGGCTGGCGACGCTGGCGGCGGTGGCGCTGGTTGAGGGCAACCTGCGGCGCGAGGTGGCCCGGCAGATGCCGGCGGAGGCGCCGAGTTTCTTCTTCATCGACCTGCAGAACGACCAGATGCCTGCCTTCCGCCGTCTGATCGCCGCCGCGCCGGGGGTCTCGGACCTGCAGGAGGTTCCGAGCCTGCGCGCCCGCGTTGTCGCCGTGAACGGCGTGCCGGCGGACCAGGTGAAGGCGACGCCGGATAGCGCCTGGGCGCTGCGCGGCGACCGCGGCCTGACCTACGCGGCGGCGATGCCGAAGGGCACGCGGCTGGTGGCTGGAGCGTGGTGGCCGGCGGATTATCGCGGCCCGCCCCTGGTGTCGTTCGATGCCGGGCTGGCGCGCGGCTGGGGGGTGGGGTTGGGTGACACGATCCGGGTGAACGTGCTCGGCCGCGACATCGACCTGCGCATCGCCAGCCTGCGCGACATTGCCTGGCGCAGCCTGGGGCTCAACTTCACGATGGTTGCCAGCCCCGGCCTGCTGGAGCACGCGCCGCACACCCATATCGCGACCGTGCGGGCGGAGCCGTGGGCGCAGGCGGGGCTGCTGAATGCAGTGACCGACGCATTTGCCAATGTCTCGGCGATCCGGGTCGCCGATGTGCTTCAGGCGGTCGCCGACCTGCTCGGCCAGGTCGCGGGCGCGCTGGCCGCAACCGGGTCGGTGGCGCTGGCCGCGGGGGCGCTGGTGCTGGGCGGCGCGGTCGCCGCCGGGCAGCGACGGCGGGTGCAGGAGGCGGTGATTTTGAAGAGCCTGGGTGCCAGCCGCGCGCAGGTGCGCGCCGCGTGGCTGGCCGAGTTCGGCGTGGTCGGACTCGTCGCCGGCCTGTTGGCGGCCGGCATTGGCACGCTGGCAAGCTGGGCGCTGCTGCGCTTCGTGCTCCATGCGGAGTGGGTGTTCCTGCCCGGGACGCTGGCCGCGACCGTGCTGGGGTCACTGGCGCTGATGCTGGCCGTCGGGTATGCCGGCACGGCGTCGGCTTTGCGTGCCAAGGCGGGGCCGTTGCTGCGCAATGACTGAGGGACCGGCGCTGATTACGCCGATTTCGCTTGATTGGGGCGCGACTAACCCCAAAATGTTGCCACACGGGGCATATCCCCGCGAAAGGACACACGAAACCATGGCTATCAGTCCCGACTTCCGGACGTATAGCGGCGCCCGGACGGCGCAGACCGAGGCGGTACTGGACGCGGGCCTGCGCGCCTACATGCTGCGCGTCTATAACTGGATGACCTCCGGCCTGTTGCTAACCGGGATCGTCGCCTACGTCATCGCGAACACCAGCCTGATCAACCTGTTCTACCCGCTGGTCGAGACGCCATACGGGTTGCGGCCGACTGCAAGCCCGCTGGCGTGGCTCGCCATGATCGCGCCGCTGGCCTTCGTGCTGGTGCTCAGCTTCGGCGTGAACAAGCTCTCCACCCGCACCGTGCAGACGCTGTTCTGGCTGTTCTGCGCCGCGATGGGCGCGAGCCTGACCAATATCTTCCTCGCCTATACCGGCGAAAGCATCGTGCGCGTGTTCTTCATCACCGCCGGCACGTTCGGCGCGATGAGCCTGTGGGGGTACACGACCCGCTCCGACCTGTCGCGGTTCGGCAGCTTCCTGATCATGGGGCTGATCGGCATCGTGCTGGCCGGGCTGGTCAACCTCTTCATCGGCAGCGCGGGCCTGCAGTTCGCGATCAGCGTGATCGGCGTGCTGGTGTTCGTCGGCCTGACCGCGTACGACACGCAGCGGATCAAGGCGGACTACGTGCAGTACTCCTACGCCTACGGCAGCGAGGTGGCGGCGCGGCGCAGCGTGTATGACGCGCTTTCGCTCTACCTGAACTTCATCAACCTGTTCCTGCTGCTGCTGCAACTCACCGGCAACCGCAACCAGCAATAGCTGGCGGACGCCTCCCTCGGACAAGGCCCGCTCGCCCCCGCGAGCGGGCCTTTTCTTGTGCCCGGTGGGCCGCCGGACGGTCCCTGGAGGCCGGGCCAACACGCCGACCCAACCCGTCCGCGGCGGTTATTGACAGGAAACCGGCGCAACGGTAGCAACCGGCCGCCTTCCGGCAGGGCGACTTGCTGAAAGGACGCGCGGATGAGCGGAACCGAGGGCGGCCAAGGCAGCAGCGAGGGGGAATCCTTCGATGCGAGGCTGCGGGCTGCACGTGAACGGCAGGGGCTGGAAGCTCCGCCGGGCACATCGGGGCGCTCGGACGCAGGCGGCCTTCCCACCTCGGCCCTGGGCATCGGGTTGCGGGTCGCCGTCGAACTGGTCTCGGCCCTCATTCTCGGGGTGGCCATAGGCTGGGGACTGGACCACTGGTTGCACACGGCGCCGGTTTTCATCGCGCTGTTCGTGCTGCTGGGGGGTGCGGCCGGCGTGCTGAATGTCTGGCGCCTGATGGGGCCCGGACAGCGGCCGCGTGACCGCGGGGACTGAACCGGGCGCAAGTGCCCAGAGGACGAGGACGGGACGTTGGCGGCCAGCGGCACTATCGACGCGCTCAGCCAGTTCAAGCTGCACACGGTGTTCGGGCCGATTGGCGCCTCGGTCAACTTCACCCAGGCCAACCTGTTCATGGTGATCGCCGGCGTCCTGACGCTGGCGTTGCTCTGGTACGGGATGCGGCCGCGGGCGATGGTCCCCGGCCGCTTTCAGTCTGCAGCCGAAATGGCCTACCAGGCCGTGATGTCGATGTGCGTCGATACCATCGGGCCGGAGGGGAAGAAGTTCTTCCCATTCATCTTCACTCTGTTCTTCTTCATTCTGCTCGGTAACCTGCTCGGCGTCTGGCCGTACGACTTCACCTTCACCAGCCATATCGCGGTAACGCTGGCGATGGCGCTGTTCGTCATCTTTCTGGTGACGGTGGTGGCGCTGCGGATTCACGGGCTGCACTTCTTCAGCTACTTCATGCCGTCGGGCGTGCCGGTGGCGCTGGCGCCGCTGCTGATCCCGATTGAGATCCTGTCCTATCTCTCGCGGATCATCTCGCTGTCGGTTCGTCTGTTCGCCAACATGATGGCCGGCCACGTGATGCTGGACGTGTTCGGGGCCTTCGTGGTGATGCTGGGCAGCGCCGGCCTGATCGGCTACTTCCCCGCCGCCTTCGCGCTGGCGGTGAACGTGGCGCTGATCGGCTTCGAGATCCTGGTCGCCACGTTGCAGGCCTACGTGTTCGCGATCCTCACCTGCATCTACCTGCACGACGCGGTGCATCTGCACTGACCGGCGGCTCGCTTTCCCACCCGAACCCGATCTCTCGGGGCTAACACCAAGGAACCGGATACATGGACCTCGCTTCCGCAAAGCAACTCGGCGCCGGCCTCGCCGTGATCGCACTCGCCGGCGTCGGCGTCGGCATCGGGAACATCTTCGCGGCACTCGTGAACAGCGTCGCCCGCAACCCCAGCGCCCGCGACAACGTGTTCGGCCTCGCGATCCTGGGCTTCGCGCTGACGGAGGCGGTGGCGCTGTACGCGCTGGTGATCGCGTTCATCATCCTGTTCGTCTGAGGCCATGACGCGCCTGCTCGCCGCGCTGCTGCTGCTTCTGCCGGTCGCCGCCCGCGCGGAGGGGATGCCGCAGCTCGACTTCTCCACGCCGCTGACCATCAGCCAGGTGGTTTGGGGCGCGCTGATCTTCATCGTGCTCTACATCCTTACCTCCCGTGTGGCCTTGCCGCGGGTCGGTTCGGTGCTGGAGGAGCGGGCGGCGCATATCGGGCGTGACCTGGAGGTGGCGCGCGTGGCCAAGACCGAGGCCGACACGGCGGTCGCGGAACTGACCCGCGCGACGGCGGAGGCCCATGCCGGGGCGCAGGCGCAGATCGCGCAGGCGCTGGAGACGGCCAAGGCCGCGGCCGCGGAGCAGGCGGCCCAGATCAACGCAAGGCTGGACTCCCAGATCGCCGCCGCGGAGCAGCGCATCGGCGCGGCGCGCGCGGCGGCGCTCGGCGCGCTCGGGCAGGTCGCCGCGGAGACGGCGCACGCCGTCGTTGACCGACTGACTGGCGGCGCAGTGGAGGGCGGGGTGGTCGATCGCGCGGTTGCCGCCTCGCTGGCGCAGCGCCGGCCGAGCGTGGCTTAGCAGGGAGCGGCGGACATGCACGAACCAAGCTTCTTCGCCGAGCCGCGCACCTGGGTCGCGATTGCCTTCATCATCTTCTTCGTTCTGTTCGGCCGCAAGCTGTGGACGCCGCTGGCCGGAATGCTCGACAAGCACGCCGACGCGGTGCGCGGCGAACTGGCCGAGGCGCAGCGGCTGCGGCAGGAAGCCGAGGCAATGCTGGCCGATGCGCGCACGCGGCGCGACGCGGCGCTGGCCGAGGCGCAGACGCTGCTGGCGCGCGCCAAGGACGAGGCCGCACGGGTGGCGCGCGAGGCGGCGGCGGAGGCCGAGGCCGCGACGCAGCGGCGCGAGCGCATGGCGATGGACCGCATCGCCGCGGCCGAGAAGGCGGCGGTCGATGAGGTCCGCACCCTTGCCGCCGAGATCGCCTCCGCCGCGGCGGAACAGGCGATCCGCGAAGGATTGAGCGACCATGCCGACGCACGGTTGATCGATCACGCCATCGGCGGGCTGCCGACGGCGCTGGCGGCGCGGCGGGCGGCGTAGCCTGGGACCGCCGGGCGCCGCTCACACGCTGCGGCGCGGCACCGAAAGCTGCCAGTTGCGCGCGATTATGCGCTGTTCGCCCTCCCAGGCATCGAGCGTGGCGTCGATCAGGAACGCAGTTTCGCTCGCGCGCAGCACCGTGCGGCTCACTGCGCGCGTCTGCCACGCGTCGCGCCCCTGCTCCATCTCGAATGTCACCTCGGCGCGCGCGCTGAGCGGATCGCCGGGCCGGATCGTGTAGCGTTCGACCGAGGCGAGGCGGTACTCCAGGCCGGTCGGCTCGATGCGATAGCGGCCGGTGTCGTCCGACACCTCGAACGTTGCCACGTCGTCGATCTGGTCGTGGCCGGCACGACGCGCCATGGCGGGCGGCGTCAGCGTCGTGCGCGGCAGGGGCGAAGCCGACGCCGGTTGCTGGAATGCCGCGAGCGTCGCGTCCTGCGTCGAGGGCGGGCGGTGCGGCAGCAGCAGACGGCTCGCGCCGGTGTCGAGATCCAGTTGCACGATGCTCGGCGAGGGCCAGACCAGCGGCCAATACGCCGTACTCAAGGCCAGCCGGATGCGGTGGCCGGCCGGAAAGGCGTGCGCGCAATCATTCAGTTGCACGCGCACCCGCACCGGCGCGCCGACCGGCAGCGGTTGCGGTGTGTCGTGGCCGTCGCGATGCGTCAGGTTGAGCACGCCATAGCTGACGCGCAGGCTGGCGCCGTCGGGTGCCACGTCGCTCAGCCGCGCGATCAGCAGCGCGTCCGGACGATCCGATGTGACGGTTGCCTCCAGTACCGGCGCGCCGAGGATTTCCGCGCGCTCCGCTAGCGGGCCGCTGTCGAACACGACGGAGCGGCCGTCATCGGCGCGCTGGTCGCCGGGCTGCTCGTGGCCGGCGCCATACGCGCACCACGCGCCCGCGGCTTCGCCGACATCCTGCGGCGTGGCGATGACACGGCGTGCCGGCGGTGCGGGCGTGACTGAAAGCGTCGTGTCGCCGAGATGCCAGACGCGCGCGGCAATGTGCGCACTCGGCCAAGCCGGTTCGGCGACCCAGCGCCCAGGACGCTCGTCATGTTCCGTTGCCGGCGGGACGTATTCCTCCAGCCAGACGCGATACATCGGCTCATCCATCACGCCGGTGTCGCGGCCCTTGAGCCAATGGTCCCACCAGCGCAGCGCCTCCTGCAGGAAGCCGATGGCGGGACCAGGGGTGGCGAAATGCGGATACTTGTGCGCCCAGGGGCCGATCAGTCCCTTGCGCGGGCAGCGCAGCCGCTCCAGCATCCGCGGCACCGCGTTGGAGTAGGAATCCGCCCAGCCGCCGATCAGGTAGCAGGCAGCGGTGATCGCGCCGGGATCCTCGCACACCGAGCCGTGGCGCCAGTACGCATCGCGCGTCTGGTGTTCGAGCCAGGTGTGCAGCAGCAGCGGCTCCGCCGTCAGACGCTGCACCCACATCTCGCGCCAGCGCTCGCCGACGATCGCCGGGTCCGGCGGGCGCGTCTGGTAGCCGAACATCGTTGACGCCCAGCGCAGGTTGTCGATCAGCAGCGCGCCGCCCATGTAATGCACGTCATCGGCGTAGCGGTCATCGGTCGAGCATAATGAAATGATCGCGCGCAGTGCCGGCGGCCGGCGTGCGGCGACCTGCAATCCGTTGAAGCCGCCCCAGGAAATCCCCATCATGCCGACCGCGCCGCTGCACCAGTCCTGCCGCGCGATCCAGGCGATCACCTCCAGCGCGTCGTCCTGTTCCTGCCTGAGATACTCGTCGAGCAGCAGCCCGTCGGAATCGCCGGTGCCGCGCATATCGACGCGCACGCACGCATAGCCGCGCGCGGCGAAATAGGGATGCGTCAGATAGTCGCGCGCGGCGGTGCCGTCGCGGCGGCGGTAGGGGAGATATTCCAGGATCGCCGGCACCGGATCGGTCGCCGCGTCCTCCGGCAGCCAGATGCGCGCGGCCAGCCGCGTGTCGTCGGACATCGTGATCCAGACCGGATCAAGCATGACGACCACGCGCATCGTTCACAGGTCCTTGGTGTAGCGCAGCCCGTCATAGACCGCGGCGTGGATGTTGCGGCTGGCGACCGCATCGCCGATGCGGAACAGCCGGAAACTGCCGTCCGGATTGCGCACCATGTCCTGGGTGCGGCCGGCGACGAGCGCCTCGTAATCCACCGCGCCGAGATTGACCGACAGTGGTTTCAGTGCATGGTAGAGATCGTCGGCCGGAAGCGTGCCGTGCTCGACCACGACCTGATCGACGACGCGCTCTTCGCGCCGCGTGCCGTAGTCGCTGCCCACCGTGGCGACGAGCGCGTTGCCTTCGCGCCGCACCGAAAGCAGGCGCGAATTGATCGTCACCCGCACGCCGAGCCGGTGGAACGCGCGCGCATAGAGCGCATGATTGAGGCCGCCCATCTCGGGCGCGAAGAACCGCTCCGGCGAGACGATCTCGACCGACGTGCCCGCCTCGGCCAGCAGTTCGGCGGCCTGCATCGCAGGATGGTTCCCGTTGTCGTCGAACACCAATGCGCGTTCCGCCGGCTTCACCTGGCCCGACATCACGTCCCAGGTCGAGACGACATGCTCGTTGCCGCTGTCGAGAATCTCCGTGTTCGGCACGCCGCCGGTGGCGATCACCACAACGTCGGGCGACTCCGCAAGCACGTCATCCGCCTGCGCATACGTGGAAAAGCGCGGCGCGACGCCGAGGCGTTCCAGTTCCGCCAGGCGCCAATCGATAATGCCGATCAGGTCACGCCGGCGCGGCGCACGCGTGGCGAGCAGGATCTGACCGCCGGCCTTGTCGGTTGCCTCGAACAGTGTCACGGTATGGCCACGCTCGGCCGCCACGCGTGCCGCCTCCAGTCCCGCCGGTCCCGCGCCGACCACGACCACGCGGCGGCGCGGCCCGCTGCTGCGCGCGATGATGTGCGGCATCGTCGCCTCGCGGCCGGTCGCGGGGTTGTGGATGCACAGCGCCTCATTGCCTTCATAGATGCGGTCGAGGCAGTAGGTCGCGCCGACGCAGGGACGGATGCGCTGCTCCGCGCCCTCGGCCACCTTGCGGGCGATGTGCGGATCGGCGATCAGCGCCCGCGTCATGCCGACCATGTCGAGCTTGCCCGCCGCGATCGCGTGGCGCGCGGTGGCGACGTCGCTGATGCGCGCCGCATGGAACACGGGAAACTGCGTGGCCGTGCGGACTTCACCGGCGAAATCGAGATGCGGGGCCGAGCGCATGCCGGCGATCGGGATCACGTCGGCGAGCGCGTTGTCCGTCTCGATATGCCCGCGGATGATGTTGAGGAAATCGACCAGTCCCGACGCCTTGAGCCGTCGCGCGATCTCCATGCCGTCGGCGCGCGACAGGCCACGCTCCCAGTCTTCGTCGGCGACCATCCTGACACCGACAATGAACTTCTCGCCCACGGCGGCGCGAACCGCGCGCAGCACGTCGAGCGAGAAGCGCATCCGGTTGTCGAGGCTGCCGGCGTATTCGTCGTCGCGGCGATTGGTCGCGGGCGACCAGAACGCATCGGCGAGGTGCCCGTACGCCTCGATCTCCAGCCCGTCCAGCCCCGCCGCCTGCACGCGCTGCGCGGCGGCGGCATAATCGGCGACGATGCGCGCGATGTCCCAGTCCTCAATCGCTTTTGGGAACGAGCGATGCGCCGGCTCGCGCACCGGCGAGGGCGACAGCACCGGTAGCCAGTCCGCGCGGCTGAACGACGTGCGGCGGCCGAGATGCGTGATCTGGATCATCACCGCCGTGCCATGCGCGTGGCATTCGTCGCTCAGCTGCCGCAGCCAGGGCACGATGTCGTCGCGCCAGAGCAGCAGGTTGCCGAATGCCGGCGGGCTGTCCCGCGACACCACCGCGGAACCCGCCGTCATCGTCAGCGCGGCACCGCCCTTCGCCTTCTCGACATGATAGAGGCGGTAGCGGTCCTTCGGCATCCCGTCCTCGGAATAGGCGGGCTCGTGACTGGTGCTCATCACGCGGTTGCGCAACGTGAGGTGCTTCAGCGTGAAGGGTTGCAGCAGCGGGTCGTTACTGATCATGCGCGGGGTGCTCACGCGGTGATGCGCGCGTTCTTCGGGTCGTAAAGCGGTGTCAGCGAAGCCGTCGCCGGGACGCGCGTGCCGGCGATCTCGATGTCCCACTGGCCGGTCGTGTCCGCAGCTGCGACGGTCCCGAGTGCCACCGCGGCGCCGAGCGTGTGGCCGTGCATCGCCGAGGTGATGCGCCCGACGCGGACGCCGTCGCGCCAGACCGGCTCATCATGGAACAGCACGGCCTCGGGGTCGGCGAGCAGGAACTGCATCACGCGCCGCCGTAATCCGGCCGCGCGCTCCGCCAGCAGCGCCTCGCGCCCGACGAAGCCGCCGGCCTTGTTCCACGCGGCCGTGAAGCCGAGGCCGGCTTCCAGCAGCGTCGTGTCGCTGTCGATGTCGTGGCCCCAGTGGCGATACGCCTTTTCCAGCCGCAGCGAATTCAGCGCATGATAGCCGGCGAGCCGCAGCCCGAACGCGGCGCCCGCGTCCATGATGCGGTCGAATACGTGCGCGGCGAACTCGGTCGGGATGTAGAGTTCCCAGCCGAGCTCACCGACATAAGTGATGCGGGTGGCACGCACCCGGGCGTAGCCGAGCGCGATCTCGCGGCTGTCACGAAAACGGAAGCCGGCAGCGGACACGTCGTCCGGCGTGAGCCGGGCGAGCAGCTCGCGCGATCGCGGCCCCATAAGGCCGAGCACCGCGTAGCCCGAGGTCACGTCGGCAACGCTGCACGCGGCATCGGCCGCGGCGCTTTGCAGGTGGTGCAGGTCGTGCGTCTGCGTCGCGGCCGCGGTGACGACGAGGAATTCGCGCTCGCCGAGTCGCGTCACGGTCAGATCGGCCTCGATGCCGCCGCGCTCATTGAGCCATTGCGTGTACACGACGCGCCCCGGCGGGACATCGTGCTCGGCGGTACCGATGCGGTTGAGGACCGCCAGCGCATCGCGCCCCTGCACGAGAAACTTCGCGAAACTCGACTGGTCGAACAGCCCGACACCCTGCCGCACGGCGAGATGCTCGGCGCGCGACGCGTCGAACCAGTTCTGTCGCCCATAGGAATAGTCATAGACGGCCGCTTGCCCCTCCGCCGCGAACCAGTTGGCGCGTTCCCACCCCGCAACCTCGCCGAAGCAGGCGCGGTGTGCCGCCAGCCGGTCGTGCAGCGCGGACCGCCGTGCGCCACGCGCGGTTTCGGTCTGTCGGAACGGCCAGTGCATCGCGTAGAGCAAGCCGAGCGACTCGGTCGTGCGCGCGCGCAGGTAGTCCCGGTTTGCCTGGAATGGGGCGAAGCGGCGGATGTCCACATCCCAGAGGTCCATGCCGGGATGCCCGTCGATGATCCAGTCGGCAACCGCGCGCCCGGCGCCGCCGGCGGACTGGATGCCGATCGAGTTGAACCCGGCGGCGACGAACAGGCCCGGCAGCTCCGGCGCCTCGCCCAGGATGTAGCGCACGTCCGGCGTGAAACTCTCCGGCCCGTTGAAGAACAGCTTGATGCCGGCATTCTCCAGGATCGGCAGTCGGCTGATGGCGCGATCGAGGATCGGTTGGAAATGTTCCAGGTCCTCGGGCAACTGGTCGAAGCAGAAATCCTCCGGGATGCCGTCGCCGCCCCAGGGTTTCGCGTTCGGCTCGAAGCAGCCGAGCAGCAGCTTCCCGGCGTCCTCCTTGACGTAGATGCAGTTGTCGGGATCGCGCAGCGACGGCAGGTCGCGCGGCAGGCCGGGGATCGGCTCGGTGACGATGTAGAAATGCTCGGCGGCGTGCAGCGGCACCACCACGCCGTGCGCGGCAGCGAAATCGCGGCTCCACATGCCGGCCGCGAGCACCACCGTGCGCGCGCGCACCTCGCCCGCCGCCGTAACGACGCCCACCGCGCGACCGTGCTCGCGGATCACGCCCGTCACCTTCACGTTTTCAACAATGCGCGCGCCACGGGCACGGGCGGCGGCGGCCAATGCCTGCGTGGTATCGACCGGATCGGTCTGCCCGTCGGTCGGCAGGAACACGCCGCCGGCAACGCCGTCCAGCCGCAGCAGCGGATAGCGCGCGCCGATGGCTTCGGGCGACAGTTCCTCGACCGGCAAGCCGAAGAGTGCCGCCATCGACGCCAGCCGGCGCAATTCGATCAGCCGCGCCGGCGTGCCGGCGATGCTGATCGACCCGGTGCGGCGATATCCGGTTTCCCGCCCGGCCTCGGCCTTCAGCTTATCGTAGAGCTGCGCGGAATATTGCGCCAGCCGCGTCAGGTTCAGCGTCGCCCGCAACTGCCCCACCAGCCCGGCCGCGTGCCAGGTGGTGCCGCAGGTGAGCTGCCGGCGCTCCAGCAGCAGCGGGGCGACACCGCGCAGCGCCAGATGATAGGCGATGCTGCAACCGACGATTCCACCGCCGATGATGACGACGTCGGTGCGATCGGGAAGTGGTTCCATCGTCATTGCCTCAGCCGGGCATTGGTCGGATCGTAGAGCGGTTCCGTGGTCACCGTCGCGTCGCGCATGGCGCCATACACATCGACCGCGACTCGTGTCCCGGCGCGCGCCAGATCGGCACGCAGATAGGCCAGTGCGACACTGCGCGAACGATCGAAACTCCAGCCGCCGGAGGTGACGAGGCCGACGCGTGCGCCGTTGTGGAACACGCCGGCGCAGGCGGGGGCGTCGTGATCGCCGGCCTCCTCCAGAAGCAGAGGGACCAGCCGTTGCGCAACGCCGCGCTCTCGTTCGGCGAGCAGCGCGTCGCGGCCGACGAAATCAGACTTTTCGAAATCGACGAACCGGTCGAGCGCGGCCTCCAGCGGCGAGAACCCGCTCTCCAGATCGACTTTCCAGGCGCGATAGCACTTGTCGAGACGCAGGCTGTCCACGGCGTAGATGCCGAAATCGCGCAAGCCGTACGCCGCACCCGCCTCGGACAGCGTCTCGTACAGCGCCACCATCTGCTCCATCGGCGCGTGCAACTCCCAGCCGAGTTCGCCGACGTAGCTGACGCGCAGGGCAAGGACCTTCGCCGCGCCGATCTCGATCTCCCGCGCCGACAGCCACGGGAACGCAACGGAGGACAGATCGGCGTGCGTGACCCCCGCCAGCACGTCGCGCGCGCGCGGGCCGGCGAGCACCAGCGTGCCCAGGCGTGCGCTCTCCTCCGTGATCCAAACGCTGCGGTCCGGCGGTAGCGCCGCGTGCAGCAGGTCGGCATCGTGCCATTCGGCGGATGCCGCGCTGCACAAGTAGAATTCGTCGGGGGCGAGCCGTGTGACCGTGAATTCGCTGACAAGCCGTCCGCGCTTGTCCAGCGCGTAGGCCAGCGCAATCCGTCCGACCCGCGGCAGCCGCGAGCACAGCAGGCGATCGAGCCACGCCGCGGCGCCCGCGCCGCCGACGCGAAACTTCGCAAATCCGGGAAGGTCCAGCAATCCGACTGCATTGCGCACGGCGCTCACTTCGGCGCCGACGGCTACGAAATAAGCACGGTCGCGACGGAAGCTCGGGCGGTCATCCCCGGGCCCGGTCGCGAACCAGGTCGCGCGCTCCCAGCCCCCGCGGGCACCGAAGCGCGCCCCTTTCGCCGCCAGCAGCGGATACAGTGGCGACGTGCGCAGCGGACGTCCGGCCGGACGCTCCTCGTTGGGGAAGGCGGGCGCGTACTCGTTCTGATACACCTCGATCGCCCGGGCGACGGTGTAGCTCTGCGTCGCATAGCCTGTGTAGCGGCGCGGATCCAGCGACCAGAGATCCCACTCCGGGGCGCCGTCGATCACCCATTCCGCGATCGCCTTGCCCGCACCGCCGGCCTGGCAAATCCCGAAGCTGAAGGTGTTGCAATGATAGATGCCGCGCAGGCCATGCGCCGGGCCGACAAAGGGATTGCCGTCCGGCGAGTAGGGGATCGGCCCGTTGACCACGCGCCGCACCCCGACGCGCCCGAGCGGCGGCACACGCGCGCAGGCATCGGCGATGTACCGCTCCAGCCGGTCGAGATCGTCGTTCCACAGCTTGTGCGCGAAGTCTTCGGGAATGCCATCGCGCCACATCGGCGTCGCATCCCATTCATACGGCCCGAGGATGAAGCCGCCGCGCTCCTGGCGCAGATACCATGACGTGTCCGGATCGCGCAGCAGCGGCAGCCGTTCGGCGCGGGCGGCAAGCTCGGGTACGTCCTCGGTGACGAGATACTGGTGCGACATCGCCACCGTGGGCAGCGTGTGGCCGAGCAGCGCCATCACTTCGCCGGCGCGATAGCCGGCGGCGTTGATGACAACTTCCGCGACCACTTCAGCGCCGTCGTGCGTGCGCAGCGTCCAGCCGCCGCCGGGGCGCGAAGCGAGGCCGACGACACGGCTGTGCCGCCGCACCCGCGCGCCCAACCGGCGCGCCGCTGCGGCCAGTGCCTGCGTCAGTTGCGCCGGGTCGATGTCGCCGTCGAGCGGGTCCCACAGCGCCGCGTTCAGGTCGTGCAGTTCGAGCAGCGGATGACGATCGCGCGCCTCGGTCGGTGACAGCACCACGTAGTCGATGCCGTTGGCGCGTGCCATGCCGCGGACATGGCGGAATTCGGCAAGTCGCTCCGCGCCATGCGAAAGTCGCAACGACCCGGTGACATGATAGCCGATCGGATAGGCCGGGTCATCGGCGAGGCGGCGATACAACTCGGTGGAATATTTCTGTAGCTTCAGGATGCCCCAGGCCGTGGAAAAGGTCGGACAGTTGCCGGCCGCGTGCCAGGTCGAGCCGGAGGTCAGCTCGTCCTGCTCCAGCAGCAGCGCATCCGTCCAGCCGCGCTCGGCGAAGTGGTAAAGGGCGCTGCAACCGACCGCGCCGCCGCCGATCACCGCCACGCGCACATGCTCGACCATGCCGGTCCTCCCGCCGTGCGGTGAGGCTGAACGAGCCGCGCGCGAGCGTCAATCGCGCTTGCGCGGCTCCGAGGTTGACACCTTGTATGCCCAAGTCGATCATCACTCATCCGAAAACCGCGGGCTCAAGCGGGGCCGCGTGGCACGGGATATGCGTCAGGGGAGGGCGAGCCACCATGGTCGAGCTGGACTATTGGCATCAGCAGCATGCGCAGGGCCGCATTGGTCGGCGCGAGTTCCTCGGGCGCGCGGCGGCGCTGGGCGCGGGCGCGGCGGTGATCGGCCGCATGGTCGCGGATGTCGAGGCGCGTGCCGCCGAAACCCCCCGCAGCGGCGGCACGCTGCGGCTGGGCCTGGCCGGCGGTAGCACCACCGACAGTCTGGACCCCGGCACCTACACCGATTCGGTGATGATCGATGCCGGCCACGCGCTGTTCAACGGCCTGGTCGAATGGCGTGCGGACGGCAAGCCGCACCCCGAGATCGCGGAGAGCTGGGAGGTGAAGCCGGGGGCCGCGGAGTGGATCTTTAACATCCGCAAGGGAGTCACCTTCAGCAACGGCAAGACGCTGGATGCGGACGACGTCGTCTATTCGCTCAACATGCATCGCGGCAAGACGAAGTCCGGTGCCGCCGGGCCGTTCAAGGCGGTTTCCGACGTGAAGAAGCTCTCGCCGAATCAGGTGCAGGTCACGCTCGCCAGCGGTGATGCCGACTTTGCTTACGTGCTCACCGATTACCACGTGCTGATGGTCCCGGACGGATTTGCCGACTGGAGCAAGCCGGTCGGCAGCGGCGGGTATATCCTGGAGAAGTTCGATCCGGGCGTGCGTATCACCGCGAAGCGCAATCCGAACTACTGGAAGCAGGGTCGCGCGCATGTCGATGCGGTGGACATCACCGTTATCAACGATTCCAGCGCGCGGCTGAATGCACTGATGACCGGGCAGGTGGATGCGATCAACCGCGTCGATCCGAAATTCGTACGCACAGTCCAGAAGAATCCGAAGTTCGAAATCGTGCGGGCGCCGGGAGGATGGCACGCGGTGATTTCAATGATGCACGACCGCCCGCCGTTCGACAATCACGAACTGCGGCTGGCGCTGAAATACGGCATCGACCGCGAGCAGGTCATCAGGGCGCTGTTCTCCGGCCTCGCCACCGCCGGCAACGACCACCCGATCCCGAAGACCGATCCGTACTGGAACTCCGAGCTGCCGCAGATCCGATACGATGCGGACAAGGCGAAGTTCCACATGAAAAAGTCGGGGCTGACCAATCCGCCGCTGGTGCTGCAGTGCTCGGACGCGGCGTTCTCCGGTGCCGTGCAGATGGCGGAGCTGTTCCAGCAGAGCGCTGGCAAGGCCGGCATCCGCGTGCAAATCAAGAAGGAGCCGGCGGACGGGTTCTGGGACAATGTCTGGCTGAAGGGACCGTTCGTGACCAGCTACTGGGGCGGTCGCGCCGCGGCCACGCAGATGCTGGCGGTCGCGTACGGTCCCGACGCGCCGTGGAACGAAAGCCACTTCAAGAACCCGAGATTCACCGAACTGCTCGCCGCCGCGCGCGCGGAGACCGATGAGGCCAAGCGCAAGCCGATGATCTGGGAGATGCAGGCGATCCTGCACGACGATGGCGCGACGATCGTACCGGTGTTCCGTGACTGGCTCGATGGGCACAACAAGAACGTCGGCGGTCACACGCCGCATGGCGGGTTTGATATGGACAACGGCTACATCGCGGAGAATGCCTGGCTGAAGAGCTGACGCCTTGCTACGGCTGATCGCACAGCGGCTCGGGCTCGGATTGCTGACGTTGCTTGCGGCCTCCGTGCTGATCTTCGCGGGCACGGAGATCCTGCCGGGCGATCTGGCCTCGGCGGTGTTGCAAAACACCGCCACGCCGGAGAGTCTGGCCGAGATGCGCAAGGAACTCGGCCTGGATCGCCCGGCCGCGGTGCGCTATGTCGAATGGCTGGGTAACGCCGCGGTCGGTGATTTCGGCCGCTCGCTTGCCAGTCACCGCGACGTCGTCGAGGAGATCGCGCCGCGCCTGCGCAACACGCTGTTCCTGGCCAGCTACGCGGCGCTTGTCGCGGTGCCGCTGGCGGTGGCGCTGGGGCTGATGGCGGCGATCTGGCAGGGCGGGGTCTATGATCGCGCGGTGAACTTCGTCACGCTGCTGACGATCTCCGTGCCGGAATACCTCGTCGGCTACATCCTGATCAAATACCTCTCGGTGCATCTCGGCTGGTTCCCTTCGCTCGCCAACGTCACGCCGGACACGCCGTTGGTGCAGCGCATCGGGCTCACCTTCCTTCCGATGCTGACGCTGGTCCTGGTGGTGGTGGCGCACATGATGCGCATGACCCGGGCCTCGGTGCTGCAGATCATGGCGAGCCCCTATATCGAGATGGCGTTCCTCAAGGGTCTGCCGAAATGGCGCGTGGTCGTGCGGCACGCATTTCCGAACGCGCTCGCGCCGATCATCAACGTCATCGCGCTCGACCTCGCCTATCTGATCGTCGGCGTGGTGATCGTGGAGGCGGTGTTCGTCTATCCGGGCCTCGGGCAATTGATGGTCGATGCTGTGTCCAAGCATGACGTGCCGGTCGTGCAGGCCTGCGGGCTGATATTCGCCGGCGCCTTCATTCTGCTTAACCTGATCGCCGACATGGCCGCGATCCTGAGCAACCCGCGCCTGCGACATCCGCGATGAGACTGTTCGGTCACCGCGTGCCGCTCACGGCGTTGATCGGGCTCGCGATCATCGCGATCAATGTCGTGGCGGCAGTCGGCGCGCCACTGATCGCGCCGTACGATCAGGCGGCGGTGCTCGGCGACGCCTGGGCCGATCCGACGCCGCAGTACGTGCTCGGCCTCGACGATCTCGGGCGCGACCTGTTCAGCCGGCTGATCTACGGCGCGCGCATGTCGATCGGACTGGCCTTTGTCGTGACCTGCCTGTCCTTTGCCATCGGCATCGTCACCGGATTTGCTGGCGCCGTGCTGCGTGGCTGGGTCGATATGCTGCTCTCGCGCATCGTCGATCTGCTGCTGTCGATGCCGACATTGATCTTCGCCTTCATCGTGCTCTCGGTGCTCGGCACCGCGCTGCCGGTCCTGATCGTCACCATCGCCATCCTCGATTCGACGAAGGTATTCCGGCTGGCGCGTGCGCTGGCGATGAACATCGCGGCACTGGAATACGTCGAGGTGGCCAGGGTGCGCGGTGAGGGGCTGTGGTGGGTGATTCGCCGGGAGATATTTCCCAACGCGGTCGCGCCGCTGGTGGCGGAGTTCGGGCTGCGGTTTTCCTTCGCGTTCCTGTTCATCGCCGCGCTGAGCTTTCTCGGTCTCGGCGTGCAGCCGCCGGCAGCCGACTGGGGCAGTATGGTGCGCGACTATCGCGACATGATCAATCTCGACGCGATGGCACCGCTGTATCCGGCGGGCGCCATCGCGATCCTGACCATCGGCGTCAACTTCGTCGTGGACTGGATGCTTGCGGTCCATTCGCGCGGTCATGGAGAGGGCGCATGAGCGAACGTCGCGCCGGCGAGGATATCCTGCGCGTCGAGGGTCTGCGCGTCGAGGTTCGCACCGATCGCGGACCCGGGCCGGTGCTGGTCGATGACGTGAGCTTCTCGCTGCGGCGCGGCGAGGTGATCGGGCTGATCGGCGAATCCGGCGCCGGCAAGTCCACGATCGGCCTGACCGCGCTCGGCTACACGCGCAACGGCTGCTTCATCACCGGCGGACGCATCGATTTCGAGGGGCGCGACATTCGCCAGATGAGCGCGGCGGAGCGCCGGGCGCTGCGTGGGCCGGGCGTTGCCTACATTGCCCAGAGCGCCGCGGCAAGCTTCAACCCGGCGATGACGCTGTTCGAGCAGATCTGCGAGATCCCTGTCCTGCACGGCGTCATGGCGGCGGCCGAGGCAAAGACCGAGGCGATCAGGCTGTTCCGCGAACTCGACCTGCCGGAGCCGGAGAAATTCGGCAATCGCTATCCGCATCAAGTCTCGGGCGGGCAGTTGCAGCGTGCGATGGCGGCGATGGCAATGGCGGCGCGGCCCGACATCCTGGTGTTCGACGAACCAACCACGGCACTTGACGTGACGACGCAGGTCGAAGTGCTGGCTGCCTTCCGGACGCTGATCCGCGAACACCGCACCGCGGCGATCTACATCACCCATGATCTGGCCGTCGTCGCGCAGATCGCGGACCATATCATGGTGCTGCGCTTCGGGAAGATGGTGGAATATGGACCTGCCGCGCAGATTCTTGCCGCGCCGCGCGAAGACTATACGCGGCGTCTCGTTGCGGATCGCGTCGCAGGTCACGATTTCCGCGCCCTCCGGACAGTGGGCGAACCTCCGTTGCTGCGGGTGTCGAATGTAGTCGCCAGCTATCGCTCGCTGTTGCGCGTGATCGACGATGTCAGTGTCGAAGTGTCTCGCGGCGATACCGTCGCGGTGGTCGGCGAATCCGGGTCGGGCAAGAGCACGCTGGCGCGCGTGATCATCGGCCTGCTGCCGCGCGAGTCGGGCGACATCCGCTTCCGTGGCGAGTCGCTGCCGCCGCAGCTTGCGAGGCGGAGCAAGGACCAGTTGCGGCGTATCCAGATGATCTACCAGATGCCCGATGTGGCGCTGAACCCGAACCAGACGCTGCTGGAGATCATCGGCCGTCCGGTGCAGTTCTATTTTGGCCGTCCGCGCGCCGAAGTGCGGGCGCGCGTGTTGGAGCTGCTGCGCATGATGGACCTGCCCGAGGCGTTCATCGCGCGCAAGCCGGCCGAACTCTCGGGCGGGCAGAAGCAGCGCGTCGGCATCGCCCGCGCGCTTGCGGCGGAGCCCGATCTCATCATTTGCGATGAGGTGACGAGCGCGCTCGACCAGCTTGTCGGGGAGGAAATCCTGCGGCTGCTCAAGCGGCTTCAGGACGAACTCGGCATCGCCTATCTGTTCATCACGCACGATCTGGGGACCGTCAGGCGCATCGCCAACAAGGTCGCCGTGATGCTGAAAGGTCGGCTCGTCGCCGGCGGCGACACGGCGACGGTGTTCGCGCCGCCCTATCATCCGTACACCGAACTGCTGCTGTCCTCGGTGCCGGAGATGCGCCGGGATTGGCTCGATGAAGTCCTGGCGCGGCGCGGTGAGACGCTGAAGGCCGTCAGGGACGCACAGATTCGTCTCGCCTCGTAGCACGGTCGCGCAGCGCGTCGGCGACGCGTGCGACCACCGGTTCCCACCGTTGCGGCTGGTTCTGGCGGAACAGACGCATGGTGGGATACCACGGGCTGTCGCTGCGCAGGCGCAGCCAGCGGAAGTCTGCGTTCCACTGCACCAGCAGCCACACCGGCAGACCGAGTGCGCCACCGAGATGCGCGACCGACGTATCCACGCTCACCAGCAGGTCGAGGGTGCTGAGGAGCGCCGCGGTGTCGGCAAAGTCGTCGAGCTGGTCGGAGTGGTTTTTCAAACCGGGAACCGCGCCCAGCGTTGCCGCGTCCGCTTCGCGCACATCCTTCTGCACCAGATGGAACTCGACGCCCGGCAGCATCAGCAGCGGTCGCAGCAGCGCGGCCGGGATGGAGCGCAGCGCGTCCTCGGGATGTTCGGGGCTGCCGGAGATGGCGAGGCCGACGCGCAGGCCGGCGGCCGGTCCGAGCATCGTGCGCCACGTCGCCTTCAACGCATCGTCGGCATGCAGATACGGGATGGTCGCGGGAACGGTTGGCAGTTCGGTGCCGAATGCATGTGGCAGGCTCAACAGCGGACAATGTGCGTCACACGGCGGCAGGTCGGCGCCGGCCGGGATCACCGCATCCGCCATGCCCGCGAGCAGCCGGACCAGCGGTTGCTGCACTTCCAGCACCACGCGCGCGCCGAGTCGGCACACCATCGGCACGTAGCGGACGAACTGGATGGTGTCGCCCAGTCCCTGCTCGGCGTGGAGCAGCAGTGTGCGGCCAGCGATGCTGGGGCTGGGCGCGTGGTCCCAGAGTGGCATGTCGTAGCTGCGCTCGTCCTCGCAAAATCGCGGGTCGCGCCAACGGCTTTCATAGGCAGCCCAGCCCTCGCGATAGCGGCCGAGGGCCAGCAGCGCCAGCGCCTCGCCGAAGCGGGCTTGTACCTGCGCCGGGTCGAGCGCGACAGCGCGGCGGAACTGTGGACACGCTTCCTCCGGCCGGTCGAGCGCGAGCAGGGCGCCGCCGAGGTTGTTGCAGGCCTCGGCATAGTCCGGCCGCAGGCGCAGGGCCTCGCGCAACGCGACCTCCGCTTCAGCCGGACGGTGCAGAGCAAGCAGTGCCGAGCCGAGATTGTTGTGCGTGCCTGCAAGATCCGGTTGCACTGCGATGGCGCAGCGATAGCACGCGGCGGCTTCGTCGTGGCGGCCGAGCGCGCGCAGCACGTTGCCGAGATTGTTGTGTGCGCCGGGATGTTCTGGATCGCGGCGCAGTGCCGCGCGGAACTGCGTCTCGGCGTCCTGCGGACGGCCCGCCGCCGCGAGCGCGTTGCCGAGATTGTAGAGAAACGACGCCGAATCCGGCCACAGCTCCGCCGCCGCCTGCAGATGCGCCAGTGCGTCCACGCCGCGCCCGCACTCCAGCAGCGCGTTGCCGAGATGGTTGCGCAGCTCCGCGCGATCCGGCGCGAGCGTCGCGGCCCGCGTCAGCATCGCGACGGCATCGTCGCGCTTGCCGTCCTTCCATAGCAGCAGGCCGGCGTGCCACAGCCCGTCCGCATCCGCCGACGACGGTGCGGCGCCGCCGCTCACGTCATCTCACACGGGCAGCTTGCCGCCGAGTTCGTCCTCGATATGCACGCGGATGATGTCCTCGAAGGAGCGTTCGGCGCGGAAGCCGAGTGCGATTGCCCGGCGCGGGTCGAAGTTGCGTGGCCAGCCGGCGACGATGGCCGCGATCGTCGCGTCCGGTTCGCGCCGGATCAGGTTGGCCGCCTTGTCGCCCGCGACCTTGCGCAAGGCCGCGATCTGCTCGCCCACCGTTGCCGACAGGCCGGGCATGGTCAGGTTGCGCCGCGCGCCGAGCGGCTTCGTGTCCAGCGTCGCCGCGTGCAGCAGGAAGCCGACCGCGGCGCGGGGGCTGGCGTGCCAGTGCCGCACGTCCTCGCCGACCGGCAGCACCGCCTCCTGGCCCGACAGCGGCTCGCGCAGGATGTTGGAGAAGAAGCCGGAGGCGGCCTTGTTCGGCGCGCCCGGTCGGATGCAGATGGTCGGCAGGCGGATGCCGATGCCGTCGAAGAAGCCGCGGCGCGAGTAATCCGCCAGCAGCAACTCGTCGATCGCCTTCTGCGTGCCGTAGCTGGTCAGCGGCGTGCAGAAGAATTCGTCGCCGATCGCCTCGGGGAACGGGGCGCCGAACACCGCGATCGAGGAGGTGAACACGACGCGCGGCGCGTAGGGCTGGCGGGTGCCTTCCTGCCGGATCGCCTCGAACAGCGCGCGGGTGCCGTCGAGGTTGATGCGGTAGCCTTTCTCGAAATCCGCCTCCGCCTCGCCCGAGACGATGGCGGCGAGGTGGAAGATCATGTCGGGTCGCCCGGCGATGCTGCGCGCGGCGGCGCCGGGGGCGGAGAGGTCGAGCGCCTCGGTCGCGACCCGCCCGCTGAAACCGGCCGGTGCCTGGGGCGCGATCACGTCCACCAGCGTCAGCGCGGTGATCTCCTGCCCGCCGAGGCCGCGATCCGCCACGAGCCGGGTCGTGAGCTTGCGGCCGATCATCCCCGCCGCGCCGATGATGAGGACATGCATGGCCGAACCCCTCTCGTGACCGTTCTTCGCCACGACCGTAAGGGAGCGCGACGGGGGGAACAAGGCGACCGCCGTGCCGGGCGACTATTATCGCGATATCGTAACATAATGGGCGCGCGCGGGCGCCGCGCGCTCAGGTCGCGGAGCGGGGCGGGCCGCAGGCACGCGGCAGCGACGCGCGTGCCGGCGTCGGCGGTCGCGGTCGCGGCGGTGGTTCCAGGGGTGCGGGCGCGGGGCCTAACGGCGCGCTCGCGGCCCGGCGCGATGTCGTCGGCCGGCCGGCGGGCGGGGGCAGGCGGAGCGCGGCGGGTGGGTCAATCCCCAGCA
This sequence comes from Pseudomonadota bacterium, assembly GCA_021818505.1. Classification (GTDB taxonomy): domain Bacteria; phylum Pseudomonadota; class Alphaproteobacteria; order Acetobacterales; family Acetobacteraceae; genus JAFKFJ01. The sequence continues at coordinate 64,817 of JAKADX010000007.1, forward strand.
TCCGGCACAGCGGGCGCAGGATGCGGCCCGCCTGCGGCGCGGCGGCGATCAGCGCCGCCATCTCCGGGTCGGTCAGGAGATGCTGCAATTGCGAGGCCGCGCCGGCCGCTTCCGGTACCAGCCGCATGAGCCAGGCGCGGCCCCGGGGCAGCGGTGAGGGTGCCGCGGGTGGCCGCTGACGGGGCACGCACGGGCGTGGACGCGCAGGACGCAGCCGGCCGGCCGCGACCCGGGCGGCCAGCGCGGCGAAGCGCGTGCCGAGCCGGCGGAGCCGCCTCCAGATCAGGATGATGAACGGCCCCTCCAGCCGCCGACCGGCGATCTGGGCGGCAACGGTGCGGCACAGCAGGTCGATGATGCTGGCGAACCGCGCTTCGGGGGTGGTGGGGAGGGACGACACGAACATATCAAGAACATATTCATCCCGACCTGGGCAAGCGGAATTTTCGGGCCGGTTGGTCGCACCCCCACGGCCGCTCCCCTCTCGCATGGCCCTGCCGGCGCGATGCGCCTAGACTGGCCCGTGCATCGCGTGACCGGTTCGCCGGCGCAAGGGATGAACATGAGCGCAGACACTGTCGAGATCGCCTATGGCCGCGGCCACCTCAGCGTCGCGCTGCCCGAGGGCGCGCGGCCGACGCTGATCCGCAAGCGCAGGCTGCCGAAACTGCCCGACCCGCACGCGGCGGTGCGCGCCGCCCTCGATGCCGGCGGCCTGCGCGACCACGCGCGCGGCAAGCGCAGCGCCTGCATCCTGATCTGCGACATCACGCGCCCGGTGCCGAACCACCTGTTCCTGCGGCCGATGATCGCGGACATGACGGCGTCGGGCATCCCGCTCGATGCCATTACCGTGCTGGTGGCCACCGGGCTGCACCGGCCCAACGAGGGCGAGGAGTTGCGCGAAGTCGTCGGCGACGACTGGGTGATGCGCAACGTCCGGGTGGAGAACCACTTCGCGCGCAACGACGACGACCACATCGACCTGGGCGTGACCCGCGGGCGCGGCGTGCCGGTGCGGCTGGATCGGCGGTTCGTGGACGCCGGGCTGCGCATCGCAACGGGACTGGTCGAGCCGCATTTCATGGCCGGCTGGTCGGGCGGGCGCAAGGTCGTTGCCCCCGGCATCGCGCACCACACCACCATCCGCACGTTCCACTCCGCGCGATTCATGGAGGATCCGCTCGCGGTCCAGTGCAACCTCGTCGGCAACCCGCTGCACGAGGAGCAACTGGAGATCGTGCGGATGCTCGGCGACATTCTGGCGCTGAACACGGTGATCGACGAGGATCGCGACCTCGCCTTCGTCAATTTCGGCGAGATCATCGCAAGCCATCTCGACGCGGTGGAGTTCGTCGCTGCCGCGACGGCGGTGCCGGTGGGGCGGCAGTTCGCGACCGTGCTGACCTCGGCGGCCGGCCATCCGCTCGACAAGACGTACTATCAGACCGTGAAGGGCATGGTCACGCCGCTGGATATCCTCGCCCCCGGCGGCACGCTGATCATCGCCTCCGCCTGCTCGGAAGGGTTCGGATCGGCCGAGTTCCGCGCGGCGCAGGCGCGGCTGGTGGACCTCGGTCCGGAGCGGTTTCTGGCGACGCTGACGGCAAAGTCGCTGGCCGAGGTGGACGAGTGGCAGACCGAGATGCAGCTCAAGCCGATGCGGCTCGGGAAGGTTCAGCTCTACACCACGGGGCTTGACGAGGAGGGGCGGCGCATCACCGGCGTGGAGATCATCCAGTCGGTCGAGGAGGCGTTGTCCGCCAGCATCGCGCGGCACGGCGACCCGGCCGTGGCGGTCATTCCCGAGGGGCCTTACGTCGTGCCGCTGCGCGGGTGATGCCGCGCCTTAGCGCTCAAAGAACCGGGCCCATCCCATCGGCCCAGCAAAGAGCCGTCTCCGCCCGTTCTTCGGTAAGGGAAGCGTTCGGTGAGCGGGCGGTGCAGTAACTCCAAACCAACCCCACGTCGGCCACCTGGACGCACATGCCGTTGGGCAGCGCCATCAAATCCATCTTGACAATCCTGTTTCGACGGCGCGCCATCCAGCGATGCGCGGAACCGTCGCCATTTGCCTGTTGCTGAGCGCATGCATTCCGCAGGGCTATCATTCCGAAGGCGTGCTCTGGGACCCGAAGCACCCGTTCGTGCTGCTACCGACAGCACCCGACAAGCCGATAGCCGTCTATGCCGCTGCACCCAGAACCCCCGATCCGTGGGAACTGGAGGCTGACAATCGCTGCCGACTGGAGGAGGGGGACTACAAGCTGTGCTTAGCGAACAAGCAGCAACAGTACGTGGGCTGCATCAGCCTAAAGACATACGCCTACAACGCGTTGTTCATCATCAAAACGACTGGCGCTAGTTCTGGCGCCACGCCTCGGCAAGTCGTCGAGGCCAACATGGGAAATATTTCTGAATACCCGCTTGGCCAGGCTATTACCCTCGACGACTATCGCGACATGCTCAGTCTAGCGGTGCAGGACGCGCCTACGACGACGCCAGACGCATTTGCCGCGATGATTTTCAGGCGCTGCTGGTATGGCGGCTGATCTTCTTCACCACTTTGAGCGCATCGACAGCCAACGGCTTATACCACTTGTTCGGTTTCATCTGCCGGCGGCGGTGCTTGTATGTAGGCGTGACGCACATCAGACGCCGTCGCTGTTGTCGGAGCAGCAGAAAGACTCTCGCCCCGCCCCTCTCCCGCAAGCGGGAGAGGGAGCAGACGGGCGAACGGGGCGGTCAGTGTCCGGAACTGGCTCCCGTGAAATCCGGTGCCTCCAGCCCCGACTGTGCGAGTTGCTCCACCAGCGCCGCCTTCAGCCGCTCCAGCCCCGCCGCATCGTGCGCCTCGGCGCGGGCCACCAGCACCGCCTGGGTGTTGGAGGCGCGCAGCAGCCACCAGCCGTCATCGGTCAGCACGCGCACGCCGTCGATGTCCGACAGCCTGGCACCCGCCGCCTTCAGCCGGCCGGCGACCTCGTCGATCACCGCGAACTTGCGGCTCTCCTCGCAGGGGAAGCGAAGTTCCGGCGTGTTGACCACATGCGGCAGCGCGGCGCGCACCGCCGAGAGCTTGCCGTCCATGCGCGCGACGATGCCGAGCAGCCGCACGCCGGCATAGAGCGCGTCGTCGAAGCCGTACCAGTGATCGGCGAAGAAGATGTGGCCCGACATCTCGCCGGCGAGCGGGCAGCCGACCTCCGCCATCTTCGCCTTGATCAGGCTGTGGCCGGTCTTCCACATCAGCGGCTCGCCGCCGGCGCGCGCCACCTCGTCGAACAGCACCTGGCTTGCTTTCACGTCGGCGATGATGGTGGCACCCGGCCTGGCTTTCAGCACGTCGCGCGCCAGCACCACCATGAGCTGATCGCCGAACATGATCTCCCCGCTGTCGTCCACGATGCCGATGCGGTCGGCGTCGCCGTCGAAGGCGACACCCACGTCGGCGCCGCGACGCCGCACCTCGGCAATCAGGGCCTCAAGGTTCTTCGGCACGGTCGGGTCGGGGTGATGGTTGGGAAAGCGGCCGTCGATCTCGGGGAACAGCACGGTGTGACGGCCGGGCAGCGAGGCGACCAGGCGCTGCAACACCTCGCCCGCCGCACCGTTGCCGTTGTCCCACACCACGTTGAGCAGCCGGTCGCCGCCGTCCCAATCGGAGATCAGGCGCGCCACATAGTCGGCCGAAATGTCGATGGTGGTGACGTTGCCGGTTGCTGCCTCGACGACGTTGCCGGCGGCGGCGAGCGCGCCGACCTCGGTGATCTGCGGGCCAAAGAACGGCTTGCCCTTCAGCATCATCTTGAAGCCGTTGTAGTCGGGCGGATTGTGGCTGCCGGTGACCATCACCGCGCCGTCGGTGCGCCGCACGGTGGAGGCGTAGTAGAGCATCGGCGTCGGGCCGCGGCCGATGCGCAGCACCTCCATGCCGCTCGCGGCCAGCCCTTCGACCAGTGCCGGCTCCAGCTCGGGCGAGGAGAGACGTCCGTCATAGCCGACCGCGACGGTGCGTCCGCCGGCGCGCGCGACGATGCTGCCGAACACGCGGCCGATGGCGAAGGCGTCCGCCGGATGCAGGGTGCGCCCGACGATGCCGCGGATGTCGTATTCGCGCAGCACGGTCGCATCGAACTGGTGGCGAAAGGCCATCGGCGTGTTCCCTCTTCCTTGCTTGTGACGGGCCGGCGATCAGGCGTCCGGCGCGCAGTAGTCTTTCAGGAACGCCCGCACCGCGGGGGCCATGTCCGGCCGCTTGAGCGCGAACGCGATCTGGGCCTCCAGGAAGCCCACCTTGTCGCCGCAGTCGAACCGCCGCCCCTCGTAACGCAGCCCGTGGAACGGCACTTTCCCGATAAGCTTGGCCATCGCGTCGGTCAACTGCACCTCTCCGCCGGCACCGCGCTCCATGCGCGCGAGATGCTCGACCACATCGGGCAGCAGCACATAGCGGCCGATGATCGACAGGTTCGACGGCGCGACCTCGGGCTTTGGCTTTTCCACCAGTCCGCGCACCTCGACCAGCCGCCCGTCGTCGCGGCCGATATCGAGGATGCCGTAGCGGCTGGTGTGCTCGCGCGGCACCTCCGTCACCGCCACGACGCAGCCGCCGGTCTGTGCATACACGTCGGCGAGCTGCTTGGTGCAGGGCACGTCGGCCAGCACGAGATCGTCGGGCAGCAGGATGGCGAACGGGTCCTCGTCGATGAATGCGCGCGCGCACCAGATGGCGTGGCCGAGGCCCAGCGGCTCCTGCTGGCGCACCGTGACCACCGCGCCGGGCGGCAGGTGGTGTTCGCGCAGCTCCTGCAGCTCTTTGTGCTTGCCGCGCTGCTTCAGCGTCGCTTCCAGCTCGTAGGCGATGTCGAAATGCTCGACCAGCGACGTCTTGCCCCGCCCGGTGACGAGACAGAACTGCTCGATCCCGGCAGCGCGCGCCTCGTCCACCGCGTACTGGATCAGCGGCTTGTCCACCACCGGCAGCATTTCCTTGGCGATCGCCTTGGTGGCGGGGAGGAAGCGCGTCCCCAGGCCGGCGACCGGAAGGACGGCCTTGCGCAACTTCTTGATCACGTGAGCACGTTCCCTTTTGTCTGATCCGCCGTGGCGGGTCCTCTGTGTCCAGTGGCACGTTCGGGCGGGCAGCGGCAAGCGGGCGGGCGGCCGGCCCCGTCGGTCCGGACAGTCTAGCGCGGCAGCGCCGCAATGGGTTGCGCGGTTGCGCGAGCCGCGGCGGATTCAACCGAGCAGGACATCCCGCGCCTGGTTGATGCGCGCCGCCAGCCAGTCCGAACCACCCGCATCGGGATGCGCCGCCCGCATCAGGCGGCGGTGCGCCGCGCGAATCTCCGCCTCCGTCGCGCCCGGCGCGAGGCCGAGCACCTGATAGGCTTCGTCCCGGCTCATCGGGCCGCGCGCCGGCCGGGGCGGCCGGGTCTGCCCCGTCGGGCCGCCGCCTTGGCGCTGCGCCCGCGCGGCCCGGAGCTGCCCCCAGATCATCGGGGCGAGCAGGCCGAGCGCCCACAGCGCCGCGAAACCCCGGCCGGTCAGCAGCAGCAGCACCGCCAGCACGCCGCCGCCGATGGCGGCGACCCACAGCAGGAACTCCTTGATGGTCGCGACCTGCGCGCGGGAGAACGCGCCGAGCAGCAGCATCAGCGCGAACAGCGCGACGACGCCGAGCAGGAAAAAGATCATCCGCGCATGGCCAGCCCCTGGGCCAGTACCTGTGCCTGCCCCTGGGCCAGCACCTGGGCCTGCCGCGCCGCCACCGCACTGATGTTGAGGATGCCGCGCGCGGTCACGCTCGGCACCGTGACGTGGATCGGTTTGCTCATGCCCAGCAGCAGCGGCCCGACCGGCTGCGCGTCGGCCGCCGCGCGCAGCAGCGTGAAGGCGATGTTGGCCGCGTCGAGGCAGGGCATGATCAGCAGGTTGGCGGTGCCGGCGAGCCGGCTATCGGGCACGGTGCGGTTGCGGATCGCCTCGATCAGGGCCGCGTCGGCATGCATCTCCCCATCCGCTTCCAGTTCCGGTGCGCGTGCGTGTACCAGTGCCAGCGCCTGGCGCATCTTGCGCGCGGTGGGCGAGTTGGACGCGCCGAAATTGGAGTGCGACAGCAGCGCCGCCTTCGGCGCGATGCCGAAGCCGCGCACCGCCTCCGCCGCCAGCACCGTCATCTCCGCGATCTGCTCCGCGGTCGGATCGACGTTCATGTGCGTGTCGCAGATGAACAGCGCGCCCGCCGGCAGGATCAGGCCCGTCAGCGCATAGACGCGCGTCACCTCCGGGCGTCTGGGAATGATCGGCAGCACCTGCTGCATGTGCTGCCACCAGTCGCCAAAGCCGCCGCAGATCGCCGCGTCCGCTGCGCCCGCCTGCAACAGCAGTGCGGCAGCGACCGAGTTGCGGTGATGCACGCGCCGCTCGGCGGCGTCGGGCGGCACGCCGCGACGGCCGGCGAGCTTCTGGTAGGTGCCGATCAGCGGCGTGAACACCGCATCGTCGGCGGCGGGGTCGAGCACGCGCACGCTGCCGTCCAGGCTCATGCGCAGCCCGAGTTCGCGCACCCGCGCGGCGATCACGTCGCGCCGGCCGAGCAGGATCGGCAGCGCCATGTGCTCGTCCAGCGCCGTCTGCACCGCCCGCAGCACGCGCGCGTCCTCGCCCTCGGCGTACACGATGCGCACGGGCTCGGCGCGCGCCGCCTCGAACACCGGGCGCATGAGCTGGCCTGTGCGGAACACATAGCGTTCGAGTTCGCGCGTGTAGGCGGCGAAGTCCACGATCGGCCGCGTCGCCGCGCCGCTCGCCATCGCCGCGCGCGCCACTGCCGGGGCGATGTGCAGGATCAGGCGCGGGTCGAAGGGTTTGGGAATGATGTAGTCGGGGCCGAAGGTCGGCGCGGCGCCGCCATAGGCGGCGGCAACCACCTCGCTCGCCTCGATGCGCGCCAGCTCCGCGATCGCCTCCACCGTGGCAAGCTGCATCGCTTCGTTGATCGTGCGCGCGCCGACATCGAGCGCGCCGCGGAAGATGAACGGGAAACAGAGGACGTTGTTGACCTGGTTGGCGTAGTCGCTGCGCCCGGTCGCGACGATCGCATCCGGCCGCGCCGCGCGCACCGCCTCCGGCGCGATCTCCGGATCGGGATTCGCCAGGGCGAGGATCAGCGGCTTGTCCGCAAGCTTGCCCAGCCATTCGGCCTTGAGCACATTTGGCGCCGAAAGTCCCAGAAAAATGTCGGCGCCGTCGAGCACCTGGTCGAGCGTGCGCGCATCGGTCGTGCGCGCATAGCGGCCCATGCGCGAATCGAGGCCGGGGCGGCCGGCATGGACCACGCCCTTGATGTCGGTGAGCGTGACGTTCTCCGCCTTCAGCCCCATCGCGACCAGCAGATCGACGGTGGCCATCGCTGCGGCCCCGGCGCCGGAGGTGACGAGGCGGCACTCCGCCAGCGTCTTGCCCTGCAGCAGCAGCCCGTTGCGGATCGCGGCGGCAACCGTGATGGCGGTGCCGTGCTGGTCGTCGTGGAATACCGGGATCTTCATGCGCGCGCGCAGCCGCGCCTCGATCTCGAAGCACTCGGGGGCCTTGATGTCTTCGAGGTTGATGGCGCCGAAGGTGGGCTCCAGAGCCGCGACGACGTCGCAGAAGCGTTCGGGATCGGTCTCGTTCACCTCGATGTCGAACACGTCGATGCCGGCGAATTTCCTGAACAGGACCGCCTTGCCCTCCATCACCGGCTTGCCGGCCAGTGCGCCGATATTGCCAAGGCCCAGCACCGCGGTGCCGTTGGAAATCACGGCGACGAGGTTGCCGCGGGTGGTGTAGTCGTGCGCGGCCTCGGGGCGCGCCGCGATCTCCAGACAGGCGGCGGCGACGCCGGGCGAATAGGCGAGCGCCAGATCGTGCTGGGTCGCCATGCGCTTGGTCGGCTCGACCGAGAGCTTTCCGGGTCGCGGCAGGCGGTGGTAGTCCAGCGCCGCCCTGCGAAAATCCTCGTCCATATGGGCCTCCCCCGTAGCGGGGGCAGGATTGCGGGGTGGGGGCGGGGACGCAAGCGCCACGCGCTCAACCCTGGCGGGAGCGACGAGGGTTGCGCCGGCTACCCCGGCACCAGCGACGTGGTGCGATACAGCGCGCGCACCGGCAGCGCGAGGTCGATGCTGGCGATGCGGAGCGTCTCGCCGTCGCCGCAGACGATCGGCTGCGCCGGCCAGTCGCCGGCATCATCCCGGCGGAACAGTTCGACCTCGATGCGCGTGCTGGGCACGACCAGGATTTCGCGCAGGCCCGGCAGCGTCGTGTAGCTCCAGATATTCGCGCGGGTTTCGATGTAGTCGTTGGGCGGGAGGATTTCCGCGAGCAGCACCGGCTCCGCCATCTCGTGCCCGCCGCGCGCCGGCGCGCGGGTCATGGCAATGAGCTGCCTCAGCCGGGCGTTACGCGGAACAGTTGCACCCGATGGCCGGCATAGATCAATTCGAGCCGCGCCGGGTCGGGGCTGCCCGGCTGCCGGCGATTCATCACATAGACGTAGTCATAGTCCTGCGGCCAGTTGCGCCAGTAGATGCGCCCGCTCGGGGCGTAATCGAGCGTCCTCGGCGCAATGTCGTGCGGCGGGGGGTGCAGCAGATCGGGCAGCGCGACCGGGTCGGCCGTCGTCTCCCCGGTCTTGCCGCGATAGGGCGGCCTGACCACGAGAATCTGACCGAACGGATTGGAATATTCGATCGACACGAGGCTCGCCCGCTCGATCAGGGCAAGAGAGGGCAATTGGCGGACGGCGCGCAGGGCCATGTCTTCGCCGGGGTAATCGGCGGCGACCAGGATGCGGCTGCCCGGCCGGATCAGGGGCAGCGAGGTGACGACATCGCGCACCACGCGGTCATAGCGCAGGAACGCCGCCTCCACCGTCGCGGTGCGGAACAGCAGCAGGGCGGCGAGAACGGCGAGGAACGCGCTCCGGGCCCGGGCCGTGGGCAGGTCCCAACGCAGCATCCCGCACAGCACGAACACCATGCCCGTCGGCATCCGCGCGGCCGCGCCCCAGGAGCCCAGCCCCGAATTCGGCACCACCAGGAAGGTCACGCCGCCCAGTGCCAGGAAAACCCATCCGGCAGCCGGCAGCGAGACCGCGCGCCAGCGCACCGCCCAGGCCAGCCCTGCGGCCAGGCCCATGAGGAACAGGATGTCGAGCCGTGGCGCGTAGGCCTCGACCAGCATCCGCAGCCCCTCCAGGCGGCTGTGAATGCCGCCCCAGCGCCACGGATCCGCAGCATCGTGGGACCCGCCGCCCCACCCGGCCGCCAGCATCGGCAGCGCCACCGTGAAGGGCAGCAGCAACGCCGCCGCGTCGGCCATGAGCCGCCGCGGACCCGTGGGTCGGCTGCTCAGCCGCGCGATCTCGATGCTGGTGATCGCGAGTCCGTAAATGCCGAGTGCCACGAGATGGCTCAGGAACAACGCCACCACGAAGCCGCAGGAGACAATGCCGCGCAGCCACGCCGGCCGATCGCGCAGCGCGAGCCAGGCGGCGATGGCGAACAGCGCCAGCCCGACGCCGAACTGGTAGTTCACCACGCCCATCTTGGTGATGTAGTTGGCGACGAACAGCGTCGCGAGCAGCGGGCCCAGCGACCACTGCCCGTGCATTGCCCGCGCGATCGCGAACGGGCCGGTCAGCAGCAGCAGGGTCTCGACGATCAGGAATGCTTTCCCAGCCGCGAAGATGCCGATCGCGCGCGCCAGCGGCGGCACGACGATGTCCATCGCCAGATTCGGGATCAGCTTCCACTGGATCGCGTAGAAGGCGTGCAGCGGCGAGGGCGCGTCACCCAGCGCAATGACATACATGCGCGCGAGATGGTTCAGGTAGTCGTCGAACGGCGGCAGGCGCGTGGCGAGCAGCGGCGCCAGCGCGATCAGGAACAGCGCCGCGGTCGCCGGCAGCAGCACGCCGGCCCGCACCGGCGCCATCGGCCGTGATGCGGCGCCGGGTCGCGCCAGTTCCGCCGGCACGCGCCGCACTGCGAGCGCCGCCGCCAGCCCCAGCGGCAGGCCAAACCCCACCGCCACCCACCCGGCATGCCGCGCGTGTGCCAGCGAGGCCGCGACATCAACCGCCGCGATCACCGCGACGGCCACCAGCGCGCGGAAGGCGAGCAGCACCGATCTCGACGGCGGGCGCAGGAACGGTTCGTCGGTGAAGGCAGTCAGGCTCATGCTGGGGTCCCGAACCGTGCCGCGCCTGCATGGCGTGGCGCCGGGGGCGGGGACAATTCAAATTCGCCGCAGCAGTCTGGTTCATCGCAGCAGTGCGGGGCTTGTGCGTTCCCGGCATGATCGGCAAGGCTGGGCAGGAGAGAGCGGGAAGGGGCGTGCGTGTGCAGATGGACGCAGCCGTCCGGCGCAGGCTGATCCGCGCGGTCGCCGAGGCGGAGATCGCCCACGCCGAAGAGTTGACCGCGCTCGATCAGGCGATCGGCGACGGCGATCACGGGATCAACATGCAGCGCGGCTGCGCGGCGGTGCTGGCCGATCTTGATCGGATCGCCGCGCTCGACCTGCCGCCGGCGCTGCACGCGGTCGGCCTGGCGCTGGTGACGAAGGTGGGCGGTGCCTCCGGCCCGCTGTTCGGCACGTTGTTCATGCAGCTCGGCAAAACCTTGCCGGCCCAGCCGACGCTCGCCGAGGCCACCGCCGCCCTCGCCGCCGCGATCGAGGCGGTCAAGGCGCGCGGCCGGTCCGATGTCGGCGCCAAGACCATGCTCGACGTGCTGGTGCCGGTGCTGGATGCGCTGCGCGTCGGCGGCGACGATCTGCGGACGCGGCTGCCGGCGGCGGCCGACGCCGCCTGCGCGGCGACCGCGCCGATGCAGGCGCGGCGCGGGCGTGCCGCCTTTCTCGGCGCGCGCAGCATCGGCCATGTCGATCCCGGCGCCCGCTCGGTCGCGGTGATGGTGCGGGCGCTGTGCGAGGCATGAGCGGCCATGTTGGCATCGTGATCGTCTCGCACTCGCCCGACGTGGCGCGCGGGGCGGCCGAGATGGTGCGGCAGATGGTCGGACCCGAGGTGCCGCTCGGCTGGTGCGGCGGCGCGCCGGGTGGGGGCCTGGGCACCAGTGTCGAGGCGATCCTGGAGGCGATCGGGCGAGCGTGGTCGCCGGCCGGGGTCGCGATCCTGTTCGATCTCGGCGGGGCCGGGACCAACAGCGAGATGGCGGTCGAGATGCTGCCGCCGGAGCGGCAGGCGCGCGTCGCCATCTGCAACGCGCCCGTGGTGGAGGGCGCGGTGGTGGCGGCGGTGGAAGCGGCCGGCGGCGCGCCGCTCGCGCAGGTGCGCGCCGCGGCCGAGGCGCTGGCCGCGTGAGCGAGGCCGTGGCGATCACGCATCCGACCGGCCTGCACGCGCGCCCGGCGGTGAAGTTGACCATGTTGGCCAAGACGTTTCCCGTGCCCGTCGAACTGGCGCTGGCCGCGGAGGGGCCGTGGATCGACGCGAAAAGTGTGGTCAAGGTGATGGGCCTGAAGGCGCCTTGCGGTGCGGTGCTGCATGTCCGTGCGGCCGACCCGGCGGCAGTGGCCGCCCTGGTTGATCTGGTGCGACGCGGGTTCGACGATGGCGCGGGCTGAGGTCAGGGGCGTTCCAGCCGCACCCGGCATTGCCATCGGCACGGTGGCGCGGCTCGGCGCCGTGACTGCCCGCCGTCGTGTCGCAGGCGCGCCGGCGCAGGAGGCGGCGGCGCTGGTCTTCGCGATCAGCGCGGCGATCGGCGAACTGACCGCACTCGCCGGGGCAACGGGCAGCGATGCGGCGGGGATCGTCGAGTTCCAGGTGGCGATGCTGCAGGATCCCGCCCTGCGCGCCCCGGCGCTGGATGCCATCGCTGCCTTCGTGCCCGCCGATGCGGCCTGGGCGGAGGCGCTGGCGCGGCAGGTGGCGGACTATGAGGCGGCCGAGGACGCCTATTTCCGCGCCCGCGCCGCCGATCTGCGCGACCTCGCGCAGCGGGTGCTGCGCCATCTCGGCGCCGCGACCGCGCTGCCTGAGGTGCCGCCGGGCGCGATCCTGCTCGCCGAGGACCTGACGCCGTCACTGTTCCTGCAAAGCGACTGGCGCGGCGGCGGCATCGCGCTCGCGGCCGGCAGCCCGGCCAGCCACGTCGCGATGCTGGCCCGTGCGCGCGGCGTGCCGATGGTGGTCGGGCTGGGGATGGTCGAGGCGACGGCGGGTGAGGCGGCGGTGCTGGACGGCGGCGCCGGGCTGCTGCTGCTCGGCCCGGACGACGCCGACCGGTCGCGGCTGGCCGCGCCGCCCGCGCCGGACCGTTCCGCCCTGCTGCACCGCCCCGCCGTGACCGCCGCCGGGCGGAAGGTCGCCGTGCTGCTCAATGTCAGCGACCCGGGCGAGCTGGACGAGTTGGATCCGGCGATGTGCGACGGCGTGGGCCTGGTCCGCACGGAACTGCTGTTCGCCGCCGGGCCGCCGGACGAGGACACCCAGGTCCGCGCCTATCGCCGGTTCCTCGACTGGGCGGGCGGGCGGCCGGTGACGATCCGCACGCTGGACGCCGGTGGCGACAAGCCGGTCCCGGGCCTGAGCGTGGCCGGCGAGGCCGATCCCTTTCTCGGCCAGCGCGGACTGCGCCTGTCGCTGGCGCGGCCGGAGGTATTCACCGTGCAGTTGCGTGCCCTGGTCCGCGCCGCCGCGCACGGGACGCTGCACATTATGCTGCCGATGGTGACTGTCCCCGAGGAGTTGCAGGCCGCCCGTGCCCTGCTGGCCGAGGCCGCCGCCGACATCGGGCGGCCGGCGCCGCCGCTCGGGATCATGGTGGAGGTGCCCGCCGCGGCGCTGGCGATCGGGCGGTTCGATGCCGCGTTCTTCGCGATCGGCACCAACGACCTGGTGCAGTACGTCACCGCCAGCGCCCGCGATATCGCCGCCGTCGCCCCGCTCGCCGACCCGCGCAACCCGGCAGTGCTGCGGCTGATCGCGGAGGTGGCCGTGCATGGCGCGCGCACGGGGCGGGAGGTGAGCGTGTGCGGCGACGCGGCGGGCGATCCGGCGTTGGTGCCGCTGCTGCTCGATGCCGGGATCGCGCGGCTGTCGATGGCGCCGAACGCGGTCGGCGAGGTGAAGGCGGCGATCGCGGCCCATGGCCGGGAGGGGACGATGCCATGAAGAAGTTTCTCAATTCACCCGAGACGATCCTGGCCGACGCGCTCGACGGCTTCGCCACGGCCCATGCCGCGCTGGTCACGCTTGGGTCACAGCGGCAGTTCGTCCGGCGGGTGGCACTGACGCCGGGGAAGGTCGGGCTGCTGTCCGGCGGCGGATCGGGCCATGAGCCGCTGCACGCGGGCTTCGTCGGGCATGGGATGCTGGACGCGGCCTGCCCCGGCGAGGTCTTCACCGCGCCCACGCCCGACCAGATGCTGGCGGCGGCGCAGGAAATCGACACCGGCGCGGGCGTGCTGTTCATCGTCAAGAACTACGAAGGTGACGTCATGAACTTCGACATGGCGCGCGAGATGTTCGGCGGGCGCGTGGAGACCGTGCTGACCGACGACGACGTGGCGGTGGAGACATCCACCTACTCGCTCGGCCGGCGCGGGGTCGCCGGCACGCTGGTGGTCGAAAAGATCGTAGGTGCCGCTGCCGAACAGGGGCGCGACCTGGCGTCCCTCGCCGCGTTGGGGACGCGGGTGAACAGGGCGACGCGGTCGATGGGTGTGGCACTGACCAGTTGCACCGTGCCTGCCGCCGGTCATCCGACCTTTACGATCGGCGATGACGAGATTGAGATCGGCGTGGGCATCCATGGCGAGCCGGGGCGCAGGCGCGAGAGGCTGCGGCCGGCCGACGCGCTGGCCGAGGAGATGATCGCCGCGATCGCCTCCGATCTCGGCGATGCCGCGTCGGGCGAGGTGCTGCTGCTGGTCAACGGTTTCGGCGCGACGCCGCTGATGGAGCTGTACCTGATGTTTCACGCGGCGCTGCGCGTGCTGGAGCGGCGCGGCGCGCGCGTGGCGCGGTCGCTGGTGGGCAACTACGTCACCTCGCTGGATATGGCCGGATGTTCGCTGACGGTGACGGGTCTGGACGCCGAGATGATGGCGTTGTGGGACGCGCCGGTGCATACGCCGGCGCTGCGCTGGGGCGTGTAAGCAACGGGAGCGAGCGATGTGTACACCGAGCTATGTCGACGAGGCGATGAAGCGCAAGATCGCTGCGTACGGCGCGAAATTCCGCGAGGTGACGGCCAGCCCCTTCGGCGCGGAGGATCAGATCGGAATGCTGAACCTGATCGACGCTGCCTCCCGCGATGCGATCGTCTCGCGCGCCGATGCATCGCGCGTGTTCGATCTCTCGGTCGATCACTTCGTCGGCATGCCCGGCTGGCTGGCGGCGGGCGACCCGCCGTACCAGTTCTGGATGACGCACACGCCCGGCGGCGAGGTACAGACTGACTCCATGCATGTCGGCCGCGCCACCAATGAGCTGGTGTCGTATTCGGGCGATGCGGTGTCGATGTACACGCATTGCGGAACGCATATCGATACGCTCAACCACTTCGGCTACAACGGCAAGATATTCAACGGCTTCGAGGCGGCGAAGCATATCGGCAGCCGCGCCTGGGGTGTCGCCGGTGCCGAGAAGCATCCGCCGGTCATCGCGCGCGGCGTGCTGCTGGACGTGGCGGCGCTGCATGGCGTGGACGTTCTGCCCGACAGTCACGGCATCGGCCCCGACGACCTCAAGGGCTGCCTGCTGCGCCAGGGCTCGTCGCTGCGCCCCGGCGACGTCGTGCTGGTGCGCACGGGGCAGATGCGCAAATGGCCCGACCCGGCGCGCTTCATGCCGAACCCGCCGGGGATGAACCGGGCCGGGGCAGAGTTCCTGTGCCAGCACGGCGCGATCACCATCGGCACCGACACCGCGTCGTTCGAGCATCTTCCGTCCGCCGAACCCGGCAACTGGATGCCGGTGCACTGCTACATGCTGGCCGAAGCCGGGGTTTCGATCATGGAGATGGCGTATTTGGAGGAGATTGCCGCCGAACGCCTCTATGAGTTCGCGTTCTTCGGCGCCTGCATCCGTCTGCGCGGCGCCACGGGCGCGCCGATGCGGCCGGTGGTGATGCCGCTGCGCAAGTAGGGGCGGATGTAGCGGATCATCCGGTGGCGCAACTGACCTCGTCCCAGGCCTGCACGGTCAGATGGCGAACGATGCGGCCATCACGCAGATCGAGCGTCATCGCCGAGAGCACCCTGCAGCCGTCCGGATAGACGCAGGTCTCCACGAACGCGACGCGCTGCGCGCCGATCACCTCGTGCGCGATTGCGTGGGTCATCTCGCGCGCGCAGATGTCGCGCCAGAACTCCGCGATCGCCGCGCGGCCGATCAGCCGCATGGGCGTGCTGGGCGGGCGGTTGCGGTCCACGATCGTCATTTCCGCGTCGTCGGCATAGAGGCCGGCGAGCGCGGTGGCATCGCTGGTCTCCAATGCGCGCTTCAGGCGAGGGAAATCGAATTGCATCGGCAGGCCTCCGGACCGGAGACGGGGTGGCGCGCCTCGGTCATTGAAAGAAAATTTAGTCTATTGCGTCCCAACGCATCGGCTCAAGCACGACCGCTGACGCCGCACGGCGTCATCGCCAGCCATTCGGCCCCAGGCGGGGATCGGCGGTCGCGCGGCGCCGAGCGATGGTACGGTCCCGCCGGGTCGCGATCTGAGACGCGGTGACGGGTCGGGTGCCGTGACGGCGCGCACCGGCAGACACGATGTTAAGGAACAAGTAGCGAACGCTTAAGCATTCGCGCGTCAGATCGCCCCGCCGTCACCCCCCCAGCGACCGCAGGACCGCGATCATGCAGCAACAGGCGCCGAGACGCTTGCTCGTCTCCATCCTCAGCCTCGGCCGTCCGGAACATATCATCCGCCAGTGGTCCGATCTCTCCGGCTGGCTGGCACACTTCGCGGCGGCCGCGCGGATGACGGTGCATGTCACGATCCGCAACAATCATCCGGGCGTGTCGTTCGCCGAGGTCGCGGAACTGATCGAGCAGACGCGCGAGACCCTTCCGGAGCTTGAGGCGACGCTGTTCACAGGTGGCGCGAATCTTGGCTTCGGCGGCGGGCACAATGCGAATTTCCGCGCCGTGCCGTCGGATTTCCTGCTGGTGCTGAACGACGACATCGGCTTGCCGCATCTCGACTGGCTGGCCGACGCGCTTGCGCTGCTGGAGCGTGACCGGCGCACGGCACTGATCGCCGATGCCGGCAGCCCGCAGGACCTCAGCCCGTTCTTCGGCAACGGCAGCTTTCCCGCGCCGCATCATCTACGCACGTTGAAATACGCCGAGGCGTCGATCCTGCTGGCGCGCAGCACCATCATCGAGGAGATCGGGCTGTTCGACCCAGCGTTCGACTGGGCGATGGGCGAGGACGCTGATTTGTCACTGCGCGCGCAGCAGCACGGCTACAAGCTGGCCTGGCTGCCGATCCCGCACCAGCACTGGCGCAGCACGTCCTTCAACAGCCTGCCCGGCTCGGTGCGTTCCTCGATCCTGGAGCACAATCGCGCGCGGCTGTTCTCGACCTGGCGGCACGCTTTCGCGACCGGACGGGTCGGCCGGTTCGTGGTGTACGATCTCTGGAGCGACGGGCTGGGCGACGTGTTCTGCGCGCTGCCGCATCTGGCAGCGGCGCTGCACGCGATGACGCCGCGCCAGCGCGCCAACGTCGTCATCAACACGCCGCATACGGAGCTGATGACGCTGCTGGATACGCCGGATGTGCGTGTGACGCGCCATGAGGACGTCGGCGCGCTGGAGATGGCGCTGGGCAGCGAGGGCATCGTCGCCATTCACTCCATGCGTGACATCAACTACGCGCTGCCGTTCGACATCCACGCGCTGATCTGCGGCGCGCTCGGCCTGCAAGGGGCATCCGCCGAGCAGCTTGCCGCCTTCGCCGCCGCGCTGCGCGGGCTGGTGCCCGCCGACCGGCTGCCGGCAGGACTGACGGAGGGAAGCTATTGCGTGCTGCACTTGGAATTCGCGCGCAGCGGTCATCACGGGCGGGCGCTGTCGGCGGCGCGGGCGCGCGAGCTGCTGCGCCTGTGCGCCGGCCGTTTCGACACCACCGTCCTGGTGGGGCGCGAGCGGCGGCTGGTGCCGCCCGAGGGCGTGGCCGGGCGGGTGCTCGATCTGCAGGGCGGACTGGCGCAGGACAAGCTGATCGGGCTGATCGCCCATGCGCGGGCCTTCGTCGGAATCGATTCGTTTCCCGCCCACGTCGCGCAGGCGGCCGGTGTACGGGCGGCGGTGTTCTTCGGTTCGGTGCATCCGCTGACGCGCGCGTGGCAGCCGCAGGCGCAGTGGCCGATCACCGCCGGCTTGGACTGCACCGGCTGCTATCACACGCAGCTCGAACCGAGCGTGCCGTTCTGCATGCGGTACGACGAGGCTTGCGTGCGCGACGCGACCGCCGCGTCGATGGCGCGCACGCTGGAGGCGATGGCGGCGGGCGCGCCGTTCGATTGGTCGCCGCTGACCCTGCGGCTGCGCGCATTGCAGGGCCGGCTCGTGCATCTGCTGCGCCATCACCCCGCACCGCCGGAGCGCGTGTTCCGCCGCGTGGCCGCGAGCAACGAGCGCGTCAGCAACCTGATCTATCAGATGACCGACGCGATGGCCGAGTTGCTGCGCGGCCAGTATCAGACCACGGCGATGCAGGCGCTGTCGGGCCGGATCGCCGAGCTGGAGGCACTGGGTTTCGCGCAGGAGGCGGAACTGGAGGAGGCACGGCGGCAATTGCGCGTCCGCCCGCCCGCCGCGCCACCCGCCGCGCCGGCGCGCGTGCCCACGCAGATCGCGCAACTGCGCGATCTGAAGCTGACCGCGGCCCGTTGCCGGGTGGAGGTGGCGGAGCAGTGGCTGGAGGTGACGGCGCAGGAGGAGGACCCGCAACTGTTCCTGCCGCCGCTGGAGGGGCGCGGCGGACGGGTGCGGCTGCGTCTGTCCTGCATCGCCGATGCGGTGAATCTCGTGCAGGTGTTCTGGGCAGCCTCGGCCGATGCCTTCACGCTCGACCGCATGGCAGAGACCACGCTGTCGCCCGCCGGCGCGGTGATCGAACGGGCATTCGACCTCGTCGAGGGCGAGACGCTGTGCCTGCGCATTGATCCGTTGGCCGCGGCGGGCCGGATGCGGCTGCGCGGGTCGCTCGCCGGGGCGTTCCGGTTGCCCTGTTCATCGCGCGGCGCCACGGAACCCGCCGTCGCGCCCACATTGCTGACGGTCGGCGATGCGCTTGGCACCTGAGCTGCTGGCCGGCCGGATCTGGCGATTTGGCCGCGAGGATGGGCAGATCTTCGCCCGCGGCCTGATTCTGCATCCCGACGGCAGCATCGGCGATTTCGCCGCCGACAATGAGGTGCGTTGGTGGCCGGAGGATGGACTCCTCTGCTTCGTCGCTGTCCGCAGAGCGGTGACAACGAAGTTCACCTGCGTGGAGGTTCGTGACGACGGCAGCCTGCTGCTGCGCAGCGAGATGGTCCGGGTCGGGTTTCTCAAGCGCAAGTTCTTTGACGATTTGCGGGTTGCCGAGAAGGCATTTATGCGCAAGGGAACCGACTCGACCGCGTTGCAGGATGTGCTGCCGCTGCATCGGAGGTTGCGCGGCTTCGGGCGTACCACATTGCTGTGGGTGCTCGCAGCGGACGCGGAGGCGAAAGTCGGAGCTGTCGAATGCGTCGAGGAGGGGTTGCTGCGCGGCTACGTGCGCCGGTTCGTACCCTACACGTGCGCCGCCGAGTTCGACGCCGATGGCTGGGGGCGATTGTGCAAGGCGGCGCACGCGATCGCATTCGCCACGACCTGACCGTCCGGCCAGGCCGTGGCGGCGCGCGCTTACTTTGCTGCCATCACCTGACCGCGGATTTCGCCGGCCGGGTGCGCCTTGCTGTGCACGTTCACGTAGAGCAGACCGGCTTCGAGGTCCGATACCTGCTGATCGGTCAGATGTGCGGTGCCTTTCGCCGGGCTTGCCGGCGGCTTGATCGGCAACTCGACGCCGGCATTCTTGCCGGCCGGCGCCGGACCGTGGAAATGCGCCGCCACCGCCGGACCGCTCAGCCCTGAATAGGTCAGCGTATAGACCAGGATCTTGGTCGAAGTGTCGAGTGTCGCGGTCAGCGTGCCGGTGCCGTCGCTCTTGGTCGGCGGCACCTCGCTCGCGCCGTTGAGATGCGCGGTGAACTTGCGCATCTCCGCATGTGCCGAGATCGACAGCACGCCCGCCGCGAGCAGCGCCGCGACGAAGGACGGACGAATCCTCATGGCCATCTCCCTATGATGCGACCAGCGCCAGCACGCGCAGCGGACTGCCCGAGCCGCCCTTGATCTTCAGCGGCGGTGCCACGATCAGCGCGCCGGTCGGGGGCAACTGATCGAGGTTGCACAGGCATTGCAGCCCGTAGCGGCCCTTGCCGTGCATGAAGAAATGCGCCGGGAATGGCGGCTGAAAGCCGAAGGCCTGGCCGGCGTCCGTGCCGATCGTCTCGGTGCCGAAGCCCATCACGTCACGTTCCTCGACCAGGAACTTGATCGCTTCGACATCCGGCCCCGGCGTGTGCGCGCCATCGGCGCCGACATTGGCATAGGCGGCGCCCGACCGCTTCGACCAGTCGGTGCGCAGCAGCACCCACGCACCGTCAGGGATGCGGCCGTGTCGCCCCTCCCACGCCAGGATCGCGTCCCGGGTCAGCAGGAAGTCCGGATTGGCGGCGGTCTCGCGCGAGCAGTCGATCACCACGGCGGGAGCGATGAAGTTGCGCGGCGGAATGGTGTCAGTGGTGTTGTTCGGGAAGTCCTTGCCGCTGACCCAGTGGACTGGCGCATCGAAATGCGTGCCGGTGTGCTCGTTCATCGAGATGTTGTTCCAGTACCAGGCCGGGCCGCGATCGTCGTAGCGCGACACCTCCTCCATCCGGAACGGCGCGCAGGCACCGAACTGCGGCGGGAGCTGGATGGTCGGAAAATCCTCGCTCAGCGTCTGCGTCAGATCGATCACGCGCACCCGGCCGGTCAGCAGGTCGGCGGCGAAGTCGCTCAGGCTCATCGGACGGTCTCCTTGATTTCGGTGGGCACGGTCGCGAGCGTGGCAACCGTTGCCAGCGCGCCGTCCAGCATTTTGCCATCCTCGTCGGCCAGCGCCGCCTCGCGCAGCCGGCGGATCCAGTCGGCGGCATCGGCGCGGCCGCCGAGATGCGAAAGCGCGCCGATCACCTTGCCGAACTTGCCCACCCCGCGAGCGTGCGTGTCGCTGTAGCCCTTGACCAGGCGGCGACATTTCAGCAGTTCCAGCGCGAGTGCGTAGTCGTCGCGCGCGCGCCCCTCCACCAGCGTCAGCCACTCCGTCAGATGCGCCTGCTCGCGCGCATGTCGCAGCAGCGTGCGCCGGCGGGAGCGCAGACCGGCGATCAGATAGAGCGGGACGTAGCCGGTGAGCGTGTCCGTGCGGATGCGTCGTCCGCGCGCGAACATCGCACCCACCATGCGCTGCAGCACCGGCGAGGCCTCCACTGCCCGGCCCAGCCCGGCTGGCAGCGTCGCGCAGACCTCCTCCAGACGCGGGTGGAAGAATTCGGTCGTGCCGACCGGCTGCTCGGGCCTTGCGCCCACCTCGGTCCGCACGCGCTCGCGCCGGCTGCCGCGCGTCTTGAGATCGGCGACGCGGATCACGTCATCATATGACATGGCAACCGCGACCTGCCGCGCCGCCTCCGTCGTCAGCGCGAAGTCGTGCGCGGCATCATCGAGCGCCGCGATGCGCGCCACGCGGTCGAGATACTCGTGCGCATAGGCGGTGTCCTGGTAGTCCACCAGGCGCGCCAGCCCGTGCCGCAGCATCGCGTGAGCGGCTGCCGGGAACTGCGCGTCGAGGCGTTGCAGCGCGCGCGCCAGATCGGCGCGTTGGGCATCGCTGCCGCCCTGCGGCACCGACGGCGCCTCGGGCGATGGAGCAGGATTTGCCGCGGGTGCGATCACCGCGTCGAAGCCGGCGGCGAAGGCGCGCAGGCTGCCCTCCACGCCGACACCGGCGACGCGCACCGTTTCCTCGAACGCCTCGCGCCGGAAGGGCAGCGCCGCGCTGGCCGCAAGTGCGCCGAACAGGGCGGCCGAGATCACGCTGCCGGCGCGCTCGGCGATCGCCTGCATGTCGGCGGCGAGGAACTGGCGCGACATCGCCCGCGCCGCCGTCATCACCGCGGCGGGATCGGCGCGGCCGTCGCCGGGCTGCATCTTTTCCGTCACCGCAAGGGCGCGGTGCGTCGAGGCGATCAGCGTGGTGCGGCCGGGCGCCACCAGCCCGCGCTGGATCGCGCGCCCGGCCTCCATCATTTCGGCTGCGATCACCACGTCCACGTCGCCCGGCACAGGCATCAGCGACAGCACCGGCATCTGCCCCGATCGCGGGCGGATCATCTCGACGTAGTAGATGGTCGCGCCGGTGCGCTGTGCCACGCCGGGAACCGAGGTCGATTGCGCGTACCAGCCGGCGTGCTCCGCCAGCGCCACGATCCAGTCGGCCAGCACGCCGCCGCCCTGGCCGCCCATGGCGACGATCGCGACGCCGATCGGCCGGTCCTCGTGCATCGGAACGGTGCCGTCCATGTCAGGCCAGTTCCAGCCGTCGCGCGTCGCGCCGCTGCGCCAGCGCACCGATCAGCCGCGTGCGCAGCCGGGTCAGCCACAGCTCCCACGGCCCCGCATTGTGCACCACATCGGCGCGGTAGAAGCTCGGGCAGAGCACGGCGGCGTCGGCCACCTCGCCGCAATTGCCGCAGCCGACGCAGGAATTGTCGATCGCGGCGACCGGGTCCTGCTTCAGCGGATCGCCCGAATCCTTCACCGACAGCGATGGGCAGCCCGAGAGGCGGATGCAGGCGTGATCGCCGGTGCAGACATCCTCATCGACGCCGAAGCGTTGCTTGACGCGCCGCTCGCCGCGCTTGACGGCGGCCTGGAACGCCGGGCGCTCGCGGCGCTGGCGGTTGAGCATGCATTCGGAGGAGGCGATGACGAATTTTGGTCCCTCCGCCTTCGTCGTCAGCGCCTCGCGCAGCGCGTCGCGCATCTTCGCCACCGAGTAGGTGCGGTCGATGCGCCGCACCCAGCGCCCGCCGACGCCGCGCACCGCTTCCTCGATCGGATGCTTGGTGCTGCGCGAGGGATTCTCGGCGCGCGAGGAGGGAATGTCCTGCCCGCCGGTCGCCGCGGAATAATAATTGTCCACCACCAGCACGACGCCGTCATGCTTGTTGAACACCGCGTTGGAAATGCCGGTGGCCAGCCCGTTATGCCAGAACCCGCCGTCGCCCACGACGGCGATCGGCCGCTTCTCCGCCTTCACCTGGAACGCCGCCGCCGAGGACGGGCCGAGCCCGTAGCCCATCGTCGTGGTGCCGATGGCAAAGGGCGGATTGATCGAGAACAGGTGGCAGCCGATATCGGCGGCGACGTGATGCTCGCCGAGTTCCTTCTGCACCAGCGTCAATGCGGAAAAGATCGGCCGCTCCGGGCAGCCGGTGCAGAAGCTGGGCGGGCGCGGCGGCACGCTCTGCGCCAGCGCCTTCACCCGCGCATCGGCCAGCACCTCGGCGGCGCTCGGCGGCGTGCGCGCCTCGCGCAGCAGCGCCGGCGCGTGCGCCTCCAGGAACCGGCGCAGGCCCGCCACCAGCACCTGCGGCGTGTATTCGCCGCCCATCGGCAGCGCGTCCTTGCCGGCGAGCTTCGTCGGCACGTCGGCGCGGCGCAGGATCGCGTGCAGCGCCTGCTCGATGAAGTCGGGCTGGCCTTCCTCCACCACCAGCACGGCGCGCTTGCCGCGGCAGAACGCGGCGAGATCGTCGCCGATGAGCGGATAGGTCACGTTCAGCACGTGCAGCGGCACGCGCGTCTCGCCCCACACATCGGCCAGCCCGAACAGCGCGAGCGCGCGCATCACGCCGTTGTACATCCCGCCTTGCAGGATGATGCCGATGTCGTCGATATCGCCGGCGAACGTCTCATTCAGCCCGTTGGCACGGATGTATTCGACAGCGGCGGGCCAGCGTTTCGTCACCTTCTCCTGCTCGTGCGCGTAGGAGGCCGGGGGCAGCACGATGCGCTGCGTGTCGCGCCGCGGCTCGTTCAGCGCGCGGATCAGCGGGAAGGGCGAAGCGCGGTTGTCCTTGCAGATGAAGCGGCCGTGGACATGGCAGGCGCGGATGCGCAGCTCCAGCATCACCGGGGTGCTGGACGTCTCCGACAGCGCGAATCCGTGCTCGACGGCGGCGACGATGCTCGGCAGGTTGGGGCGCGGGTCGAGCAGCCAGATCTGGCTCTTCATCGCGAAGGCATGCGTGCGCTCCTGCATGATCGAGGAGCCTTCGCCGTAGTCCTCGCCGATCACGATCAGCGCCCCGCCGGTGACGCCGCCCGAGGCGAGATTGGACAGCGCGTCGCAGGCGACGTTGGTGCCGGCGGTGGATTTCCACGTCACCGCGCCGCGGATCGGATACATCACCGAGGCGGCGAGCATCGAGGCCGCCGCGGCCTCGCTCGCGCAGGCCTCGAAATGCACGCCCAGATCGGTCAGGATGTCCTGCGCGTCGGCCAGCACGTCCATCAGGTGCGAGATCGGCGCGCCCTGGTAGCCGCCGACATAGCCCACGCCCGATTGCAGCAGCGCCTTGGTGACGGCGAGGATGCCCTCGCCGCGGAATTCCTCGCCCGCGCCAAGGCGCAGGTCCTGCACCTCCCGCGCGAAGGACCGTTCCGCCATCTGCCGCCCCTTTCCGCCGGAACATCAGCCGGGGATATTTCAAGCCTCAAGGATCGGCGAGTCAACTCGCCCCGACCCACCGCCACGCGGACTTCTTGCTTTTCGCGGCGGATGCAACAATTCTCAGGCGAGTGACGCGCTGCGTCACCGCAGATTAACGCTGGAGGGCAGGATGCCGAGCGGCGAGCCACCGGGCCGCCAACCGCCGTTATCGGCCGGCCGCGAGGTGGTACGCTTCCTCTCGGCCGGGCAGCGGGCCTGGCACGACGCCTTTCCCGGCCTGCACCGGCGCGCGCAGCCGCAGATCATCGCCTATCTCGCGACTAGGGGCCGCGGGGGTGCCGCCGTCGGCGAGCTTTACGGTCTGGTCAAGCAGGTGTTCCTGCTCGACGACGCGACCGTGCGCGAGCGCATCCTGGAGATCGGGCGGCGCGGGCTGGTGCGCCTCGACCCGGCGGAGGAGACGCTTTCGACCCGCACGGTGGTGCTGCCGGCCGAACCGTTGCTGGAGGCGTTCGATCGCTATCTGCTGGCGCTGGCCGCCCCGCTCTGCGCCGCTGCTTCGGCGATCGACCCGATGGCGAGCCACCGACCGCCGACGCGGCTGGCGCCGGAGCATCGGGTACCGATCCTGCGCGCGCTGGAGGCCTATGCCGAGCCGTGGCGGGCGGCGCTGGATCAGGTGTTCGACGCGCAGGCCCTGTCCCGGGCTAGGCGGACCGAGGCGGTGCGCCACCTGATGGCGACCTCGCACGGCGCGCTGCTGCACATGGCGATCGAACACCGTTACGGTCTGTTCGCGCCCGCGGGCGAGGAGGACAGCATCCTCGCCGACCAGATGGCGGCGGCGCTGCTGACCCTGGTCGGGCAGAACTTCCAGACCACGCGCGACCATATCAGCTACCTGATCGAACTCGGCCTTCTCGCCCGCCAGCCGGGCAAGTCGCTGCGGGTGGCGCTGGCGCCGGCGGCGGCGCCACATTTCGACGCCGCGCTGGCCGCCGCCGCCATCGAACTGCCGCCGCTGGCCGCCCGGATCGCGACCGACGCCGCCGTCGCGGCGGCACGACCTGAGACGGGCGTGGCGGTTGCGCGGCCGGAGGCGGGCGAGGAGGCGGAACTGCGAACCATGCGCGCCCGGCCCGCCACGCTGGTGTTGCGCCACTATCTCGTCGTGGTCGTGCCGGAGGCGGCGCCGCGCACCGTGCCGATCGAGGGCGCCAGCCTGACCATCGGCCGGCTGCCGCCCTGCGACCTGCTGCTGCCCGGCGGCGTGGTATCGCGCCAGCATTGCCGCATCGACGTGGCCGGCGGCGAGGCCAGCATCACCGATCTCGGCTCGACCAACGGCACCTATGTGGACGGAAGGCGGTTGACCGCGCCAGCGGCGCTGCGGCCAGGGACCACGATCCAGGTCGGGGCCTGCGTGCTGACCTATGGGCGCGAGGCGGTGCCGGCCCCGGTCCCTGTGACACTGCAGGACGGCGACATCGAGGGCACGCTGCGGGTGCGCGCCGTCCCTGCGTCCGGCCGCGCCTCGGCCGGTGGGAACAAATCAGGAAATTCTGTGGCCTGACGCCGGGTTTTTCCGCTGGTCAACCACGCCAGAGTCCGCCGGACGTGCCGACCCCCGATCGCCGGGAATGGCGTCCACAATCCCTTAAATAACGACTGCTATTCCGAGCGAAGCGCCGGCGGGAAGCTTTCCTGTCGCAGAATTCGCGCCAGCTTTTAATTTCTTCCTCAAGCATGGTCGAGCAACGCAACACGCCTCCATTCTCGGCTCGACCGGCTCGCTTGCCGCCGACATGCGCCGAGAGGGAGCATCGCCATGAGCCACGAGCCGACAACATTCGCCGCCCAGCCGCCCCTGCGCAGCCTTGCGATGCCGGAGCACCGCATCTCCACCCGCGCGGGCAGTCTGGAGCCGCCGCCGCTGTGGACCGCGACCCGCATCGACGTGGCCCGCCGGCTCTGGTGCAAGGGCGTGATCGAGGCTGATATCCTTGCCACGCTCAACCGCCTCGCCGGGGCGCCGCATACCGACGCGCAGGCGCTCGTGGCTCTCGCGCGGCGCCTGTGCTGGCCGCGCCCGCAGCAAGCGCTGCCGGTGCTGCGCCTGACCACCCGCGACGGGCTGCCGAGCATGGCGGAGCGGCAGGCGCTGGAAGGAGCGCTGGACATCGACGTCGTGGAGCTGCCGATGGCCGATGCCATCGCGTGGGGCCGCGCCAACGGCGTGCCGCGGCAGGTGGACGAGCCGGATGCCGTGCTGCTGGTCCGCATCAACAGGGCCCGCGCGCAATGGAGCCTGCCGCAGTTCCGGATCAGTCGCGCCCTGCACGTTCCGGCCGCCCCGCCGCCGCCCCCGCCGCCGGTGGTCAAGCCGAAGCGCCGCGCGTCACGCCGCCGCGCGAACTGACGCCGGTTCCCGCCAGTAACGCGCCCCGGCCGCCATCAGCCGCACGCTGAGGCAGGCCGGGCGCGCCGACGGGACCAGCAGGAGCCGCGCCGCGCCGTCGCTCCAGCGCCAGGCGCAGCCGGCATCCGGCGCATACCAGCCGGGACCGAACGCCGCCTCCGCGAGCGGCGCACCATCCAGCGTCAGCGCCGCCGCGACGCCGAGCCGGCGCCCGTCGTGCCGCGCCGGGTCGAGTTCGCTCGGCACGAAGCTGCGCGAAACCAGCACCGCCGATCCGGTGCCGGGCGGGAGGGTGAAGCGCAGCGTTCCGTCCGCCTCTCGCCGGCCCGCAAGCGCCCGTGCACCGGCCAGCAGCCGCGGCGCCCCGTCCGACCCGAGCCGCCAGCCCAGCGCCCGCGCGCGGGCGAGCAGCCGTCGGTGCGCGCGCCATAGCCGCTCGCCGTCCAGCACCAGCTCGGTGCAGCCGGCCTCGGCATAGGCCGCCAGCGTCTCCGCCATCCGGCCGCCCGCCGGCGGCGTCAGCGTCGCGATGCCGCCGCACGCGCCCAAGGTGCGCTCGAACTGGCTCCGGTTCCCGGTGTCGAGATAGCTCTCGCTTGCCATCCCCTCGGCGAGCAGCAGGTCGTGGCGGTCCAGTTCGACATGGACATAGGTAACCCGCCGCGTCCCCGGCTCGGCACGCACCGTGGCGCCGTTGCACAGGCGATGCGCCGGAATCAGCGCGCCGTCGAGGAACACCGCGTGGTCGGGTGACAGCAGCACGTCGCGGCGCGGCACGCCGGGCGCGATCGCGCCGGCGGCCAGCCGCACCGGCGCGCCCATCGCCTGCGTGCGCAGCCCGATCCAGCGCACCGGCGCCAGCCGGCCCGCGGCGGTCCGCACCCGATCCCCCGGGCGCAGCGACTCGACCGCCGCTTCGCCCGCCTCGGTCGCGATCCGCGTGCCAGCGACGAAGCAGGCCAGCGAGAGGTCGCCGTGCAAAGGCGCGACGATCTGGCCGGTCCCGCTGAAACCTGGCGGATTGGTTGCGCTGCCTGCGCCGTCGCTGGAATCGTTCAGCACGCCGATGCCGAGATTGTTGGCGCCCAGCATCACTGCGGCGCCCTGCTGCATGGTCAGTTCGTCGATCGAGGCGCTGATCGGCCCCGGATAGCCTTCGGCAGCCGGGGCGGTCACCGCATCGGCGGCGGCGTTGGGGTCTTGGGTGGAGACGCCCACCCACCACGCCCGGGAAATGTCCAGCCCGGCAGAGGAGCCGAGATCGGCAGTGCCGACGGTCATCGAGGTGCCGCCGAGCAGCGTCAGCGTCGCCGACTGGCCGACCGACAGGTTGCCGAAATGGTACGTCGCGCCCCCAGGTAACGTGCCGAGCGAGACCTGCGCTCCCGGCGCGATGTTGACAGCGGCGACATCGGCGCCGCCCGAAACGTCGCTGGCGCTGGCGGTGAAATCCACCGTTGCGGCAGCGCCCGGGGCGCTCGCGGCGACAGTGCCCGTTGTGGCGTCGAACCAATTGGCAGCAGTGAACCAATAAATACCATCACCTTTGCCAGTCCAGATATATGTATCCGCCATTGAAAAGCCCCGTGTCTTGTCGTTTCTGCGTTCAAGATGCACACAAGCCAAAGCAAATCGCCCGACACAATGACGTTAACTTCCCGGAACACCCGAAGTTTTTCTACGATAACGCGAAGTTGTTGTTCGCATCTCGCGCGGGCAGCGGAGGGTCGAACGACCGTCCGGCGCTTGGCGCGACACGCGCGGCGCGCGCATATGGCGCCATGCGCTTCCCCATCTGGCTGCCGGCCCTGCTCGGGGTCCTGATCGCCGTCGGCCCGGTTTCCACCGACATGTACCTGCCCGCCTTCCCGGCGATCGAGGCCGCACTCGGGGGGCGGCCCGGCACCGCGCAACTGACGCTCGCCACCTGGTTCGCGGGGCTCGCGATCGGGCAGGTGACCCAGGGGACGCTGACCGACCGGTTCGGCCGGCGCACGCCGCTGATCGCCGGCACCGCGCTCTACACCCTCGCCTCGGTCGGCTGCGCGGTGGCGCCCGACCTGACGACACTGGCGGCGATGCGCTTTATCGCCGCGCTCGGCGGCTCGGCGAGCATGGTGATCCCGCGCGCGATCGTGCGCGACCTGGCCGACGGGCACGCGGCGGCGCGGCTGATGAGCCGGCTGATGCTGGTGTTCGGCGTCGCCCCGATCCTGGCGCCCTCGCTCGGGGGGCTGGTGCTGGGGGTTGCGGGCTGGCAGGCGATCTTCTGGATCACGGCACTCTATGGCGTGGTCTGCTGCATCGCCGTGGCGCTGCTGCTGCCCGAGACGCTGCCGCCGCGCGGGCGCATCCGGCTGGGGCCGCTGGCGCTGGTCGGGCGCTGGCGCGCGGTGCTGACCGAGCGCAGCTTTCTCAGCCACGCCTTCATCATGGGCGGCGTGAGTTTCGCGATGTTCGCCTATCTCGGCGGCTCGCCGGACGTGTTCATCGCGCAGTTCCATCTGACACCGGCCGCATACGGCGGGTTGTTCGGCCTCTGCGCGGCCGGCTTCATCGCCGCGTCGCAGGTCAATCCGATGCTGCTGCCGCGCTTCGGCCCCGGCCGGCTGATGCGGCTGGGCACCGGCGTCGCGCTGGGGGCAATGCTGGCGCTGTCGGCGCTGGCGCTGGCGCGGGTCGGGCCGTGGCAGGCGTTTGCCGCGCTGGTATGGCTCAACATGGCGAGCGGCGGTTTCACCAACCCGAATGCGACGGTGGGCGCGCTGTCGCGCCACGGTGCTCATGCCGGCAGCGCGTCGGCACTGATGGGCACGCTGCAATACGCGCTCGGCGCGGTCAGCGGCCTGTTGGTCGGCGCGCTGGCCGACGGCACCGCGCGGCCGATGGCGCTGCTGATGCTGCTCGGCGCCGCCGTCGCGGCCCTCGCCGACCGCGCGCGGCCTCGCGGGTGATCAGCCGATCAGCGGACGCAGCGCCTCGGCCACCGCCAGCCCCAGCCGTCGCTGCATGTCGGCGGAGAAATGCACGCCGTCCACGCCGTCGGTGGCGATCACCGTGCCGGCGTCCAGGAACGCCGCGCCCGCCGCCCGTGCAACCGCCTCGTACGCCGCCGGCAGGGCGCGCGACTTCGTCTCGCCGCCGGCGAACATCTCGACGAAATACGGGCTGAACGTGCCCAGCGGCGGCGGGCAGACCAGCAGCACGGCCGGATTGCGATAGGTCGTGCCGATCCCGCCGTCCAAAGTGCGGGCGATGTCGAGCAGCCGCTTGGCCCCGGCCGCAATGCGCTCCGGCGGGCGGGCGAACTGCGCTTTCAGGTCGTTGGTGCCGAGCATGATCACCAGGGCATCGAGCGGCAGGTGGCTCGCCAGCGCGGCCGGCAGATAGGCCGCACCGTCCAGCCCCGCGCCGCCGAGCAGCGGATTGCTCGGATCGGCGAGATCGGTGGTGCGGGCGTTCAGCGCCTCCTCGATCACCGTCACGCCCGCGCCGAGCGCGGCCCCCATCACCTGCGGCCAGCGAAGCTCGCGCGGGTAGCGCGTGGAGGGCGGCGTCGCCACCGGCACGAAGCCCCACGTGTTCGAATCGCCGAAGCACATCACCCGCTTCTCGGCCATCGCGCCCTCCCTCTGCGTCGCATCAAGCCTAGCCGGCACGCGTCAGGCTGCCCAGCGCGCCAGCGCCGGGCCGCCGCACGCGGGCAGCATGGCGGCGATCTCGGCGCGGTAGGCGGGGTTGGTCATCACGACATGGCGCACGCCGCGCGCCGCCAGCGCCGCCGGGGCCACGATCGGGTGGCCGGTGCCGGGCACAAAACGGCCCTGCTTGGCGGGGTTCACGTCCACCAGGCAGTCGATCGCGCTGCCCTGGGGATCGGCCAGGGCGGCGAGCGTCACGCCCTTCGCCCCGGCGCCCCACACCGCGACCTTCCCATCGCGCGCCAGTGCGGCGAGCCGCTGCCGCCAGCCGGCCGCCGCCGCCGGTTCGGCGGCGCCGTAGCGGCGGGCCAGCGCCGGGATGCGGCCGGGGCGCGGAGCAGCCGCGGCCGTGCCGGGTTCGCCCTCCAGCCACAGATACTGCCCGTCGAACACGCGGCTGATTGCGCGGACCGCGAAGCCGGCGCGCGCGAAGGCGAAGCCGAGGCTGTCGGCGCAGAACAGTGAGCAGTGCTCGTAGAAGAAATCCCACGCCACGGTATTGCGCAGGATCCAGGCGACGTCCGGCGTCTCGAAGAAGGCGCGCGCGGGGCCCAGGGTGGCCAGCAGCGCGCGTGGATTGGCGATGTGCTCGATGACATGGCGGCAGATCACCACGTCGGCCGGCTCGCCGCGATAAAGGTCGGCGACGAAGCGGAGCCGGCCGTCGCAGTCGCTGGCGGGGCCGCGATAGGCCGGGTCGAAGCCGATGCCGGTATTGTCCGCCCCCGGCCACGTCACCAGCCGGCGCAGAAAGTCGCCGTTGCCGCAGCCGATCTCGACGATGCGCGCGCCGCGCACGTCGCGCCGCTCCACCAGGTGCCGGGCGAGGTCGTTCAGATGGGCAGCGAAGCGCGGCGAACCGGCCTGCGCATTGTCGTAGCCGGGGCCGTAGTGCAGCAGGGCAGGGTCGAAGGCCCGGTTGAAAACGAAGCCGCAGGCCGTGCAGGCGGTCATCGCCAGCACCCCGCGCGTTGCCCGCCGCGCCGACGCGGAGTCGGACAGCGGCAGGTTCTGGTGCACCGGTACGCCGTCGCGGCGCAGGAACGGCGCCGGCGCGCCGGCGCCGCAAAGCGGGCAGTCGGCGCGCAGCACGCTCACGCGGCCAGTTGCCCGCGGCGCCAGTGATCCACAGCGTCCGCGATGGTTTGCTCCAGCGGGATGCGCGGCGTGAAGCCGACCGCGCAGCGCAGCCTTGTCACGTCCGGCAGCAGCATCAGCGGCTCGCCCGCCGGCAGTGCGCGGGCGCCGAACCGCGCCACGGCGCCGCCGGGACCGGCGATGGCGGCGGCCAGCGCGCCGAGGCTCACGGCACGGCCCGAGCCGATATTCACCTCGCCCTCGACCGGCGACAGCGCCAGCGCCGCGACCGCTCGGCCGGCGTCGCGCACGTCGATCAGGTCGCGGGTCAACGCCGCCGGGCCGGTCGCGATCGGCCGGCCGGTGAGCGAGGCGCGGATCAGCCCGGGCAGCAGCCGGTCGGGGTGCTCGTGCGGACCCACGGGCCAGAACAGGCGCGCATTCGCCGCCGACAGGCCACTGTGCGCCAGCACTGTCCAGGCCAGCAGCTTCGCCGCGCCATAGGGCGTGTGCGGCCGGCAAAGGTGCGATTCGTGCCTGGGCGTCGTGACGGGGCCGGACCAGTCATATTCGGCGCAACTGCCCACCAGCACGACCCGCCGCCCGCCCGCTGCGGCGAACAGCCGCCCCAGATGCACGGTCGCGGCCACCCAGTCGAGATTCTCCGGGCTGTGCCAATAGTCGCCGGGCCGCGTCACCCAGGCGGCGTGAACCAGCACCTCGGCCCGCGCCGCCGCAACGGCGGAGCGTCGTCCGGCACCGTCGAGCAGGTCGGCCTCCCGCCGCCCCGGCGCGGCCACGTCGGCGCCGAGCGCGCGCAGGGCGGCCACGATCTGCCGCCCGAGAAAGCCCGACCCGCCCGTGACCAGCACCCGCACCGCTTGCTCCCCGCGCCGCCGGGTGAGAGTGTCGGTGGGTAGTTAGCGGATTGCTAACCGTCAGTAGGTGGCGCGCCCGCCCGAGCAGTCGAACACCGCGCCGGTGGTGAACGATACCTCCTCGCTGGCCAGCCAGCAGATCATCGCCGCGATCTCCTCGACCCGGCCGAGCCGCCCGATCGGGATGCGCGAGAGCATGTAGTCGATGTGCTGCTGCGTGATCTGGTCGAAGATCGGTGTGCGCACTGCCGCGGGCGTGATGCAGTTGACGCGGATTTCCGTTTTCGCCAGTTCCTTGCCGAGCGACTTGGTCAACCCGATCACGGCGGCTTTCGACGCCGAATAGGCCGAGGCGTTGGGGTTGCCCTCCTTGCCCGCGATCGAGGCGATGTTGACGATCCGCCCATAGCCGTTGGCCATCATGTGCGGCACGACGAAGCGGTTGCAGTAGAACAGCCCGTGCACGTTCACGTCGAACACACGCTTCCACTCGTCGATCGGATAGTCCCAGGTGGTATAGACCGGCCCCGCGAGGCCGGCGCTAGCGACCAGAATGTCGAGCTTGCCAAGTGCCTTCGCCGTCGCATCGGCCGCACGCTGCACCGCCTCGGGGTCGGCGAGGTCGAGTGCCTCCGTATGCACTGTGCCGCCGAGGTCCCCCGCGAGCTTTGCCAGCGCCTCGGCGTTGCGGTCCCAGACCGCGAGCCGCGCCCCCTCGCGCAGCAGCCGCGCCGCCGCCGCCAGCCCGATGCCCGACGCGCCGCCGGTGACGATCGCCGTGCGCCCTTCGAACCGCCGCATCTCCGCCATGTCCGCCTCCCTCGCTGTGCTCCGCGCTTAGCGCGGTGGCGCGCGGGGCGGAAGCGGGCCCGTCATCACACCGCCCGAACGCCCTTCCGGCGGCAGACGCCGCTATCCGCGCCCGGCGTCACCGGCGCGCGGTTCATCGCCGGTTCGGGGACATAGGCGTTGCCCTCGGCGATCGTTGCGCCATTCCGTATTGCCTTCACATCAGGAACTCCCAGGCGCGCGCATAAAGTTCGTAGAGTTTCTCGCCCAGTGGCCGGTTTCGCCAGGCGGACAGCGTGATCTCCCGCGACTTGGCGATGTCGTGGTCGAAGATCGCGCGTGCCGCCGCCGCGGTCTGGCGGCCGAACACCACCGCGTCCACTTCGTTATTGAACACCACGCTGCGCCGGTCGAGATTTGAGGAGCCGATGGTGGTCCACACGCCGTCGATGGTGGCGAACTTGGAGTGCAGAACGGTGAACTGAATCTCCCAGATGCGCACGCCGGCTTCCAACAGGTCGCCATAGGCCGCGCGGCCGGCGGCGAGTGCGGCGGGCACGCTGCTGACCGAGGGCAGCACGAGCCGCACCGCCACCCCGCGCCGCGCCGCGCGCGCGAGTTCCTCGCGCTCCTGGTGCGTGGGGACGAAGAATCCCGTGCCGAGATCCACGCTGTGCCGCGCCGCGCGCACCGCCGTCAGGAACGTCTCATAGTACAGCGGGCGGTCCTGGTGCGGCGCGCTGGCGACGATGCGGATCGTTTCCGGCCCGGGGTCTTCAAGCCTGGGATAATAGTCGCGCGCCGCCACCGCCGGTCCCTGCTGGCGTCGCCATGTGTCGAAGAAGGTGCGTTGCAGATCGGCCACCGCCGGTCCCTCGATGCGCGCGTCGGTGTCGGTCCAGAACGCGTGCTTTGCGTCGCCTTCGACGGCCGCTTCGGGGTCGGCACGATTCTCATAGACGCGGTCGAGGTTGATGCCGCCGACGAAGCCGATGCGCCCGTCCACCACCATGATCTTTCGGTGATCGCGGTCGTTCGGATTCTCCAGGTGCAGCATCGCCTCGGCGGTGAGCGGGTGGTACACCAGCACCGTCGCGCCCGCCTGCTTCAGCCGCGCAATGAACTGCGGGTCGGTGTTGCGCGAGCCGAAGCCGTCCATGATGATGTTGACGGCCACGCCGTCGTGCAGCTTGCGCGTCAGCAGATCGCCCAGCGACTCGCCGCCGACATGGACGTCCTGGACGATATAGTATTCCAGGTTGATGCTGTCGTGCGCTTGCGCCATCGCGGTGAACATCGCCGGGAACGTCTCGTGCCCGTCGCGCAGCAGCCGCACGGCGTTGCCCGGGCGGGCGGGAGTCCTGTACAGCGCCGCGTCCAGCCACAATTGCTGCTCGAGCAGGTCGGCGGGCGGGTTGGCGCCGAGTTCCACGATCGGCGTGCTGGCGCAGCCTGTGAGCAGCAAGGTGCCAAGCGCGAGGCCGGCGGCCAATCGGTTGCGGAGTCGTGACATGCGCGATGCTCCGGTGCGGCGCGCCGGCAACGCGCCTGCAACGGGACCGGTTGCGCGACGGTCGCGGACGGCGCGGATTAGCGCGGCGGCAGCATCCGGTCCAGCGTGCCGTCGCGCAGCACGTACTGGTGCAACAGCGCAACGGCGGCATGGCCGAGTGCGAGGATCAGGATCGTGTTGGCGGCGAACGAGTGCCAATGCCGGATCGTGCGCGCGAGGATGCGGTCGTGACCGGGAAACGTGAACAGGCCGAACACCGAATCGCCCGCGATCCACGCGGTGGCAATGCCGAGGCAGACGGTGGTGACGGCCACCACATACAGGGCCAGATGGCCCAGATGCGCCACGCGGTCCAGCAGGCCGTGGCCGAGTCCCTGCAGGTGGCGCCCGCCGGTGTTGCGCCAGAGCACCCGCGCGACCAGCACCGCCGCGAGCGTCAGTCCCAGCGAGATGTGGATGGCGCGCAGCGTCGGCGTCCCGGCGTGCCCCAGGATGTCCACCGTCTGCCCGCCGGGCCACAGCAGGGCCACCAGGACCACGGTTGCCCAGTGCAGCGCGATGGTCAGCCGGTCATAGTGCAGCGCGGCGGGGCGCTGAATGGTCGTGGTGCTCATGGGCGTCATGGAGGATGGATTCCGCTTGCTTGCCGATGGTCGTGAAATTGCTTCTACGTCAGAAGGGCGTGGGTGTTGCCGGCGTGTCCCGCTAGGGCCTCCGCCAGCCCGCCACCACGTCGCCCATGCCGGCGAGCAGGATCTGCACGCCGATGCACAGCAACAGGAACGCCGTCAGTCGCCCGATGATGCTGCGCGCGGTGGCGCCCATCCATCCCGTGACGCGGTCGGCGAAGTCGTAGGCGGCCCAGACGATCCCGGCATTGACGACGGCGGCGCCGCTCGCGCCGAGAAAGAATTCGAACAGTCCGATGCCGCTGGCCGGCCGCTCGGCGCCAAGGGTGATGGCGACCGCGATGGTGCCTGGCCCGGTGGTGAATGGCATCGTGAGCGGGAAGAATGCCATGGCGAGCGGATCGCCCTCGGTCACGTCGGGGGCGTTGTCGGCCTGGCGCCGCTGGCGGTCGGAATGGCGCTCGGGGTCCATCAGCAGGTGCCAGGCACTCAGCGCCACCACCGACCCGCCGGCGATGCGCAGCGCGCCGAGCGAGACGCCGAAGAAGTTGAGCACATACGCTCCGCCCCACAGCGCCCCGAGCATCACCAGCAGCGAATACAGGCCGACCCGCCCGGCCATGCGCCGCCGGTCGATGCCGTCGAGGTCGCGCGTTACCTCGCTGTAGATCAGCGCACCGGCGATCGGGTTGATGATCGAGAACAGCGAGGGGAACGCGAGCAGGAATGCGGAAAGCGCGGTCACGCACCCGCTAATACTGGAACTGGTAGGTCAGGCCAACGCTGGTGCCGTACGGGTCCTGCGTCGCCGCCGCGCCGGTGACGGAGGTCTGCCCGCCGGTGCCGACGCTGGTTTCCAGCTTCAGCCCCTTCATCAGGTCGATCTGCACCGAGGCCTGGGTGCCGGTGCCCTGCGCGGCCTGCTTGGCGCCGACATAGATTCCCTTCGCGACATACCGGCCGGCCTCCACGGTCGCTCCGGCACCGGCCTGCCCGCCGCCGACGGTCAGCCGGTCCAGCCCGAGTGACTGGCGCAGCGAGTCCAGCGGGCTGAGCACGCCCCCGCCCACCCCGCCGACCTGCGCCAGCGCCGCCGCCGCCGAGGCCAGCTGCACCGGGCTCAGCGAGCCCGCGCTCTGGTGGAACAGCAACTGCGCCAGCACCTCGTCCTGCGGCAGCGGCGGGGTCGAACTCAGTGTGATCTTCGGCGCGCTGGCGAAGCCGCCCACGGTGAGGGTCGCGATGATGTTGCCGTTGGTGCTGGTGGCCACCAGGTGCAGGGCAGGATCCAGCTTGCCGCTGCCCTCGAAGCGCACGTCGCCGCTGGTGAACGTGAGTGACGTGCCGGCGAGGTTGAAACTGCCCCGCCGCAGCCGGAAGACGCCGACCGGGACCGGCTTGGCCACCGTGCCGCCGACCTTGATACGCCCCGCCACCTCGGCGAACAGACCGCGCCCGCGGATGAACGCCTGCCCCGGCGCGGTCACGGTCAGATCGAGCGCGATGTCGGGTGGCGGCGCGGGCGGCGGGGGCGGCTTCTGGCCGGGGCGGCGCACGTCCAGCACCGCAATGCTGCCCGGCAGCCGGTCGGGGATGCGGATTTCGGCGCTGTCGATCTTCACCGTCCCCCCGGCGGCAAGTTGACCCTCGATCTCGCCGCGCAGCGTCAGGTCGGCATCCATGGTCGCGGTCAGCCGGTCGCTGGCGAGCGGCGCTGCGTTGCGCGCGGTCAGCGTCAGAGCGACCGGCATCGCCCCGCCCAGCCCAACGGAGCCGCCGGCGGCGAACGTGCCCTTCCCGGCCCGGCCGGTCAGGCTGGCGATGCGGATGGTGTCGCCGTCCGCGTCGATGCGCCCGGTGATCCGCGTCAGATGCGCCCCGAGCGCGAAATCCTGCACCTCGCCGCCGGTCAGCGTCAGCGACCCCGTGGCGCGCGGAACGGCTGGCGTGCCGGTCAGCACGGCGTCGAGTGCCAGGCGGCCGAGCACCCGCTCGCCGCGTGCGGTCAGCAGCGGGTTCAGCGTGGCGAGGTCGAACGCCCCGGTCCCCCG
Source organism: Pseudomonadota bacterium (assembly GCA_021818505.1). Lineage (GTDB taxonomy): Bacteria > Pseudomonadota > Alphaproteobacteria > Acetobacterales > Acetobacteraceae > JAFKFJ01. The sequence continues at coordinate 101,723 of JAKADX010000007.1, forward strand.
CAGCCGCATCGCCTGGGCGCCGCCCGCGCCGGGGATCGGCGCGCTGCCCGTCAGCGCCAGCCGGTTGCGCCCCGCCTCCAGCCGCGCGTCGATGTCGGCGGCGGTGCCCGTGAGGGTCGCGTCCGCCGTCAGGTCGGCCGCAGGCAGCCCGGCGGTGCCGGCGGTCGCGACGCGCAGCCCTCGCGCCGCGATATGCAGCCGTCCGGCCGGCCGCGCCGGTGAGCCGGTCAGCCGCGCGTCGGCCTGCAGCGTGCCCTGCGCCTTCAGCCCGGCGACGAAGGCATCGGCGAGATCGGCGGACAGTCCGCGCAGCGAGGCGGTCAGGTCGAGCGTCGGCGCCAGCCGGCCGGCGACCTCCAGCACCGCGTCCCGCACGCCCAGCCGCAGCCGATCGACCGTGACCGCGGGGGCGAAGGCGACGCGCGCCGGGGCCAGCAGCCGCAGCGTCTCACCCCGCCAGTCCGCCCGCAGTGCGGAGAGCGTGACACGCTGCCCCGGCATGTCGAGCATGGCCGCACCGTCGGCTTGCAACGCCGCGCCGGCCAGACCCTGCACGCTGGTCTGGAGTCGCAGCGCCAGGGCCGATTGTGGCCCGCGTGCCGTCAGCTTCGCGTCGGCCGCAAGCGCGCCGGCGCGCAGCCCGCCCACGTCCAGCGTCGCGTTCACGTCCGGCGTGCCGGTCGGGTCGCGCACCGTTGCGTCCAGCCTGGCGGTCGCGACGGCTGCCGTCCCCGGCAGGCCGGCGTCGCGCGCCTCCAGCTTCAGGCGCGCTGCGCCCTGCGCGTCCAGATCGGCGCTGCCGGCGACACTGCCGCGCAGGCGGCGACCGAGCAGGCGCGACAGATCGTCCAACTGCTTGACGGCGAGGCTGAGCTTGCCGACCGGGAGCGCGGCGTTCGCGGCGAGCGTGAACCCGCCATCGGCATGGGCGCTGCGCCAGTCGGCGCGGTCGATCGCGACGTGCAGGGCGCCGTCGGCATCGCGGCTGGCGGTGGCGTCGAGCGCCAGCGGCGCACCGTCCAGCGTTCCATGGGCCCGCACCTGCCCGCTCGGCCGGTCCGGCAGCCCGCGCGCGGCGAGCGAGAGCGTGAGCGGCCCGCGCGGCACCCCGGCGGTCGCGATCTCCCCGGACAGTTCCGCCTGCGCCGCGAAATCGTCGAGCGGACCTGTGACATGCCCCTGGCCCGCGACCGATCCCTGCACCGTCGGCGCCGCCACGGCGAGGTCGGGCAGCGCCGCCCGCCAGTCCAGCGTCAGCACCTTGCCGCCGGCCAGCCCGCCCGTCGCCGTCAGGGAGACTTTGCTGGCGTCTATCGCGAGCCGGGAGAGCGATACGTCCGGCCCGCGCCGCGATGCCGCGAGGTCGATCCGCGCCGCCGGTCCGAGCAGCGCCGGCAGCGGTGCCGGCCCGGCGGTCAGGGCGATGGTGCCGGCGATAGTGGCGCTGTCGGTGTCGCCCTCGGTCCGCGCTGTCAGATCGAGGGCGGCGTGCCCCGCCACCGCCTGCCCGAAGGCGGCGCCAAAGGGTGCGAGGTCGGGCAGGTCGAGATGCGCCGTGGCCTGAATCGCCGCCGCGAGAGTCGCGGTGCCGGACAGCGTCAGTAGCTTGTGATCGAGGGTGAAGCGTACCGGCCGGTCGGCCACGGCGAGATCGGCCTCGGCGCGCAAGGCGAGCGGGGCGCCGGCGAGCAGGTCGGGCTTCGGGCCGGGTACGGTCAACCCCTCGGCGGTGGCGCTGACCCGCGCGTGTCCGGCGTCGCCCGCAAGGTCGGCGGCCAGGTGCGCGATGCCCGCCCCCGCCGCGCGCAGGCCCTCTATTCGCACCGTGCCGCTGCCCTGCGGGGCGGCGAACCGCCCGGCCACATGGGCATCGATGGCCACGGACGCCCAGGACAGGTCCGGCCGCGGCGCCATCGCCGGCGCGCTCGCGGTCAGGTCGAGATCGGCCGTCTCGCCGGTCAGGTCCAGCCGCCCGTGCGCGTCCAGGCGCAGCGGGCCCGCCGACAACGCCACGCGCGTCGCGGCGCCGCGCCATGGCCCGTCGAGCGAGGCGCGCAACGTCAGCGCCCCCAGCCCCGGCAGGCCGGCGAGCCTGGCGAGGAAGCCCTGCGCCGGCTCCTGCGCGGCGAGGTCGGCGGCGATCGTGGCGGCATCGAGGCGCCCGGCGAGGTGGTAGCTGCCGGGCGAGTCGAGCCGGGTCAGCGTCAGTTCCGCCCGCCCGGCCTCAAGGCTCGTCAGATGTGCCGACCCGGCGACTGCGACCGTCGCGGCCACCCCGATGACGGGTGCGCCCAGATCGAGCCGGTCGATGCGCAGCGCCGCCAGATCGACTCGTACCGGCAAGGAGGGCGACGACGATTGCGACGGCGTGGCCGCGCCCGCAGACGCGACCGGCAGGCGTGCAAGGGACATCTCCGCCGCGGACAGACGATTGATCGCGGCGACCCCGCTCAACAGTCGCCACGCCGACCAGTCCAGCGCCACGTCCGTGAGGGTCGCGTAGGAGCCCTCCCGGTCACGCAGCGCGATCCGCTCGACGCGCAACCGGTCGGGAAAGCGGCCGTGCAGCCCGGCCAGCGTCACGTCCGCCCCGGCGAGGCGGTTGATCAGCGCGGCGGCCTCGCGCTGTCCCGGCGCGGTGTTCAGGGCGGCGAACAGAAGGACCAGCAGCAGCGCCGGCAGGCCGATGGCGGCCGCCACGATCCAGCCCAGCCAGCGCAGCGTCCGCCGCATCAGAATGCCTGCCCGATCCCGATATAGACCTCGAAATTGCCGGCGTGCGGCTGATTGGTCACCGGCACGGCGAAATCCGCCCGCAGCGGCCCGAACGACGTATAATAGCGGGCGCCGACGCCCACGCCCACCTGCGGCGTCCCGGTGAACGGCGCGCTGCTGGTGCTCACTTGCCCCGCATCGACGAACACCACGGCGCCGTAACTGGCACCGAAGCGTTGCCGCAGTTCCACCGAGCCGGCATCGATCGCATTGCCGCCGATCGGCACGCCATCGGGGAATTGCGGTCCGACCGACTGGAACAGGAAGCCGCGAACGGTGCCGCTGCCGCCGGCGTAGAATCGCTGGTCGGCGGGCACGGCGAAGGTCGTCGCGCCCTGCACGCTGCCCACCAGCCCGCGCAGCGCGAGCACGGTGCGACCGTCGCCAAACATGTCGAGATAGGTCGATGCCGACACCTGCGCGATCAGGAAGTTTGAGTTGCCCTGCCCGAAACTCTCGGTCGGCGTCAGCAGTGCGGCGGCGCGCACGCCATGCGTCGGGTTCAGCAGATCATGGGTGTTGTCGAACTTGAGACTCAGCGGCAGTTGCAGCAGCGTATAACCGCGCGTGACGCCTTCCTGCTGAATGCTCTCCTGTTCCCCCGCGATGCCGACGCTGCCGGTGAGTTCGGGGGTCAGGCTGCGCACCACGTCGGCGCCGATGATCGCCGCGGTCTGGTTGTAGGCGATCAGGTACTGCTGCATCGCAAGCGCGTGCAGCGTCAGCGCCTGGCCACGCTGCAGCCAATCGGGAAAGGTGAGCGTGGCACCGACATTGTAGCCAGGCTGCAGCGCCGCGGTGCCGCCCAGTTCGGTCGCCGCGGCGCTCAACGTCAGGTTCTCGCCGTTGCCGAACAGGTTGCGGTCCGACCAGCTCGCATTCAGGCTGATGCCGAGATCGGTGGAATAGGCAGCGCCGAGCGAGACGACATGCAGCGGCAGTTCCTGCACTGCGACCTGCATCGGCAACTGGCCCTGCGCGTCGAGCCCCGCCGGCGGCGTGATCTGCACGGTGGAAAACAGTCCGGTGGCGACCAGGTCCTGCCGCGCCTTCTCGATCGCGCGCGGGTCGAACTGCTCGCCCTGATGGATCAGCAGGCGGCGGCGCAGATAGGCCTCGTTGGTGCGCTTGTTGCCGGTGATCGCGATCGGCCCGAGATCGACCCGCGGGCCGGGATCGGCCGCGAACGCGACGTCGAGCGTCCGGCTCGCCTCGTGCAGCGTCGCCACCGGCTCGTCCACCTTGGCGAGCGCATGGCCGCCGTTGCGCAATGCGCTCAGCAACCGCCCGCGCGCCGCCAGCACGTCGGCGGCCACCGCCGGCTGGCCGGTTGCCAGCTTCAGCGCCGCCCGCGCGTCGGGCGGCACGTCGCCCTGCAGCGTCACCGCGCCGAGGTGGAACAGCGGTCCCGGGGTCAGCGCCACCTCCACCGCGACCTTGGTGGCGGCTGGCGTCTCGGCCAGCAGGCGCGGCAGGTCGGGGTCGTCGAGCGGATGGCCGGCAACGGTGATCGCAACCTGGCCATCGTAATAGCCGAAGCTGTGCAGGGCGGCGATGAAACGGGTGTGGTCGTCGCGCGCACGGGCGACCAGCGCGAACGGGCCGACCGGGGCGGTGTCGCGCAGGCTGATGAGCGTCGAGGCGTCGTGCACCGCGCCGTCCAGCGCCGCGATCCGGGTCGGCGCGATCGAGACGGTGTAGGGCTGCGGGTCGGCCGCCCGCCCCCGCGGCGTGCCGGACAGCAGCGTTGCGGCGAGCAGCAGTGCCAGGGCCGTGCGCAGGGGGGTCCAGCGGCGGTTGGGCATGTCCAGGCTGAACCTGCCTCAGACGCGGCGCTTGGCAAACCCGTTCCTTGCGACCTCGTGCCTCACTGCGCCGCCGCCACGGTTGTCTCGGGATCGGCGAATATCACGCTGCTGTCATTGTCGGTCCCGGCCCGCCGGGTTATCCAGCGCGCGATGCCGCCCCCTCCGCATCGCCTGAAGGCCAAGCGCCTTCCCCTGCTGCGTCGCCCCGCCGAGAGCGTCGAGGAGGGGTGGAACGCGATCGCGTGGCGCAACGACCGCCACATCATCCGCAAGCTGCGGGCGATCCGGCGCGGGCTGCTGATCCTGGCCTGGACGCTGCTGGCGATGCCGCTTCAGGCGGTGCTGCTGGCGCTGCCGGGGCCGGCGAAAGTCAGCTTCGCCCGCTTCTACTGGTCCTTCGTCTGCCGGCTGCTCGGGCTGCGGGTGCGGGTGATCGGCCCGCGGCTGCGCAAGGTCGCGGCCTCCGGCCGGCCGATCGTCTATGTCTGCAATCATTCCTCGTGGGTCGATGTGCCGGTGCTCGGCGGGCGGATCAACGCCTGCTTCATCGCGAAGGAGGAGGTCGGGCGCTGGCCGCTGATCGCCTGGATCGCGCGGCTGGGGCGCACGGTCTATGTCCGCCGCCAGCGCGCCAGCACCGGGCGCGAGCGCGACGAGATGCGCGCGCGCCTCGCCGCCGGCGACAACCTGTTCCTGTTTCCCGAGGGCACCACCTCCGACGGCTCGCGGGTGCTGCCGTTCCGCTCGGCGTTCTTTTCCATCGCCGAGCAGCCGGTGACGGCGGACGGCCGGCCGCCCCTGGTGCAGCCCGTTTCCGTGGTTTACGACCGACTCGCTTACCTGCCGGCCGGTCGGGCGACGCGGCCGCTGTTCGCCTGGTACGGCGACATGGACATCGGTTCGCATTTCTGGCGTCTGGCGCAGCATCGCGGGCTGCGGGCGACGGTTCTGCTGCACCCGCCGCTCGACCCGGCGACCTTCCCGACCCGCAAGGCGCTGGCCCAGGCGACCTGGACGGCGGTGGCAGCGGGGGCGGCGACGCTGCGGCAGAACCGCCCGGCGGTGCCGATCTCGGTGGCCACCGGTGCCGCCGCGGCGGCCGACCGCCCCGCCTTCGCGTGATGCCTTCGCGTGACGCTTTTGCGATTCCGGCGCTGTCGCGCTTGACATGCCCACGTTCCCTGCGGCGAGACTGACGGCGCGGGATCGCGCGGGCTGACGCGGAGGCAGATGGGTTGAGCGACACGGCGGCATGACGACGGGGACGACGAAGGCGACGAAGCGCCTGCACGTCATCACCTGGGGCTGCCAGATGAACGTGTACGACAGCGCCCGGATGCAGGACGTGCTGGCCCCGCTGGGCTATGCCGCGGCCGACGGCCCCGAGGGGGCCGACATGGTGATCCTCAACACCTGCCATATCCGGGACAAGGCGGCGGAGAAGGTGTTCTCCGAACTTGGCCGGCTGCGCGCACTCAAGGACGCGAAGGCGGCTGCCGGCGGGCGCATGATCCTCGCGGTCGCCGGCTGCGTGGCGCAGGCCGAGGGGGCGGAGATCGTCGCCCGCGCGCCCTATGTCGATGTCGTGCTGGGCCCGCAGACCTATCATCGCCTGCCGGAGATGGTCGCGCGCGCCAGTCGCGCCGCCGGGGCGGTGATCGAGACCGAGTTCCCGGCCGAGGACAAGTTCGACTTCCTGCCGGACCAATCAGCGGCGCCCGGCCCGACCGCTTTCCTGACGGTGCAGGAGGGGTGCGATAAGTTCTGTTCGTTCTGCGTCGTTCCCTATACCCGCGGCGCCGAGCAAAGCCGGCCGCTCGGCGCCGTGCTGGCCGAGGCGCGGCGGCTGGTGGCCGCCGGGGCGCGGGAGATCACGCTGCTCGGGCAGAACGTGAACGCCTGGCATGGCGCGCCGGGCGGCCTGGCCGAATTGATCAAGCAACTTGCCGGAATTAACGGGCTGGCGCGCATCCGCTACACCACCTCGCACCCCCGCGACATGGACGACGCCCTGATCGCGGCGCATGGCGACGTGCCGCAACTCATGCCGTTCCTGCACCTGCCGGTGCAGTCGGGCAGCGACCGGGTGCTCGCCGCCATGAACCGCCGCCACACCGCCGCCGACTATCTGCGGCTGGTCGAGCGGCTGCGGGCGGCGCGGCCGGACCTCGCGTTGTCCTCGGACTTCATCGTCGGCCACCCCGGCGAGACGGCGGCTGATTTCGCCGCGACCCTCGATCTGGTGCGCGCCGTCGGCTTCGCGCAGGCGTACAGCTTCAAGTATTCGCCCCGGCCCGGCACCCCGGCCGCCGCCGCGCCCAGCCAGGTGGCGGAGGCGGAGAAGGACGCGCGGCTGCAGGCGTTGCAGGCGCTGCTGCGCGCGCAGCAGGGTGCGTTCAACGCCGATTGCGTCGGCCGGACGGTCGATGTGCTGTTCACCGGGCCGGGCCGCCACCCCGGCCAGATCGCCGGCCGCTCGCCCTGGTTGCAGCCGGTCCATGCCGCGGCGCCGGCAACCCTGATCGGCCGCATTGCCCCGGTGAAGATCGTGGCCGCCAACCCCAATTCCCTGTCCGCAACACTTGTGCATGAGGAGCACCTGCCAGCTTGAGCGACCTCGCCGCGACCCCGGCTGAACGTTCCCCGATCGAGCGCAACGCGGCGAAAGCCGTCACCCTTTCCTTCAGCGACAATGCTTTGCTGCCGCTGCTCTTGGGCGATCACGACCGCCATCTGGTGCGGTTGGAACAGGGCCTGGGCGTGCGCCTGTCCTGTCGCGGCAACCGGGTCGCGATCGCCGGCGAACCGGCGCGGGTGGAGGCGGCGCAGACCGCGCTGACCGGGCTGTGGCGCCGGCTGGAGCGCGGCGAGGCGGTGAGCAGCAGCGACGTGGACACGGCGATCCGCATGTCGGAACTGGACGACCCGCGCCTGCCGCTGTCGGACCTGCCGGCGATCCGCACCCGCCGCGGCGCCGTCACCCCGCGCAGTCCCGGCCAGGCTGCCTACATGGACCTGCTGACGCGTCAGGAGATGGTGTTCGGCCTCGGGCCCGCCGGCACCGGCAAGACCTTCCTCGCGGTGGCGCAGGCGGTGGCGATGTTGCAGGCCGGCAAGGTCGATCGCATCATCCTCTCGCGCCCCGCGGTCGAGGCCGGTGAGCGGCTGGGCTTCCTGCCCGGCGACCTGAAGGAGAAGGTCGATCCCTATTTGCGCCCGCTCTATGACGCACTCAACGAGATGATGCCGGGCGAGCAGGTGGTGCGGCGGATGGGCACCGGCGAGATCGAGGTGGCGCCGCTGGCCTTCATGCGCGGCCGCACGCTCAGTCACGCCTTTGTGATCCTGGACGAGGCGCAGAACACGACCCCGGTGCAGATGAAGATGTTCCTCACCCGCATGGGTGAGGGCACGCGCATGGTCATCACCGGCGACCTGACCCAGATCGACCTGCCGACCGGCACACGCTCCGGCCTGCGCGATGCGCTGGAGACGCTGGAGGGAGTGGCGGGGATCGCGGTCTGTCGCCTCACCAACCGCGACGTGGTGCGTCACCCGCTGGTCGGGCGGATCGTCGATGCCTATGACCAGCGCGCCGCCGCCGAGCGCGACACCTCCGCCGCCCGCCGCAGCCGGGTCGCCGCCGTCGGCGAGGTGGCTGCGGGGAAATAGATGGATGCCGGCGGCAGTCGGGGCCCCGCGCCGGCGGGGGTCCCGGTCATGGTGGCGGAGGCCGGCTGGCGCCGCCTGATCCGCCGGCCGGAGGCGCTGGCTGCCCGCGCGGCGCGCGCCGCCGGCGGCGGCTGTTCCGTGGTGCTGGCCTCCGACGGCGCGGTGAAGCGGCTGAACGCGCGCCATCGCGGGCGCAACAAGCCGACCAACGTGCTCACCTTCGACCCCGCCGCGCCCGGTCTGCCGGGCGAGATCGTGCTCGCGCTCGGTACCGTGCGGCGCGAGGCGGCGGCGGCGGGGAAGCGGCCGGCGGCGCATCTGGCGCATCTGGTCGTCCACGGCGCTCTGCACCTGCGCGGCCACGACCACCACGGCGCGGGCGAGGCGCGGCGGATGGAGATGGCGGAGGCGCGGCTGCTGCGCCGGCTCGGGCTGCCCAATCCGTGGAAGCGCACCGCATGACCGGGACTGCCCGCGCCAGCCTCGCCCAGCGCCTGCGCGGCCTGCTGCGCCGCGCGCCGGAGCCGGGCGTGCGCGAGAGCATCGCCGAACTGGTGCAGGAGGCGGCAGCGGCGAAGCAACTGCCGGGCCAGGTGCCGGAACTCGACCGGCAGGAGCGGGCGCTGATCGCCAACGTGCTGCGCCTGCGCGGCACCACCGCCGACGACGTGATGGTGCCGCGCGCCGACATCGTCGCCATGCGCGTCGATGTGACGCTGGAACAGGCAATCGACCTGCTGCGGCGCGAGGGCCATTCGCGTCTGCCGGTCTATCGCGAACAACTCGACGACATCGTCGGCATGGTCCATGTCAAGGACGTGTTCGCCTATGTCGGCCGGCCCGAGGCGTTCTCGCTGGAGGCGATCCTGCGCCGGCCGCTGATGGTGGCCCCGCAGATGCCGGTGCTGGATCTGCTGCTGCAGATGCGTCAGGCGCGGGTGCATCTGGCGCTGGTGGTGGACGAGTACGGCGGCATCGACGGGCTGGTCACGATCGAGGACCTGGTGGAGACCATCGTCGGCGACATCGCCGACGAACACGACGAGGTGCTCGGCCCGATGGTGACGGAGCGCGCCGACGGTGCCCTTGACATCGACGCCCGCCTGCCGGTCGAGGAGTTCGAGGCCCGCCTCGGCCCGGTATTGACCGAAGACGAGCGCGAGGCCGACATCGACACGGTGGGCGGGCTGGTGTTCACGCTGGCCGGCCGCGTGCCGGCGCGCGGCGAGGTGCTGGGCCACCCCTCGGGCGTCGAATTCCGCGTGCTGGACGCCGACGCGCGCCGCATCCGCCGCGTGCGCGTCCGCCGCGCGCCGGAGACACACGCGCCGCAACAGCAGGCGGCGGAGTAGCGTCTGCCGCCCCGTCGGCAGCCGCCATCGACGCCGGAGCCTGACGCCGCTAGCATCCGCCGCGCAGTCACGGTGAACGCGCAGGATGTCGCTCAACGGCCAGGCCTACATTGTCGGCGCCTATGAACACCCCACCCGCAAGGCGCCCGACAAATCGGTGGCGCAACTGCACGCCGAGTCCGCGATCGGCGCGCTCGCGGACGCGGGGCTGACGAAGGCCGACATCGACGGCTATTTCTGTGCCGGTGACGCGCCCGGTCTCGGTCCGCTGGCGATGGCCGACTACATGAACCTGCGGCTGCGCCACGTGGACAGCACCGATATCGGCGGCTCCTCCTACATCGCCCATGTCGCGCACGCGGCGGCGGCGATCGCGGCGGGGAAGTGCAACGTGGCGCTGATCACGCTCGCCGGCCGGCCGCGCAGCGAGGGATCGAGCGGTACGGCGCAGCGCCCGGTCGCGCCCAACGTGCCGGACGCGGCCTGGGAAGCGCCATTCGGGCCAGTGACGACGAACGTGTATGCCATGTGCGCGATGCGCCACATGCACGAGTTCGGCACCACGTCCGAGCAGCTTGCCTGGATCAAGGTCGCGGCCAGCCATCACGCGCAATGGAACGAGCACGCCATGCTGCGCGACGTGGTGACGGTCGCGGATGTGGTGAACTCGCCGATGATTTCCGATCCCCTGCACCGGCTGGACTGCTGCGTGGTCAGCGACGGCGGCGGCGCGCTGATCGTGGCGCGGCCGGAGATTGCGAAGTCGCTTTCCCGCCCGCGCATCCGCGTGCGCGGCGCCGGCGAGGCGGTGAAGGGGCAGGCCGGCGGCGACGTGGACCTGACGTATTCGGCGGCCCGTTGGTCGGGTGCCGCGGCCTTTGCAGAGGCGGGCGTGACGCCGGCGGACATCAAATACGCCTCGATCTACGACAGCTTCACCATCACGGTACTGATCCAGATCGAGGATCTCGGGTTCTGCGAAAAAGGTCGGGGCGGGCGCTTCGTTGCTGACGGCAACCTGATCTCCGGCGTCGGCCGGCTGCCGTTCAACACCGATGGCGGCGGGCTGTGCAACAACCATCCCGCCAATCGCGGCGGCATGACCAAGGTGATCGAGGCGGTGCGGCAGTTGCGCGGCGAGGCGCATCCGAAGGTGCAGGTGCCCAACTGCGATCTTGCCATCGCGCACGGCACGGGCGGACTGCTCGGCAGCCGCCACGGCTCGGCAACCGTGGTCCTGGAGCGGGAGTGACGGTGATGAACGAACGCATCCTGCCCGCGCCGCCGGTCACACCGGAAAGCGCGCCGTTCGTCGAGGCCGCGTCGGCCGGAAAGTTCCTGCTGCGGCGCTGCACATCCTGCGGGCGCGCGCACTGGTATCCGCGCGCCGTCTGCCCGTTCTGCTTTGGTGCCGCGTCGTGGGAGGAAGTGTCGGGACGCGGCACGATCTACAGTTTTTCCGTGATGCGGCGCGTCGATCCGCCGTATGTGATCGCCTACGTGACGCTCGATGAAGGGCCGACCATGATGACGAACCTGGTGGAATGCGATTTCGACGCGCTGCGCATCGGCCAGCGCGTGCAGCTCGCGTTCCGTCCAACCGAGGGCGGCGCACTCGTCCCGTGCTTCCGGCCGGCGTGATGAGCACGTTCGACGATCCGCACGCGGAAATCCGCGAAGAGGTCAGGAAACTCTGCGCGCGGTTTCCGGGCGAATACTGGCGCAAGCTGGATCGCGAGCGTGGCTATCCGACCGAATTCGTCCGCGCGCTGACCGAAGCCGGCTATCTCTCCGTGCTGATCCCGGAGGAGTATGGCGGCTCCGGCCTCGGGCTGTCGGCGGCGGCGGCGATCCTGGAGACGATCCAGGCCGAGGGCTGCAACGGGGCCGCGTGCCACGCGCAGATGTACATCATGGGCACGATCCTGCGCCACGGCTCGGACGCGCAGAAACGGCGGTACCTGCCGGCGATCGCGCGCGGGGAGTTGCGGCTGCAGGCCTTCGGTGTGACCGAACCCACCAGTGGCACCGACACCACGGCCTTGCGCACCTTCGCCCGCCGCGACGGCGACCGCTACATCGGCAACGGCCAGAAGATCTGGACCAGCCGTGCGGAGCATTCCGACCTGATGCTGCTGCTGGCGCGCACCACGCCGCGCGAGCAGACGGCCAAGCGCACCGAGGGCCTGTCCACCTTCATCGTCGATATGCGCGCGGCCCTCGGCCACGGGCTGACCATCCGCCCAATCCGCACCATGATGAACCACAACACCTGCGAGGTGTTCTTCGACGAGATGGCAGTGCCGGCCGAGAATCTTGTCGGCGAGGAAGGTCGCGGCTTTCGCTACGTGCTCGACGGCATGAACGCCGAGCGGCTGCTGATCGCCGCCGAGTGCATCGGCGATGCCAAGTGGTTCACGGCGAAATCGACGGCCTACGCCAACAGCCGCGTGCTGTTCGGCCGGCCGATCGGGCAGAACCAGGGCGTGCAGTTCCCGATCGCGCGTGCCTATGCGCAGATGCGCGCCGCCGAATTGATGGTGCGCGAGGGCTGCGCGCGGTTCGAGGCCGGGCTGCCGTGCGGCGAGCAGGCCAACATGGCGAAGCTGCTTTCCGCCGAAGCGTCGTGGGCGGCGGCGGAGGCCTGCGTGCAGACGCACGGGGGCTTCGGCTTTGCCGAGGATTACGACGTGGAGCGCAAGTTTCGCGAGACGCGGCTTTATCAGGTGGCGCCGATCAGCACCAACCTTATTCTTTCCTACATCGCCGAGCACGTGCTCGGCCTGCCGCGCAGCTACTGAGAGAAGTCCGGGAACGGGGGAGCGTCGATGAGCGAAGGCAACATGCTGGCGGGTAAGGTCGCGGTCGTCACCGGCGCCGGCGGCGGCATCGGGCGGGAGATCGCGCTGGCGATGGCGCTGGCCGGCGCGGCGGTGGTGGTCGCCGATATCGGCGTGTCGCTGACCGGCGAGGGCGGTTCGAAGACGCCTGCGGAACAGACGAAGCAGATCATCGAACAGCGCGGCGGCCGCGCGGCCGTCAGTACCGAGAGCGTCGCGGAGTGGGACTCCGCGCAGCGCATCGTGCAATGCGCGCTCGACAGCTTTGGCCGCATCGACATCGTGGTGAACAACGCCGGCATCCTGCGCGACGTGATCTTCCACAAGATGACGCCGCAGGACTGGCTCGCCGTGATTGCCGTGCACCTGAACGGCAGCTTCTTCGTCAGCCGTGCCGCCGCCGAGCATTTCCGCCGCCAGGAGAGCGGCGCCTATGTCCACATGACCAGCACCTCCGGGCTGATCGGCAATTTCGGGCAGGCGAACTACTCCGCCGCCAAGCTCGGCATCGTCGGGCTGTCGAAGTCGATCGCGCTCGACATGCGCCGCTACAACGTGCGCTCCAACTGCATCGCCCCGTTCGCGTGGAGCCGCATGACGTCCTCGATCCCGGCCGACACGCCGGAGCAGAAGGCGCGCCTCGCCAAGCTCGAACAGATGACGCCGGACAAGAACGCGCCGCTGGCGGTCACGCTGGCCTCCGACGCGGCGCGTGACGTGACCGGGCAGGTGTTCAGCGTGCGCATGAACGAGATCTATCTGTTCAACCAGAGCCGCATGATCCGCAGCATCCACCGCTCCGACGGCTGGACGCCCGAGCAGATCGCCGAACACGCGCTGCCGGCGTTCCGCCCGAGCTTCATGCCGCTCGACCGCAGCGGCGATTCGATCTCCTGGGATCCGGTCTGAGCCAGGGTCAGAGGGCGAGCGCCCCGATCGCCTGCCGCAACGCCTGCTCGGCGGCCTGAACGGCGCGATCCGCCTCCGCGATCTGCGTCGCGTTGCCGGCAAGTTGCGCCTCGTCATCGGCAAGGCTCTGCACAAGCCGGCCGTGCAGCGCGTCGCCCGAAGGCACGGCGGCGAGGTTCTTGCGCAGGCGGTCCTCGTCGCGCTCCAGCGCGGCGCGGCGCGCGTCGAGTTGCTGCCGCTCGGCGCGGCGCGACGCCAGCGCCGCGCGCAGGTCGGCGACGTGCTGCAAGGCCGCGTGCGCCGCTGGGTCGAGCGCCGGTTCGCCGAGCAGGCGCGCCAGCACGTGCTCGTCCTGCGTCAGCGCGACCTGCTCCTCGGTGATGCGATCGACATGCACGACCAGCGCGCGCGTCTCGCCGGCGTGGAGATCGAGGGCGAGGCGCCAGGCGGTCGCGGTTTCCTCGGCCGGCACCAGGCCGCCCTCGACCGTCAGTGTGCCGGGCCGGCGCGGGATCTCCACCAGCAGGTGGCGCGGCTCGGCGGCAGGGGCGACCAGCGTGATGCGTGCGGTCCACCGGTCACGCTCACGCAGGTGCAGCACGCCGGCGGCGGCGGTCAGGCCGATCAGCCGTTGCCCGGCCTCGATGTGCCAGTCGGTCGCGGTGCGCAAATCCTCGGCGAAGGCGAGCAGCCGCGTCTCGCCCGGTGGCACCCCGCCGAGGCGCGCATCGCCGGCGAAGGCGGCGGCGTCGGCGCCGTCGTAGAGCGTCAGCACGCCGGCCGGTAGGCTCGCCCCGGTGTCGTTGACCAGCCGGATGGCGGCAAGCGGATGCGGCCGGCCCTCCTGCACCAGGCCCAGGCGCGTGGCCGGCACCTCGCGGTCGAGGAAAGGCAGCGTCGCGGTCTGTCCGGCTGGCAGCGTCACCGGCGCGGGCAGGCGGAACAGCGTCGCCTCGGCGCCCTCGGCCGGCGCGGCCGCGGCTTCCGGGGCGGCGAGCGGCGGCGGGGCGGCGAGCGCCATCCGCATCGGCGCCGGCGCGGCTGTCCCGGCGGGCGGGGCGGCAGCAGCGAAGGCGCGGGTATCGACGCCCGGCAGGATGCGGCCGAGCACTTCCACCGGCACTTCCGGCCGCTCGACGTAATAGGCGCGATACAGCGCCTGCCGGAACGTCACCGGGTTGCCGTATTGCAGCGTCAGATCGATGCCGTCCCAGTCGGACGCGCTGTCATTTTCCAGCACCGCCCACGCCTGCAGCCGTGCGGGCTTGCCCTCGGCGGCGGGCAGCAGCAGGCGGTAGGTCGCCTTCCACAGCGGCGCGGCCGCGACATAGCCGACGCGCACCTCCCGCCGCCCGTCGCCCGGGACGCGCAGCGTCAGCCGGCGCAGATCGGCGGCGGCACCGCCGCGCAGGGCGGCGAGCGCGCGGTCGATCCGCCCGCGCAAGCTGGCGTCGGCGACCTGCACCGATTCGGCATCTTCCAGCACGAACTGCTCGACCCCATCGGCGGTGAGCAAGGTGACCCTGGTGCGCGGCACGCCGCCCTGGGTGCCGGAGGGTTCGGTCATCACTTCGGCGCGCAGCATCAACCCGGTCATCGGCCGTGGTCCGCGCACGGTCATCTCGGTGCCGACGAGTGCGTTCAGCAGGTCGCGGGCGGAGGCGAGCGCGTCCGCGCCGAACGGCAGGTCGGCGAAGGCGGCATGGGCGGCATCGGCACCGGGCAGCGTCACCGTGCCGATGTGCCCGGCGGCGTCGAACAGCACCAGCGAGGCCAGCACGTCATCCATCTGCGCGCGCTTGACGTCCAGCGCCAGCGGCGTCGCGCCGTCGGCCTGGCCCGCGTATTCGAAATAGCCGACGCCGGCGGCCGAGAGCATGACGCGGCGCAGCGCCAGATCGTCGGCGCGGGCGGGCAGGGCGAGCAGCAGGGCGGCGACGAGGGCGAGCAGGCGCATGGCGGGCTCCGCGGGGGCTGGCGGAGCATCGCACGCGCGCCACGTGCTAGACTATGCCGACCGCAACCGGGGCCGCCGATGCACGACCACGACCATCACGATCACCATCACCACCACGGGCATGGTCCCGTGCCGCGCGATTTCGGCACCGCCTTCGCGATCGGCGCCGTGCTCAACACCGGCTTCGTCGCCGCCGAGGTCGCGTACGGCCTGGCCGCCAACGCCACCGCGCTGCTGGCGGATGCGGTGCACAACGCGGGCGACGTGCTCGGCCTGCTGCTAGCCTGGGGCGCGGTGGTGCTGGCGCGGCGGGTGCCGTCGCTGCGGCGGACCTATGGCTGGGGGCGCGGTTCGATCCTGGCGGCGCTGGCCAACGCCGCGGTGCTGTTCGCGGGTGTGGGCGCGATCGCGGCGGAGGCGGTGCAGCGGCTGGTCCACCCCGAGCCGGTCGCCTCCGCCACCATGGTCTGGGTGGCGCTGGCCGGCGTCGTCATCAACGGCGTCACCGCCTGGATGTTCAGTCGCGGCCACGGCGACCTGAACATCCGCGCCACCTTCCTGCACATGGCGAGCGATGCCCTGGTGTCGCTCGGCGTGGTGATCGCCGCACTGCTGATCGGGCTGACCGGGGCGATGTGGATCGACCCGGCGGCGAGCCTGCTGATCGTCGCGGTCATCGTCGCCGGCACCTGGGGCGTGTTGCGCGACGCGGTCAACCTGGCGATGGACGGCGTGCCCGCCGGCATCGCGCCGCACGAAGTCGAGGCGTATCTGCGCAACCTGCCCGGCGTCGTGGAGGTGCATGACCTGCACATCTGGGGCCTGTCCACCACCGAAACCGCTCTGACCGCGCATCTGGTGCATGGCGGCGGCGCCGCGCCGCCCGAGGCGGTGATCCTGGAGGCGACGCGCGAACTCGGCCGGCGCTTCGCGATCGGACACGCGACGCTGCAACTGGAGACGGAATCGCTGGCGCAGTCCTGCCGGCTGCGCCCGGCGGACGTGGTCTGATGCGCCTGTTCTTCTGGCGCACCCGCCCGATCCCGGTGCTGGAGCTGCACGGCCTGCTGGCGGCGCGGCCGGGTGGGCTGAACATCGAGGGCGTCGGCCCGCTGATCGAGCGCGCCGTGGCGGCCGCCGGCAAGGGCGGGGTGCTGCTGCTCGATATCCAGAGCCCCGGTGGCTCGCCGGTGCAGTCCGACCTGATCGCGACGCGCATCCGCAGACGGGCGGAGGAGAAAAACGTGCGCGTCGTCGCGGTGATCGGCGAGGTCGGCGCCTCCGGTGGCTACTGGCTGGCCTGTGCGGGCGATGAGATCGTGGCCAACGCGATGAGCATCGTCGGCTCGATCGGCGTGATCGGCGGCGGCTTCGGCATTCCCGCGGTGCTGCAACGCTGGGGCGTCGAACGCAGGCTCTATACGGCCGGGGAGAACAAGGCGCGGCTCGACCCGTTCAGCCCGGAGCGGCCGGAGGACGTGGCGTTCGTGCGCGCGCTGCTGGACGATCTGCACGCGCGCTTCAAGGACTGGGTGCGCACCCGCCGGGCCGGCAGGCTGCGCGCGGAGGAGAGTGCGCTGTTCGACGGCGGCTTCATGCTGGGGGCGCGGGCGGCGGAGGTGGGGCTGATCGACCGGCTGGGCGACCTCGACGGCGTGCTGCGCGAGATCGGTGGCGCCAAGGCGCGCGCCTACGTGATCAAGCCTCGCCGCCGCGGGCTGCTGGCGCGGCTGCCGCGGATGTTGGCGGCGGAGGTCGTGGCGGCGATCGAGGAGGCCGGACTGCCGCGGCTGTAAAGGCCGCGACGGGCGGGATTGGCGGACGCCGCGCGTTCGGGGATAACCGGCGGCGCACCCGCCCGGCAGCGCAGGAGATTCCCATGACGGCGCCCCGTTTCCAGACCACGCTCGCCGGCAGCCTGCCCAAGCCGTCCTGGCTCGCCGACCCCCGCACGCTCTGGCCGGCGTGGCGGCAGGAGGGGGCGGCGCTGGCGGAGGCCAAGGCGGACGCGACCCTGCTGTGGCTGAAATTGCAGGAGGATGCCGGCATCGACATCGTCACCGATGGCGAGCAGTCGCGCCAGCACTTTGTCCACGGCTTCCTCGAACAGGTCGAGGGCGTGGACTTCGGCCGCAAGGTGAAAATGGGCATCCGCAACAATCGCTACGACGCGATGGTGCCCACGGTGACATCGGACCTGCGTCTGCGCGGGCGCGTGCACCAGACCGAGGCGCGGCTGCTGCGCGCGCATACCGGCCACAAGATCAAGTTCACCCTGCCCGGACCGATGACGCTGATCGACACGCTCGCCGACGGCTTCTACGGCGATCGCGTCAAGATGGCCTTCGCCTTCGCGCGCCTGCTGAACGAGGAGGCGCGCGGGCTGGAGGCGGACGGCGTGGACGTGATCCAGTTCGATGAGCCCGCCTTCAACGTCTATATGGACGAGGCGGTGAAGTGGGGCATCGACGCGCTGCACGTGGCGATCGAGGGCCTGCGCTGCAAAACCGCGGTGCATATCTGTTACGGCTACGGCATCGAGGCGAATATCCGCTGGAAACAGGGCCTGGGCGAGGAGTGGCGCCAGTACGAACAGGTCTTCCCCGCTCTCGCCGCCAGCCGCATCGACCAGGTGTCGCTGGAATGCGCCAACTCCCGCGTGCCGATGCGGCTGATGGAACTGCTGGCGGGCAAGGACGTGCTGGTCGGCGTGATCGACGTGGCCACCGACACGGTGGAAACCCCCGAGGCGGTGGCAGCGACGATCGCCGAAGCGCGGCGCTACGTGCCGGCGGAGCGGCTGTTCCCGTGCACCAACTGCGGCATGGCGCCGATGGACCGCACCATCGCGCTGGCCAAGCTGCACGCACTGGCCGCCGGCGCGCGGCTGGCGTGCGCGCCGGCGTGATGGCTCCAGGCCGATCGGCTACCCCGTGCCGGACGGGTCGATCCAGCCGATATGGCCGTCGCTGCGGCGATAGACGACGTTGAGTTCGCCGGTGGCGCTGTTGCGGAACATCAGCACCGGCTGGTCGGCGAGGTCCATGCGCATGACGGCGTCGCCGACGCTCAGGCGCGCGATCTCCGCCGGCACCTCGGCCACTACCGTCGCATAGGCGACCGAGCGGCCGGCGGGCGCGGCCTCGCCGTTGCCGCGGTCCTCCTCCTGGCGGAGGATGTACTGGCGTGCCGCCTCCGGGCGTTCGCGCTGTGCGATGTCGCGGGCGTGTTCGTTGACGCGGCGGCGGTAGCGGCGCAGGCGCTTGGCGATGTGCTCGGCGGCGTCGTCGAAGGCGCTGTGCGCGTCCGCCGCCTCGCCCTCGCCGCGCAGCAGCAGGCCGCGGCCCGCGCGCATGTTGATATCGCAGGTGAAGAAGCTGCGCGCGCGGCTGAACGTGACCTGCGCATCGAGCGCGTGGTCGAAATACTTGCTCGCGATCGTGTCAAGCTGCTGCTGCACGCGCGTGCGCAGCGCGTCCGACAGGTCCACCTGCTTTCCCGACACAGTGATCTGCATACGCCGTCCCTCGCCCCTCGGGTTGGGGAGCGCCGGCCGGCCCGCTCAGGCCGGCACGGCCTTTTCCCGCTTGCGCTGCACCGAGGAGGGGATGCGCAGCGCCTCCCGATATTTGGCCACGGTCCGGCGCGCGATGTCCACGCCCTCCCGCCGGAGCAAAGCCACGATCGTGTCGTCGCTCAACACGTCGTCGACATCCTCGGCGGCCACCATGGCGCGGATCCGGTGGCGCACCGCCTCGGCGCTGTGGCTGCCGCCGGATGTGCCGGCGATCGCGGTTGTAAAGAAGTATTTCAGCTCGAACACGCCGCGCGGAGTTGCGATGTATTTGTTCGAGGTCACACGGCTGACCGTGCTCTCGTGCATCTCCACCGCATCGGCAATGTCGCGCAGGATCAGCGGGCGCAGATGGGCCACGCCGTGGCGGAAGAACCCGTCCTGCTGGCGCACCACTTCGCCGGCGACCTTCAGGATGGTCTGCGCGCGCTGCTGCAGCGATTTGACCAACCAGTTCGCGGTTTGCAGCCGTTCGGCGATGAAGGCACGATCGTCGCGGCCGGCGCGCGGCGCGATCCGAGCGGAGAACTGGCGGTTGACCAGCACTCGCGGCAACGTCTGCGGGTTCAGCTCCAGCAGCCACGACCCGTCCGGGGCGGCGCGCATCAGGATGTCGGGAACCACCGGGGCGGCGGGAACAGCGTCGAAATCCGCGCCCGGCTTGGGGTCGAGGCGGCGGATTTCGGCGATCATGTCGGCCAGGTCCTCGGCATCGACGCCGCAGAGCACCATCAGGCGCTTGTGCTCGCGCCGCGCCAGCAGATCGAGGTGATCGAGCAGCGTGGCCATCGCCGGGTCGAGCCGGTCGCGCTCGGCGAGCTGCACGGCCAGGCATTCGCGCAGGTCGCGGGCGAACATGCCGGTCGGCTCGAAGCGCAGCATTGCCTGGCGCACGCGCTCGACCCGCGCCTCCGGCACGCCGAGCGCCGTCGCGATCGCGGCCGAGGCGATGGAGAGGCGGCCCGACGGCTCCAGCAGCGCGATCAGATGCGCGCCGATCGCCCGGTCGGTGCGGTCGGCGAAGCCGAGGCGTAGCTGCTCCAGCAGGTGCTCGCGCCGGCTGCGCGGCGCCGGGGCGAAGTCCTCGATGCCACGCTCGTCCTCGGCGAAGTCGGCGGCGCCGCCGCTGCCGAAGCGCACGCCGTCGCCGGCGCCGGGCGGGTCGAACGGCTCGGCGTCGGCGGCGTCGAGCGGCGAGGCTTCCGGCGGGGTCAGCACCTCGGAGCGGATCAGCTCGGCGGTGTCGGCGCCGTTGGGCTCCGGCGGGTGGAGTTGGTCGGGTGCCGGCCGCTCGGGCGGCACCTCCGGGCGTTCGTCGCGCTCCAGCAGCGGGTTGCGTTCCAGCTCCTCCTCGACGAAGGCGGCGACCTCCAGATTGGAGAACTGCAGCAGCTTGATCGCCTGACGCAGTTGCGGCGTCATGACGAGCGACTGGGACTGGCGAAGGTCGAGGCGCGGGCCGAAAGCCATTGCAGAACCTGAATATGCAAGGGCGGTCGACGCCGCCTCGCTGCAGTGCAGCGCGGATCGCGGCGGATGGCAAGCAATTATCGTGCTAGAGAGCCTGTCGGCGTTCAGGTTGGGGCAGAATGGATGCAAAATTCGGCATCGTGCCTATATTGCGGGCAATCAAGTGTCGGAGCGACGGCGAATTGCCGTTCTGTTGCGCGTGCGCCGGGGGCGGGCCAGGGGTCCGGCCGGAGGGCGTGGTGTCGTGGCCGGACGGCTGCTATAGCCACCCCGCACCGCCGCCCGCGGTGGCGCGGCGCCGGGTCGCGCCGATCGCGACGCCTCGGGGACGGCCCCGGGGGGAACGCCACAGGAACCGCCCATGGCCCGCCGCCGCCAGCTCTATGAAGGCAAAGCCAAGATCCTGTTCGAGGGGCCCGAACCGGGCACGCTCGTGCAGTACTTCAAGGATGACGCCACCGCCAACAACGCGCAGAAGCGCGGCGTCATCACCGGCAAGGGCGTGCTCAACAACCGCATCAGCGAGTACCTGATGCTGCGGCTGGCGGAAATCGGCATCCCCACGCATTTCGTCCGCCGGCTCAACATGCGCGAGCAACTGATCCGCGAGGTCGAGATCATCCCGATCGAGGTGGTGGTGCGCAATGTCGCCGCCGGCAGCCTGAGCACGCGCCTGGGCATCCAGGAGGGAACCCGTCTGCCGCGCAGCATCATCGAGTACTACTACAAGAATGACCAGCTCGGCGATCCGATGGTCTCCGAGGAGCACATCACCGCCTTCGGCTGGGCGAACACGCAGGACATGGACGACATCGTCGCGCTGACGCTGCGTATCAACGACTTCCTCACCGGCCTCTTTCTCGGCGTCGGCATCACGCTGGTCGATTTCAAGGTGGAGTTCGGCCGGCTGTGGGAGAACGACGACATGCGCATCGTCCTCGCCGACGAGATCAGCCCCGACAACTGCCGGCTGTGGGACACCAAGACCAACGAGAAGATGGACAAGGACCGTTTCCGCCGTGACCTCGGCAAGGTCGAGGAAGCATATCAGGAAGTGGCCAAGCGGTTGGGAATTCTGCCGGAGGCAGGGATGCGCGACCTGAAGGGGCCGGAGACGATGCAGTGAGAGCGAAGCCGGCGGCCTGGTGGCGCGGTGCGCTGGCGGTCGCCATCGCGCTGGCCGTCGTGGCTCCGCAGATGGCCAGCGCACGAACCGGGCATGGCTTCGGCCGCGCGATCGGGCGGCAGGCTCATCATGCGCACAAAAAGAATTGCCCGATCGGATCGTGCCTCGCGTCACATCTTCAGGGCGCGCCGAAGTCGCTGAGCGTGACGCAATGAAGGCCATCGTCACCGTCATGCTCAAGCCCGGCGTGCTCGATCCGCAGGGGCGCGCGATCGGGCAGGCGCTCGCGCATCTCGGCTTCGCCGGCGTGGGCGAGGTACGGGCCGGCAAAGTGATCGAACTCGACCTGGCCGAAACCGATCCCGGACGCGCGCGCACGCAGGCCGAGGAGATGGCGCGGCAGTTGCTTGCCAACACGGTGATCGAGAGTTTTCGCGTGGATGTTGCGTGAGATGCGCGCCGCTGTCGTCACCTTCCCCGGCATCAACCGCGAACGCGACATGGCGATCGCGCTGACGCGCAGCTTCGGCCGCGCGCCACGCATGATCTGGCATCGCGACACCGATCTGTCGGGCCTCGATCTCATCGTCATTCCCGGCGGCTTCTCCTACGGCGACTATCTGCGCTGCGGTGCGATGGCGGCGCACTCGCCGGTGATGGACGCGGTGCGCGCGCATACCGCGCGCGGCGGCTACGTGCTCGGCGTGTGCAACGGATTTCAGATTCTCACCGAGGCCGGCATGCTGCCCGGTGCGCTGCTGCGCAATGCCGGCCTTCGTTTTCTTTCGTCCGATTGCCATCTGCGCGTTGAGCGGACCGACACTGCGTTCACCTCCCACTACCAGCGCGGCGACATCTTCCGCGCGCCGATGGCGCATGGCGACGGCAACTACTTTGCCGATGACGCGACGCTGGATCGGCTGGAGGGCGAGGGACTGGTGGCGTTCCGCTACGCCCCGCCCACCGGCAACCGCAACGGCAGCGCGCGCGACATCGCCGGCATCCTCTCGCCCAATCTGCGCGTGCTCGGCCTGATGCCGCATCCCGAGGACCTGGTCGATCCGCTGCTCGGCGGCGAGGACGGCAAGCCGCTGTTCGACAGTCTCGCCGCCACCCTCGCCGCATGACCACGCGCCCCGTCGATGCCGTCCTGGCGCGGGAGTTCGGCCTGAACGCCGAGGAATACGCGCGTGTGCTCGCGATCATGGGCCGCACGCCGACGCTCACCGAACTCGGCATCTTCTCGGTGATGTGGTCGGAACACTGTTCCTACAAATCCTCGCGCGTCTGGCTCAGGGAATTGCCAACCAGGGCGCCGTGGGTGATCCACGGTCCTGGCGAGAATGCCGGCGTGGTCGATATCGGCGACGGACTCGCCGCCGTGTTCAAGATGGAGAGCCACAACCACCCGAGCTTCATCGAGCCGTATCAGGGCGCGGCCACCGGTGTCGGCGGCATCCTGCGCGACGTGTTCACCATGGGTGCTCGCCCGATCGCCAATCTTAATGCGCTGCGCTTCGGCGATCCAGGCGACCCGCGCACCCGGCGCATCGTCGATGGCGTGGTGCGCGGCATCGGCGGCTACGGCAATTGCGTCGGCGTGCCCACGGTCGGCGGCGAAGTGAATTTTCACGCTGCCTATAACGGCAACCCTTTGGTCAACGCGATGACGGTGGGCATTGCGCCGCGCGACCGCATTTTCCTGTCCGCCGCAGCCGGGGTGGGAAATCCGGTTGTCTATGTCGGCTCGAAAACCGGTCGCGACGGCATCCACGGCGCCACGATGGCGAGTGCCGCCTTTGGCGAGGACAGCGCGGAGAAGCGCCCGACCGTGCAGGTCGGCGATCCGTTCACGGAAAAACTGCTGATCGAGGCGTGCCTGGAGCTGATGGCGACCGATGCGATCATCGCCATTCAGGACATGGGTGCGGCGGGTCTGACCAGTTCCTCGGTCGAGATGGCCGGCAAAGGTGGTGTCGGCATCACGCTCGATCTCGACGCGGTGCCGCAGCGCGAGCGCGACATGACCGCCTATGAGATGATGCTGTCGGAGAGTCAGGAGCGGATGCTCATGGTGCTCCGTCCCGATCGCGAGCATGTCGCGCGCGCCGTCTTCGAGAAATGGGAACTCGATTTTGCCGTGATCGGCCGCCTGACCAATAGCGGGCGCATCGTCGTGCGCCATCAGGGGCGGATCGAGGCGGACATTCCGCTCGCGCCGCTGGCCGATCAGGCGCCGCTCTACCATCGCCCGACGATGCCGCCGCCGCCGCCGGCGCCGTGCGGTGAAGTCGCCGATACGGTGGGGCTGGAGGCGGCGCTGGTCCGGTTGCTCGGCTGCCCGGATCTGTGCTCGCGGGCCTGGATCTGGGACCAGTATGACGCGACTGTGGGCGGGCAGACGGTGAAGCGGCCGGGTGCGGCCGACGCCGCCGTGGTGCGGGTCGAGGGTCACGCACGGGCGCTGGCGCTGACCACCGACTGCACGCCGCGCTATTGCGCCGCCGACGCGCGCGCGGGCGGGGCGCAGGCGGTGGCGGAGGCGTGGCGCAACCTGACCGCCGTTGGCGCGCGCCCGCTCGCGGTCACTGACAACCTCAATTTCGGCAATCCCGAACGCCCCGAGATCATGGGCCAGTTCGCGGACGCGATCGCCGGCATGGCGGAGGCGTGTCGCGCGCTGGATTTCCCGGTCGTGAGCGGCAATGTCAGCCTCTACAACGAGACCGAGGGCCGATCGGTGCTGCCGACGCCGGCGATCGGCGGGCTGGGCGTGCTGGACGACGCGGCGCGGGCGGTCGGCATCGCGCTGCGGCCGGGCCTGGACTTGGTGCTGCTCGGCGCGACCGCGGGCCATCTGGGCCAGTCGCTGTGGCTGCGCGAGGTGGCGGGGCAGGAGGCCGGACCGCCGCCGCCGGTCGATCTGGTGGCTGAGCGACGGGTGGGTGACTTCGTCCGCGCGCGTATCCTCGCCGGGACGGTCGCCGCGTGCCACGACGTGTCCGACGGCGGGCTGCTGGTCGCGGTCGCGGAGATGGCGCTTGCGGGCGAGGTCGGCGCGCGGTTGCTGCCGGGCCCCGACGGGCTGGCGCCGCACGCGTTCTGGTTCGGCGAGGACCAGGGGCGCTACGTCCTGGCGGTCGCAGATTCGGCTGCCCTGCTGGCGGCGGCGGCGGCGGAGGGGGTGCCGGCGCGGCGGCTGGGCAGTGCGGGTGGATTGGATTTGACACTTCCCGACGGCGCCACAATATCCCTGCCGGTTCTGCGCCGCAGGCACGAGCAATTCCTGCCGGACTGGCTGGAGGGGTAAGCATGGCGATGGCTGCGAGCGAGATCGAGGCGCTGATCAAGGCGGCGTTGCCCGATGCCCGCGTGACCATCGAAGACCTGGCCGGCGACGGCGACCACTACGCGGCGACCGTGGTCAGCGAGGCGTTTCGCGGCAAGAGCCGGGTGCAGCAGCACCAGATCGTGTTCGCCGCCCTGCGCGGCCGGATGGGCGGCGAGTTGCACGCGCTGGCCCTGCAGACCGCCGCCCCCGAATAAGGAAACCGACGATGAGCAATGCCGTCTTCGAGCGCATCCAGGCCGACATCACGGAAAATCCGGTGATGCTGTACATGAAGGGGAACGCGATGTTCCCGCAGTGCGGCTTCTCCGCGCGCGTGGTGCAGATCCTCAGCCACATGGGCGTGCCGTTCCACACCGCCAACGTGCTGGAGGATGCGGAACTGCGTGAGGGCATCAAGCAGTTCTCCAACTGGCCGACCATCCCGCAGCTCTACGTCAAGGGCGAGTTCGTCGGCGGCTGCGACATCGTGACCGAGATGTTCCAGTCGGGCGAACTGGCGACCCTGCTCGACGAGAAGGGCGTGCAGCACGAAGCCAAGGCTTAGGCGGTCCACGGCGGCGGCGCCCACGCGCCGCCGCGCCGCTGAAGCGGGTCAGGCCGGCTTGCCGGCGGCGAAATTCACCGCTTCCTCGGCGGCGCGGAACAGCGCGCGTGCCTTCTGCCGCGTCTCCTCCCACTCCGATTGCGGGTCGCTGTCCGCGACCACGCCGCAACCGGCCTGGACGTGCATGGTGCCGTCCTTCACCACCGCGGTGCGCAGCCCGATGCAGGTGTCCATGGTACCGTCGGGCGCGAAGTAGCCGACGCAGCCGGCATAGATGCCGCGTCGCGTCGGCTCCAGTTCCTCGATGATCTCCATGGCACGCACCTTCGGCGCGCCGGTCAGCGTGCCGGCCGGGAAGCCCGCGACCAGCGTGTCGATCGCGTCCAGCCCCTCGCGCAGCCGTCCCTGCACCTCGGAGGCGA
Organism: Pseudomonadota bacterium; assembly: GCA_021818505.1. Lineage (GTDB taxonomy): Bacteria > Pseudomonadota > Alphaproteobacteria > Acetobacterales > Acetobacteraceae > JAFKFJ01. The sequence continues at coordinate 127,524 of JAKADX010000007.1, forward strand.
TGTGCATGACATGGCTGAACCGCTCGATGGCGAAGCTCTCGGTCACGCGCACGGTGCCGATCTCCGCGACCCGCCCGACATCGTTGCGGCCGAGGTCGAGCAGCATCAGGTGCTCGGCGCGCTCCTTGGGGTCGGCGAGCAGTTCGGCCTCCAGCCGCTGGTCCTCCTCATGCGTCGCCCCCCGGCGGCGGGTGCCGGCGAGCGGGCGGATGGTCACGGTGTTGTCGCGCAGGCGGACGAGAATCTCCGGGCTGCTGCCGACCACCGCGAAGCCGCCGAAATCCAGGTAAAACAGGAACGGTGCCGGGTTGATCCGCCGCAGCGCGCGATACAGCGCGAAGGGCGGCAGCGCGAACGGGACCGAGAACCGCTGGCTCGGCACGACCTGGAACACGTCGCCGGCGCGGATATATTCCTTCGCGCGCTCCACCGCCGCGATGAATGCCTCGCGCGTGAAGTTCGACGCCGGTGACGGCAGCGGCGGCAAGGCGACCGGCGGGGCGGCGAGCGGCAGCGGGCGCTCCAGCGCCGCTTCCGCCTCGGCCAGCGCCCCCTGCGCCGCTTCCCACGCCTGCGCGGCGGTGGTCTCGGGTCGTGGATGCACCGGGGCGGCCAGCGTCAGCAGGTCGGTCACGTTGTCGAAGATCACGAACAGCGTCGGGCGCAGCATCAGCGCCTCGGGCACGTCGATGCTGGCCGCGTTCTTCTCCGGCAGGCGCTCCATCTGGCGCACCATGTCGTAGCCGAGATAACCGACCAGCCCGCCCGCCATCGGCGGCAGCCCGTCCGGCACCTCCATCCGGCACTCGCCGACAAGGCTGCGCAGGCTGTCCAACGGCGCGCGGTCGTCGGCGGCGAAGGCGAAGGGGGCGGAGCGGGCGTGGCGGTTGATCTCCGGCCGCCCGTCGCGGCAGCGCCAGATCAGGTCGGGGGCGAGGCCGATGATCGAGTAGCGCCCGCGCGAGGCGCCGCCCTCCACGCTCTCCAGCAGGAAGGCGTTGGGCCTGCCCTCGGCGAGCTTGAGATAGGCCGCAACCGGGGTCAGCAGATCAGCAACCCCCCGCCGCCAGACCAGCCGCCCGCGCCCCTGCTCGTAGTCCTGGCGGAATTCGGCGAAGCCGGGGGCGGGGGCGTAGGTCATGCGTGGTCCTTCACTCGGCGTTGCCGGCGAGCGTGTCGATGATCGAGGCGCTGATGCGGGGATTGCTGCGGTCGCGCACGGCGGTGGCGAAGGCCTGTTGCAGATCGCCGCTGACCGCGGCGGCCAGCCCGTCCTTGACGGCGCCGAAACCGACCGGGTCGGCGCTGGGGTCCGGGTCCTCGATCTTCGCCAGTGTGGCCACCACGAAGCCCGCCGGCGTCTCGACCATCGTCGCCTCGCCGACCTTGCTCATATGGAACAGCAGCGGCACGAGTTGCGACGGCACGCCGTCGGTCGGCGAGGCACGGCCGGCCGCCGGCAGCGTCTTCATCGTGAGCTTGGCCGCGCCGGCGGCCTCGGCCAGCGACCTGCCTCCCTTGACCGCGGCGTAGAGTTGCGCGGCGGCGGCTTCCTGCTCGTGGCGCACCTGATTGCCCGCCCAGTCGGCGCTGACCTGCGCCTTCACCTGGTCGAGCGGGCGCGGCTTGGGCGGGATGATGCTCTCGACGCTGATCGCGAAGAAGGCCTGCACGCCGTCCGGCCCGGCAGGCGCCTGCGTCAGCTTCGGCGCGTCCCCGACCTTGGCCTGAAAGGCCGCCGCGATCAGTGCCTCGCGCAGCTTGTCCGACCCGGGAATCGGTGCCTTCTTGCCCTCCGGCGTGTCGCCCTGGGCATCCAGCGTGCCGGTGACGGCGGCCACGCCCAGGTCGCCGGGCAGCGTGTCAAGCGAACTGCCCGAGGACAGCAGGTTGTCGATCCGGTTGGCGCGGTCGTAGATCAGATCAGCGGCCTTCTGCGCCACGACCAGGGCGCGCAGTTGCGGCTTCGCCTGCTCGAACGTGGCGGTGCCGGCGGGCGTCACCTTGGTCACCTTCAGCACGTGCCAGCCCAGCGCGCTGTGCACCGGCGGCGGCACCGTGCCCTCCTGTGTCGCGAACACGGCATCGCCGAGTTCGGGGGCGGGGAATTCGCCGCGCGCGGCATCGTCGAGTTCGACTGGCGCGGCGCCGACCTTGTTCGCGGCTTCCTGCATCTGCGACCAGTCGGCGCCGCTGCGCCACTGCTCGGCTAGCTGCTCGGCGGTCGCCTGGTCCTGTGTGAGGATCACCTCGACGCTGCGCTTCTCGGGCGTGGCGAGCTTGCCCTTGTCCTGATCCCACTCGGCCTTGAGGTCCTCCTCGGTGACCTGGACGTCTTTCGCGACCGTCTCGGGCGACAGCACGATCGCCTTGATGCGGCGGTATTCCGGCGTGCTGTAGCGCTCGGGGTGATTGGCCCACCAGCGTTCGACCTGCCGGTCGGTCGGCGCGGGCGGCTGCGCGGCATCGGCGAACGCCACGGTGACGGCGTCGGCGACGCGCTTTTCGTGCTGAAACTGATAGACCTGGCGTGCCATCTCGGCCGAGGCCGTGGCGCCGGCGCTGACCGCGTCGAGCATCTGCTGGTGCAGCAGCTGCGCGCGCATCAGTTCCAGGAAGCGCGGCTCGCTCAGGCCGTTGTTGCGCAGCAGTTTGTCCATCAGCGCACGGTCGAATTTTCCTTCCTTGTCGCGGAACGCCGGCATGGCGAACACGGCGCGCCGCAACGCGTCGTCGGGCACGGCAAGGCGCAGACGCCGGGCCTCGGCGTCGAGCGCCGCCTGCGTCACCATCTGCTGCACCGTCTCAAGCGCCACGGTGCGGCGCAGTTCCGGGGTCGCGTCGGAATTGCCGAGGTTGCGCGTCGCCTGCGCCATGTTGCGCTGGAATTCCTGTTGCAGCACCGCGAGGTCGATGCTCTGCCCGGCGACCCGTAGCGGCGCGCTGTCGCGGGCGATGTTGCGCACCACGTCGCCGATCCCCCACACGGCGAAAGCGACGACCAGCAGCATGAACAGCAGCCGCGCGGGCCAGGTGTTGAGCGAGCGGCGGAAAGTGGCGAGCATCGGCCTGTCCTGCGGGCGGGGAATTGCGGGCGGACCATAGGAACAGTGGGGGGCATTTGCCAGTCCCGCCCGGCGGGCGTAGCAGGCGGCGGCCCAGCGACCGAGGAAGACGGAGGGGATATGCGCGCGCTGATCGCCGGCAACTGGAAGATGAACGGGTTGGCCGCCGACGTGGAGCGGATCGCCGCTCCGCTCGCGGCCTCCGGTCCGCCCGCCGGCTGCGATCTGCTGGTCTGCCCGCCGGCGACGATCCTGCGCGAGGTGGGGCGGGTGCTGGCCGGCTCGGCGGTGGCGCTGGGGGCGCAGGACTGCCATCCGGCGCCATCCGGCGCCCATACCGGCGACCTGTCGGCCGCCATGTTGCGCGATGCCGGCGCCACCTGGGTCATCCTCGGCCATTCCGAGCGCCGCGCCGACCACGGCGAGGGCGATGCGCTGGTGCGGGCCAAGGCGGCCGCCGCGGCGGCCGCCGGCCTGACGCCGATCGTCTGCGTCGGCGAGACCGAGGCGCAGCGCGTCGCGGGCGAGCACCTTGGCATCGTGCGCGGCCAGCTTGCCGGCAGCCTGCCGGACGACTTCGCGGGCGTCGTCGCCTATGAGCCGGTCTGGGCGATCGGCACCGGGCGCAATGCGAGCGAGGCCGATGTGGCCGAGATGCACGCGGCCGTGCGCGAAGCCCTGATCACGCGGTTTGCCGGGCGGGGCGCAGCGGTGCGGATTCTCTACGGCGGGTCGGTCAAGCCGGCGAACGCCGCCGCGCTGCTGGCCGTGAAGGACGTGGGTGGGGCGCTGGTCGGCGGCGCCAGCCTGAACGCCGCCGACTTTCTGGCGATCGCGCGCGCGGCGCCTAGAGCTTGACCTCGCTGATCTGAAGCACCGGCTCGATATTGGTGTAGTTCGGAATGTCGGCCATGATCTCCGACAGGTGCGGGCCGATCGCGGCCTGGAAGGCTTCGACCGAGTCGAAATAAAGATGGCCCATGGCGACATAGGTGGGCGGCGAGCCCGGCGCGCCGCCGGCCAGACCGCCGTCAACCGCCATGTTCCGGCACGCCGCGCCGAGCTTCTGCCGGACCATCGGCATATGGCGCGTGCAATAGTAGTCCATGTCGAATTTGGCGGTCGCGCCGGCCGGATACAGCACGCTCAGCTTGATCATCCTGGAAATCCCCCTGTGACGCCGCCGGCGTGATGTCGCCGGCCGCGGGCGTGGTTGCTACCACGTGCCGGCCCGTGCGTCCCGTCCGTACTTCCCAAAGCGGGTTCGGGGGGATAGAGAGCAGCCGCCGGATCGCCGGCTACGCCCTCACCCCTGGCCTCTCCCGCAAGCGGGAGAGGGAGACCAAACGGGTGGCGCGCAGCGACGGGTGAAGGACGCGGCACGGCCGGCAAGCAATGCGGGAAGCCCCATGACCATCGTGCTCATGCTGATCCAGATGTTCGTCACCATCGCCCTGATCGGCGTGGTGCTGATCCAGCGCAGCGAGGGCGGCGGCCTGGGCATCGGCTCCTCGCAGGGCATGGGCGCGTTCATGACCGGGCGCGGCACCGCCAATCTGCTGACGCGGGCGACCGCCATCCTCGGCACCGTCTTCTTCGCGCTGTCGCTGGCACTGGCGCTGCTGAACCGCGGCACCGGCGGGGTCGGGCGCAGCATCCTGGACACGCCGCCCGCGGCAACCGCCCCCGCCAAGCCGGCCACCCCTGCCGCCCCGGCCACCCCTGCTGCCCCGCCGGCGCCGGCTGTGCCGACGAAATAAGGCGAAGCCGGCTGCGAGGCCCGTGCGGGTCGGCCGGCGTCCGGCGGGCCGCGCCGGCGCGGCGGCAGCAGGCCGGGCGGCGGGCGGACCCCGAGCATCCGGCAGATCGGGCGGATGTGGTGGCCGACCGGCGGCGCGGCGGCGATCAGCGCCGCCATGTCCGGCTGGGCGAGCAGGTGTTCCAGTTGCGACCGGCCGAACGCGACCGCCCGGACCCGCCGGACCAGCCAGCCGAAGCTGCGCGGCAGGCGCGGCTTTGGCGGCACGGTCGCCGGCGGGTTGCGGCGCGGCGGGCGGTGGCGGGCGGGGCGGATGCGGAGCGTGCCGGCCTGAAGCGCGG
>JAKADX010000080.1 GCA_021818505.1 Pseudomonadota bacterium
ACTCGTCACGATCCCGCTTTACCGTAAGCGTCGTCCGGACCCCACATAGCCTTTCGTCCGCGGCCTGTGGTCCCCTGCATCTATGATGATCGACACCGAATACGCCCCGGCCGATGCGGGGCCTTCACCCGATCGGAGTGCTCATACGAGCGCTCCTATGAGCACTCGGCCTCGGCGGATCGAGGTGATCACCGGCGTGGACCGCCGCCGGCGGTGGACGTTGGAGCAGAAGCAGGCGATCGTCGAGGAGAGCCTGTCGGGGCATGCGACACCAACCGTGGTCGCACGCAAGCACGGGATCGGCACTGGCCAGCTCTATACCTGGCGGCACCAGTTGTTGGGTTCACCTCGCAGCCGAGGCGTCCGTTTCGCGCGTGTTGAACTGACCGCCGCACCGGCCCAACCGGGCGGGCTGATCGAGATCGCGCTGCCGGACCAGACCGTGGTGCGGATCAACGGCGCGGTGGATGCGGGAATGTTGCGCCACGTCCTCGCCGCACTGCGCGCGTCATGATCGCTCCGCCGCCCGGCACGCGGGTGTGGCTGGCCTGTGGCCGGACCGACATGCGCAAAGGCATGGACGGGTTGGCGATGCTGGCCCAGCAGGTGTTGAACGAGGACCCGTTTGGCGGGGCTTTGTTCGCCTTCCGTGGCCGTGGCGGCGGGTTGGTCAAGCTGCTTTGGTATGATGGGCAGGGTCTGTGTCTGTTCAGCAAGCGGCTGGAGAGCGGCCACTTCGTCTGGCCGATGACCGAGACCGGCCGGGTGGGCCTGACCCCGGCGCAACTGTCGATGCTGCTGGAGGGGATCGACTGGCGTATGGCCCGGCGTGTGCCACGGCCCGCATTGGCCGGCTGAGCGGGCCTGCTCACGCAGGAGTCATTTGCCCCGATTCGGGGTGCGGATTCAGCGTTCGTGCATGTTCGCCGCCCCCACGCCTTTACCGGACGACGCAGCCGCATTGCGGCTGATCGTGCACGCCGCTCTGGCCGAGATCGCGCGGTTGCAGGGGTTGATCGCGGGCTTGCAGCGCCACCGGTTCGGCCGCCGCTCGGAACGGTTGGATGACGCCGAGGTGCGGCAGGGGCTTGAGGAGCTGCAACAATCGGTGGCCGAACAGAGCGCGCGGGTGGAAGCGGCGGCTGGGAATACACCACCTGCCGATCCACCCAGGCGCAATCGCGGCGCGCTGCCCGCACATCTGCCGCGGATCGAGGTGATGGTCGATATCGATGCCAAGGCCTGCCCGGACTGCGGCGGCGCCCGCCACGTCATCGGCGAAGACCGTGCCGAGATGCTGGACTACACGCCGGCCTCGTTCCGGGTCCGGGTAATCCGCCGGCCCAAATATGGCTGCCGGGGCTGCGAGGGCGCGGTGGTGCAGGCGCCCGCCCCGGAGCGTCCCGTGGATGGCGGCATGGCCACCGAGGCGTTGATCGCGCACGTGCTGATCAGCAAATACAGCGATCACCTGCCGCTGTATCGCCAGTCGCAGATGCTCGCCCGGCACGGTGTGGAGCTCGATCGTTCCACACTCTGCGACTGGGTGGGACGGGCCTGCTGGTGGCTGGAACCGTTGCACGCGGCGATGCTGAGCGCGGTGCTGGCCTCGCCACGGGTGTTCGCCGACGACACGACGCTGCCGGTGCTCGATCCCGGTCAGGGCAAGACCAAGACCGGGCGGCTGTGGTGCTACGCGGCGGATAACCGCCCGTGGGCCGGGCCGGGGCATCCGGCGGTGGCGTATCTCTACAGCGAAGATCGCAAGGGCACGCATCCGGCGGCGCACCTGAAAGGGTTTGCCGGATTGCTGCAGGTCGATGGCTACACCGGGTTCAACCGGGTGCTGACGGACGCCGCCGGCGAGGCGCCGCAACTCGCCTTCTGTTGGGCGCACACCCGGCGGAAGTTCTACGACGTCCATGTGGCCACCGCGGCGCCCCTGGCCGCGGAGGCGCTGCGCCGGATCGCCGCGCTGTATGAGATCGAGGCTGACATCCGCGGCCAAAAGGCCAGCGAACGTCAGCGCGCGCGCCAGGCGCGAAGCCGCCCGTTGGTGGAGGAGATGCACACCTGGCTGAGCGAGACGCTGGGCCGGATCTCCGGCGGATCGGCGTTGGCCAAGGCCAGCCGCTACGCGCTGAAGCATTGGTCGGGATTGGTGCTGTTCCTCGATGACGGACGACTGGAACTGGACACCAACACCGTCGAACGCGCCATCCGCCCGATCACGTTAGGACGGAAGAACGCCCTGTTCGCGGGCGCCGACAGCGGCGGACGCCACTGGGCCATCGTGGCGTCACTGATCCAGACCGCGAAGCTGAATGACGTCGAGCCGCTGGCCTGGCTGACCGATGTGCTCGAACGCATCGTCTCGGGCCGAACAAAGCGGAACGCACTCGACACCCTCCTGCCGTGGAATTGGGCGGCACAGAAAGAGGCCGAAATCGCCGATACGGGGTAAATCAACGTCACCGTGCTGCGCCGGCGACGCTTACCTGGAACCAGCCGGGGCTGCAACAGGTGCACCGCCTCGACGCCAGGCCATCGGCCCAGGCCGTGTCGGATCGCCAAATCGACGCAACCGGGGCCGCCCCCAAACGGCACAAGCTCCGGCGTCGTGAGAACCCTCACCTCAACGCTACGGTGGCGCGCGGTAAATTGCCCAAGCCGCGGCACAAGCCAGGTCGCCGCAAAGGAGGCAGTAGTGCTGACTGTCAGGGCGCGGCGATCATCGACTTGGTCCTGTCGGATCGCTTCAACCGCCTCTTCGATGCGCGCGAATGCATCGGCCACGTCTTCGAGCAGCCGTTTCCCATCCGCTGTGAGGCGCACCGCCCGGTTATGGCGCTCGAACAGGGTTCGGCCAAGCCGTAGCTCCAGCAGCTTCACCTGCTGGCTGACGGCGCCCGAAGTCACCCCGAGCCGACAGGCGGCGGCCTTCATGCTGCCGGCCCGGCCGACCTCAACGAACGCGCGCAATCCCAGCAGAGGCAGGGGGCCAAGCATGCCCTCAGTATAGCTGCGCTAAATCGATCGGCAAGAAATCTCGGTTGTCGATCCCGTCTCCCCGGCGCTTCTGGACGAACACAAGAAGCGGATGCTGGCGTCGCGGCGGATGGTTCACCTCGCGACAGCCCACTGAACACGGAGACACCGATGGAGCCGGAGATCAGACGGGCAATCCCGGAGGACGCCAAGCTCGTGGCCTTGCTCGGGCGCATCACCTTTCGCGAGACGTTCGGGCATTTGTTCCTCGATCATCGCGACGAATTGCGTGCCTACCTCGATACGACGTTCGACGTGGGCAAGATCGGGCGCAGCATCTGCAAGCCGGAGAATGCCTATTGGCTGGCATTCGTGGCCGGTCTTCCGGTGGGGTACGCCAAGCTGAAGCAACCCTCGGCGCCGACAGATCAGGGGGACCAGAACGCCGTGCAGTTACAGAAAATCTATATCCTGAAGGAGTTCCTGGGGCAACGGCTCGGCGCCGAATTGTTGAGTCATGTTTTGCTCGAAGCGAAACGGCGGGCGCCGATGCTGTGGCTTGACGTCTTGCGCGAGAACGAGCGCGCAATCACGTTCTACAAGAAGCACGGGTTCTTCGCGATCGATGAGCAGACTTACAGCATCGGATCCCAGCGTTTCCTGTTCCACCTGATGGCGTGGAAAGTCGCATGAGCGACGTCGCGGCCCTCCCCGAGAACCGTACCGCCGAAATTGGGCAGTACTGGCCAGCGGTCGTGGCATGCTTCGTGACCGCCATCTTCGGGTGGGGGTTCGGGTTCAGCGGAATCTCGGTGTATCTGGCGGAACTGCAACGGCTGCACGGCTGGTCCAGCGGCTTGATCGGATCCGCAATCACCGCCTATTACCTGATCGGGGCGGTCTGTCTGACGCGGGTTCACGTCGCACTGCAATGGTTCGGCGCGAGACGGCTCCTTGCTGCGGGCACGATCTTGCTTGGGTTGGGCGCCACGCTGTTCAGCCGCAGCCAGCAACCCTGGGAAATGTTCGCGGCGGCGACGTTGATGGCGGTCGGCTGGGCCGGATGCACCTCCACCGCGATCTCGACCACGCTGGCAATGTATTTCGAGCGGCAACGTGGGCTTGCGATCACCTTGGCGCTGAACGGCGCGAGTGCGGCGGGCTTCACGGTGGGTCCCGTCCTGGTGGTCCTCAGTCAGGACATCGGGGTTGGACGCGCGGTTCCGCTGGCGGCGTTCGGCCTGCTGGCGATCGTCCTGCCCCTGATCGGGTTCGGCTTGAAAGAGCCGACCGAAGCCGCGTCGGCAGCGCCCACCTCCGCCAGCCCCGATCTCTCCGCCGCGGACCTCCTGCGATCCTGGCGGCTTTGGTCGATCGCATTGCCTTTCGCCCTGGCGCTGGCTGCACAAGTCGGGCTGATCGTCCAGCTGGTTTCATTTTTACTGCCGCGTCTTGGGCCGGGCGGGGCCGCAACCGCCCTGGCGCTGACCTCGATAGCGGCAGTGAGTGGCCGGCTCGCGCTCGCCGCCGTCATCGACCGGTTGCACCAGAGGCGAGCCTCGGCCGCGAGTTTTGCGAGCCAAGCCGGTGGACTGGCGCTGATGATGCTGCTCCCCAATCAGCCGGCGGCACTTTATGCGGGGTGCGCCATCTTCGGGCTGTCGGTGGGCAACGTGATTACGTTCCCTGCGCTGATCGTGCAACGTGAATTTCCAGCCACTGCGTTCGGCTTGGTGATCGGGCTGAGTGCCGCGGCTGGCCAGTTTGCGTTCTCGCTGATGCCCGTGTTTCTCGGGATGATTCGGGATCTAACAGGCGGCTACGTCGCAGTGCTGACAGTTTGCATTGTTCTGCAGCTCGTTGCATCCGTCATCGTATTGGTGGGTGCTCGCTCCGGGAACGGGTTGGTTAGATGAAGGCAGACGCGAGGCTTGATCTGAGGTTCGCGGACAGGAAACCGTCGATGGGCGGCCCTGCAGCCAGCAGCCTGATGCGCGACGGAAGAGGCGTACCCATTGCCCACGTCGAACGCCAGTGATTAGCGACGCGGCAAGCCCGATCGACCGCACGCTGGTCCTTTGGTGAACGATCACCTATGGGGTCGCCCGGCCGCTGCGCGGATCACCTCCCAAGGACGCGGGGCGTGGCGCCGATGTGGTGGTGCTGGAAGCCCGCGCGCGCATCGGCGGGCGGGTGCTGAGCCATCGCACCGAGGCCGGCGCCTACGACCTCGGCCCCGCCTGGGTCTGGCCGACGATGCAGCCACGCATCGCCGCGGCGGTGCGCGCCGCGGGCCTCGATCTCGTCGAGCAGGCGGAAGACGGTGGCTTCCTCTATCAGGATCACACCGGGCGGATCGAGCGCCTGCCGCACGGCTTCGCCCAGGAACCGCCGGGATGCAGGCCTGGCTCAGCGAGCAGGCTCCGGACAATCTGGCAATCAGCGAGTGGGTAACCACCGAGTTCTCTTCGGTGCTGTCCATCAAGCTGCGCTCCGGGCAGATCGAGGCCCCCATGGCGCCGATGTGCTGGCGATGTTTGCCCGCCTTGTGGCTGACAACTTTTCGACCGTGCCGGTATCGGGTTTGCGGTTCTGCCCGGCGACAAGATTCGCCGACCAGTATGCGCTGGGCCTGCACGCCGGCGATACGCTGCATCTCGCCATCTGCGCCGAGCATGGCGCGACGCTTTGCACGCTGGACCGCCGGCTCAGCGAGGCCGGCCCGGCGCTGGGCGTGAAGACGACGCTATGACCGCCCGAGTCTTTATTGCCATCATCGTGCGCACTTGCTGCGCCAAGGCGGGAACGTCGTCGAGCAGTCGCCGCGGCGCAAAATGGTTCCGACCGCCGGTATAGTCGCGCCGGCCCTGGCAGGTCCGGATGAGGATGCCCGAATCGGCTCCCGTCGCCGGCTGGCTGACCTGGACATAGATGTCGTCGTGGTGGAGCATGATCTTGCCCGAGGCGGCAATCCCGTCTGCGTTCGAGCGCAGATCGAACGATCCCGGCGGAAGGCCGAGCGACGCCGCCAGCAGGCGCAAACGGGGCGCGCTTCGGCATGGAAGCGCCGCTTGATATCCGGCTCATAGTCGCAACGCGCATACCAGTCGATCATGTCGGAGGCTCCGGAACGCAAAAAGCCCGGCACGGGGCCGGGCTGTTCGGAAATGAATTTTGGTGATGCGAGGATCAGGCCGAGCGATCGAGGTGACGTTCGGCCTCGCGGATGGCGGCAAGAGCCGGGCGGAAGACGGCCGCATTTCGCTCCTCGGACAGATCGGCACGCTCGGCAACGGCAAGACAAGCTGCCCGGATGTCTGAGTCGGTGACGGCATCGGGCGCCAATGTGGTCAAGGTCTCGTCGGTTTCGACCAGGATGGAGATTTCCGCCCGGGCCGCGGTCTCGTCCAGGCGAAGGAGCACATGCGACCCGCTATTCCCGGCATCGGCCTTGCCGCCTGGCTCCGCCTCGGCAAGGAAGTCCTCGAGGAGGTCGTTGGTGGACTTGCCTTTGATGGCGTCCGCCGTGATCAGTACGGCCATGCCGCCGAAGCCGTCTGGCCGCATCTTGCTGCAGGTGAAGGCGGAGATCACGGTAACGTTGTCGAGGGTCGGTGAACGGCGCACGATGTCCTGGAACAGAAATTCCCAG
>JAKADX010000081.1 GCA_021818505.1 Pseudomonadota bacterium
GCCGAGGCCCAGGGCGAACAGCGTTTCGGTGAGGCTGGGAACAAGGCTGGCGATGCGTGCTTCGCGGCCGGCCGGCGGAAAGACCTGTCCGATCGCATCCGCCGTCACGCGGGGCGAAGGTTTCGGGGATGCCGCGTCGCGCAGCATCAGGCGATGGCGCTGTCGCGCGGGGTGTCGTCGCGCGCGAGCTGCGCCAGGCTCTCGAAGATCAGCCTGCGGGGCGTGATGCGCCGACCCAGGCGCTGTTCGATGGCGATGACGGCCCGCATCGCCAGCAGCGAATGTCCGCCCAGATCGAAGAAGTTGTCCGTCCGTTCGACGACGTCGACTCCCAGCAGGTCGCGCCAGATCGCGGCAATGGTCGCCTCGTCGTCGGTCGCCGGCGGCTGTTGCGGTGCCTGGCCGTTCGGCCGGTCGGTACCCGGCACCGGCAGCGGCAGCGCCGCGCGGTCGATCTTGCCGTTGGGCAGCAAAGGCAGGGCGTCGAGGGCGACGAAGTGCTGCGGAACCATGTGCTCGGCAAGTCGCGCGCGCAGGGCGTCACGCAATGCGGTGATCTGCAGCGCGTGTCCGGCGCGCGGCACGATGTAGGCGACCAGCCGGCGGTCGCCACCGTGCATGGCTGGCGCCATGACTAGGCATTGCGCGACGTCGCCCGCGTCCCGCAGCGCGGCTTCGATTTCCCCGGGCTCGATGCGGAAGCCGCGCACCTTCACTTGATGATCGAGGCGGCCGAGGTGCTCGAGCTGGCCGTCGTGGCGCCAGCGCCCGAGGTCGCCGGTCCGGTACATACGGGCGGAATCCGACGCGAAGGGATCGGACAGGAAGCGCTCGGCGGTGAGCTCGGGTCGGCGGAAATATCCCAGGGCGACTCCGGCGCCGCCGATGTGGATTTCGCCGGGCACGCCGATCGGCACCGGATGAAGGGCGTCGTCGAGGATGTGAACGACGGTGTTGGCGATTGGGCGCCCGATCGAAATGCCGTCGCGAGGCCGCGTCACCCGCCAGCAGGTCGACCAGACCGTGGTTTCGGTCGGGCCGTACATGTTCCACACCGCGCCGCAGCGTTCGACCAGCCGTTCGGCGAGGTCCACGTCCAGGGCCTCGCCGCCGACCAGCGCGCGCAGCCGTGGATTTCCGCGCCAGCCCGCCTCGAGCAGGACGCGCCAGGTCGACGGCGTGGCCTGCATGACGGTGGCATCGCAGTCCTCGATGGCGGCAAGCAGCGCATGCGGGTCGCGCGTCTGCTCGTGGCTGGCGAGCACGACGCGGGCCCCGACGGCGAGCGGCAGCAGCAGTTCGAGCACCGAAATGTCGAACGACAGCGTCGTCACTGCGAGGAGCACGTCGTCGGCGCCCAAGCCGGGTTCACGCGCCATGCTGGCGAGAAAATTGGTGACCGCCCGATGCGGAACTTGGACGGCCTTGGGGCGGCCGGTCGATCCGGAGGTGTAGATCATGTAGGCCGGATCGTCCGGGCCGGCATCGCGCTCGGCATCCGGGGTGAGCGCGGCGGACGAGTGACCAGCGGTGAACCCGGGATCGCACGGGTCGATCAGCCGAACGCCGGAAATGTCGAAGCGCGGCGCGGTGGCGGCATCGATCAGCACTGCTGCGAGTTGCGCATCGGCAGCCATCGCCTGCAGGCGATGCACCGGGTAGGTCGGATCGAGCGGGACGTATGCTGCGCCGGACTTGAGCACGGCGAGCACCGCGACCAGCAGGTCGACGCTGCGTGGCAGGCATAGGCCGACGCGGTCGCCGCGACCGATGCCGTCGGCGCGCAGCGCCCGAGCGAGCAGATTGGAGCGGGCGTCGAGGTCGGCGGTACGCAACGTCCGGCCACGGGCGTCGCGTACCGCCTCGCGCGCGCCGCGGTCGCCCGGGGAGGCGGCGAGATGGTGGTGGACGACGCGCTCCTGCGGCAACGCGGTGTCGGTGGCGTTGAGCTCGCGCAGCAGCGCCTGCTGCTGCGGCGTGATCAGCGCATGAGCCGACAGCGGCAACGCTGGTCCGGCCAGGGCCTGTTCGGCGACATGGACGTAGCTGTCGAGGAGGCGCTGCGCCGTTGCCGTGGCGAACAGGTCGGTGGCGTATTCGAGCTGGATGCGATGCGCGAACTCAGTGTCGACGTGAATCGACAGATCGAACTGCGCGGCGACGCGGTCGAATTCGAACGGGGCGTACTCGAACGGTACTTCAGCAAGCCGGCCAAGCGGGGCGTTGAGGACGTTGAACAGGACGGATACCAGCCCCTGCGGGTGGTCGCCGCGACTCTGGCCCAGGCGCTCGACCAGTTCGTCGAACGGCGCGTCCTGATGTGCGAACGCCCAAAGTGCGGTGTCGCGCACCCGTTCGACCAAGGTGTCGAAGGATTCCGCCGTGTCGATCTCGGTGCGCAGCACCAGAGTGTTCACCAGGGTGCCGAACAATTGTTCGCTGTCCCGGTGATGCCGGTTCGCGATCGGGGTGCCGACCGCGATGTCATTGCCGTGCGTCAGACGCGCCAGCAGAAGTTTGCATACGGCGAGCAGGACGATGAATGGTGTGACGGCGTGCCGCGAGCAATAGTCCTGAAGCCGACGGCGCAGTTGCGCCGTGAGCGGGGCCGAGACGGTGCCGCCGCGGAAGCTGGGATGCTGTGGGCGGGGGAAGTCCGTGGGTAGCGCGAGGAGGGGGAGGTCGGCGAGGCGGGCGACCCAGGCGTCGAGCTGTTCACGCCGGGCCGCAGTTGCTTCTGGGCTGCGCTGCCACGAAGCGAAATCTGCGTACTGGATCCGCAGCGGGTCGAGCTCGGGACTGGTCTCGCCGCGCGCCAACGCGGCGTAGATCTGCAGAGCATCGCGCGCCAGCAACGTCACGGCCCAATTGTCGGCGATGGTGTGATGCAGCACCCAGGCGATGACGAACTCGTCGGCGGCGAGGCGAATCAACGCGATGCGATGCAGCGGCGCGACTGACAGGTTGAACGCCGCCGCGCTGCGCGCGGTGATGACTTCGCGTGCGAGGCGTTCGGCCTGCTCCGGCGGCAGGTGGCTGAAATCGAGGCGCTCGATTGGCGCCGGGAGTTGCTGCGCGACGACCTGCCGCGGTTCGTCGCCGGCCAGCACGAAGCTCGTTCGCAAGCCTTCGTGGCGGGCGATCAGCAGCGCCAGGGTGCGCTCGAGCCGCATCGGATCGATCCGGCCACGCAGCCGCAACGGCGCGACGACGTTGTAGGCGGACGATCCGGGGTCGAACTGCTGGATCACCCAGAGACGGCGCTGCGACAGCGATGCCGGCAACGGAGCGCCTCGCGGCACGCGTCGGATCGGCGCCGCTTGCGGCGCGGCGCTTGGGAGCGTCTCCAGCCGCTGTGCCAGTGCGGCGATGGTCGTGTGGGCGAACAGCTCGGCGAGTGGAGGATCCTGGCCGAGGCGGGCCGCAATGCGACTGCGGACTTGGGTGAGGGTGAGCGAATGGCCGCCGAGATCGAAGAACCCATCCTGGACGCCGAAATCGGTGGTGCCGAGGACCTCGCTCCAGATGTCCCACAGGGTCTGCTCCGTCGGCGTGCGTGCGGTGACGTGCCGGTTGTCGTCGGGGGCCGGCGCGGGCGCGGGAAGGGCCTGCCGGTCGACCTTGCCGCTGGGCGTGAGAGGCAACGATGGAACGACGGCCCAGACGGCCGGGATCATGTAGTGCGGCAGCCGCGCCTGCAGGTGCCGGCGCAGGGCGGCCGCGGTCACTGAGGCATCGGCGGAGCACGGCACGACGTAGGCGGCGAGCTGCAGGTTGCCGCGACCGGCGTCGTGGGGGACGACGACCGCCTGCGCCACGGCGGGGTCGCTCTCGAGCACGCGCACGATCTCGCCAGGCTCGACGCGGAAGCCGCGGATCTTGACCTGATCGTCGTTTCGGCCGACGTAGGCGAGACGTCCGTCCCGCCGCCAGTAGCCTAGGTCACCGGTGCGGTACATGTGGCCGCCGGCCGGGGCGAATGGATCGGGAACGAACCGCTGGGCGGTGAGATCAGGGCGTCCGAGATAGCCGCGCGCCACTCCGAGACCGGCAACGTGGAGTTCGCCGACGACACCGACCGGAACCGGGTCGCCGGCGCGATCGAGGACATAGATGCGGGTGTTGTCGATCGGCCGGCCGATGGGAAGCGTGCCGGTCGGCGGGAGCGTGGCGAAATCAATTTCGTCGACGCTGCAGTCTTCGGTGGTCTCGCTCGGGCCGTAGAAGTTGAGCACACGTACCTGCGGCAGCAGCGCGTGCAGCCGGGCGGCGAGGGCGGCGTCGAGCGCCTCGCCGCCGAGCAGCAGGCAGCGCAGGCCGGTACAGCGGGGCAGTGCAGGCAGATCAAGCAGCGCACGCGCGGTCGACGGCGCGAGGGTCAGGTGGGTGATTCCGCCGGCAATTACCGCGTCCAGCATTCCGGGAAGGTCGCGCTGCAGCCCGGGCGGGGCGAGGATGACCTCGGCGCCGGTGATGAGCGGGACGAAGATCTCCCAGATCGACGCGTCGAAGCTGAGCGTGGTCTTCTGCAGCACGCGGTCGTCCGGGCCGAAGTCGAGCACGCGCGCGTTCCACAGCTTGTGGTTGCACATCGCCCGGTGCGGAATCATGACGCCCTTGGGCTCGCCGGTCGAGCCGGACGTGAAGATGACCAGTGCCAGATCCTCGGGGTCGACGTCGACGTCCGGCGCGCGCTCACGGACCGGGCGCCGCGCAAGTTCGTCGCAGTCGATGAGGGTCGCGGTCAGTCCTGCGGCGTCGAGGCGGTCGTGCAGACGCGACTGCGTCAGGATGGCGGGTGCATCGCAGTCATGGGCGATGCGCCGCAGACGGTCGACCGGAAGGTCCGGGTCGAGCGGCACGTAGGCGGCTCCGGCCTTGAGCACGGCGAGCAGCGTCACGACGAGTTCGACGCTGCGCTCCATGCAGACCGGCAGCAGTGCGCCCGGACCCAGACCGCGGTCGCGCAGCGCGTGGGCAAAGGTGTTTGCGCTGCCCTCGAGTGCGGCGTACGTCAGCGTGGCCTCGCCGAGACGGATGGCGATGGCGCCCGGGGTGCGCTGCGCCTGCTGCGCGACGAGGCGATGCATCAGCTGAACGGTGGCGTGCGGCCGCGCCGTTGCGTTGGCGGCATCGAGCACGGCGTGGCGTTCCGCTCGTCCCAGCAGGTCCACCGCCGAAAGAGGCTGGTCGGGCGCGTCGAGGAAGGCATCGAGCAGGCGGTTGAGGCGCGCGTCGAGGAATTCGGTTGCAGCCAACGCCGCCGGCGAGCGTGCGTCGACGACGAAGTCGACCGGCAGATCGCGTTCGAGGGCATCGTTGGCGACGTACGCGGCGAGCGGCGCCACTGCGGGATGGCCACGGAACGGCAGATACGTCTGGCGGACGCCATCGATGGGGCACTGCGGGTAGAAGTCCTCGAAGGAGACGATCAGGTCGAACGCCATGCCGCCGATGCCCTGCCGGGCCGACTGCAGCCGCAGCAGGCGGTCGAGCGGGTACTGCTGGTGGCGCAGCATCGCCCGTGTTTCGGCCGCGAGGCTGTTCATGATGGTTGCCAGCGACCCGTGGTCGTCGATCGGCAGGCGCAGCGGCAGGGTGTTGGCGAACAGGCCGACGGTCTGTCGGTCGTCGGCGTCTCGCCGGTTGTGGATCGGCACGCCGACGACGATGTCGGGCGCTCCGGTGAGCCGTGCGATATATGCGGCGAGCAACGCCATCACCGCCTGCGGCGCCGAAAGCCCGCGCTGAGCCGCCAGCGCAAGGAGCCGTTGCCAGCGGATGCGGTCGACGGTCCAGCGCAGCTCGGTCGGGGGGGCGATCGCCGGGATGTCGGGTGCCGCGCCGCGCGGCGCGGCCGCCTCCGGCGGGAAGCGGCTTTCCCAGAAGGCCTGATCGCGAGCGAAACGCTCGGAGTCGAGGTAGGTGCGCTGGCGCTCGGGCAGTCGCCGGAAATGCGGCCCGTGGGCGAGGGCCGGTTGCGGTCCGGTACCGAGGGCGTTGTAGCGTTGGACGATGCGCTGTCCGACGAGCATGACGCCAAAGCCGTCGAGCAACAGATGGTTGAAGCACAGCAGCCAGTCATGCCGCTGCGCGCCGACGCGATGGAGCTCCGTGTGCCACAGCACCGCTCCGGCAGGGTCGATGCCGGCATGCCGCGTGTGTTCGAGCGCTTCGTGTGCGGCGCTCTCCGGCTCGGCGCTGCCGAGGGTCCAGTCGGTCTGCGGCAAGGCCCAACGCAACTGCGACGCGACGGCCCAGACTGTCCCGCCCTCCGTCCGATGGACGGCAGCGCGCAGCATGGGCTCGGCCGCGACGACATCACGGATGGCCTGTTCGAGGCGCAAGGGGTCGAGCGGTCCGTCGATGCGAACGACCAGTCCGACGGTATAGATCGCGCTGCCGAGCAACTCCTGGCGAAGCAGGATCTGTTCCTGCGCCGGCGTCAGCGGGAATATATCGATCGTCGCAGCCGTGCCGCCGGGCCGGGACACGGCACCCGAATGTTCGGCGGCAAAGGACGAGGGCATGCTGCTGCTAGCTGTTGCTCCATTAGATCGGA
>JAKADX010000008.1 GCA_021818505.1 Pseudomonadota bacterium
CTGAACGGCGGCACCGAGATCGTCAGCGCCGGCGGCACCAGCTACGCCATGGCCGTCAGCGCCGGCGGCAGCGAGGTCGTGCTGGCCGGCGGCAGCGCGGTCGTCTCCTCGGGGCAGACCGATTACGGCCAGACGGCCAGCGGCGGGACAATCATCGTCTCGTCCGGCGGCAAGACCAGCGGTGCCCTGCTGCTCAGCGGCGGCACCGAGATCGTCTCCTCGGGCGCCACGGCGGACGCCACCACGGTCAGTTCCGGCGGCGTGTTCCACGTCCTGTCCGCCGGCTTCGACAGCGGCGGGATCGTCAGCAGCGGCGGCACTCTGATCGCCGATCAGACCGGCACCGGCGGCGTCGGCGCCAATGCCGTCGCCGATCTGGTGCTGAACGGCGGCACTGAGATCGCGATCAATCACGGCTGGGTGCAGAGTGCGACCGTCCAGGGCAGCCTGATCCTCTCCTCCACCGGCTTCGGCCAGTTCGACACGGCGGAGGCCGGTGGCAGCATCTCGGTGCTGTCGGGCGCCTCGGTGAACATCACCACGGTCAGCAGCGGCGGCAGCCTGATCGTCTCCGCGGGGGCCGAGGCCGACGCAACGACCGTCGGCAGCGGCGGTGTCGCGCGCGTGCTCGGCCTCGACGTGCGCGGCGCGGTGGCAAACGGCGGGACGGAGATCGTCTCCGCCGGCGGCACCGCCGACTATACCGCGGTCAACAGCGGCGGCAGCCAGATCGTGCTGGCCGGCGGCAGCGCGGTCGTCTCCTCGGGGCAGACGGATTACGGCCAGACGGCGAGCGGCGGGACCATCATCGTCTCCTCCGGCGGCACGACCAGCGGCGCGACCGTGCTGAGCGGCGGCACGCAGATCGTCTCCTCCGGCGCCACGACGGACGCCACCACGGTCAGTTCCGGCGGCGTGTTCCACGTCCTGTCCGCCGGCTTCGACAGCGGCGGGATCGTCAGCAGCGGCGGCACTCTGATCGCCGATCAGACCGGCACCGGCGGTTACAGCGCCAATGCCTTCGCCGACCGCGTGCTGAACGGCGGCACCGAAATCGCCATCAATCACGGCTGGGTGCAGAGTGCGACCGTCCAGGGCAACCTGATCCTCTCCTCCACCGGCTTCGGCCAGTTCGACATGGCGCAGGCCGGCGGCAGCATCTCGGTGCTGTCGGGCGCGTCGGTGAACATCACCACGGTCAGCAGCGGCGGCAGCCTGCTCCTCGCCGCGGGCGCGCAGGCTGACGCCACGACGGTCAGCAGCGGCGGTGTCGCGCGCGTGCTCGGCCTCGATGTTCGCGGCGCGGTGCAGAGCGGCGGGACGGAGATTGTCTCGTCGGGCGGCTTCGCCGAATACACCGCGGTCAACAGCGGCGGCAGCCAGATCGTGCTGGCCGGCGGCAGCGCGATCGTGTCCTCGGGGCAGACGGATTACGGCCTGACGGCCAGCGGCGGGACGATCGAGGTCGCCTCGGGCGGCACCGCGCGCGCCGCGAAAGTGTTTGATGGCGGGTCCCTGACCGTCTCCGGCGGCGGCTCGGCCGTGGTGCCCACGATCGGCAACGGCGGCACGCTCGACCTGCTTTCCGGCGCCGTGGTCGGCGGGGCGATCCTGTTCACGGGTGCCACCGGCGATCTGGTCATCGGCGATGCGGCGCCGCCCGCCAACCCGGTCGGCGGCTTCGTCTCGGGCGGCGATACGATCGATCTGACGCAGCTGCTGTTCTTCGGCAATACCAGCGTCGGCTTCGACACGGCCACCGACGTGCTGACGGTGGTCGAGGGCGGCACCTCGGCGACCGTGCAGCTGGTCAGTGCGAATTATTCCGGCCTCACCTGGACGGCGGAATACGATGCCGGCGGCGGCACGCAGATCGTCGTCTGCTTCCTCGCCGGCACGCACATCGCCACACCCATGGGCCCGGTGCCGGTGGAAAGCCTGCGCGCCGGCGATCGCGTGCTCACGGCCGAGGGCGCGGCCATGCCGGTGCGCTGGCTGGGTGCCCAGACCGTCGATACGCGCTTCGCCGATCCGATGCGCGCGCTGCCGATCCGCATCCGCGCCGGCGCGCTCGGCCCGAACCTGCCCGAGCGCGACCTGTTCGTCTCCCCCAGCCACGGCGTGCTGATCGACGGGCTGCTGGTCCATGCCGGCGCGCTGGTCAACGCCAGCAGCATCGTCCGCGTCACCCGCACCCCGACGCGCCTCGTCTATTACCACGTCGAACTCGACACGCACGCGTTGCTGCTGGCCGAGGGCGTGGCGGCCGAGAGCTACCTGGAGATCGTGCAGGACCTGCCCTTCGACAACGCCGCCGAGCGTCCCGCCCTCCCCGGCCAGCCGGCCGAGCTGCCCTATCCGCGCGTCCGCTCGCACCGGCAGGTGCCGCACGCGTTGCGCGCTCGCCTCGCTGCCCGTGCTGCCGCGCTGCTCCCGGTATCGGCCGTGGCGTAGCGGCGGGCGCAACCGGCGGGGCCGCGCCCCGATCGGGTGGCTGCAACGAAAACGGGCAGCCGGTCCCGAGCGCGAATGTGACAAGGCCGAGGCACCTGCCTGGCCTGTCGGCAAAGCGGCGTGCCCAAAAATGCGCCAAAGCGGCCGGAGCGGTCATCCTCACCTTCTCGCGAGTCTGGCACGGTTCTTGTTCCCCGCGGCGCTTCGAAATCGGGGAAAACCATCGTGCAGCATGTCGTACCGGGCGATGTCGCCTGGGTCCTGGTCAGCACCATCCTGGTGCTGCTGATGACCGTTCCTGGGCTGGCGCTGTTCTACGCCGGCATGGTCCGCAAGAAGAACGTGCTCGCGATCATGATGCAGTCGTTCATGCTGTGCGCGGCGATGACCGTTGTGTGGGTGGTCGCCGGTTATTCGCTGGCCTTCACCAATGGCGATGCCTGGCTGGGCGACCTGTCGCGGCTGTTCCTGAACGGGCTGGCCGCCGGCTGGGACAGGCCGTTCACCCTGGGCGCCGGCACCGCCGCCGCGCAGCCGACGACCATCCCGGAGTCGGTCTTCCTGATGTTCCAGATGGCCTTCGCCATCATCACCCCCGCCGTGGTGACGGGCAGTTGCGCCGATCGGATGAAGTTTTCGGCGCTGTTGCTGTTCTTCACGCTATGGTCGCTGGTGGTGTACGCCCCGCTGGCGCACTGGGTCTGGGCACCGACTGGCTGGCTGGCGCAGATGGGGGTGGCCGATTTCGCCGGCGGCACGGTGGTCGAGATCAACTGCGGCGTCTCCGGCCTAGTCTGCGCGCTGATGCTGGGCCGCCGCCTCGGCTACGGGCAGGAGAACATGGCGCCCTGGAACCTCAGCTACGCCGTGATCGGCGCCTCCCTGCTGTGGGTCGGTTGGATGGGCTTCAACTCCGGCGGCGCGCTGGGGGCCAACGGCCGGGCCGGCATGGCGGTGCTGGTCACGCAGATCGCCGCGGCCGGCGGGACATTGAGCTGGACCTTCGCGGAGTGGTTCCTGCGCGGCAAACCCTCGGTGCTCGGCGCGATCTCGGGCGCCGTCGCCGGGCTGGTGGCGATCACCCCGGCCGCCGGGTTCGTGCTGCCCGGACCCGCTCTCGCCATTGGTCTCGTCGTCGGCGCGGTTTGCTTCTGGTCGGCGACCAGCCTGAAAGCGGCGCTGGGCTATGACGACAGCCTCGATGCGTTCGGGGTCCACGGCGTGGGCGGCATCATTGGCACGCTGGCGACCGGCTGGTTCGCCTTCGGCCCGCTATCCGCCGGCCCGGACGCCCCGGCCGGCACCGCCATCGGCGGGACGCACTTGCTGGGCGTCCAGGCGGTCGCGGTCGCGGCGACCGTCACCTGGTGCGGCGGGGCAAGCTGGGTGCTGCTGAAGCTCACCGACCTTCTCGTCGGCCTGCGCGTCACGCGCGAGGAGGAGCGCGAGGGCCTCGACGTCGTCCTGCACGGCGAGCAGGTGTTCTGATCCCACCGCGCTACCGCATCCCCCGCAGCGCGAAGCCCATGCTGACCCAGCTCGCGCCCTGGATGATGAGTTCGACCGCGATGATGGTGCCCAGCACCCACAGGCCGGACCACGGCAGGCTGATATAGAGCAGCACCGCCAGCGCCAGGCTGATCACGCCGCCGATCAGCAGCAGCCACCAGCCATGCACCTCGCGGTGGCGCAGCGCGATGACGATGCGCAGCACGCCGCCGACCGCGAGTGCCGCCAGCAGGAAGATCGTGAGGAGGATCGATCCCTGCACCGGCTCGCCCATGATCAGCAGCCCGCCGACGATGTAGAGCGCGCCACAGAGCAGCGCGAAGAGGAAGCTCGCCCAGCCCTTGTTGGCGAAGGCGTGGATGATCTGCACGATGCCGCTCACCACCAGCACCGCGCCGATGAAGATGACGCTGAGCAGCGTGACCAGCACCGTGTCGCCCAGCGCGAGCACGCCGCCGATCAGCATGATGATGCCCAGGCCCACGAACCAGCCCCACTTGCCCGCCAGTTCGCCCATTCCGACCGGGCGGGGAGATGTGTTTTCGGACATCGCGCGCATCCCTGGTTGTTGCCTTCGGCGCGTCAGTCGGCGGCGAGGGTGAGGTTCCAGATGCAGGCGGGATAGCGGCGCCAGAGCTGGCCGTAGAAGGTCCGACCCTCGAACCGGCCGCTGATCCACCGGTCGCCCGCCTGCATGACCACCTCCCCGGACGGGTCGATCGTGCCACGGAAGCCGAAGAAGCGTGCCTGGTCGCCGGAGACCTTGAACCCGCTGATCCGGTAGTCAACACAAGTGCTGTGTTGCATCGGGTTGTAGCTGACGACCGCGGTTCCGACGTAGCTGCCGGACAGGTCGGCGGCCGGCGGCCGCGCCGGCAACGGGGTGCCGAGCGGCTCGGCCGGCGTCGCCGGCGCCGGCTGCGCGCCGGGCAGCGCTTGCGGTCCCGCCGGGAAGGTCAGGCTGAATGGCGGGGCGGTGCCGAGCCTGGTGCCGCTCGGGGTCTGGTACTCCGCGCAGCCCGCCGCGCAGGCCACCAGCGCCGCAGGCCACAGGTGCCGATGCCATGTCATCGCGACCGAAAACCTCTGTCGGACAATTGGCGTCAGGCTATCGTGGCACCGAGGCGAGGCTCAACGCACGCTTTGGCGCGCCGCTCACCGCGCGGCGCGCAAGCGGCGCGACAGTTCGAGCCGGTACCAGGCCAGCAGTCCCGGCACGCCCAACATCACGTCCGGCACGCGATGCGCCAGGGACACCGCCAGCGCGGCGTCGGGCGGCAGCCCGAGCAGGTAGCCAAGCCCGACGAAGCCGGCTTCCTGCACGCCCAGGCCGGCGGGGACGATGAAGGCGAAGCCCCGCAGCGCATTGGTCAGGCTCTCCAGGATCACGGCGCCCCCGAAACCCGCCGGGTGCGCGGTGAACTGCGTGACCAGCCAGACCTCCACCGCGCCGATCATAAAGCAGGCGAAGTGCAGGGCGAGCGCCTGCGCCAGCCGGCCGCGGCCGGCCCAGACCGCGTCGCTGCCCTCCTGCAGCCGTAGGCCGGAGGCGGGGCGCGCGACGGCCCAGCGGGCGGCGAGTGCGGCCAGCAGCCGGTCGATCCGGCGCAGGCCGCCGTGGCGCTGCGCGGCGTAGAAACCGCCGATCGCCAGCGCCGCCAGCCCGACGCCGGCGGCGGCATTCAACGCCCGGACCCCGATCCCGGCGACCGATGCCAACAGGGCGAGGCCAAGCAGCGCGAAGGCGATCTGCGCGGTCGCCTGCAACAGCAGGTCCGCGAGGATGCTCGCGGTCGCGGTGCCGACCGGCACGCGCCAGAACGTCAGCAGCCGCGCGCCCACCAACTCGCCGCCGATACTCGCCACGGGGAGCAGCACGTCCACCGATTCGCGGATCCAGCGCAGCAGCAGGCAGGCGGAGAACGGCACCGTCGCGACGCCGCCGAGCAGCCGCGCCCAGGCGATCGCGTAGCCGAGGATGATGACGCCCCGCAGCAGCACGATCGCACCCAGGCCCAGGCCCATCCCGGCGAACACCCGCAGCACCGCGGCGGCATTGGCCGAGACGGTCAGCCACACCGTCACCGCCACGCCGAGCGTGAAGGCGAGCCAGACGGCCGCGCCGAACCTCTCGCGCGCCGGCCCGGTCAGGCGCCACGCCCGAGATAGGCCTCGGCGGCGTAGCGGCGCATCATGCGGTGCGAGGTGAACACGGCCCCCACCTTGCTGATCGCCCCCTTCATCACCCGGCACCAGCCGGCCGGGTCGTCGTGGAACAGCGGCAGCACCGTGCCCTCCAGCTTATCCAGCAGGGCGCGGCCGTGCGTCTCCGGCGCATCGCCCTCGCGGCCGATGGCCCAGCCGGTCACGCCCTCGATGCAGCCCTCCACCCACCAGCCATCGAGCACGCTCAGGCTCGGCACTCCGTTAAGCGCCGCCTTCATGCCGCTGGTGCCGGACGCCTCCAGCGGCGGCTGGGGCGTGTTGAGCCACACATCAGCCCCGGCCACCAGCCGGCGCGCCAGCGCGAAGTCGTAACCGGGCAGGAAGGCCATCGTCACTGCCCCGCGCAGGCGCGCGATGTCGGCCTGCAGGCGGGCGATCAGTTCGCGCCCGCCCTCGTCGCGCGGATGCGCCTTGCCGGCGAACACCACCTGGAACGGATGGCGCCGCGCGATCGCCGCCAGCCGGTCGGGGGCGTCCAGCAACAGATGCGGCCGCTTGTAGCCGGTGATGCGCCGGGCGAAGGCCAGTACCGGCAGCGCGGGGTCGAACGCTGGCCCGCCCGCCGCACGGATCAGGTCCAGCAACTCTGCCTTCGCCGCGTCGTGCGCGGCGCGCACATCCGCGTCCGATAGCTGATCCGCGCGGCCGAGCAGTTCCGGCTCGTGCGTCCAGTGCGGCACCAGTGCGTCGAACAGACGGGCGAAAGTGGGATGCGCCCAGGTTTGCGGGTGCACGCCGTTGGTGACGGCACGGATCGGATAGCCGGGGAACATGCGCGCCGCTGTCTGCTGGTGCCGCTCGGCCACACCGTTGACGTAGGAACTCAGGTTGAGCGCCAGCCGTGTCATGTTCAGCGTATCATCACCCGCCAGGCGGCGCAGCACGCCCTGGTCGATGAAATCGCCGAGCAGGCGCTGCACCAGGGCGTAGTCGAAACGGTCGTGACCCGCCTCGACCGGCGTGTGCGTGGTGAACACGCAGCTTTCCCGCACCCGTGCCACGTCATACGGGAAACCGCCCTCGGCGCTGGTCGGCGTCTGCGGATAGCGGCGCAACAGCGAGATCGCGAGCAGCGCCGCGTGGCCTTCGTTGAGATGATACGTGGCGATCTCGAACCCCAGTGCGCGCAGCAGCCGCTCCCCGCCGATGCCCAGGACGATTTCCTGCTTCAGCCGCATCGTGGCATCACCGCCATAGAGGCGCCCGGTGATGGCGCGATCGGCCGGGTCGTTCCCGGGCACATCCGTATCCAGCAGCAGGATCGGGACGACGTTGCCGTTGGGACGTTGCAGCATGTGCAGCCAGGGACGTATCCAGACCAGTCGTCCCTCGATCTCGATCGCCGCCATCGCCGGGAGCGCCAGCGCCTCCTGCTGCGGGTCCCAGGGGTCCGGCGCGTCACCCTGGCGGCCGGAGGGATCCATCTCCTGACGCAGATAGCCGTCGCGGCTGATCAGGGTGACGAACACCATCGGCAGCCCGAGATCGGCGGCAGTCCGCGCGGTATCGCCCGCCAGTATCCCAAGCCCGCCGCTGTAGGTCGGCATGTCCGGCCGGATCGCGATCTCCATCGAGAAATAGGCGAGCCGCGTGCGCGCGACATACTGGTCGATCGCGAGCGTCCCAACCTGGCGCGTCGCCGCGCGCCGCAGCCACGGACCGGACCGATCGTCGGTGGAGACCAGGATGGTCGGCATGGCATCGTTCCCTTGTCTGCACGGCCCGGCGCTGCCGGCCCTGCGCAATCCTGCGCAGAATCCATCGTGGCAGGCAGACAGGTGTTTGTGATGTGCGGCGCCGACCGGAATGGCGACCGCGCCCGTTCAGCCGGGGTTCAGGTTGCGCGTGTATCCGACCTGCAACCGCCGCTTCCAGCGGTTCAGGCACAGGAGAATCACATGAACGCAGTCTCTCTGCGAACGGTACTCGCGGCACTTGGCATCGGCGCAATCGTCGCGTCGGGTGCCGCTTACGCCGCCAACACCTTGCAGCCGTCCACCAGCAAGGATCTGACGGACGCCATGAAGACCGAGGCGTTCGTCACCCTGAAATACATGGCCTACGCCGATGCGGCGCGCGCGCGCGGCAACACCCAGCTTGCCGCCCTGTTCGACAGAATCGCCGACAGCGAGCGCCGCAATCACTTCGCTGCCCATGCGCAGATGGCGGGGCTGGTCGGCGCCGATGGCGACAACCTGATGGACGCCATCAAGGGCGAAGCTTACGAGAGTGAAAAAATGTATCCGAAGATGGCACAGCGCGCCACCATCGTGGGCGACAAGGAGGCGGCCAAACATTTCCGTCAGGTTGCCACCGACGAGGCGCAGCACCGTGACGTGTACCAGGCCGAAGTGAACAGGCTGGTCGCGAAGAAATAAAAGCCCGCGCACTGCCAGCTTGACGACGCCGTCCCCACACCGGGGGCGGCGTTTGCATGTGCGCCGCAACGCGCCGCGGACGGAAAATTTGCCGCGGTTCAGGTGGCGTTCAGCGCACGGCGATACCACGGCGACGGCCGCAAACCGCGGCCGACCGGAGAAGGAAAACACACATGACATCGAAATCTCTGCGCTGGGTGCTCGCCGCCGGCGTCATCACCCTCGCCGCGACCGGCGGCGCGCTGGCCGTCTCGGGCAGTTTCGCGTCGGAAGGCGAAAACGGAGAGCGCGGCGCCTGCACGCTGAAGCCCGCCGCCGATGGCAGCACGCCCGCCGCCCTGAGCGACGCCGAGATCCGTGGCAGGCTGACCGCGGCCGGCTACACCCAGGTGCGCAGCCTCGGCCACGAGGACGGCTGCGTCGAGGCCAAGGGCATCGACAAGGACGGCAAGCGGTTCGAGGTGTATCTGCACCCGGCGACCGGCGAGATCGTGAAGCAGCGATAGGAGGCAGGCATGAACGCCCCTACACTGCTGGACGCGCCCGCTGGGACCGTCCGGGTCTGGGACCCCGTTGTGCGGATCGGCCACTGGACGCTCGCGCTCGGCTTCGTGGTGGCGTTCCTGGTCGAGGAAGGTGACCTGGTCCACCAGGTCGCCGGCTATGTCGCCGCCGGCGCGGTCGCGGTGCGGGTGGTCTGGGGCTTCGTCGGGCCCGGGCACGCCCGGTTCGCCAACTTCGTCCCAGGCCCGCGCCGGCTGCTCGGCCATCTCTCAGACCTCCTGCGCGGGCGGGACCGTCGCCATATCGGTCACAACCCGGCGGCCGGCGCGATGGCGGTGACGCTGCTCGGGCTGGTGGCGAGCCTGGGGGTGACGGGTTGGCTGATGACCACGGACCGCTTTTACGGCACGAAATGGCTGGAGGGTCTGCACGAGGCCATCGCCTACGCCGCGCTCGGCCTCGTCTGCCTGCACGTCGCCGCCGCCATCTACCAGAGCGTCCGGCACGCCGAGAACCTGCCCTGGGCAATGGTCACGGGACGCAAGCGCAAGTGACGCGGCGCGGCATCCTGGCCGCGTTGTTCCTCGTCGCCGGGACGGTGCCGGCGCCGGCGGACAGTGACCAGGATGCCGCCCGCGACGCCTACAAATCGGGTCGCGCCGTCTCGCTCGAACGCATCCTTCAGCGCGCGCGTCAGGACCACCCCGGCGAGGTGCTCGGCGTGGAGATCGAGCGGCACGGCGACGAGCTTCATTATGAACTCCGTATCCTCGCCCCTGACGGACAGATCGGCGAATGGCGGTATGACGCGCGCAGCGGTGCCCCGCTCGACGCCGCCCGCGAAGGACACGACTGATGCGGCTGCTGGTCGTGGAGGACGAACCCAGGCTCGCCGCGCAGCTGCGCGAGGCGCTGGCCGCGTCCGGATTTTCCGTCGATGCTGCGCATGACGGCGAGGAGGCGAGGCTGCTCGGCGCGACGGAACCCTATGATGCCGTGGTGCTCGACCTCGGACTGCCGCGCCAGGACGGGCTGGCCGTGCTACGCCACTGGCGCGGGCGCGGCGTGCGGGTGCCGGTGCTGATCCTCACCGCGCGCTCGGACTGGCACAGCAAGGTCGAGGGATTGAACGCCGGCGCGGACGACTACCTGGGCAAACCCTTCGTCATGGAGGAGCTGGTGGCGCGTGTGCGCGCGCTGATCCGCCGCTCCCAGGGCTTCGCCGCACCCCAGATTTCATGCGGCCCGATCACGCTCGACCCGACGGCCGCGACCGTCAGCGTCGACGGCCGGCCGGTGGCGCTGACGGCGCAGGAATTCCGCACGCTCAGCTACTTGATGCATCGCCAGGGCCGGATCGTGTCGCAGCGGGAGTTGGGCGAACACATCTACGACCTCGATGACGAGCACGAGTCCAACACGATCGAGGTCTTCATCGGCCGCATCCGCCGCAAGCTGGGCGTGGACGCGATCCGCACGGTGCGCGGCCTGGGCTATCGGCTGCAGGCGCCGCAATGATCCGCCTCGCCGGAGTGTCACTGCGCACGCGGCTGCTCGCCGGGGCTTTGACGTGGATCGCGGTCACGCTGATCGTCACCGGCCTCGTGCTGACCGCGCTGTTCCGGGCGCACGCCGAACGCCGCTTCGACGTCGAACTGGCGACGCATCTCGATCAGCTCCTGGCGTCGCTGCGGGCCGCAAGCGACGGCACCTTGTCGCTGGCCCACCCGATGACGGACCCGCGCTTCCAGCGTCCCTATTCCGCGCTCTACTGGCAGGTTGACGGGCCGACCGGCCCGCTCCTGCGCTCCCGCTCGCTGTGGGACCAAGCGCTGCCGCTGCCCCGGGACACGCCCGGCGATGCCGAATTGCACCGCCAT
Source organism: Pseudomonadota bacterium (assembly GCA_021818505.1). Lineage (GTDB taxonomy): Bacteria > Pseudomonadota > Alphaproteobacteria > Acetobacterales > Acetobacteraceae > JAFKFJ01. The sequence continues at coordinate 10,952 of JAKADX010000008.1, forward strand.
CTGCTCACCGGACCGGAGGGACAGCGGCTGGTCGCTGTTGAGCGGCGTGTGAGGCTGCCGGGAATGCACGGCGTCGTCCGCGCCGCGGTGGCCGGCGACCTCGACGTGGTCAACCGGGCGACGCGCGCGTTCGCCCGCACCACGGCGCTGGCGCTGGGCACGCTTGCGCTCGGGCTGCTGGTCGCGGTGGCGATCCAGGCGTTCGGCACGCTGCGTCCGCTCGGGCGGCTGCAGGCGGAACTGGCCGCGGTTCGGGCCGGGCGCGCCGCGCGACTCGCCGGGCGGTTCCCGGCGGAGTTGCAGCCGCTGGTGGACGGCCTGAACGGGCTGCTGGCGCACGACGCGGCAGTGCTCGCGCAGGCGCGGACGGAGGCAGGAAACCTCGCGCACACGCTCAAGACACCCCTCGCCGTCATCGTCAATGCCACGGGTGCGCTGCCTGGCGGGGAGGCCACCGCGATGGTCGCCGACCAGGCACGATTGATGGCACGACGCATCGACTACGCGCTGACGCGCGCGCGCGCCGCTGCGTCGGGCCGGGTGCTCGGTGCCACGACGGCGGTCGCACCACTGATTGAGCGAATGGCACAGGCGATGCGGACATTGCACGCCGATCGCGGGATCGTGGTGGACGCGCACGCGGAGGGCGATTGCGTCGCGCAGATCGAGGAACAGGACTGCGAGGAAATCCTGGGCAACCTGCTCGACAACGCCTGCAAATGGGGGCGCACGCGCGTCGCCATTGCGGCACGCGCGGCGGAAGCACGTGTCGTCGTCACGATAGATGACGACGGGCCCGGCCTGCCCGAGGTGGAGCGCGAGCGCGTGTTCCTGCGCGGCGAGAAGCTGGACGAGCGCGCCGAGGGTGCGGGCCTTGGCCTGTCGATCGTCCGCGACCTCACTGCGACCTATGACGGCAGCATCGGCTTGGATTCCTCGCCGCTCGGCGGATTGCGTGCGGTGCTGTCGCTGCCACGCGCCGCCGCCTGAATGCCCCTGTCAGGACCGCGTTGCAGCGAAGGTTGATTGGCATGTCCAGACCACACCTCTCCAAATCGTGAATGATTGCGCCTGGCCATAGTGTTGAACACGGCTCTGTACGGATCTTGAACAGAAATAGATTGACTTGGATCAGTGCCCGGGACGACTCAATTGTATATTGATTTTGCTGGCGGCAGGCGACCCGGAGATCGGCGTCCTGCCGCGCGCGGGCGCGTCAGCACTGAATCACTGCGGGGCAGACATCATGAAATGGCTTCTGGCATCAGCCGGGATTTGCGTCGTTCTGGCCGCCTCATCGGCCGCGCGCAGCCAGACGACAGAGCAGACCTTCATGGTACCGACGGCGGGCTCGCTCGCACAACTGTGCAGCGACACGTCGCCGAACGACCCGATGATGACCGCCGCGCAGAACTTCTGCCACGGCTTCATGGTCGGGTCGTATCAGGTGCTGTTGCAGGTCAATGCAGCGCGGAAGCGGCCGGCATTCTGCGTGCCCAGCCCCGCCCCCAGCCGCAGTCAGGCGATCGCCGAGTACGTGCAGTGGGTGAACGCCAGCCCGTCGAACGCGGCGATGCCGCCGACCGACAGCGTGTTCGCATTCCTGATGCAGCGTTTCCCGTGCAAGGCCGGAAAGTGACCCAGAGAATGCGGAGACTGACGATGACGCGAATTGCCACACTGGTCATGGTGGCCGCGCTGATGACCGCGTGCACCGATATGACGCAGCAGCAGAAGGCCGCGGGCGTCGGCACGCTGGGCGGCGCCACCGCCGGCGCCGTCATCGGCGCGATGGCGGGCAACGCTGCCCTCGGCACCGCGATCGGCGCCGGTGCCGGCCTCGTCGGCGGCCTCGTTTACAACAAGGTCAAGGAGAACCAGGCCGCCGACGAGAAAGCCGCCTACAACCAGGGCTACGCCGCCGGCCAGCAGAGCAAATAGCTTCCGCGCGCCACGTCGCGCCCGGCGCAGAGCCGGGCTATGCTCGGCCGCGGCGCGGCGGAGGGCGGCGGCATGGAGGAGTGGACGCCAACGCCCGCGCCGCGCGCGCCCGGCGCGCGGGCGCGCCTGGGACCGTGGCAGGCGACGTGGCTGGTGCTCGGCTTCGGGTTGGTACAAGTGATCGCCGGGTTCGCCCTGCTGTTCGCGCGCGGCGTCGCAGTCCGACTGGTCGCGCGGATGCGCCACGTGGATATCGTGGTTCCGCCGCCCAGCGCGCAATTCCTGGCCTTCGTCGCCATTGCCGCTTATGGGCTGGCCGGGCTGTGGTGCTACCGCTTCGTGCTGCGCCGCGCCGGGGCGCTGCTGCATGACGGCGGACCATCCGGCGTCGGGCTGTGTCCTGCGCCGCGCAGGGGCTATGTCGCCGCCGTGGTGCTGGGGGCCTGCGTGGCGGCCGTCGCCGTGACGCTGCTGCACGCCGTCCCGCCCGACCGCGCGCAGGCGTCGCAGCGCGTGTTCGTCCGCGCGCTCGAAGGCTCTGGCGAGTCGCGGGCGGCGATGCTGCTGCTGATCCTGGCGCTGCTCCTACTCGCCGGCCCGCTGGTCGAGGAGTTCGTCTTTCGCGGCGCGGCGCTGGCCGGATTCACGGCACGGTTCGGCCGCGCCGGCGCAGGCACCATTTCCACCGCGCTGTTTGTCATCGCCCATGCTCAGGAGAAACTGCAATATCCACCAGGCTTCATCGACGTGGCACTGATGGCCGTGGCGGCGCTGTGGCTGCGCTGGCACTATCGCTCGCTGCGGCCGGCCGTGCTCTGCCACGCGCTCTATAATTTCGGCGTGATTGCCGGCGCCGCGACGCTGCTGCGCTGACACGCGCCGCCGCGCGACGAAATGATCGGGATCAAGGCACCGGGCCCGCCGACGGTGCAGGAACGGCCCGTCGGCGTAGTTGTTCCAGCAAGCGGGCCGCCGCTGCGTCACATGATCCGGGATCGTCTCGTCCTCGCTCTTCTCGGCCTGATGGCGCTCGGCTCATGCGCCGGGCCGCCGCCGCCCGCCCCGCCCGCGCCGGGGCCGAGCGAGGCGTGGGTCGCACCGGAGGCCGCGCGGCTGCGCGCTGCGCTGGCCGCCGAGGTACCGCAGCACACCGTCTGCGGACCGGATCCGGAACAGAGCTGGATCGCCCCGGTTCGCGCGGCCGTCACGTTCGCGCGCGCGGTCATCGACCGACCGCAACTCATCGTCGCCGTCGATCGCAACCCCGCCCGGCAGCGGATGTGCCTCCTGCTCGCCCGGCCGCGCGACCCGTGGGAGGCACTCGGTGGCAGCACCGTCTCCACCGGCCAGTCGGGACGGCGCGGATACTTCATCACGCCGACGGGCGTGTTCGTGCATGCGCCCGCGATCATCGACTACCGCGCCGAGGGCACGTTCAACGAGAACCACGTCCGCGGCCTGGGCGCCAAGGGAATGCGGGTGTGGGACTTCGGATGGCAGCCCGCCGACAAGGGTTGGCCCAGTAACGAGACGAGTGGAGAGATCAGGCTGCTGCTCCACGCGACCGATCCGGACCAGTTGGAGCAGCGTCTGGGCCGCCCGGCGTCCAAGGGATGCATCCGCGTCCCCGCGGCGATGAACCGCTTCCTCGACCATTACGGCATTCTGGACGCCACCTATGAGCAGGCGGCCGCCGGCGATGCGCGCCTGCGCGCCGTCTTGGCACCAGACCGGGCTCCGACGCTGCTCGCGGGCGATCTGCTGGTGGTCATCGACTCCGCGGCACGGCCCTGACCACGCGACGGCGGATTACGCCGGCGCGATCTCCTGCCCGGGCAGCGCCGCGACGAGGTCGGCGACCGTCCGCCCCAGGCGCGGATGCACCCAGTCCGGCGCCACGTCGGCCAGGGGCAGGAGCACGAACGCACGCTCATGTGCGCGCGGGTGCGGCAACACCGGGTCGGGGGCATCGCGGACCATGCCGTTGAGGTCGATGATGTCCAGGTCGAGCGTGCGCGCCGCGTTGCGCGCCCCCCGCACGCGCCCACCCGCCGCCTCGATCGCGTGCAGACGGCGCAGCAGCCATGCAGGTTCCGCGTCCCCCTCCAGCCGCGCGATGCCGTTGACATAGTCCGGCTGCCCGGAGGGCGGGACCGGCGCGGTCGCGTACCATCGCGACAGCGCGCCGAGTCGCAGTCCGGGAAGACCGCGCAGAGCCTCGGCCGCGGCGCGGCAGGTCACCAGCGGCAGCTCCCCATGCGGCCCCGGCAGGTTGGCGCCGATCGCGATCAGGATCACGCACGCTCTCGTGGCGAACTGGTCATTGCTGTTTCACGTCTTGGCAAGCTTGAAGGTTTACTCTATGCGACGAGGTAAAGGCCCGGGGATTAGCCCCGTCAACGCAATCGGCCTCACGAAAGGTTACTCATCCATGCATTTTCTCCCTACCGAGCGCACCGCCCTGTTCATCGACGGCGCCAACCTCTACTCCGCCTCCCGCAATCTCGGTTTCGACGTGGACTACCGCAATCTGCTGGAGTTCTTTCGTAAGCGAGCCAATGTCCTGCGCGCCTACTACTACTCCGCCGTGGTCGAAACCGAGGAATACTCACCCCTGAAGCCATTGACCGACTGGCTCGCCTATAACGGCTACACGCTCGTGACCAAGCCGGCCAAGGAATATACCGACGCCACCGGCCGTCGCCGCGTCAAGGGCAACATGGACATCGAGCTGGCGATCGACATGCTCGAACTCGCCGACAAGCTCGAACACGCCGTGCTGTTCAGCGGCGACTCGGATTTCCGCCGGCTGGTGGAAGCGGTGCAGCGGCGCGGCGTGCGCGTGTCCGTCGTCTCCTCGATCCGCACCAGCCCGCCGATGATCGCCGACGAGTTGCGCCGCCAGGCCGACCAGTTCATCGAACTGGCCGACATCGCGCCGGAGTTCACGCGCCGCCAGATGGAGCCGCGCCAGCACCGCATGGGCGCGCCGCTGCGCCAGACGCCGGCCGAGCCGTTCGCCGACTCGCACGACGCCGCCTGAGCCGTGCAGCGCGTTGCCGCCGGCGGGATCGAGCAGCCGGACCACGACTGCCCGATCTGTCCGCGGCTGGCCGCGTATCGCGCGGTCCAGCGCGCGGCCCAGCCGGGTTGGTTCAACGGGCCGGTGCCCAGCTTCGGCCCGGTCGAGGCACGGCTGTTGATCGTGGGACTGGCGCCGGGCGTGAGGGGCGCGAACCGCACCGGCCGCCCCTTCACCGGCGACCATGCCGGCCTGCTGCTGTACGAGACGCTGATCCGTTTCGGGCTGGCGCGGGGCACCTATCGCGCCGACCCTGCCGACGGGCTGACGTTGAGCGACTGCCGCATCGCCAACGCGGTGCGCTGCGTGCCACCGGCCAACCTGCCCGAACCGGCCGAGGTGAACGCCTGCAACCGCTTCCTGCGCAGCGAATTGCAGGGGATGCCGAACCTGCGCGCGGTGCTGGCGCTGGGCGTGCTGGCGCACGCCGCGGTGCTGAAGGCCTGCGGCATCGCGCCGACCCGCATCCGCTTCCGCCACGGCGAAATCCACGCGCTGCCGGATGGGCTTCTGCTGGCGGACAGCTATCACGTCTCGCGCTACAACACGCAGACCGGCCGTCTGACCGCCGAGATGTTCGAGGCGACGGTGGACGCCGTGTTGCGACGACTTGGCACGGACGGATGAACGTGCGGCCCACGGCCGACGCGATGGCTCAAGACAACGGATGAGGCGCTGTCGTGACAATTTCCCGCAGATCCTGGCTGATCGACGGCGTCCTCCCGTTCCTTCGCGACGCGTGGCATCTGGCGCGGCCGTATTTCTCGTCCGACTCCGAGGAACGCTGGTCGGCACGCGCGCTGCTGTTCGCGATCGTCGCTCTGCGGCTGATGATGGTCGGCATCAACGTCATCTACAGTTTCTGGAACAACGCCTGGTTCACTTCGCTGCAGGAGCGGGACTGGAACACGTTCATCCACCTGCTGCTGATCGGCAAGCGGCTTCCGTCGGGCATGATCATGCCTGGGTTCTGCCTGTTCGCCGCTATTTTCATCGTGGTCGCGGTGACACGCGTCTATCTGTCGCAGCTTCTGCAGATCCGCTGGCGACGCTGGATGACGCACCAGTTCATCGGCCGCTGGCTGTCCGATCGCGCCTACTATCGCATCAGCCTCAAACCGAAGAGCGAGAACGTCGCCACCTACACCGACAACCCCGACCAGCGCATCGCCGAGGATTTGCGCGACTTCATCGGTGATTCGATCGGCGGCTCGCAGGGTATCCTGTATCTGGGCGTGGATCTGCTCTCCAACATCGTCTCGCTCGCCTCCTTCATCACCATCCTCTGGGGCCTGTCGGGACATTTCACGGTGTTCGGCTGGGCGGTGCCGGGCTACATGGTCTGGATCGCGCTGTTCTACGCGGTCCTCGGCACGTGGCTGACGCATCTGGTCGGACGGCAACTGGTGCCGCTGAACTATCGCAAGCAGCAGGTGGAAGCGGATTTCCGCTTCGCGCTGGTGCGCGTGCGGGAGAACACCGAGGGCATCGCGCTGTATGGCGGCGAAGCTGACGAGCAGGCGACGCTGCTCGCGCGCTTCACCGCGCTGATTCAGAACTGGCGCAAGTTGATGACGCGCTACAAATATCTGATCGGGCTGACCAGCACCTATGGCCAGGTCGCCGGCGTGTTCCCCTTCGTCATCGCCGCCCCGCCGTATTTCGCGGGCTTGGTGCAGCTCGGTGCGCTGACGCAGACGGCCAATGCATTCGGCGAGGTGCAGGGGGCCATGTCGTGGTTCGTCGATCAGTACAGCACCATCGCCTACTGGCGTGCCACCACCGAGCGTCTCGCGACGTTCTGGCGCGCGATCGAGGCGGCGCGCGCGCAGGCGTTCGAGGGGGTGCACACCGAGGCGAAGGAGGGCGAAGCATTCGCGCTGCACGACGCGACGATCGCGCTGCCGGACGGGCAGAAGCTGCTCGACCATGTCACCGTGGCGCTGAAGCCCGGCACGCCGATTCTCATCACCGGCCGCTCGGGGGCGGGGAAATCAACGCTGTTCCGCGCCTTCGCCGGCATCTGGCCGTTCGGCGGCGGCGGGGTGCAGCGGCCGTCGGGCAGCACACTGTTCCTGCCACAGCGCCCCTACATCCCGCTTGGTACGCTGCGCCACGCAATCGCCTACCCGGCCCCCGCCGACAGTTACTCCGATGCAGCCATCCGCGAAGCGCTGACCGATGCCGGGCTGGGTCATCTGGGCGAGCAACTGGACGCGGAGGCCAACTGGGCGTTGACCCTCTCCGGCGGCGAACAGCAGCGGCTGGCGCTGGCGCGCGCGCTGCTCGCGAAACCCGACTGGCTGTTCCTCGACGAGGCGATGGCCAGCCTGGATCCGGAGGCGGAAGCGGAGCTTTATGAGATGATCCACCGCCGCCTGCCCGGCACCACGGTTGTGGCGATCGAGCACCGCCCGCCGCGCATGAACCGGCCGACCCGGCATCTGGTACTCCGGCGAGCGCCGGACGAGGCCGGGCAGGTGGTCGAAACGGAGCAGTTGGCGGCCGAGTAGGTCGCACGACGAGAAACGGGGGCAACTCGCGATGCGGCGGTCAGCCTTGCCCGTGGTGGCGATCATCGCGGCCGTCGCGCCCCCCTCGCTCGCGGCCCGGCATGACCCGCATCTGGACCGCTACGAGGCGCGCACCATCGTCACCGGCACTGACCTGCGCAGCCGTCCCGCTGGTATGGCGGCGTGCCTCGCCGATGTGCTGGTCAAGGTGTCGGGCGACCCGACCATCCTTGACGACCCACGCCTGCCGGCGCTTCAGGCGCGGGCAGGCAATTATGCAACCGGATTCGATTATTGGGACCGCATGAGCGGCATCGCCCATCACGACGAGCAGGGCAGTTCCGACCGGCCGTATGACCTCACGGTCCGCTTCGACCCTGTGCGAGTCGCGGCGGCACTGCGCATACTCGGACGCGCCCCCTGGCCCGACCCGCGCCCAGCGCTCGTGGTGCAGGTGAAGGTACAGGACCTGCACGACGCCTTTGATCTAACGGCCGGGGAAAAGCGCGCGGCGGAGATGCGAGCCGCACTCGTCGAGAGCGGAGAGAAATACGGCATCCGCGTGATCGTGCCTGACAGCCTCACCGCGCCGGCCAACGGAGTGGCGCTGCCGGGCACGCTGGTGCTGAGCGAGGCTGCGCTGGGCTGGGTGGCCTCGTGGCACCTGAAATGGCAGGGAGCGAACTACGTTTGGGGCGTCAGCGGCGTCAATTTCGATGCGGCCTTCCGCGACGGCGTGCGCGGCGCCGAGCAAGTGCTATCGGGCCACGGCCCGCCGCAGTGACGTGCTACGGCGGGCTGCCGGCGCAGTCAGGCGACCGCGGCCTCCGGCACCTCCAGCCCGACGCTGCGGCTGATATTCACCAGTTCGCGGAAGAAAGCGGCCCCGCGCGTGGTGCGGCGCACCAGCACGCGGCGGCGATCGTCGCGATCTTCCTCCCGCGCCACCAGGTCGAACTGCACCAGGCGGTCCATGATGCGCGTGACGCCCGGCCGCGAGATGTGCAGCAATTCGGCAAGACTGCTCACGGTATGGGTCTGATCGTCCATATAGACGGTCAGGAAAGCCGTAAGCTGCCGGGCCGTGAGGTCGCGGCCGTCGCGACGCACCAGCGCCAACAGCGTGCCGCGAAGCACGATCATGCGCGGATCGGCGGCCAGAGCGCGCAGCGCCCGGGGACTGTCGATGCCCCCCGCCGCCGCATCCTCCAGCCGCGCCTCGTCCGCCGCGACCGAAAGGGGCCACTCCCCGAAGGGATGCGCGCCGAGATCCGTTTTGTGCGTCATGTCACTGTATCCGTCTGCAATTCGAGGGCCTCTTCGCAGATAACTCCCAAGCGGATATGAACAAGGGACATACTATTTTTGTGTTCTATCCTATCGGGAGAGGCGACCGCAAGAAGCGACGCTCAAGGGTTTCCGATAGTACACAGCCCCGTGTTTCCAGCACCCGCCGACCGGCGCCAGTGGCTCCCCGACCGACGCTGACCCAAGCGCGCGATCAGCTCTCACGACGCACGTCACCGTGCGCGTCAAGCCGCCGCATCGCTTCGCCGGGATCAGGTTTTCGCCAGCCGACATTCACACCACCGAGTCGCCAATATTTGATGATAACCAACTGCGGCAGCCAATACAATGCCATTTGACAGGAGTCCAGCGCCCGAAAGCTACTCCGCCGCCAGTGCCACTGGCAATGCTGCCGACCCCCGTAGCCGCTGCAGCAGCCGCGCACGTTCCGCCGCAGCTTCGCGCATCGATTTTTCCTTGATGTGGCCATAGCCTCGGATACGCTCGGGCAACGACGCGAGCGCCACCGCGGTCGCCAGAGTCGTCGGCGACAGCCCAGCCAACATTTCTGCAACGGTGGTCTCATATTCCGCAATCAGTGCGCGTTCGGCCCTTCGCTCCTCGGTGCGACCGAATGGATCGAGCGCAGTGCCACGCAGGAACTTCAGCGGCGCCAGAAAGCGGAACGCAGTCAGCACCCATTGCCCATACGCACGTTTCTGCAAATGTCCGGTGCGCCTGTCGCGCCGCGCGAGCAGCGGTGGAGCCAGATGCACTTCAATCCGCCGCGCGCCTTCGAACTGCGTGTCCAACGCGGCGCGGAATGCCGCACTGCGATATAGACGCGCCACCTCGTACTCGTCCTTGTATGCAAGAAGCTTCGCGTAGTTGCGCGCCACCGCTTCGGCAAGCGCGGTCGAGCCGGAGAACATGCGGCCCTCCGTCTCCTGCACGTGCGTGACCAGCGCGCGATAGCGTCGGGCGTAGCGGCGGCTCTGGTAGGCCGTGAGCAGATTGCTGCGGTGCTCCACGATCTCCTCAAGTGTCTGCGGCAGCGGCGCCGGACCCTCGGCCAACCCGGCGGCCGCCAGGACGCGCGGCAGGTCCGCGGCGGCGAGACGCCCCCAGGCGAATGCCGTCTTGTTCGCCTCGATCGCAGTGCCGTTCAGTTCAATCGCATCGAGCAGGCTCTCACGGCGCAGCGGCACCAGTCCCTTCTGCCAGGCATATCCGAGCAGGAAAACATTGGTGCCCATCGCATCGCCGAGCAGTGCCGTGGCGATCGCGGTCGCGTCGAGCAGATCGACATTGGCGCCGCCTGCCGCCTCTGAGATGCTGCGCCGCAACCGCGCGGACGGCAGGCGGAAGCTGCCGTCGAGAACAAAATCGGCGGTCGCGGATTCGTGCGTGTTCAGTACCACGCGCGTCCGGCCGCGCCGCAATGTGCCGAGCACGTCCCGGCCGGCAGTGACGACGAGATCGGCACCCAGCACCACATCGGCCTGTCCCATCCCGACATGCAGCCCGTGCAATGCGTCGCGCTCCGAACCGATGCGGATGTTGCTCCACACGCTTCCACCCTTCTGCGCCAGCCCGGTGATGTCGAGCACGCTCACGCACCGCCCCTCTGTATGCGCGGCCATACCGAGCAGCGCGCCGATCGTGACGACCCCCGTGCCGCCGACGCCGGTGACGAGCATGCTCCACGGCGCATCGAGGTCCGGCACCTTCGGCTCGGGCAGTGAGGCATCGTCGGGGGTGACGCGGGCGCGGCGGCGCAGACTGCCGCCGTGGACGGTGACGAAACTCGGACAGAAGCCCTCGACGCAGGAAAAGTCCTTGTTGCAGCTTGACTGCTCGATCTGCCGCTTGACGCCGAGCGGTGTCGCCAGCGGCACCACCGAGAGGCAGTTGGAGGCGTGCGAGCAATCCCCACAGCCCTCACAGACCTCCGCATTGATGAAGGCCCGCTTCGCCGGGTCTGGATAGGTGCCGCGCTTGCGCCGCCGGCGCTTCTCCGTAGCACAGGTCTGGTCATAGATGATCGTGGTGCAGCCTGGTGTGTCGCGGAACGCGCGCTCCACCTCCTGCAACTCGCGGCGGTGATGCACGGTGACGCCGGGCGCGAAGTCGGTGACGTCGGCGTGCTTCTCGGGCTCGTCGGTAACGACGGCGATGCGCGCCACACCTTCGGCGGCAAGCTGGCGCGTGATCTGCGGCACCGTCGCCGGCCCATCCACCGGCTGCCCGCCGGTCATCGCCACCGCGTCGTTGTAGAGCAGCTTGTAGGTGATGTTCACGCCAGCCGCGACGGCGGCGCGGATCGCCATGATGCCCGAATGGTAGTAGGTTCCGTCGCCGATATTGGCGAAGACATGCTTCTCCTCGGTAAAGGGCGCCTGACCGATCCAGGCCGCGCCTTCGCCGCCCATGTGGCTGTAGAACTCGGTCGAGCGGTCCATCCAGCGCGCCATGAAGTGACAGCCGATGCCGGCCATCGCGCGGCTGCCGTCAATCACTTTGGTCGATGTGTTGTGCGGGCAGCCGGAGCAGAAATACGGCTTGCGCACCGCCGCCACGTCGGTGCGTTCCAGTTCGCCCGCGCGCGCGTCAAGAAAGTCGCGGCGCGCGCGCAGCGCTTCGGTCTGCGGCAGGCGGCGGGCAAGCGCACGCGCGATCTGGTCGGCCGAAAGCTCCGCGCCGGCGTGCAGCAGCGGCGCCCCGCTCTCGTCCCGGCGGCCGAGCACGCGCGGACGGTCGGGCAGGTCATAGAGGATGTCGCGCACCTGCTGCTCGACGAACGGCGACTTGTCCTCGATCACGATGATCTCGCGCAGGCCCGCCGCGAAGCGCCGCAGCGTTACCGGGTCGAGCGGCCAGACCAGCGCCAGTTTGAGCAGCCGCACCGACGCACCGCCGAGATCGGCCAGCGCCTGCATGGTGTCGTGGTAGCACCGACCAAAGGTGATGACGCCGAGCGCGGGATCGGGCGGATCGAGCACGATGCGATCGAGCCCGTTGACGCGCGCATACGCCTGCGCCGCCGGCAGGCCGAGCGCCTGGATGCGTGCCTCCATCTCCAGCGGCTGTTCGGCCACCCGGATATGCACCGGCGGCGGCGGGCCGTCCGGCAGACGCAGATCGAGCGCGTCCAGCGCGAAGGCGACGGACGCAGAGGACTCGACCACATCGCCCACGGTCTTGAAGCCAATATAGCGCCCCGACCAGCGTGACATCGCCCAGCCGTGCAGACCCAGTTCCAGGATGTCGCGCAAATCCGCGGGCACGAGAACCGGAATGTTCGCCCCGGCGAAGGTCGGTTCGCTTTGGTGCGGCACGGTGGAGGATTTGCACGCATGGTCGTCGCCGGCCACCAGCAGCACGCCGCCGCTGGGCGAGGTGCCAGAGAGGTTGGCGTGGCGCAGCACATCGACGCTGCGATCCACGCCCGGCCCTTTCGCGTACCACATGGCGAACACGCCGTCATAGGTCGCGCGTTCCAGCAGCGCGGCCTGCTGCGTGCCCCAGACGGCGGTCGCAGCGAGATCCTCGTTGACGCCAGGGACGAACCGGACATGGCTGGCGTCGAGATGCTCGCGCGCGTGCCAAAGCTGGATGTCCAGCCCGCCGAGCGGCGAGCCGCGATAGCCGGAGATGAAGCCGGCGGTGTTGCGCCCTGCGCGCTGATCGAGTGCGCGTTGCAGCAGCGGCAGGCGCACCAGCGCCTGCGTGCCGGTCAGAAAGACACGCTCCACCTCGGCACGGTATTTGTCGTCGAGCGTCACGGACGTGTGCTTCATGGGCGCATCCTCACGCGCGGCGGGCACGCGGCGCCGCCATCCGACAATAGGGTCGGTGCGCTAACCGTCCAAGGGCCTGCGGAAAATCGCAGTTTCGCGTCGTGCGCGCACGTTCGCGGCCTCATGGCTTCGGCGCTACCCGCAATGCCGCGCAATTTTCTTGCGTCACGCTGCGGTGCAGCAAAATTCAGGCGGTCTCGCGGAACAACTCGCGGCCGATGAGCATGCGGCGAATCTCGCTGGTGCCGGCGCCGATCTCATACAGCTTTGCGTCGCGCAGCAGTCGCCCGGTCGGCGTGTCGTTGACGTAGCCGTTGCCGCCCAGGCACTGGATCGCCTCCAGCGCCATCCAGGTGGCGCGCTCGGCGGCGTACAGGATCGCGCCGGCGGAATCCTTGCGCGTGGTGTGGCCGCGGTCGCAGGCGCGCGCGACGGCGTACACGTAGGCGCGCGCCGCGCTCAGCGTCGTGTACATGTCGGCGATCTTGCCCTGGATAAGCTGGAATTCCCCGATCGGCTGGCCGAACTGGCGGCGTTCGTGAACATAGGGCAACACGGTGTCCAGGCACGCTTGCATGATGCCTAGCGGTCCGGCGGCAAGCACCGCTCGCTCATAGTCCAGCCCGCTCATCAGCACCGCGACGCCGCCATCGACCGCACCGAGCACGTTCGCCGCCGGCACCTCGCAATCGGTGAATACGAGTTCCCCGGTGTTGGAGCCGCGCATACCGAGCTTGTCGAGCTTCTGTGCGCAGGCGAAGCCCTTGGTGGAGGTTTCGACGATGAAGGCGGTGATGCCGCGCGACCCGGCATCCGGCGTGGTCTTGCCATAGACCACGACAATATCGGCATCCGGCCCGTTGGTGATCCAGAACTTCGTCCCGTTGAGGACGTAGCGGTCGCCGCGCCGTTCCGCGCGCAGCTTCATCGACACGACGTCGGATCCCGCCCCCGGCTCGCTCATTGCCAGCGCGCCGACATGCGCGCCGGAGATCAGATCCGGCAGGAAGCGGCGGCGCTGCTCAGGCGTGCCGTTGCGGAAGATCTGGTTGACGCAGAGATTGGAGTGCGCGCCATAGGACAGTCCGACCGACGCGGAGGCACGGCTGATTTCCTCCATCGCCACGCAATGCGCCAGATACCCCATGTTGGCGCCGCCGTACTCCTCGGCGACGGTCAGCCCAAGCACACCGAGGTCGCCAAACTTGCGCCACAGATCGGCGGGAAAGTCGTTGTCGCGGTCGATGGCGGCGGCGCGCGGCGCGATCTCGTTACCGGCGAAGCGGCGCACGGTCTCGCGCAACGGGACGATCTCCTCGCCGAGATCGAGGTCGAGTGCGTAGTCGGCATTCGGGATCATCCGCCGCTCGCCTCCGCGAAATCCTCCTCCCGGAACTCGCCGGGCGGACGCTCGCTGCGCCCGGCCTCCAGCCGGCGCAGCTCCACGCGGCGGATCTTGCCGGAGATGGTCTTGGGCAGGTCGGAAAACTCGATGCGGCGGACGCGCTTGTAGGGAGCGAGGCGGGCGCGCAGGTGACGGAAGATGTCGGCGGCGGTCTCCCGCGACGGCTCGGCGGTGGCGACCAGCGCGACGAACGCCTTGGGCACTGCGAGCCGCAGCGGGTCTGGAGCCGGCACCACCGCCGCTTCGGCAACCGCAGGATGCTCGATCAGCACGCTTTCCAGCTCGAAGGGCGAGATCCGGTAGTCGGAGGCTTTGAACACGTCGTCGGAGCGGCCGACATAGGTCAGGTAGCCGTCGGCATCGCGCGCGGCCACGTCGCCGGTGCGGTACACGTCGCCGGTGACCGGCACGATGCCGCCCGCTTCGTCCAGATAGCCGCGCATCACGCCGGCCGGACGTGGCTCCAGCGCGATGCACACCTCGCCTTCATCGGCGTCGCGGTCCTCGGCATCCAGCAGCCGGATGCGATAGCCGGGCAGCGGCCGACCCATCGAGCCGGGCTTGAGCGGCGCCCCGGGCGGGTTGCCGATCTGCGCCGTGGTTTCAGTCTGTCCGTAGCCGTCGCGGATGGTCAGGCCCCAGGCGGCGCGCACGCGCTCGATCACTTCGGGATTGAGCGGCTCGCCGGCGCCGGTGACTTCGCGCAGGCTGACGCGCATCGCGGCGAGATCCTGCTGGATCAGCATCCGCCACACGGTCGGTGGCGCGCACAGCGTCGTCACGCGATGCGCGGCGATCGCCTCCAGCAATCCGGGTGCGGAAAAGCGCGGCTGATTGTGGATGAACACAGTCGCGCCGGCATTCCAGGGTGCGAAGAAGCAGCTCCACGCATGTTTCGCCCAGCCGGGCGAGGAGACATTGAGATGCAGGTCGCCGGGTTGCAGCCCCAACCAATACATCGTGGACAGAGCGCCCACCGGATACGAGACATGCGAGTGCAACACCAGCTTCGGCTTCGCCGTGGTGCCGGAGGTGAAGTACAGAAGCAGCGGGTCATCGCCACGCGTCACGCCCTCCGGCACGAAGCGCGCATCGGCGTGTAGCAGTTCGGCGTAGTCGGTGCAGCCGGGCGCGCCGCCCACAATTACGCGCGGGATGGTCAGGCCGGCGAGCTTGCCGGCGTCGTCCGCGCCGGCGACGATCGCGCGCACCCTGGCCCGCGCCACGCGCTCGGCGATATCCGCAGGCGGCAGCAGCGTGGTCGCCGGCACCACGACCGCACCCAGCTTCATCGCCGCCAGCATCACCTCCCACAGTGGCGCGACATTCCCGAGCATCAGCATGATCCGATCGCCGCGCGCGACACCCAGCGCGCGCAGCCCGTTGGCGACGCGGCTTGAATGCTCGGCGAGTTCGGCGAAGGTCAGTTCCGCGGCACCCGGCCCTGTGATGCGCAGCGCTGGGCTGCCGGCGCTGTCGCCGCCCGCCAGTTCAGCGTCGAACCAGTCCAGCGCCCAATTGAATTCCGGCAGCTCCGGCCAGCGGAATCGCGCATAGGCGGTCGCATAATCGCTGCGGTGCGCCAGCAGCAGGTCGCGCGCCGCCTTGAACGTCGCGGTTCCCGTCATGTCGCCTCCGATCGCGCCATGCGTGCGAGCCAGGGAAAGACGGCCGAGAAATCGCGCCCGCCCTCGCCTGCCTCGACGAGCGCCTGATACAGCCGCGCCGCGTGCGCGCCGAGCGGCGTCGCGGCACCCGCCGACGCCGCTGCCTGCTGAGACAGGCCGAGATCCTTGAGCATCAGCGCGGCGGCAAATCCGGCAGCATAGTCGCGATTGGCCGGCGAGGCCGGCACCGGGCCGGGCACCGGACAGTAGGACGTGAGTGACCAGCACTGTCCCGAGGAGACGCTGGCGATGTCGAACAGCTTCTGCCGGTCCAGGCCGAGCTTGTCGGCGAGAACAAAAGCTTCCGCAGTGACGATCATCTCGACGCCGAGCATCATGTTGTTGCAGATCTTCGCCGCCTGCCCCGCACCCGCGCCGCCGGCATGGACGACGTTGCGCCCCATCGTGCGCAGCAGCGCCTCGGCACGCGCAAAAGCGCTGTCCGGGCCGCCGACCATGAAGGTCAGCGTGCCGGCTGTCGCCCCGCCGACGCCGCCGGAGACCGGCGCATCCAGCATGTCCAGCCCCGCCGCCGCCGCCGCCGCCCCCACCGCGCGGGCGCTCTCCACGTCGATGGTCGAGCAGTCGATCAGCAACGGCCGCGCCGACGCCACACGCGCGATGATGCCGCCAGCGCCGAGATAGGCCGCGCGTACGTGCTCGCCGGCCGGCAGCATGCTGATGACTGCTTCGGCGCCGGCGAGCGCGTCGTCACGGGTCGCGGCCGTCGCGCCACCGAATTCCTGCATCGCCTGCGCGGAGATGTCCCAGCCGCGCACGTCATGCCCGGCGCGCGCGAGATTCAGCGCCATCGGCCTTCCCATGTTCCCAAGGCCGAGGAAGGCCACGCGCATCACGCGGCCTCCAGCAATTTGCGAGCGATGATGACGCGCATGATCTCGTTGGTTCCCTCCAGGATGCGATGCACGCGCAGGTCACGCAGATAGCGTTCGACCTGATAGTCACGGATGTAGCCGTAGCCGCCATGCAGTTGCAGCGCTTCATCGCAGATGCGGAAGCATACATCGGTCGCATACCGCTTCGCCATCGCGCAGCGCATCGTGGCGTCGGCATCGCCGGCATCCAGCGCCACGGCGGCACGATGCACCATCAGCCGCGCCGCCTCCAGGTCGGTCGCCATGTCGGCGATCTTGAACTGGAGCGCCTGAAACTCCGACAGCGTGCGGCCGAATGCGCGGCGCTGCTGCACATAGGCGAGCGCGAGATCGAGGCAGGCGCGCGCCCCGCCCAGCGAGCAGGCGGCGATGTTGATGCGCCCGCCGTCCAGCCCCATCATCGCAATGCGGAAGCCCTCATCCTCCGCGCCGAGCCGGTTGGCGACCGGCACGCGGCAATCGGCGAAGTTGACCAGCGCGGTCGGCTGGCTGTTCCATCCGAGTTTCTTTTCTGGCGCGCCGAAGCTCAGTCCAGGCGTGTGCTTATCGACGATCACGCAGGATATCCCGCGCGGCCCCTCGCCGCCGGTACGCACCATCGTCACGTAGAGGTCGGAACGGCCGCCGCCGGAGATGAACGCCTTGCTGCCGTTGAGCCGGTACTGCGCGTTGCCCTCCGCCGTCGCGCGCGTCACCAGCGCCGCGGCGTCGCTGCCGCTGCCCGGTTCGGTCAGGCAGTAGCTGGCGAAATGCTCGCAGGTGAGAAGGCGCGGCAGGAAGCGCGCCTGCTGCTCGGCATTGCCGAAGCGCGCGACCATCCAGGCGACCATGTTGTGGATGGTCAGGAACGCCGCCGTGGACGGGTCCGCCGTCGCCAATTCCTCGAAGATCAGCGCCGCGTCCAGGCGCGTCAGCCCCGCGCCACCCAGCGCCTCCGGCACATAGATCGCGGCAAAGCCGAGGGCGGCGGCCTCTCGCAGCGCCTCGGCAGGAAAATGCCGCTGCTCGTCCCAGGCGGCGGCGTGCGGGGCGAGGCGGTCGCGGGCAAAGGCGCGCGCGGTCGCCACGAACGCCGCCTGGTCCTCATTCAACCCAAATTCCATCAGGACGCTCCTGCCCGGCCGCAACTAAGCGAGCGGGAAGCGCCCGGCGTCAAGCCGCCCCGCCGCGCGTCCCCTCCGCCGGGGCGGCGGCCGGGCGGGCGGCGGCGCGCTGCACCTGCTCGGCGAGGCGCTGGCAGGTTTCCAGTTCGCCGACATCGTGCGAGCAGAAGATCGTCACCGCGTCACGCTCGCGCGCCGCGAGATCACGCAGCCGCTGCTGCGTCAGTCGCCGCGCCGCGCCGTCGGTTTGCACCAGCCATTGCAGGGCGCCGAGGGCCGCCGGGCAGCGCGGATGCTGCGGGTGCATCTCAGCGCGGTCGAAATAGGCATCGCCGGCATGCAGCAGCCAACGCCCGCCGTCACGCACGGCGACACCGCAATGCCCCGCCGAATGACCCGGCAGCTTCACCATCTGGATGTCCGCCGGCAGGCCCTTCAGCGCCCGCACCGCCGGGAAGCCGAACCAGTCCTCGCCCTCGGGCCGATATTCCTGCCACTTCGCCACTGCGCGCCATTGCACCGGGCGATAGCGGCGGCGAGCCACGAAGCCGCGGCGATGCCGCGCCGCCGCAGCCTCCTCGGCCAGCACGTGCACCGTGGCGGCGGGGAAGTCGCTGACGCCGCCCGCGTGATCGAAGTCGAGATGCGTCAGCACGATGTGGCGCACCTCGGCCGGCTTGAAGCCGAGCTCGCGCACCTGCTCCAGCGCCGTGTCCAGTGGCTCGAAGCGAATGCGGCCGAACCGGAGAGCCAGGCGGGAGAGCCGCGGGCGGGGGCGGGCCATGTCCTGGCTGCCGAAGCCGCTGTCGACCAGCACCAGCCCCTGGTCGGTCTCGATCAGCAGACAGTGGCAGCCCAACGCCGGCCCGCCGATCGGGCGGAACGAGCCGCAGTTGAGGTGATGGACGCGCATGGCCGTGCTGACGCTCCAGGGTCGCCGCGGGTTCCGCCACCCCTCCCACGGTCAAACGCCCTCGTCTATGTTTCTCACATGGCAGACCCGTATGAAACCCTCGGCGTCCGGCGCGACGATTCCGAGGAAACGATCCGCAAGGCGTATCGCAAGCTCGCGAAACGCTACCACCCCGACCTCAATCCCGGCGACAAGCAAGCGGCCGAGCGGTTCAAGGCCATCAACGCGGCCAATGACATCCTCTCCGACAAGGAAAAGCGCGCCCGCTACGATCGTGGCGAGATCGACGCCGAGGGGCACGAGACCGCCGCCGCCCATGCCGGCGCGTGGCGGCAGTATGCCGGGGCCGAGCCCTATGGCGGCGGGGCCGGCCACGGCTTCTCGGCCGAGGATCTGGAAACCCTGTTCGGCCATGCCTTCGGCGAGGGCCTGGGCGGCGGGCGTGGGCGGGACATGCACTATTCGCTGACCGTCAGCTTCCTGGAGGCAGCGACCGGCGCGGTGCGGCGCGTGACGCTGCCCGATGGGCGCACGCTGGACGTGACCATTCCGCCCGGCGTGCATGACGGTCATGTGCTGCGGCTGCGCGGCCAGGGGCGGCACGGCGTCCGCGGCCCGGCCGGCGATGCGCTGGTGGAGATCAGCGTCGCCCCGCACCGGCTGTTCCGCCGGGAGGGCGACGATATCGTGATCGACCTGCCGATCACGTTGCAGGAGGCGGTGCTGGGCGGCACGATCGAGGTTCCGACAATCAAGGGTCGCGTGCGCCTGACCGTCCCGGCCGGCTCGGGCGATGGCACGCGGCTGCGGCTGAAGGGGCGCGGCATCGCTGGCGGGCATCAATACGTGGTGCTGCACCCCGTACTGCCACCGGGCGAGGAGCCGGCGCTCGCCGCCTTCCTGCGTGAGTGGCAGCCGGCCCATCCGTTCAACCCGCGCGCCGGGCTGGAGGAGGTATGATGCGGCTGGCCGGCGTCATCGCGTTGGTGCCGCAGGTGACGGCCCCGGAGCTTGAGGACTGGATAGGCCGCGGCTGGGTGCTGCCGGCCGGCGATTCGCCCGACTGGGTGTTCGCCGAGATCGATGTGGCGCGCGTCCGCCTGCTCAGCGAGCTGCGCCACGAGCTGGGCGTGGAGGCGGAGACGCTGCCGCTGGTGCTCGCCCTGCTCGACCGGCTCTATGACCTGCGCTCCGCGCTGGACGCGATGCTGGCGGCGGCTGGAACCCTTCCGCCGCCGCAGCGGGAGGCGCTGCTGGCCGCGCTGCACCTGCGATTGGGCTGACCTGGATCAATGCGCGACCCGCGCACGGCTGCTGTTGTGGCTGTCACGAGAGAAGCTGGAGGACCAGACCATGAACGCCGCCGACATCATGACCCGTGACACCGTCACGGTGACCCCCGAGACCCCGGTGCCCGATCTCGTGCGCATGTTGCTCGCACGCGGCATCAGCGGCGCCCCGGTGGTGGACAAGGACGGCGTGCTGGTCGGCATGGTCACCGAAGGTGACCTGGTGCGCCGCGCCGAACTCGGCACCGAGCGCAAGCGTGGCGCCTGGGCGTCGTTTTTTACCGGCACGGCAGTGCTGGCGCGGGAGTATGTGCGCAGCCACGGACTGACGGTCAGCGACGTGATGACGCAGGGCGCGGTGGCGGTCGCACCCGACACCCCGCTTAATGAGATCGCCGACGTCATGGAAGGCCGCCGCGTGCGCCGCGTGCCGGTGGTGCAGGACGGCAAGGTGGTCGGCATCGTCAGCCGCGCCAACCTGCTGCGCGCCTGGGCGTCACTGTCGGGCGCGGCGAAGCCGGCCAGCGCCGACGATACCGCCATCCGCGACGCGCTGCTCACTGAACTGTCGCACCAGGCCTGGAGCCGGCGGCCGGAGAACAGCGTCGTGGTCGATGGCGGCGTGGTGCATCTGTGGGGCCTCGCAGGCACCGAGGAAGAAAAGCGCGCCCTGGAACTCGCCGCCACCCGCACGCCGGGCGTCAAGTCGGTCGAGAGCCACATCGTCGTGCTGACGGCGGAACCCTATCCGCTCCTGCTCGGCGCCTGAGCCGCGAAGGCAGCGAGCTCGCCGGCCACGGCTGCGATCAGCGGGGTCCAGGCGCGCGGCTCGGGCTGGCGGAACAACCGCAGGCTCGGATACCAGGGGCTGTCGCCGCGCGCCATCAGCCAGCGCCAATCCGGCGCGTACGGCAGCATGATCCAGGCCGGCCGCCCGAGCGCGCCGGCGAGGTGGCCGAGCGAGGTATCGACGCAGACCAGCAGATCGACATGCTGCAGGATCGCGGCGGTGTCGTCGAAATCCCTGATTTCCGGGTCGAGCACGATCAGCGGCGCCTGCCCCTTCCAGCCGGCCGCCTGCGCCACCGCCGGGCCTTTCTGCAGCGCCAGCAGCGCGATGTCGGGGACGGCGCCGAACGGGGCCAGCATGTCGAGCGCGATCGAGCGGTTGCGGTCGTTGTTGTGCGTCGGCCGCCCGGCCCAGGCGATGGCAATCCGCTTCTTGCCCGCCGGCACCAGCGCATCCAGCCGCGCGCTCCAGTGCGCGACGCGATCCGGCAGCGCGCGGAAATACGGGGTGGTGTCCGGGATCGACCCGACGCGCGTGCCGGCCAGCCGCGGCAGACCGGAGAACGGGCAGTAACAGGCGAAGGCCCCCGCCTCGTCCCAGCGAGAGAAATAGGTGGGACCGGGGAAATGCCGCTCCAGCAGCGGCTTCATCTCGCCGCTGGTGGCGACTGTCACTTCCGCCGCCCGCTCGATCGCCCAGGGCAGGAAGCGGGCGAACATGATGACATCGCCGAAGCCCTGATCGGCGACCAGCAGCAGCCGCTCGCCGGGACCGAGCCGGCGCCCATCCCATTGCGGCCGGTCGGTCTTGGGCATCAGCGGCTGGGCGCCCGAGATCTGGTATCGCCACTCGTACTCTTCCCAGCCTTCCTGGAGGTCGCCGACCAGCAGCAGGGTCTGGCCCAGGCGCATGTGCGCCTCCGGCAGATCGGGCTTGAGCGCGATGGCGCGGCGGGCGGCACGCACGCACAGATCGGTCTCCAGCCGCTCGTAGCGGAGCATCGCCTCATTGAAATGACCGACCGCGTCGGTCGGCGCCAGCGCCTGCGCGCGGCGGATCAGCTTCAGCCCGTCATCCAGCCGGCCAAGAAGCCGGTACACCTCGGCAAGGTTGCAAAGCTGGCGCGGCGCGGCGGCGCCGGCGGCCATCGCCTGCTCCATGAGCGCCGCCGCTTCCTCCCCGCGCTCGCGCTTGAAGGCGATGTAGCCTTTCAGGTGCAGCGATTCGCCGTGCCGAGGCGTGGCGGCGAGTACGTGGTCCAGCAGCCGTTCGGCGGCGTCGTAACGGCTGGCATCGACATATTCGCGCACGACCGCCAGCAACTCGGCGATCGGCACCGGCACGGTCGGGGCAGTGGGCGCGGGCAGCGGCGTGACGGCGCTCATCCGGCTGGCTTCCCTCGCGGCTTCGTGCGCGCCTGCTACACCAAGCGCGCCCGCGAAACCAGCGTTTGCCGGAGGTGACCGGCGCCGACGGCCGATCCGGCCGCGGAGAGGGACTTGCGGACCATCTGGCCCCGCCGCGCGGTCGCTCATGGTCTCGCGGTCAGCGCCGCGCGCAGTTCGGCGGCAAGCTTCCCGGCATCCGCATCCGAGGGCAGCAGCGCGCGGAACTTTCCGGCCGGGTCCATCAGGTAGAGAAACGTCGAGTGGCTGACGAGATCGGCGCCCGACTCTTCGTGCTTCGCAGGCGCATAGTACACGCGGTACGCCTTCGCCGCCGCGGCGATCTGGGCGTCGCTCCCCGTCAGCCCGGTGATACGCGGATCAAAGTTCGCCAGATAGGTCGCGAGCCGCCCCGGCGTGTCGCGTGCGGGATCGACGGTGATGAAGAGCGGCGCGATTTTGCCGGCCAGCGGCCCCAGCTTGCTCAACGCGCCCGCCATCTTCTGCAGGGTCAGCGGGCATTCGTCCGGACAGTTGCTGTAGCCGAAGAACACCAGCATCCATCGCCCGCGATAGTCCGCGTCCGTGACCGCCCTCCCCTTGTCGTCGGTCAACCGGAAGGGGCCACCGAGCGAAATGCCACCCGCAACCGCAACCGCTTCTCCCGCCGCATTCGCGGTTCGCTGCCCCTGCGGGCGCAGCGCCAGCACCACGATCGCGAGGCCCAGCAGCACGATCAGGCCGAGCGACGCCCAGCGGATGATGCGAAGTGTTCGAGCCATGGAGTTCGGGCCTTCAGCAGCAGGTCGGTGATTGTGAGGGTCTGCGGGCATCGCGATCACTGCGAGGCTTGCTGCGCCCGGGGCGGGCCGGCGCGGCGGAGTGCGTCCATCACCGCGTTCCGCGTCAGCAGTTCAGGCAGTGCGATGCCGTCGGGCGCATCCGGCCCATAGACGACGTCGAGCGGCACGCCATAGCGGCCGAAGCGTTGCAGGTAGCCGGCGATGACAGGATCGGGCCGCGTCCAGTCGGCACGCATCGGTACCGTGCCGGGTGCGTGCAGCCGATCCACGACCGGCGCGCGGTCCAGCACCGTCAGTTCGTTGACCTTGCAGGTCAGGCACCAGGCAGCCGTCACGTCCACGAACACGATGTTTCCCTGCGCGACAAGCCGCGGCAGCGCGGCTTCGTCGAACAGTTGCCACATGGCGCTTTGCTCCGCCGGTGTCTTGATCGGCACAGCGCCTCCGCGAAGGGATGGGACCAGCACCGCAATGACAGCCGCCGCGAAGGCAGCCAGGGTGGCGACCCTTCTGCGCGCCGGGCGCACGTGGCGCCAGGCGAGCATCGCCAGCAACACGGCAAGCACCGCGCCCGCCAGCAGGGCCATGTCCGCCCCGGCCTCCCGCCCCAGCACGAACAGCAGCCAACCGGCGGTTGCCAGGAGCGTGCCCCCAAGCAGGCGCCGCAGCGACGCGATCCACGGTCCCGGTCGCGGCAGCCAGGCGACCAGCCCCGGTGCCGTTGCAACCGCGAGGAACGGCGCCGCCATGCCGAGACCGAGGGCGGCAAAGATCAGCGCGATGTCCCCTGGCCCGCGCGCCAGCGCGAAGCCGAGTGCCGTGCCGACAAACGGGGCCGAGCAGGAGGCCGCAAGCACGGTCGCGAAGCCGCCGAGCAGAAACGCCTCGGCGAACCAGCCGCCGCCGCGCACTGCGCCAAGCGTTCCGGCCAGCCCGCTCGGCAGCGTGAGCGGCAGCCAGTTCCAGAGGTTCGCGGCAAACAGCGTCGTCGCCACCGCCATCGCGGCGAGGAACCAGGGATGCTGGAACTGAATGCCCCAGCCAACCGACGCCCCCGCTGCCTTGAGCGCGATCAGCGCCAGCGCGATCACGGCGAAGCTCGCCAATACGCCGGCTGCACTCGCCAGCAGCCCGAACCGTGCCGTGCGGCGCGCGGCGCCACCGTAGCGCGCGAGCGCCAGCAGCTTCAGCGAGAGCACCGGCAGCACGCACGGCATCAGGTTCAGGATCAGTCCGCCGAGCAGGGCGATGCCGATCATGGTGGCGCGCACCATCCAGCCGGGCAACGGCGGCAGCGTGCCGGCGACCGGAACCGCCTCGGCTTCGGCCGCGCGCGCGCCATCGACAACGGTCAGATGCAGCGGCGCCCCGGCGAGCGATGCCGCCGCCGCGCCGCGGATGGGGACACGCAGCGTCGCCATCCGGCCTCCCTCCGTCAGCGCGCTCTCGGGACGGCCGGCGGAGGGATCGGAGGCGCCTTCCACGAACAGGTCGGGCGAGCGCAGCGGCGCCCCTGTGCTCGCCAGGCGCACGGACAGCACCGCGCCATTCGGTGCCGGCGCAACGACGACGCTGCGCAGGGCCAGGCCCGCCGCAGCAAGGTCGCCCGGCACGCGGGCACGCGCGGCCGCGATCAGCGGTGCCTCCGGCCCCGGCTGCGCGAGGCCGGGCGGCAGTCTCAGATCGAGGCTGGCGTGATAGGGAATGCACACCTCCTTGCAGGAGGCGTAGTCCACCTCGGCGTGCAGATGCAGCGCGGAACCGGGATGGGCGAGCGTCACGGTGACCGGCAGCACCGCGCCGTCCACGTAGCCGACGGTTTCCAGCCCACCGAGCGGCGGCAGGCGCTGCGGAGCCGGCCAGGCGATCTCCGCGCGCGCCAGATTGTGCGATCCGGTCCAGTCGATCGTCGGCGGAATGCCGGCATCACCCGGCGTCCGCCAGTAGGTGTGCCAGCCGGGCGACAGACGGAATTGCAGCCCGACGTCGAGGCGGCTCCCCGTCCCCGTCGCCTCCGTCGCGGCAATCAGCCGGGCGGCGCCGTGCGGATGGCCGTCCCAGTCGCTTGCCGCCGGGCGCGCCGGGCCGACCGGCAGCGCCAGCGCAAGCAACAGAGGCAAGGCGGCGGCAACCGCGCGGATCGTCTGCATGTGGTTCAGTCGGGCGCCACGTCGTTGTGCGGGCGGTGATGCCACTGGCTGTTTGGCCTTCCGTCGCCGCCGTTCATCGACTGCATCATGCTGGCGCAGCCCCCGGACATCATCCCGCCACCCGTCATGCCGCTTCCCATCATGCCCCCCGACATCATCCCGTGACCGGTGCCCATACCCTGATCGGGCGAGCGCCCCATGCCGCCCGCGTCCTGCGCCAGTGCGGGCACAATGAGGCCGCCAAGCGCGGCGGCGAGGGCGGTGAGCGCCAGTGACTTGCGGATTGTCATTTCTTCTCTCTCATAGTCGCTAGACGACATCGAACACCCGCGGCGGCGTGCCGTCGCGGCTGATCGCAAAGATGGTGAACTTGTCCGTCTTCTCGCCGAACATGCCAGGCGAGCCGGCCGGCATGCCCGGCAGCGTGATGCCGACGATCGCGGGTTTCGTGTCGAACAGCTTGCGGATCGTCTCCACCGGCACGTGACCGTCCACGACATAGCCGCCGATGAAGCTGGTGTGGCAGCCTTCGAGATCCTCCGGAATACCGGCATTCCGACTGACCTCGGCGAGGTCATTCGTCGATCGTACATCGACCTTGAAGCCGTTCTGGTCCAGGTACTGTGCATATCCCTCGCAACAGGTGCAGGAAGGATTTTTGTACAGTGTAACTGGGATCGGCTCGGCAGCGCGCCCCCGACGCGGCGTCAGGAGCCCGCCTGCCGGCACGGCCATTGTCGTCAGCATCACGAACTTGCGGCGTGTCATCGTCGGAGTTTCCTTTTCAGCTTACGTGGATCGTGGTCATCAACCCGCCGACCTGATGCTCCATGACATGACAATGCAGCATCCAGTCGCCGGGATTGTCGGCGACAAAGGCGACCCGCACCCGCTCGCGCGGGCGCACCAGCACAGTATCGCCCCATTCGTCATGCGGCACCGCCGCACCGTCGCGATCGAGCACGGAGAAACTGTGCCCGTGCAGATGCATCGGGTGCCACCACGCGGTCTCGTTGCGGAAATCGAGGATGCAGCTCCGTCCGCGGTCGACGCGGAACAGCGGCGGCATTCCCGCGCTGCCGTCGCCCGTCATCGACATGCCGTTGATTGCCCAGGCGGCACCGGAGGCCATGCCCATCATGCCGCCCATGCCCCCGCCGCCCATGCCACCCATCATCCCGCCCTGCAGGCGGACCTCATGCACGACGGCGGAGGCGAGGTCCGGGCGGGAAAGCGGGTTGGCCGGCAGGCGCAGGAGTGCATCCAGCGGATGCGCACGCAGCGGCGGCGCTGGGTCATAGGCGATGCGGACCAGCGTGTAGGACAGCCGGCCATAGAAATCGTCCACCACCCGATAACGCCGCCCCGGCTCACCCTGCATGTCCAGCATCACGTCGGCGCGCATCGCGGGACCGAGCAGGATGCGGCCGTCAGGCGGCTCGTGCGGCGCGCAGGGCTGGCCGTCCAGCGCCACGATCACCGGTCGGTGCCCCTCGAACCGAAGCGCCATGATGCGGGCGATGGCCGCGTTCAGCAGCCGCAGACGGATGCGTTCGCCGGCGCGGACGTGCAGCGTCTCCGGCAGGCGGCCGTTGATCGTGACCGTGTTGCCGACCCGCCCGTCCATCGCGATTTCCATGCGGTTGAAAAACCCGGGCGCGAGCTGCGCATCCGCTTCCAGCCGCCAGTCCTGAAGCGTCCAGAGCAGGTCGCGATCGACCTGCGGCGGATCGGCTTCCTCGACGATCAGCGCCCCGGCCAGGCCGCGGCCCATCTGCACAAGGCTGTCGTCGTGCGAATGATACCAGAACGTGCCGGCATCCGGCGGCGTGAAGGCGTAGTCGAAGCGACCGCCGGGCGGAATCGGCAGCTGGGTGAGGCCGGGCACCCCGTCCATCGCGTTGGGCAGACGGATGCCGTGCCAGTGCACCGTGGTGCTCTCGGCAAGGCCGTTCGTCACGGCGGCGCGCAGCGGCATGCCCTGGCGCAGCCGCAGGACCGGGCCGGGAATTGTCCGGTTATACGCCCAGACCGCGGTGTCCGGCGCGTCGTCGCCGACCATGGGCACGCGCGTGGGGCCGGGCCGCAAGGCGACCGCAGGCCCATCGGAAGCTGCCCGGGCGCGTCCGATCAGCCCGATCGCAGCACCGGCCGCGGCGGCCTGGAGAAGCTGGCGGCGACGCAAGGCGGAAGCAGATGTGGATGGCATTCGCATCGTCCTCGGAAGCCGGCGCCGGCGGCTCCGCGTTCGGAGGCCGCTGGTCCGGCCGTCAGCCCGGCAGGCAGGCTCGGGCGCA
The DNA here is from genome assembly GCA_021818505.1 of Pseudomonadota bacterium. Classification (GTDB taxonomy): domain Bacteria; phylum Pseudomonadota; class Alphaproteobacteria; order Acetobacterales; family Acetobacteraceae; genus JAFKFJ01. The sequence goes on from JAKADX010000008.1 coordinate 38,273, forward strand.
TGGCGGATTGGAACCGCCTGCGGCCCGGCCGCGGCGGTTCAGAGGAGTGCGATGGGTCTGGGCGGGAACGGGTCCGGCGCGCGCGGCGCGGCTGCCCATTCGATCTCGGCCGCCGAGGCGAAGCCCGTCCACAGCACAGTGCGCAGGGGCAGCCAGACCGGCGTCACCAGCATGGCCGCCGCCCCGGGACAGGCCAACGTCGGGCACGGCAGGGTCTTGCCGCCGGATGTCGTGCCCGGAGACGGCACCGGCAGGCAGGCTCGGCAATCCTGGTGCATCGCGGCCCCGGCGTCGCCCACCGTCATCGGCATGCCGTGCGCGCCCGCCGACAGCATCGCCACCCCGAACAGCAAAGCGACCATGAGACGCGCGAACCGCCGCATCGGGCGATACTACGCCCGGCCGTGCGCGGCCTCAAGGGCGCGCCCTTGACTGGGCCGGAGCCGGGCCATCCGGGTTTGGCGGCGGCTGGCCTTCCGCCACTGCCACCGCTAGCCTCCGCCGCCGCACCGCGAGAGGGGGGTCCACGCCATGCCGCGCTTCGCCGCGAACCTGTCGATGATGTTCAACGAGGTGCCGTTCCTCGACCGATTCGCCGCCGCCGCGCGGGCCGGCTTTACGGCCGTCGAGTATCTGTTTCCCTACGAGCATCCCGCCGCCGAAATCCGCCGCCGGCTCGACGATAACGGACTGAAGCAGGTGCTGTTCAACGGCCCGCCCGGCGACTGGGCGGCGGGCGATCGCGGGACCGCCTCGCTGCCCGGCCGGCAGCGCGAGTTCCGCGACGGCATCGCGCGCGCGCTTGACTACGCCGCGGCACTCGACTGTCCGCTGGTGCATGTGATGGCCGGCATCCCGCCGGCCGGCCTTTCGCCCGTCACCGCCGCCGCGGTCTATGCCGCCAACCTCGCCTGGGCCGCCGAGCGGGCGCAGGCGGCCGGCAAGCGGCTGGTGATCGAACCGATCAACCATCGCGACATGCCCGGTTTTCATCTCAACACCGTCGAGCAGGGTGCCGCCGTGATCGCCGCGATCGGCGCGGAACGGCTGGGCTTGCAGTTCGACATCTACCATTGCCAGGTCACGCAGGGCGACGTGAGCAAGCGGCTGGAGGCGCTGATGCCGCTGGTCGCCCATATCCAGATCGCCGACGTGCCGGGCCGCCACGAGCCAGGCACCGGCGAACTCGGCTGGACCTGGCTGTTCGGCCGCATCGACGCACTCGGCTATGGCGGCTGGGTCGGCTGCGAATACCGCCCGGCCGGGGAAACGGTCGCCGGCCTGGGCTGGCGCAAGACCTTCGGCGTCTGAAGGAAAGGGAACCCTCATGCAGATCGGATTCATCGGCCTGGGCATCATGGGCCGCCCGATGGCGCTCAATCTGAAGGCGGCCGGGCATGACCTGATCGTGCCCGACCGCAAGAGCCTGACCGACGAACTGCGGGCCGCCGCGACCGTCGTCGGCGACGCGGCAGCGGTGGCGGAGGCGGCGGAAATCGTCATCCTGATGCTGCCGGACACGCCGGATGTCGAGCGCGTGCTGTTCGGCCCGCACGGCGTCGCCGAGGGGCTGACCGCGGGCAAGCTGGTGATCGACATGTCCTCGATCAGCCCCATCGCGACCAAGGGCTTCGCCGCGCGCATCAACGCGCAGGGCTGCGACTACCTGGATGCGCCGGTTTCGGGCGGCGAGGTCGGGGCCAAGGCGGCCAGCCTGACCATCATGATCGGCGGGCCGGAGGCGGCGTTCGAGCGGGCGCGACCGCTGTTCGAGAAGATGGGCAAGAACATCACGCTGGTCGGCGTGGAGAACGGCGCCGGCCAGACCTGCAAGGTCGCAAACCAGATCATCGTGGCGCTGACCATCCAGGCAGTCGGCGAGGCGCTGACCTTCGCGCGCAAGGCCGGCGCTGACCCCGCCCGCGTACGCCAGGCGCTGATGGGCGGCTTCGCCTCCTCCCGCATCCTGGAGTTGCACGGCGAGCGCATGATCGAGCGCAAATTCGCCCCCGGTTTCCGCATCCGGCTGCACCAGAAGGACCTGTCGCTGGCGCTGGGGGCGGCGCGAGAGATGGGCATGGCGCTGCCAAACACGGCGATCGCGCAGCAGATGTTCTCCACCGTGACTGCCCTCGGCGGGGCGGATCAGGACCATTCGGCGCTGGTGCGCGCGATCGAGCGGATGGCCGGCATGGCAGAGTGACCGGGGATCATGGACGTTTTGTCAACGTTGCATTAATCGCCTGCGTGCCAATAAACTGACTCGCGGATCGAATGTGAGACGCGCGGGCCGATCTGCCGGACGGCATCGCCCGTGCGGCGATCCGCTTCAGGACGTGAGGCGGACATGATGCGATTCTCCGACATCGGCGAGCAGTTACGATCGTTCCGCCTGGAGTCGGGCCTGCGCGCGGAGGAAATCGCCGCCCGTCTCGGCGTCTCCCGTGCGGCGCTCTATCGCTATGAAAAAGGCGAGGTCATCAAGCTCGACACGGTCAAGCGGCTGGCCGAACTGCTGAAGATTTCGCCGCTCACTCTGCTGGGCGTGGGCGTGGAGCACTACAGCCGCGCTATCGGCTTCTTTGAGCGGTTGCGGCAGTTGGAGGAAGCCTCCGAGCAGGTGCTGCAGCTCGACGGCGCGCTCTGCTACCTGACCACCAGCGACGCCTTCGATTCCGCCTATGCCGACGCGCTGGCGGAGGCGAGCGAGCAGGCCGGGGCCGAGCGCGCGCAGTGGCGGGCCGCGGTCGAGCAGGTGCTGGGCGTGCAGGCCGCGCGCAAGCGCAGCTTTCAGCAGCGCCGCCCGTCGGTGATCTGCCTGTTGAGTGCGAGCCGCATGACGGCGCTGCTGGAGGGGGGCGTGGCATCGGGCCTCGCGGTCTCCGAGCGGGCCCGGCGGCAGTGCCGGCAGGCGGCGGCGACCGAGCTGACGCGGCTGGCCGAGGTGATGGAGAGCGAGCCGATCGGCCTGCAATTCGGCCTCCTGGCCGGTCATGAGCCGAGCGCGTCCTTCCGCCTGCTACGCGGGCGCGAGCGGGCGAGCGTCGCGATCAGCCCGTTCCGGCCGGACGCCACGCCCTTCACCACCGCCGGCGTCGCCACCATCACCACTGCCGAGGAGGCTGTCACGATCCATCAGCGCGTCGCCGAGGCACTGTGGCGTGAGGCACTCAAGGGCCCAACCGCAGCCGCCAGGGTGCGCGAGCTTGTGGCGGCGCGTGGGACGGCGTGAGTGCGGCTGTGACCAAGCTGTGACCGGCCAATCGATGCAGGCTGTGACCGACCTGTGACCGTCAGTCACGCCCGGTGACAAAGGTGTGGCGTGTCTTGCACCGAGGCGAATCAAGGTCCACAACAGGGACGCGGAACGAGATCTGGTGCCTTCTGATCTGGCGCTGCGGTGCGGTTCGCTGCTGAGAGTTTGCGTTTTTTGACCGATTGCCAACTCGCCCCGCCGTTGCAAGCAACGGCGGGGCTTTCTTTTGTGGCTGTTCTTGCAACTGTTTCGATTAGCCCGGAAAATGGCACGCCACTCCCCGCCCGTTCGCGCGCGTCAGGACCGGGGCCTCGGCACGGCAGCGCGGCGCCGCGCGCGGGCAGCGGACGGAATAGGGACAGCCGGCGCCCGGCGGCGCCGCTTCGGCCGGCAGGGAGGTGGGGGCGCGGACGCGCCCGACGCGCGGCACGGCGGCGACCAGGGCCCGCGTATAGGGATGGGCAGGAGCGGCGAAGACAGCCCTGGTCGGCCCCTCCTCCACCACCCGGCCGCGATACAGCACCACGACGCGCGCGGTGATGCTGCGCACGACGCCCAGGTCATGGCTGATGAAGAGCCAAGCTAGCCCGAGCCGTGCCTGCAGGTCCGCCATCAGCGTCAGTACCTGCGCCTGCACCGATACGTCCAGGGCGGATACCGGCTCATCGGCCACCACCAGCGCCGGCCGCGTCACCAGCGCGCGGGCGATCGCGATCCGCTGGCGCTGGCCGCCGGAGAATTCGTGCGGGTATTTCCCCTCGGCCTGCGGCAGCCCCACGTCACGCAGCATGTCGGCGACGCGCCGGCGCCGTTCGGCCCGGCCCGTGCCCGGCTCCAGCGCGGCGATCGGCTCGGCGACGATGCGTCCGACCCTCTGGCGCGGATCGAGCGAGCCGTAGGGATCCTGGAAAACCGCCTGCACATGCCGCCGCGCCGCCCGCAGCTCCCGGCGGGAGAGCGCGAACAGGTCCATGCCGCGCAGCCTGACGCTGCCTGCCTGCGGCGGCTCCAGCGCCAGCACGGCGCGCGCGAGCGTCGATTTGCCGCTGCCCGATTCGCCGACGATGCCCACCCCCTCGCCCGCCTCCACCTTCAGGTCGATGCCATGCAGCACGCGCAACCGCGGCGCCGCCGCGAACGGGTGCGGGCGCGGCAGCGCATACTCGCGCACCAGCCCGCCGACCTCGAGCAGCGGCGGGTCGCTCATGGCGCGACATGCGGATGCAAGCAGGCGACGCGGTGCGCCCCGCCGCCGACGAGGGACGGCGGCGCCCGGGTGCAGTCCCTCTCGGCGCGCGCGCAGCGCGGCGCAAAGGCGCAGCCGAGCGGACGGTGCGCCGGGTCCGGCACCTGACCGGAGATCGGCGCCGGCAGCCCGCCGGCCTCGTTCGGCGAAGCGGCCAGCAGCGCGCGCGTGTAGGGGTGCGCCATGTGGGCGAACACCTCGGCGGTCGGCCCCTGCTCCACGACCCGGCCGGCATACATCACCAGCATGCGGTCCACGGTCTGGCTGACCACGCCGAGATCATGCGTGATCAGCAGCAGCGCCATGCCGGAATCGGCGGCAAGCCCCGCGATCAGGTCGAGCACCTGTGCCTGCACCGTGACGTCGAGCGCGGTGGTCGGTTCATCGGCGATCAGCAGGTCGGGGCCGCAGGCGAGCGCCATCGCGATCACTACGCGCTGCCGCTGGCCGCCGGAGAGCTGGTGCGGATAGAGGTCCGGCGTGGCGCGAGGTGGCGCCAGCCCGACACGCGCCAGCAACTCGCCCGCCCGCGCCGCCGCCGACCTGCGCGACATCCGCTCATGCACGCGCAGCGGCTCGGCGACCTGCGCGCCGATGGTCTGCAGCGGATTAAGCGCGGTCATCGGCTCCTGGAATACCATGGCAATGCGCCGGCCGCGCAACGCGCACATCTGCGCCTCGTCCGCCGCCAGCAGGTCGGCCCCGTCGAACATGATGCGGCCGGCGACGCGCGCGCCCGGCGGCAGCAGGCCCATGATGGCAAGCGCCGTCATCGACTTGCCGCTGCCGCTCTCGCCGACCAGTCCGACGCTCTCGCCGCGCGCCAGCGCCAGCGATACGCCCGAGAGCACCGGCACCAGCCGGCCGCCCATCGGCAGCGCGACCGTGAGACTGCCCACGTCCAGCATCAGCGCGCGCGCCGCAGCCGCGGGTCGAGCAGGTCCTGCAACCCGTCGCCGAGCAGATTGAGGCCGAGCACGGCGAGCGTGATGGCAAGGCCGGGAAACACCGCCAGCAGCGGCGCGCGCCAGATGAAGGTCTGCGCCTCGTTCAGCATCCGCCCCCAACTTGGCTGCGGCGGCTGCGTGCCGAGGCCAACATATGAGAGGCCGGCATCGGCGACGATGGCCAGCGCGAACTGAATGGTCGCCTGCACCATCAGCACCGCTGCGATGTTGGGCAGCACATGGATCAGCGAAATCGCCGCGTCACCCCGCCCGGCGACGCGCGCGGCGAGGATGAAATCGCGCGCATGGATGCCGCGCGCGGACCCGCGCGTGACGCGCGCGAAGACGGGGATGTTGAAGATGCCGATCGCGAGCATCGCGTTGACCGCGCCGGGGCCGGCGAGCGCGGTGATCATCACGGCCGTCAGCAGCGCCGGAAAAGCGAAGGCGAGGTCGCAGGCGCGCATCACTACATCATCGAGCAGCCCGCCGCGCGCGGCGGCGAGCGCGCCCAGCGGCACGCCGATGCCCGCGCCGACCGCGACCGCGATCAGCGCCACCGCCAGCGAGCTTTGCGCGCCGGCCATGATCATCGAGAGCACGTCGCGGCCGAAGCTGTCGGTGCCGAACGGATGCGCGGCAGAGGGCGGCGCCAGCTTGTGCAGGAAATCCATGGCCGTCGGCGAATACGGCGTCCAGACAAGCGAAACGATGGCGATCGCGATCATGGCGAGCGTGATCGCGCCACCCGCGATCAGGCTGCGGCTGCGCCATGCGCCGGTCATGCCGACACGTGCCGCTGGCGCGGGTCGATCCAGGCGGCGACCAGATCGACCAGAAAATTCACCACGATGACGCTGCCCGCGAGCAGCACCACAAGGTCCTGCACCACGATCAGGTCGCGCTGCGCAATCGCCTGGAACACCAGCCGTCCGAGGCCGGGCAGGGTGAACACGTTCTCGATGATGACCGTGCCGGCAAGCAGAAACGAGAATTGCAGACCGATCAGTGTCACCACCGGCACCAGCGCGTTCGGCACAGCGTGGCGCCACAGCGCCGCACGGCGCGTCAGTCCCTTGGCGCGCGCGGTACGCATGAAATCCTCGCCCAGTGTCTCGATCACCGCGGCGCGCGTGACGCGCGCCAGGATTGCGCCCTGCGGCAGGCCAAGCGCGAGTGCCGGCAGAATCAGCGCGCGCAGCCCGTGCCACGGCCCGCCGCCCCAACCGGGAAACCCGCCCGCCGGCAGCCAGGGCAGACGGATCGCGAAGGCCAGGATCAGCAACAGCCCGAGCCAGAAATTCGGCAGCGCCACGCCGATCTGAGCCACTCCCATCGCCGCAGTGTCCGCCGCATGACCGCGCCGCGCCGCGGCCAGCACGCCCACCGGAATGGCAATCGCCGTCGAGAGACAGATCGCCATGACCGCAAGCGGCAGACTGACCATGACGCGCTCGGCCACCAGGTCGCGCACCGGTACGCTATAGGTGTAGCTGGTGCCGAACTGGCCGACCAGCATCCCGCCGACCCAGCGCAGGTAGCGCAGCGGCATCGGCGCATCGAGGCCGAGTTGGTGGCGCAACGCAGCCACCGTGTCCGGCCGCGCCCCGGTACCGAGCATGATCGCGGCCGGATCGCCGGGCAGGATTTGCAGCACCGCGAACACCACGAGCGAGGCCGCGAACAGCGTCGCCAGCAGGATCAGGAGCCGGCGAAGCAGGAAGCCCGTCACGCCGCCGGCGCGGCCCTGCCCGCTCCGCCGTGCATCGTCAGTCGCCCCAGCTCACATGCGTCACGTCGTTCGCCGGCACCGGTTGGTTGTCCCACATCCCGCGCAGCTTGGCGTTCCACACGCCGACTTTGGCGAGCGCGAACAGGAACACGTTCGGCTCGTCTTCGGCGAGCTTGCGCTGCAACTCGCCGACCAGGTCGAGCTGCGCCTTCGGCTCTACCGCCTCGACGAACTTCTGATACAGCGCCTTGTATGCGTCACTGTGATAGTTAAAGTAGTATTTGTCGCGCGCGTAGATATCGAGATCGCGCGCCTCGGTGTGGGAGATGATGGTGGCGTCATAGTCGGTACGCTTGAACACCTGGTCGAGCCACTGCGCCCATTCGATCGGCACCAGCTTCGTCTTGATGCCGACCTTGCCCCACATATCGGCGATGACCTCGCCGCCGCGGCGCGCATAGGGCGGCGGCGGCAGCATGATGGTGATCTGGGTGCCCGGCTTCACCCCCGCCTCGGCCAGCAGCGCCTTGGCCTTCGCCGGATCGTAGGGATAGACGCCGGTGAGGTCGACGTAGCCGGGATCGGTCGGCACGTAGTGCGAGCCGATCGGCTTGCCGTAGCCGGACTGCGCCGCGTCGATCAGCGCCTGGCGGTCGATCGCATAGGTCAGCGCGCGACGCACCCGCACGTCGTCGAAGGGCTTGCGGGTGTTGTTCAGCGCCACGATGGTCTTGCCCTCGGTGGTGCCGATGTTGACGTGGAAGCGCGCGTCCGCCTTGAACTGGTCGATCGCCTCGGGCGCCGGAAACAGCGGGAAGGCGTCGATGTCGCCAGCCAGCACCGCCGCCGTCGCCGCAGAAGGGTCGGCGACGAACTTGAACGTCACCGACTTGAGCTGTGGCCGCGATCCCCAGTACTCGGGATTGCGTTCCATCGTGACGTGATCGCCCTTGACCCATTCCCTGAACCTGAAAGGACCGGTGCCGACCGGATTGGTCTTGTTCAGGTCGGTCGCCGCGTCGGGATAGGATTTCGGCGATACCATCACGGCATCGCCCCAGGCCATGTCGAACAGGAACAGCGCGGTCGGGCGCTTGAGCTTGATGACCGCGGTGTAGGTATCGGGGCATTCGACGCTGGCGATCGGCTCGAACAGTTGTTTCTGCGCGTTCACGCTGTCCGGCGCCATCGCGCGACCATAGGAGAATTTGACGATCGAGCAGTCGAACGGCGTGCCGTCGTGGAACTTCACCCCGCCGATCAGCTTGAACGTATAGGTCAGGCCGTCCTTGGAGACCGACCAGCTTTCCGCCAGCGCCGAACGCACCTCGCCCTCGGCGTCAATGCGGGTCAGGCCCTCATAGATGTTGGCATACGTGACTTCGCGGATCGCCGAGGCCGCACCCGCCGTCGGGTCGAGGATCGGCGGCTCCAGCACCATCCCGACCGTCAGCGTGTCCTTGGCCGCAGCCGGCCCGGCGACCGCACACAGCACGCTCGCCGCCAGCAGAATATGTTTCATCTTAGGCATTCTCCCCAGCCTCCCGGCGAAGAACACATCAGCGGCGCAAGCGGGGTCAAGCCGGTGCGTGACATCCCTGTCAATCGCACGCAGATCCAGGCGCATGGACGGCGCCGGGCGAACCGGTCAGACCATCTGGTGACGCGCGCGCGCCCCGCGTTCGATCGCCGCGGCGACCAGGGGGTCGAGATGCAGCTCCGCCTTGACGAACTCCAGCATCCGCAGGCTGTCCTGCTCGGCGAAACGGTCGGCCGCCACCACTTCGCAGGCGAGCGCATAAGCGGTCTCGCGCAGCCGCGGCTCCAGCGCCTCGCGGACCAGGCGACCGGCATGGTTCAGCCCGTCCTCCTCCCGCAGCAGTGCGATCGCGGCCTCTGTCGCCGCGGCCAGCCGCTCGGACGAGAACACATGGAACACCGGCAGGGTCTGCACCAGCCCTGACATGACGCCGATCTCGCGATCGGTGATCCCGCCGCCGGTGGCGGCGACGAGCACCATGGTGCAGACCAGGGCCTCCTGCGGGTCCAGTCCGGGGCGGGCGAGCATCGTCGTCTCCATCGGTGACGGGGCGACGGTGCGGGATCGCGCGGCATTGTTCAAGCTTCAGGCCGGTTATTTTTGCGTCAGGCGGGTCCTGCCGCAGGCCCTGGCCTGAGCACGAACAGCACCGAAGCACGACCGGCGACATCGTACGCCTCACCGAATACAAATGTCTCCCCGGCGGCGCGGTCCGGTTGGTTGGTATCGAACATCAGGCCCCAGTGGCGCCCGGCAGGCACCTCCGGCAGCGTGAACCCGACGACATCGAAATGGGCGTTCAGCACCCACAGCAGCGTCGCGTCGCTAGCCGGGCGGCGGATGCCGGTGGCCTGCGCGCGCCCGTCCATCAACATGCCGAAGCAGCGTGTCGCCGGATTGTCCCAGTCGGCGGGCGTCATCTCCGCCCCGTGCGCGGTCAGCCAGGTCACGTCCTTGACGCCGAGTTCCTCGTTGTAGGTGCCGGTGAGGAACCGGCCACGGCGCAGGATCGGGTAACGCTGGCGCAGGGCGATCAGCCGGCGGACGAAATCGGTCAGCGCCGCGCCGTCCTCCTCGATCGCCCAATCCAGCCAGCTGATCTCGTTGTCCTGGCAATAGGCGTTGTTGTTGCCCTGTTGCGTGCGCCCGAACTCATCGCCCGCCAGCAGCATCGGTGTGCCCTGCGCCAGCAGCAGCGTGGCAAGCAGGTTGCGCTGCTGGCGCGCGCGCAGACGTTCGATGCGTGGATCGTCGGTCGGCCCCTCTACGCCGCAATTCCAGGAACGGTTGTCGGAATGGCCGTCGCGGTTGTCCTCACCGTTGGCCTCGTTGTGCTTGTCGTTGTAGCTGACGACGTCGCGCAGCGTGAAGCCATCATGAGCGGTGATGAAGTTCACGCTCGCCCACGGCTTGCGCCCGCGGCGGTTGAACACGTCACCCGATGCCGCAAGCCGCGTGGCCATGTCGGCCGCAGTCGCTTCGTCGCCCTTCCAGAACGCGCGCACGGTGTCTCGGAAGCGGTCGTTCCACTCCGCCCAGCCGGGCGGGAATTGCGCGACCTGATAGCCGCCCGGCCCGATATCCCACGGCTCGGCAATCAGCTTGACGCTTGAAAGAATCGGGTCCTGACGGCAGGAATCAAGAAATCCGCCGCCCTCGTCGAAGCCGTACGGCTCACGCGCCAGGATGGTCGCAAGGTCGAAGCGGAAGCCATCGACATGCATCTCCGTCACCCAGTAGCGCAGGCTGTCGGTGACCATCTGCAGCACGCGCGGATGCGACAGATTCAGCGTGTTGCCGGTGCCCGTGTCGTTGATGTAGTAGCGTCGCTGGTCGGGCAGCAGACGGTAGAAGCTGGCGTTGTCGATGCCGCGGAACGACAGCGTGGGTCCGCGCTCGTTGCCCTCCGCGGTGTGATTGTACACCACATCCAGGATCACCTCCAGCCCGGCGTCGTGCATATGCGCGACCATGCCCTTGAACTCGTTGATCGCGTGCGTCGCGGTGTAGCGCACGTCGGGCGCGAAGAAGCCGATCGTGTTGTAGCCCCAATAGTTCGTCAGGCCGCGGTCGAGCAACAGGCTGTCGTTGACGAAGGCATGGATCGGCAGCAACTCGATGGCGGTGACACCGAGGCTGCGGATGTACTCGATGACCGGCTTGACCGTCAGCCCGGCGAAGGTGCCCCGCATCGGGTGCGGCACCGCCGGATGGCGCACGGTGAAGCCGCGCACATGGGTTTCGTAGAGGATTGTGCGCTCCCACCCGATCTGCGGCGGACGGTCGCGGCCCCAGGTGAAGGCGGGGTCGATGACGCGGCATTTCGGCACGAACGGCGCGCTGTCGCGCGCATCGAAGGTGGCGTCGTCCTCGGACTCCAGCGTGTAGCCAAACACCGCCGGGTCCCAGGTCAGCGCGCCCACAAGCTCCTTCGCGTACGGGTCGAGCAACAGTTTGTTGGGATTGAAGCGGTGGCCTTCCTCCGGCTCGTAGGGACCGTGGACGCGATACGCGTAGACCATCCCCGGCCGCCCTTCCGGCAGATAGCCGTGCCACACCTCGTCGGTGTATTCCGGCAGTTCGATGCGTTGCAATTCGGTGCTGCCATCGTCGTCGAACAGACAGAGTTCGACCCTGGTGGCGTGCGCCGAGAACAGCGCGAAGTTGACGCCGAGCCCGTCCCAGGTTGCGCCAAGCGGGAACGGCAGCCCTTCGCGGACGCGCGTCAGGTGGGTCGTCGGTGTGGACACGCAGGCCTCCGTTTCGATGCGCGAGGATAAGTGCGGAGGGCGGCAACAGTTGCAGGATAGGCCGAGCAGGCCGCGTCCGCCACGGGACCGGTGTTGCGGCTGTGCGCTACTCCGCGGCGCGCTGCCGCGCCGCCGGTCCGGGCGCGGATAGCGCGGCCAGCAGCGTCGGAAGGTCGCGCTCCGCGGCGCAGACCAGGAACGACTCGGCCTTCGGATTGCGTGGGTCGTCACCTCGGTCGAGCAGCCGCCCAGCCGCGTCCAGCGGCAGCGCGGCCAGGCCCAGATCGGCCCAGACGCCAAGAAGGCTGCGTCCTGCGCGCCACACCGCCGGCCGCCGGCGCTCCTGTTGGGCAAGGTCGCGCAGTCGCCAGATCGCCGACACCTGGTCGCCGCCCCCGCCCACCGGGTCGCCCAGCGCCAGCAGCACCGTTCTGTTGAGGCGGCGGAACGCGATAGCCGCACGTTCGGCCTCGCCCCAGACCACGCCATCCGCCTGCGCCGGTGGCGTGGCGCCGAGGGCGGCGTAGCGCGACCGCTGCTCGGCGTTCCACGGCGCCCAGGTGACGCGGCGCGGCCGCAGCAGCCGCCACAGCGCCGCCAGCCCCAGCGCCACCGTCAGCGCCACCGACGCGCGCAGCGAATTCGGTACGTCCGGCGAGAGAATCACCTCCCAGAAGCTGTTGTCGGAGAGCCAGCGGACGTGCCGCTCGAACGCCGCCAGCGCCAGCACGCACACACCGAGCGTCAGCAGCGGCACGGCGGTCGCGCCGTCCAGCGGCCCAGCCAGCAGCCGCGCATGACGGTAGAAGGCGCGGCGATAGGGCGCGACCATCAGGGCGGCGAACAGCAGCACGCCAGGAACCCATAGTGGCTCGCCCTGCGCCACCATCACCACCGCGCCGACCAGCAGCAATGCCAGCGTCACCGACCAGGCAAGATTGACCCGCTGGGAGATCGCGCCCGCCAGCACCATCAGCGCCGCGCCGATCAGCGAAGGCAGGAATTCCCCCGCCTGCGCCGCCACCGCCGCGTAGTCGGCGTCGATCCATGAATAGTCGGGCCGCTTCTCCAGCACACCCAGCGCGAGCAGCAAGAAGCCGCTCAGCGCCACCGACCCGGCGCCGACCGCAACGGCGAAATCGGGCTCGCTGATCCGCCCGATCGGCGCGATGCCGCCGCGCAGGATGGTGCCGCCGCGCAGCGCCAGCTCATTGCCGGCGAACAGCGTGCCAGCGATGAACAACGGAATAATGTAATAATAGAGCCGGAAGATCAGGATCGCGCCAACGATGCGCGGCGCCGGGAGATAGGGCGCCAGCCCCAGCAGCATCGCCCCGTCGAACACGCCGATGCCGCCTGGCAGGGTCGCCAGCAGCCCTGCCGAGTACGAGGCGAGATACACCCCGACGAAGCGCATGTAGTTCAGCCCCGGCGCGGGTGGCAGCAGGGCATAGAAGATCGCCGCCGTCACCGCGACGTCCAGTGTCGCCAGCGCAACCTGCGCCAGTGCCATCCGCGAGCCCGGCAATTCCACCATGTAGCCCAGCAGGCGAAAGCGCGGCACGAAATGCGCCGCCGCGACATAAAAAATGTCGATGCCCCACAGCAGCGTCGCGAAGGCATACATCGCCCAGTGCGGCACGCGCTCGCCCAGGAACGGCACCGCGCCCGGCTCGATGAACAGAATGGTGCCGGCCAGCGCCATGCCGCCCAGGCCGAAGGTCAGACTGCAGAACGCAATCACCCGCGCGATCTGGGTCGGCGACAATCCCCAGTGCGCGTACAGCCGATAGCGCACCGCCGCGCCCGAGACGGCCGCAAATCCAAGATTGTGCGACAAGGCATAGGCGCAGAAGGAGGCGAAGGCGACGCGCGCATAACTGACGGCGTGCCCGGCGTAGTACGTGCCCAGCCGGTCGTAGAAGGTCAGCACGCCATAGGCCGCAAGCGTCCAGCCGAACGCGATCGCCAGCGAGCTGTCGGGGATCTGCACGATGGCGTGGTGAATGTCGGCCACGCGCAGGTTGCGGAACTCGCGCTGCACGACATAGACCGCGCCAATCAACAGCGCCACACCCAGCACCGCCGGCGCATGGCGCAGGATGCTCTTCCACCGTTCCGAGCGCCCCCGCACCGCGCGGCGTCTCCGTCAGGCCGCGTCGGCCGGCCGCGCGAGCGATGTCCGGATCAGGGCCACCGTCTCCGCGATCCCGTACAGCGCCACGAACTGTCCGAAGCGCGGCCCATCCGGCTGGCCGAGCAGCACCTGATAGAGACAGCCGAACCATGCACGCAGTTCGGGGAAAGGATGGCGCTTGCCGACCGCATAGATGGCGTTCTGAATGTCCTCGGCCGGCGTTCCGGCATCGAGCGGGGCAAGGGTGGCCGCCAGATCCTCCAGCGCTGCCCGCTCGGTTTCATCCGGCGCGCGGAATCGCTTGGCCGGGCGCACGAAGTCCCGATAGTAGGCGAGCGCGTATCCGACCAGCCCGGCCAGGAAGGGCATCGCCCGCGGCGTGGCGTGCGGATTGTAACGACGGATGAATCCCCACAGGATATCGGCCGAGTCCGCGTTCACCACGCTCGCCAGATTGAGCAGCATGGCGAACGACAGCGGGCTGTGTGCGGAGTCGGGCACCGCTCCGGCATGGATGTGCCACGCCGGGTTGGTCATCGCCTCGTCCGCCGGCTGCACACGCGCCTTCTCGGCATTCGCCAGATACTCATCGGTGGCGCGCGGGATCACGTCGAAATAGAGGCGCTTGGCACGCTGCGGGGCTGCGAACATGAACTGCGCGAGGCTTTCCGGCGGCGCGTAGCGCAGCCATTCCTCCACCGACAGGCCGTTGCCACGGCTTTTGCTGATCTTCTGCGCCCGCTCGTCGAGGAACAATTCGTAAGTGAAGCCGACCGGCGGCTCGCTGCCCAGAATGCGGCAGATGCGCCCCGACAGGCGCACACTGTCGATCAGGTCCTTGCCCGACATCTCGTAATCGACGCCGAGCGCGTGCCAGCGCATCGCCCAATCGGCCTTCCATTGCAGCTTGCAGGCCCCGCCCGTCACCGGCGTCTCGAACCACGCGCCGTCATCAGGATCGCGCCAAGCGATGGTGCCAGCATCGGGATCAGTGCGCTCGATCCTTACCTGCATGACAATGCCGCTGCGCGGATGCACCGGCAGGAACGGCGAGTAGGTCGCCTGCCGCTCTGCGCCGAGCGTCGGCAGCACCACGGCGACGATCTCGTCATGCCGCTCCAGCACCCGCCGCAGCGCCGCGTCGAACCGGCCGGAGGTGTAATACTCGGTGGCGGAGGCAAACTCGTAGTCGAAGCCGAAGCCGTCGAGGAAGCTGCGCAGCCGCGCGTTGTTGTGCGCGCCGAAGCTTTCGTGCGTGCCGAACGGGTCGGGGATGCGCGTCAGCGGCCGGCCGAGGAATTCCGCCAGCATGTCCTTGTTCGGCACGTTGTCCGGCACCTTGCGCAGGCCGTCCATGTCGTCGCTGAAGGCGATCAGGCGTGACGGCCGGCCGGTCAGCACGGTGAAGGCGTGTCGCACCCAACTGGTGCGCGCGACCTCCCCGAACGTGCCGATATGCGGCAGGCCGGAGGGGCCGTAACCGGTCTCGAACAGCGCCGAGTCACGGCCGCTGGCCGCAAGCCGGGGGATGAGCTTCGCCGCTTCCTCGAACGGCCAGGACCTCGGCACGGCGGGAAGCATGTTGCGAACCGTATCGGGCATCCGGCGCAAGCTATGGACCGCGAGTCGCTTGGTCAATCGCACCGCCCGCCTATAGTGCCGCCATGGACCGAGCCGCCCCCGGCTTTTCGCCCCGTCTCGCGCTGCCGGACGCGCCAGCCGTGGTGGCAGGAGTGGGGCGTGCTTCGGTCCTGACGGCCGAGGGCGAGGTGCTCGACCTGCCGGCGCGCGAGGCCGGTCGGATGCTGCGCGGCGGCGCCCCGCCGCTGGTCGTGCACGCCCCGACGACGCTGCGGCGGCTGGGGCTCGTCGGCGCGCCGGCGCTCGACCTCCTGGAACTGTTCGCCTTCGCCTTCCCCGCCCGGCCGGCCACGCCGACACCGCGCGGGCTGGCCATGGCGCTCGACATGGTCCCGCCTGAAGACGCCGAGGCCGCCTGTCTGCTGCTGCCCGAGATCGCGCGCGCACTGCTCGCAAGGCTGGCTTCGGGGCGGGAGGCGCCCGCCAACCGCGACGCCGCGTCGCTCGCCGCCCGCATGGGCCGTGCCGGATGGGGCTGGGCGCCGTCCGTTACGGCCGCCCTCGGCGCGCCCGCCGCTGCGCCGCCCGACAACTCGGCCCTGCGTGTCTGGCGTCGCCTGCCGGAATGGGAGGAGACCGCGCCACCGCCGCAGCCGTCCTCCCATCCGGTTGCCCCCGCCGAGGCGCGACGCCGCCTCGCCACCATGCTGGGGCCGCAGGCGGAGCAGCGGCCGGGCCAGGCCGACTACGCCGCCGCCGTCGCCGCCGCCTTCGCCCCGCGCATGGAGGAGGGCACGCCGCACGCGGTGCTGGCGGAGGCAGGCACCGGCACCGGCAAGACGCTGGGCTACATCGCGCCCGCCAGCCTCTGGGCCGAGCGTAACGGGGCGGCGGTCTGGATCGCCACCTTCACCCGCCACCTGCAACGTCAGATCGACGCCGAACTCGCCCGCCTCTACCCCGACCCGGTCGAGCGCCGCCGTAAAGTCGTGGTACGAAAAGGGCGCGAGAACTATCTGTGCCTGCTGAATTTCGAGGAATCGGTGAACAGCGCCGTCGGCGGGCTGGGCCTGGGCGGGGTGGTGCCGCTGGGGTTGATCGCGCGGTGGCTGCCCGCGAGCGCGGATGGCGATCTGCAAGGTGGCGACCTGCCCGGCTGGTTCGCCGAACTGTTTGGCGCCCCGCTGCTGAGCACCCTCGCCGACCGGCGGGGCGAGTGCCTCTATGGCGCCTGCACGCATTTCCGCCGCTGCTTCGTCGAGCACACGATCCGTCGCGCCCGCAGCGCCGATCTGGTGGTGGCCAACCACGCGCTGGTGATGGCGCAGGCCGCCTGGGGCGGCATCGACGACGCCACCGTGCCACTGCGCTATGTGTTCGACGAGGGCCACCACCTGTTTGCCGCCGCCGACGCCGCCTTCTCGGCCGAACTCTCCGGCGCCGAGGCAGCCGAGCTGCGCCGCTGGCTGCTGGGCGCGGAGGGCGGGCGCTCGCGCGCGCGGGGGTTGAAACGGCGGCTGGAGGAGCTCGTGGGCGAGCGGGCGGAGCTTGTCGCCCCGCTCGATGCCGCGTTACAGGCGGCGCGCGCGCTGCCGGGCGTCGGCTGGGCGACGCGGCTGGCTGATGAGGGGCCGGAACTGGCCGGCGTCGAGCCGGGGCAGCCGAACCCGACCGAGGCGTTCCTGCGCCTGCTGCGCCGGCAGGTGCTGGCGCGCCAGGGCGACGACCGCACCACCGGCCCGTTCAGCCTGGAATGCGACCTGCACCCCGTCCTGCCGGAGTTGCCGGAGGCCGCCGCCGCGCTGGGCCGGGCGCTGGCCCGGCTCGCCGCACCGCTGGCGACGCTCGCCGAGCGGCTGGCCGCCCGGCTCGCCGATGACGCCGAGACGCTTGAAGAAGCGGAACGCAACCGCATCGAGGCGATCTGCCGCTCGCTGCGCCGCCGCGCGCTCGATCCGCTGTCCGCATGGCAGGCGATGCTGCGCGACGTTGCCGAGACGCCGCCGCAGCCGGGCCAGCGGCCGCTGCATGTGCTGTTCCTGCGGCTGGATCGGCGCGACGGCGGACGGGAGGCGGATGTCGGGCTGCACCGCCACTGGCTCGACCCCACCGTTCCCTTCGCCACCACCCTGGCGCAGCCGGCCCACGGTCTGCTGGTCACCTCCGCGACCCTGCGCGACGCCGGCGAGGAGGACCCGGAACTGGCCTGGGCAGCGGCGGAGGAACACGCCGGCGTGACCCACCTACCCGCGCCCGCGATCCGCGTCGCGGTGCCCAGCCCCTTCGACTATGCGGCACAGACCCGCGCCTTCGTCGTGACCGATGTGGCGCCCGGCGACCTGGATGCGCTAGCCGGCGCCTACCAGGCACTGTTCCTGGCCGCCGGCGGCGGCGCGCTCGGGCTGTTCACGGCGATCCGCCGCTTGCAGGCCGTGCACGGCCGCATCGCGCCGGCGCTGGAGGCGGCAGGACTGCCGCTGCTGGCACAGCATGTCGACGCGATGGACAACGCGACGCTGGTCGACATCTTCCGCAGCGAGGAGGCGAGCTGCCTGCTCGGCACCGATGCCATGCGCGACGGTGTCGATGTGCCCGGCCGCGCGCTGCGGCTGGTGGTGTTCGAGCGGGTGCCCTGGCCGCGCCCGGACATCCTGCATCGCGAGCGGCGCATCCACCTCTCCGGCGGCGCGCCGAAGGCCTATGACGACCGGGTGGCGCGGTTCCGGCTGCGCCAGGCGTTCGGCCGGCTGATCCGTACCGCCGCCGACCGCGGCGTGTTCGTCCTGCTCGACCGCCAGACTCCAAGCCGCCTGCTCGCCGCCTTCCCGGCCGGCGTGCAGGTGCGCCGTCTGGGACTGGCGGCGACGGTGGCCGAACTGCGGGACTTCCTCGGGCAATAATCGGGAGGACGACATGGACCTGGGTTTGCGCGGCAAGGTGGCGGTGATCACCGGCGGCAGTGTCGGCATCGGGCTGGCGATCGCGGAGGGCTTGGCGGCTGAAGGCGTGGACGTGGTGCTGGCCGCCCGCCAGCAGGCGCGGCTTGATGAGGCGGCGCAGGCGATCGCCTCTCGGCACAAGGTGCGCGCGCTCGGGGTTGCCTGCGACGTCGGCACCGCCGCCGGCTGCGATGCGCTGATCGCGGCGGCGGGTGCGTTCGGCGGCACCGACATCCTGATCAACAACGCCGGCACCGGCAGCAACGAAACCATCATGGACGCGCCGGACGCGAAGTGGCAGGCGTACTGGGAGCTGCACGTGATGGCCGCGGTGCGGCTGGCGCGCGGGCTCGCGCCCTCGATGCGCGCGCGCGGCGGCGGCGTGATCCTGCACAACGCCTCGATCTGCGCCAGCCAACCGTTGTGGTACGAGCCGATCTACAACGTCACCAAGGCGGCGCTGGTCATGTTCTCGAAAACGCTGGCGACCGAGTTGGTCAGGGACAAGATCCGCGTCAACACCGTCAATCCCGGCCTGGTGCTCACACCCGACTGGATCAAGACCGCGAGGCAGCTCACGGCATCGAGCGGCGGCGACTGGGAAGGCTACCTGAAGGGTGTCGCCCGCGAGCACGCGCCGATCGACCGCTTCGCCGCGCCCGAGGAGATCGCCAACCTGTTCGTGTTCCTCTGCTCCGAGCGGGCGAGTTACGTGGTGGGATCGACGTATTTCATCGACGGCGGAATGTTGCGGACGATCTGAGGCTCAGCGCCGCACCAGTTCGATCGACGCGCGCGACAGCGGTTCGGCGCCGGAGTCGCCCACCAGCGACGTCCGCCCCAGCGTCATCGCCAGCCCCCGCTCGGCATCGAAGACGATGATGTGGATGAAGAACACCATGCCGGGCTGCGCCGTCACCTCCTGGCCGGCATAGAGCATCGGCCAGTCCATCCAGTTCGGCGCAAACGTGGTGCCAAGCGAATAGCCGCATGCGTTCAGCCGGTGCGCGCGCATCCCACGCGCGTCCAGCACGCGCGCATGCGCGTCGAACACGCTGCCAAGCGGCTCTCCGGGCCGTAGCGCCGCCTCGGCCGCGTGCAGGGCCTCCGCGCAAGCTGCGTGCATCTCGATCAGTCGCGGATCGGCGTGGCCGATCAGGAAGGTGCGCATCAGGCAGGCGTGGTAGTGGCGCCACGCGCCGGCGAACTCCAGCGTCAACTGGTCGTCGAGATCGAGCCGTCGCCGCCCGGAATAGTAGCGGCACATCTGCGCGCCCGCGCCTGAGCCGATGATGTACTCGTTCGCCGGATCGTCGCCGCCGCCGCGGAACACCGCGCCCTGCATGGCGGCGAGAATGTCGCCCTCGAACGCGCCGGGCGCGGCCAGCTTCTCTGCCGCCGCCAGCGCGGCGTCGGCGAGTTCGGCGGCGCGGCGGACATGCGCGATCTCGGCCGGGCTTTTCACCAGCCGCAGCCGCGAGATCAGGTCGGAAGCATCGACCAGCGTCGCGAACCCGGCCAGGGCGGCCGCCAGCACCTGCCCGTTGCGCGCCGTCAGGCCATAGGCTTCCCACTCCACGCCCAGCGTCGCCCCGCCGCAGCGGAGTTCCTGCAACAGCCCTCGCAACTCCCGCGCCGGCTGTGCATCCGCCCCGTCAGCCCAGATGCGCACGTCCTCGACGATCGAGGTGAACCGCGCCTGCAGGCGGTCCGGCGCGCGCGTGAGCAAAGCGAGCCGCCCGTCATCGGTCAGCACGAGGCACTGAAAATAGACGTAGCCGAAGGTGTCGTAGCCGGTGAGCCAGTACATGCTCTCCTGGCGGAACATGAGCAGCGCCCGGAGGCCGCGGCGTTGCAATTCCGCGACGGCATCGGCACGGCGGCGCTCGAATTCCTCACGCACGAAATGAATGTGCTCGCCCTGGCGGATCAGCGTCATCCGTACCTCCTCCCCGACGCTTCGAGCATCGCACTTCCCGAAGCGGGCGCCAACACGGCGCAACTCCTACGCCGTCCCCCTCACCCGCTGACGGTCATAGGGACACGCGAGCATCCTCGTTTGTTGCTCTTGGATAAATCGGACCTGTCGGTCCCGCGATCACGCGGCGTTCATTTCACACAAGTTCTTGGCAGATGATCGCGACGCGTTCTGAAACCCGAGGGCCCGATACGCCCTTACCCGGTCTGCGCCAGAATCGCCATCCGGCGCTGCATTCGCCGCTGCATCTGGTCGAGCACCACCGCTGCGATGATGACGGTCCCCTTGATGACCATCTGCCAGAATGAACTGACCCCCAACATGACGAGTCCGTCGCCGAGGATGCCGATGACAAAGGCACCGACGATGGTGCCCCAGATCGTGCCGCGCCCGCCGGCAAGCGAGGTGCCGCCGAGAACGGTCGCGGCGATGGCATTCAGTTCGAATGTTTCGCCGCTCGCGGGATGCGAGGCGACCAGTTCGGATGCGACGACCAGCCCGGCAAAGGCGGCACAGGCGCCCGAGATCATATAAACGATCAGCTTCACGCGATCGACCGGCACCCCGGAGAGCAGCGCCGCCCGCTCGTTGCCGCCGACCGCGTAGACCCGCCGCCCGAACGGCGTGCGCCCGGCGAAATAGGCGGCGACCAGGCTCACCACAATCAGCGCGATCACGGACACCGGTACGCCCAGCACCGTGCCCGCTCCGAGGACCGGAAAGCCTGTGTTGTGGAATTGCGGGCGGCCGACAAGGTTGGGAAAGGTCTCGCCGCCGGACACCAGCAGCGCCGCTCCACGCGCGACATAGAGCGTGCCGAGGGTCGCGATGAACGGCGCGACATCAAGGCGCGTGACGAGAAGCCCGTTCACCAGCCCGACCAGCAGCCCGACGGCCAACGCGGCCACGATCACCACCGCCACGTCCGGGAACAGCGTGACGTGAAACATCGGCAACGGCAGTCCGCGGTCGATGAGCCCCCCCGCGACCATGCCGGACAGCCCGACGATCGAGCCGACCGACAGATCGATACCACCAGTGACGATGACAAAGGTCATGCCAATGGCGAGGAAGGCATTGATGGAGACATGTTTGGCGAGCAGCACCAGCGTCTCGACCGCAAGGAAGTTCGGCGCGGTCAGGCTGAAAAAGGCGAACACGGCGAACAGCGCGATCAGGGTCCGCAGACTGAGCAGCAGAAGCAGCGGCGAGGTCCGGCGCGACCGGACTGGCGCGGCGATGGCCATCCCGGCGCCGCCGCTCATGCCAGGTGCCCGACGGATATCGCCGTGCCCTGGTTGGCAGCGGCGACCAGTCGGGTCTCGGTCGCCTCCGCGCGAGGGAAGTCCCCGGCGATGCGCCCACCCGCCATCACCACGATCCGATCGGCAACGGCCAGCACCTCCTTGAGATCCGAGGTTGCGAACATCACGCCCAATCCCTCCCGCGCCAACGCCCGCATGGTGCGGAACACCTCGGCCTTGGCACCCACGTCGATGCCGCGCCCCGGTTCGTCCAGCAGCAACAGCTTCGGTCTGGTCAGCAGCGCCCGGCCGATCACCACCTTCTGCTGGTTGCCGCCGCTCAGCGCCGTCACTTCCACATCGGGCGAGGACACCTTGATGAACAGGTTGCCGATCGCGCGCGCAACGGCGTTGCGCTCGCGCGTCTTGTCGATCGCGAGCCCGCGCAGGAATTGCCACAGGCTGGCCAAGGTCAGGTTGGCCGCGACCGACAGGCTCTGCACCAGTCCGTCGCGCTGTCGGTCCTCCGGTACCAGGGCGATCCCGGCGCGCAGACGAGAGGCGATCGGCAGCGAGGTGAGATCAATACCGTCGAGCAGCACAGTGCCGGTCGCGTCCGGCTGGGCGCCGATCAGTACCTCGAACAACTCCGACCGGCCGGCGCCGAGCAGGCCGTACAGCCCGACCACCTCGCCCGCGGCGACATCCAGGCTGACGTGATCGACCAAGAACCCGCCATGCGGATTGGCAAGGCTGACGTCGGCGATGGAGAGCAACGGCGCGCCGCCGGAGCGCGTCGCGGGACCGTCGGATTGGTCCGCCAGAGTGCCGACCATCTGCGCGATCATCCACGGGATGTCCACGTCCCGCATCTCGGCGCTCGCCTGCAACCGTCCGTCACGCAGCACGCTGACGGTGTCGCCGATGCGCACCAGCTCCTCCAGCCGATGCGAGATATAGACGACCGCGACACCCGATGCTTTCAACTCCGCGATGACCCGGAACAGGATTTCCACCTCCGCGGCGGACAGCGCAGAGGTCGGTTCGTCCATGATCAGCACGCGCACGTCGCGCGCCAGCGCCTTGGCAATCTCCACGATCTGCTGCTGCGCGATGCGCAGGTCGCCGACAAGGGTATCAGGGTCGATTGCGTGTTCCAGACGGCGCATCAGCGCCCGCGCGGCCAGCGCATGGCGGTTGGTGTCGATGTCAATGCCGAAGCGCAGCGCCGGATGACCGAGAAAGATGTTCTCCGCAACGCTGAGGTTCGGGCAGAGATTGAGTTCCTGGAAGATGATGCCGATGCCCTGCGCCGCCGCATCGTTAATCGAGGCAAAGCGGACCTCCTGCCCGTCGAGGAACAGGCGGCCGGAACTCGGCTGTTCGACGCCGGCGAGAATCTTCATCAGCGTGGATTTGCCAGCACCGTTCTCACCCAGCAGCACGTTCACCGCGCCGCGCCGCGCCGCGAAATCCACCCCTTGCAGCGCCGTGGTGCCCGGATAGACTTTGCCGACCTGCTCGGCGCGCAAGACCACGTCGTCGTGCGCCTCGCTCTGCGACGCGCTCATTGCTCGCCACCCGGCAGACGCAGTTGCACCGCCGTCACCTGTGGCGGCTGCACGGCCGCCATCGCCCCGGCAACGGCGATATGCGCGCCCGGCACCAGCTTCGTCGTGTCGAGCCCGGTGCGCGCGGCCGCACTCGCTCGCAGGTTCAGTTCGCGTGAGACCTGGGCGAACTGGATCTGGTTGACGACCTGCTCGAAGGAGATGAACGGCAGGCTGTCGCGCAACGCGGTGCCGAACACGACCGGGCCGATCTGTACCACCACGTCGCGCCCGCCGAACGCGACCGTCAGCGTTGCATGACGCGACTGCAAATCCGCCGCCTTGATTACACCCTCGCCACGGACGATGAAGGTCCACGGGCCGTCCCCGGATTTCGGGCGATGACCGTAGTGGGCACCCGCCTGATCCGGATTCTCCGCCAGCGCATCCAGGACAGTGCCGATATCCACCGCCTTGTCGCGCACCATCGGCAGCACGCGCGACGCCCACAACGATGCGACGAAGCGTCCCGCGTCGAAGCTCGGGTTGCCGGCGAGGTCGGTGCTGGCGACCTCGCCGTCCGGTACGACCGTGATCCCCTCCGCAAGCAGCAGCACGGCCACGGCCAGAAACACGATACCCAACAGCACGGACCGGAGACGGTGCGCACCACCGCTCCTGCCCGTTGCTGCGGAGCCTGCGAGAATCGGGCCGGCCGCCATCGCCGCCTATTTCGCGAGCGTGAAGTTGTTGAGCTTGCCCGCATTGGCCTTGGTGATCAGCACGCAATCCACGAGTTGTTTCTCCGGCTTGCCAGTCGATCCGGTGCGCAGGTACTGGTCGGCCTCATCGACCGCCATCGTCGCGATCTGGGCGATCGGCTGCAGCACGGTCGCGTCCATCTTGCCGGAGAGCACGGCGTCGCGCGCGTCGTTGCTGCCGTCCAGCCCGACGACGACGACCTTGCCCTTGCCCGCCGCCTGCAACGCCGCCGAGGCGCCGAGCGCCATCGTGTCGTTGCCGGCGATCACGCCCTGGATGTCGGGATGCGCCTGCAGGATCGACTCCATCTTCGTATAGGCTTCGGTCTGCACCCAGTTGGCGCTCTGCCGGTCCACCAGCTTCATGTCGGGATACTGGTCGAGGACGTCGTGATAGCCCTTGGAGCGCACGCCGGCATTGGTGTCCGCCTCGCGTCCGACCAGCTCGACATAGCGGCCCTTCTCGCCGAGCGCACGGACGAATTCCTGCGCGCCGAGCGTGGCGCCCTGATAGTTGTTGGAGACGATCTGCGCGACCGCGACCCCGGTCTTGTTGATCTCGCGATCGACCAGAAACGCGGGAATGCCGGCCTTCTTCGCCTTCTCCACCGCCGCGATGCTGGCGTCCGCGCCGGCATTGTCCAGGATCAGCGCCACCGCCTTGCGGGCGATGACGTTGTCGATTTCCTGGTCCTGCTTGGCGGCATCGTCGTCGTTGGACAGGACGAGCGTGGTGTAGCCGAGCCGCTTCGCCTCGGCGTCCGCCGCGTTGGCAACCTGCACGAAGAACGGGTTGTTCAGCGAGGCCGTGATGATGGCGATCAGCTTGCCGTTGCCCTGCGCCTGGGCCGGGGCGCTTGCTCCGGCCGCGAGTGCGACCGTTGCGGCCGCGAGCATCATGGACAGTTTCATCTTTGGTTTCCTCCACATGGTTGTTGGCGCCCAGCCGCCGTCATGGGTCCGCTCAGCATCTCATCACACCAGATGCGGACGCACAAGGCCCTGATCCCGGCGTCACGCCGGTCAGGCGGTCCGGCGGCTGAGCCCGCTTCCGGCCGCGGCCAGGACGGCGATGATGACCGCGCCCTGAACCATGTCCTGCACGCCGCCGGGCAGGCCGGCGATCTGCATCGTGGTCACGATCAGCACCAGCAGCAGCGAACCGAGCAGCGTGCCGAAGGCTGTCGCGCTGCCGCCGAAGATCAGCGTGCCACCCACCACCACGGCCCCCACCGATTGCAGCAGATAGGGGCGTCCCATCTCCAGAAACGCGCCGCCGGTATGCGCGGAGAGCAGCGCGCCGTCGATGGCGGCGAGCACGCCGCTGAACACGAAGGCGGTGGCGGTCACGGACGCGACCGGCACGCCGGCGAGATCGGCTGCGGTCGCACTCTGCCCTGTCGCCATCAGCCATCGGCCGTAGGACGTCCGCCCGATCAACACCGCCACGGCCACTGCCAGCGCCAGCGCCAGCAGCAGAATCGCCGGGACTCCGGCCGGATGCGCCGTCGCCAGCGTGCGCAACGCCGGGCTGATCGCGAAGGTGGTGAAGCGGCGATTGGCCAGCAGCGAAGCCGTATCGAGCACGTAGCCGACCGCAAGCGTCGCGATGATCGCCGGGATGCGCAACCGCAGGATCAGGATGGCGTTGACCGCGCCGATCACCACCCCGATCGCCAGCACCACCGGCAGCGCGCGCAGCAGCCCCATATCGGTTCCGCCGGAGAGGATCATGGTTGCGAACGCACTCAGCGTCACCACGCCGGGGATGGACAGGTCGACATTGCCGCCGCCCGTCGCCACCGCGAACATCTGGCCGAGTGCCACGACCGCGAGGAACGAGGCCGAGGTGGCGACGCCGGACAGGCTCGCGAGGCTGAATTGCGCCGTCGTGGCGGACAGAGCCACCCACAGCACCAGCACACCGATCCCGGCGAAGGCCCAGCGATGCGTGCGCAGCCAGTGCAGCGGGTTCATCGCTTCATGGCCACACGCAGCATCAGGATGCCGATCAGCAGGCCACCCTGCACCGCCGCGTTGTAATCGGTGCTGACCCCCAGAAAGCCGAGCAGGCTGCCGATCAGCGACAGGCTCAATGCCCCGCACACGACGCCGACCGGCGCGATCCGCCCGCCCGCCAGCGCCGACCCGCCGATCACCACCGCGGCGATGCCCAGCAGCGTATAGGAACCGCCGGCATTGATGTCGGAGGCGGTGTTGATCGCGGTCATCGCCAAACCGGCCAGCATGGCGAAGCCGCCGGCAATGGAATAACGCAGCACTGCCGCCGCATTCGGTGACCAGCCGCTCTGCGCAAGCGCGCGCGCATTGGCGCCGAAGCCGCGCAGCACGACACCCAACCGTGCCGCATTCAGCCCGGCCGCCAGCACCGCCGCCAGCAGGACCGCGAAGACCGATGCCGGTACGTCGGCCAGAGTGAAGCCCGCCGCGTCGGTCAGCCAGCCCGGCGCGCTGCCGCCGGGCGTCGGTTGCAGCGCATAGCCGATGCCGGTCCAGATGAACGAGGCGCCAAGCGTGACCACGATGGCGGGGATCGCCCTGGCCTGGATCAGCAGGCCCACCGCCGCATAAGCCGCCAGCGCCCCGGCCAGCGCCGCCACGCCCAGCGGCGGATGGTCCACCAGGAATGTCGCGCTCAGCACATTGACCAGTCCGGCGAAGGCGCCAATGCCGAGATCGATCTCGCTGCCGCCGACCACGAACATCTGGCCGACTGCAACCAGCACGAGCGGCACCGCCGCGCTCAACAGCAGGTCGATGCCGAACAGGGTCGCGGCATTGTGGTTGAGCGCGGCGATCACGATGAACATCAGCGCCGTCGTCAGGAATGGCAGGATCCGGAACAGTGTCTCATGCGCGGCTGCGGCATGGCGGGCCCCGCCGCGCACGCCCCGGTCCGCGATGCGCTCGGTGAAGGCAGCGTTGACGATCGCATCCTCGGTGAGATCCCCACCGTCCAGGACGCGGCGCGGGACACCCTCATGGAACAGGAGTACCCGGTCGCATTCAAGGAACTCGATGGTCTCGGAACTGTGCCAGATGACGAGCTTGCCGGCATCGGCGGCGGCACGGATCAGGCGGTAGAACTCGCGCTTCACGGCGACATCGACGCCGCGCGTCGGGTCGTCGAGCAGAATGATCTCGGCATCCTGGATCAGCGCCCGCGCCATCAGCACCTTCTGCTGGTTGCCGCCGGAGAGTTCGAGGATGCCGGCATCCCGCCGTTCCGGCAGCAACTGCACGGCGTCCAGGAAAGGGATGGCGATTCCGCGTTCCGTCGAATCGCGCAGCCATCTCAGCGCCGGCCCGGCAGCGAGCCGCGCGATGGTGGCGTTCGCGATCACGTTCCAGAGCGGGAACACGCCCTCCCGCACCCGGTCGCCGGATACGAACGACGCCGCGGCGTGACAACTCACGCCGGCCACGCGTCGCCCGCGTGCGGCGCCGTATAGCGCGTGCAGAAACGGTCTCTGGCCGCTGCCTTCCAATCCCGCAAGTCCGACGACCTCGCCAGCATGTAACGTCAGCGGCAGCGCGGCGAGCGGGGGCGCGACCGCAACGAGCGTGCGCGCATCGGCCGGCCGATCGCCCCCGCGCACCGGATGCGCGGCGGCAAGGTCGCGTGGTGCCTCGCCGGCCATTGCCGCGATCATCCGCGGCACGTCGGTCTCGCGGGCCGGCCTGTCGAGGGCCAGCCTGCCGCCGCGCATCGCCAGCACGCGGCCGGCGATGGCAGCCACCTCCGTCAGCTTGTGGCTGATGAAGATGATGACCGCGCCGGTCGCCGCACGCGCGGCAATGAAACGCTGCAACTCGGCGCTGCGTCGCGCGTCGAGCGAGGATGTCGGTTCGTCGAGGATCAGCACACGCAGCTTCGGATCGCTCGCGGCGCGCGCGATCTCCACCATCTGCCGCTGCGCAATCGGCAGATCGGCCACCGGACGGCGCACGTCGATGCCGCTCGCGGGGAAAATCTCCGCGATGCTTGCTTCCGCGAGCCGTTCATAGTGGCGGCGCCACAGCGGATGACGCGCGTGCTGCGGCTGCTCGATGTAAAAATTCTCTGCGACCGTCAGGCTGTCGCAGAGAGACAGCTCCTGATGCACGAAGCGGATGCCGAGCGCCCGTGCCTGCTGCGGCGAGAAGCGCGCGAAATCGATGGATCGCCCGTCCATCTCCAGCGTGCCTGCATCGGGCAGCGTCACCCCGGCCAGGATTCGCATCAAGGTGCTCTTGCCGGCGCCATTGGCGCCGATCAGCCCCACCACTTCGCTGGGCACCAGCGCGAAGCTGAGATCCTCGTTGGCCCGGGTCGCGCCATAGGTCTTGGTGATGCCGGTCAGCCGCAGCACTGGAACGGCATCGGAAGCAGACGGCGACGCGCCGGCCGACGGGGTCTCGATCTCTTGCGGGACCGCGGTCATGCGCGTCGCCATCGATCGTCTATTTCTGGCTCAGCAGATTCTGCTCCACCCATTCGTTCGTGTAGGTCGGGCTGACGATCGTTCCCGGCTTCATGTCGGCGTATTCGCTGAGGTTCGATTCGGTCACGGTGGCAACCGGCATCACCATGTAGTTCTTCGCCTTGGCGCCCTTGACGATGTCGAGCGTCAGCCAGAACGCCGCGCCACCGATGCCGGGCGTCGTGTTCATGGAGACGGTCTTGTAACCGTTCTTCTTCGCCTGCTCGGCCCACCAGTGGATGAAGTTGGAGCTGCCGCCGCCGGCGATGACTGGCGGCTTGTTCGCATAGGGGCCACCGAACTGCTCGAAGGCCTGGGCGATGCCGTAGTCGTCGCCGCCGCCCTGCGCCAGCACCGCATCGACATGCGGCAGGCTGGGCAGCACGTTGGCCACCGCCGACTGCGCCACCGATCCCGTGGCCTGGCCATAGACGGTGGCAACCACCTTCACGTTCGGGAACTGCTTCAGCGTGGCCATGTGGCTTTCATACATGTCGTGATCGGGCGCGGAGCCCTTCACGCCGCGCACGACGATGACGTTGCCCTTGTCGCCGATCAGGTGCAGCACCTCCTTCGTGAGTTGCGCCTGGTAGCCGGTGAAGTCGAAGTTCAGCTTGTATGAGCAGGGAGCGCTGACGATCGAATCGAATGCCAGCACGGTGATGCCCGCCTTGCAGGCCTTGGCGATGATGCCGTTCAGTGCGGTTTCCGAAGCGGCGTCGATCACGATGGCATTGACGTGCTTCAGGATCAGGTCGCTCATCTGCGACATCTGCTGGTTCACCGAGCCGTCGCCGTTGAGGATCACGTAATCGGAGATGTCGCCCTTGGCCTTTGCCTGCTCGGCCGCCGCCTGGAACGCCTCGACCATCTGGTGGCGCCACGTGTTGCCGTAATAGGCGTTCGAGAGCGCGATCACCGGAGCCGGCCCGGCCGCTTGCGCGATGCCGCCCGCGAGCATGGCTCCGGCCACTCCCATCAGGAAGCGGCGCGTCGTTGATCTGAACATGTGTTTCCTCCCTCCAAGTGAAGCATTCAGGTTCGCGGCGGACGACCCAATGGGCCGGATGATGACCCGGCAATCGAGCCGCTACCAGACCGGCCCCGCGCCCGCCCGGCCGCAAGCGTCATCGCCGCAGTTACGCGAACATGGAGCGCGTCATTTCTTAGCCTGCCATCATCGCTTTGCAGCAATCGGCCGGTCAGCATCTCATCACACCACATTGAGGCAGACAAGCCCCGGGCGCTGGACTGGTTGCGACGCGGCTCCCGCGCTTGACCTGGCCGAAGAAGTCGACACCGCCGATCTGCCCGCCCTTCAGCGCGATCTCGACGGGTCGCAGGCCGCGCCGGTGGGCAAGGCATAGTGGCCCGCCGGGTGCCAGCGGCATCACCGCCTCCAGCGCATAGATGCCCAATCGGCCCGTCGCCGCACCGGAAGTGTCGCCGCCCGCGACAGTCAGACGAGAGATGCCGGTGCGCTGCGTAACGGCCGCCAGCACCTCGCCGAGCGCCTCGGCAATGTCGCGCTGCAGCTCCGCGCTTGTCTGCCCGCTGCGCGCGGCGGCGTCATGAAGCGCGCCGACGGCGGGATCCTGCGGCCCCTGCGCTGAGAACACCACGACATCGCGGCCGGCAGCCAGAGCGGCGCACGAATCGGCGACGATCCGGTCGATTTCCCGCCGCGCCTGCGCGGGATCGACCGCGGCGAGCACATCGAGACGGATCAGCTTAAAGCCGTTTCCGCCCGCCCACTCGATCTGCCGTGCCGTGCCGGGCGAGCAACTGCCGGACACGACCAGCAGCCGCTCGACCGGACCACGATCCGTCACCTCGGGCGCGCGCGGCAGCAGGCCGGCGGCGCGCCAGTGCGCCACCAGCGCGTATTCCAGGCCCGACGATGCAACCGCGAACACGCCGCCGCCGCGTCCCTGCCAGATGACGCGCCCGGCCTCGGCAAGCGTTTCGTCGTCGATCACATCGAACAGGACGGCGCGCAGACCATCGTCCCGCGCGGCCGAGAGCGCCGGCGCCCCGCGCCCCTGCTTCAGCGCGACAAGATCGATCAGGCGCACCTGTTCTTCCGTCTGCCGGGCGAGGTGCAGGCACAGATCGGCCTCTGGCATGGGCGTGACCGGATGACGCGACATGGTCGGATGCCGGTCGAGCCGGTAGCCGACCCCGTCCACTGCAGCAAAGAGGTTACCGAACGCCTGGTACCGGCGCAGCGCGGGCGCCCCCACCACCATCGCGCACCATTCCCGCCGCGTTGCCGCGAGCCCGATATCCAGCGCGCAGCCGATTGAGCCAATGGTAGGGCTGGAATCGAAGGTCGAGCAGATCTTGTACTGCAGCACCGGCGCGCCCAGCCGATCCAGCGAGGTCAGCGCCGGGGCGAGATGGGTGCGCATCCACTCCGGCGAGCGGCTGCGCGCCGTGCCGGCCACGCCGATGCCGCGCCGGCCCGGGAACCGCGCGAGGTCCTCCGCCGTCGGTATGTCAAGGAACAGTACCGTCGGCAGTCCGGCGAAGGTCAGCACCTCCATCACGTCGGTCGATCCGGTGAAGTCATCGCCGTAGAAGGCGACCAGCGGTCCTTCGGGGAGGCGGGTCATACGGCGTACTGTGCCAGCGCCTCGCGCAGTTCGCGATGGCTGCGCGCATAGGTCGCGGCGGGGATGCCGGACATCGCCGCCTCCCACGCCTGGCGCAGGCTCGCCACCCCAGCCGCAATGCCGCCCGGATGCGCCATGATGCCGCCGCCGGCGGCATAGATCAGGTCTGCCGACCCCAGTCGCCGCCACGTCGCCTCCACCTGTCGCGCCGACTGGCCGGACGAGAACACCGGCATGGCGAGGCAGGGATGGTCGGACAAAAGCGGTGCGAGGCAGGCGCGTGCCGAGGTGATGACGCTGTCGTCGTCCTCGCAGAATTTGTTGCCTAGTCCATTGACATGCAGATGGTCCGCCCCGGCGAGGCGCCAGAGCTTCTGCCACGCCACGTAGGACCAGCCGAGCCAGGGATGACGCGACAGCGCGCCCCAGCCGTTGCGGTGCGCGTGGATGCACAGCCCGGCATGGCGTCGCAGCGCGAGCAGCCCGGTCAGACCGACGCTGTTCAGGCTCGCCATCACACAGGTACCGCCCTCGGCGCGCACGAGGTCGTGCCGCGCACGCATCTCGTCCACCTCGCCGGTCAGGTTGAAGGCGACCATCACCTTGCGGCCGGTGCGCTCGGCGTGGGCGCGCACCACCCCCATCACGGCGCGCACCCGTGCATCGAAGGGGCAATGCGGCCCGTCGGCCTGCAACTCGTCGTCCTTGATGAAGTCGATTCCGCCTGCACAAAGGTCGCCGACCAATGCAGCGGTGTCCTCGGGTGACAGCCCCACGCTGGGCTTGATGATGGTGCCGATCAGCGGTCGTCCGACGATGCCGGAGAGCGCGCGGGTACCGGCGACGCCGAATTGCGGGCCGGGCTGGGCGGCGACGAAGGCGGGCGGCAGATGCACGTCCAGCAGCCTCAGCCCGCTGACCTCGCGCAGTTCGAACAGATTGCCGGCAATCGTGGCGAGAAGATTGGGCAGCGATGGGCCGAAATTGGCGAGCGGCCAGGAGATCTCGATCTCCCCGCGCCGCCACCGCCCGCTGCCGTCGCTGCGAGCACCGGGCAGGGTCGGGCTGCCGACATCCTCCAGCGGCGTGACGCGCTCGACACGGGCACCGGCACGCGCGCGCAGTTCCGCGGTTTCGCCGGGGACGGCAATGAACGTACCGCTCGACTGCTCGCCGGCAATGGCCCATGCCGCGCGTTCGAGCGGATAGCCGGACTCCAGCTTGTAAGTCGCGCGCACCCTGTCGTCCAAGCCACCGCCCCCCGCTACGCTGCGTATCTTATGCGCTCATCATACCAGCGTGCAAGACCAGCCCAGCCAAGCCCGCAACTTCGCCTGTCAGGTCATCACTCATCAGACATCTTGACATGACGGCCTGGCACGCGATCATCGCCGCGTGGCCCGCAGCGACATGCCCTCTCCACCCGCACCCGAACCGATCGTGCGCCGCAAGCTTTCGCACGAGGTGCTGGATCGGCTCGTGCAGACCATCCAGTCGGGCGACCTGGCGCCGGGCGACCAGCTTCCCTCCGAGCGCGAGTTGATGGAACGGTACAGCGTCGGCCGGCCCGCCATCCGCGAGGCGATGCAGACCCTGCAGCGCATGGGCCTGATCCGAATTGCCCACGGCGAGCGCGCCCGCGTCACGTTGCCGACCGCTGATACCATTGTCGATCAGGTATCGGGGGCGATGGTGCAGATGCTGGGCCGCGTGCCTGGCGGCCTCGACGAGCTGAAGGACGCGCGGCTGCTGTTCGAGGTAGGGCTCGCGCAGGTCGCGGCGCGGCGCGGCACGCCGGCGACGGTCGCGCAGTTGCGCACGGCACTCCAGGCCTGCCGCGAGGCGACCGGCGATCAGGCCCGCTTCGTCGCCGCCGACATGGCATTCCATCGCCAGATCGCGGCGATGTCGGGCAACACGCTGATCCGTGCGCTCAGCCAGGGGATGCTGGACTGGATGACACGCTTCCGCCGCGACCTGGTGACCGCCCGTGGCGCGGAGCGGCTGACGCTGGAGGAACATGCCCGCATCACCGACGCGATCGCGGCCGGCGACGCGGCGGCGGCGGGTGCGGCGATGACCGACCATCTGAGCCGTGCGAACCAGCTCTATTCGGTGCTGATGGCGGAACCGGCCGGACCCACGCCCCAGACGCGACGACGCCGGACACCTGCATCTGGTTGACTGATTATACCAGCATCCCATACGCTGCCCCAGCGCCGCCGGCACTCGGGCCGGGGCCGGGAGGGGGTATGACCAGGATTGCACTGTTCGGCGCCGGCGGAAAAATGGGCTACCGGCTGGCCAGCAACCTCAGAAATTCGCCCTTCGAGGTGCGTCATGTCGAGGTCAGTGAGGCCGGGCGTGCCCGCCTGGCAAACGACCTCGGCGTGACCACTGTGCCGGCGGAAGATGCGCTGCAGGGCGCCGAGGTGGTGGTGCTCGCGGTGCCGGACACGCTGATCGGCAAAGTGGCCGCGGGGATCGCGCCGCGGCTTGTCCCCGGCACGATGGTAATGGCGCTCGATGCCGCCGCGCCGTTCGCGGGCCACCTGCCCGACCGCCCCGATCTGGTTTATTTCGTCACCCACCCCTGCCATCCGCCGATCTTCAACGACGAGACCGAGGCCGCCGCGAGGAACGACCATTTCGGCGGCATCGCGGCGAAGCAGCACATCGTGAACGCGCTGATGCAGGGGCCGGACGAGGCCTATGCGCTCGGCGAGTCGATCGCGCGCGTCATCTGGGCGCCGGTGATGCGCTCCCACCGCGTGACCGTCGAGCAGATGGCATTGCTGGAGCCGGGCCTGTCGGAGACCGTCTGCGCCTCCCTGCTCGATGTGATGCGCGAGGCGATCGACGAGGTGGTGGCGCGCGGCGTTCCGCGCGAGGCGGCGCGCGACTTCCTGCTTGGCCACCTCAACATCCTGGCCGCCGTGACCTTCGGCGAAATCAAGGGGGTGTTTTCCGACGCCTGCAACAAGGCGATCGAGTTCGGCAAGCCGCAACTGATGCGCCCCGATTGGAAGCGTGTGTTCGAACCCGCGGAGATCGCCGCCAGCATCCGCCGCATCACCTGAGGACCGCGCGGTGCCGGAGGTTTTGCGGGGTGCGCTGATCGGCTGCGGATTCTTCGCCGCAAACCATCTGCACGCATGGCGCGACATCGCGGACGCCAGCATCGTCGCGCTGTGCGACCGCGATGCGGCACGGCTGCATGCGGCCGGCGAAAGCTTCGGCATCATGGCCCGCTACCAGGACGCCGCGGCGCTGCTGGACGCCGAGCGGATCGACTTCGTCGATATCGCGACCACGGTCGCGAGCCACCGCCCGCTCGTCGAGCTTGCGGCGAGCCGCCGCATCCCGGCGATTTGCCAGAAGCCGTTTGCCGCAACGCTGGCCGACGCGCAGGCGATGGTCGAGGCGACAGCGCGCGCCGGAATCGCTCTGATGGTGCACGAGAACTTCCGCTGGCAGACGCCGCTGCTCGCGGTCAGGCAGGCGATCGCGGCAGGGCGGATCGGCACCCCGTTCTGGGGCCGGATCAGCTTCCGCTCGGCCTACGACGTGTTCAGCGGACAGCCGTACCTGGCACAGGGCACGCGCTTCATCATTGAGGATCTCGGCATTCACCTGCTCGACGTTGCGCGTTTCCTGTTCGGCGATGCCGCGCGGCTGACGGCGCGCACGGCACGCGTCAACCCGGCGATCCGCGGCGAGGATGTCGCGACGATCATGCTTGATCACGTGAGCGGTGTGACGTCGATCGTCGATTGCAGCTACGCAAGCCGCCTCGAACGCGAACCATTTCCCCAGACTTTCGTGGAAGTCGACGGGTCGGCGGGCACGCTGCGGCTCGGCCAGGACTACCGGCTCACCATCGCCGATGCGGCGGGCGCGGAGACGACCGATGTCTCTCCGCGATTGCTGCCCTGGGCATCGCGTCCCTGGCACAACATCCAGGAAAGCGTGCTCAACATTCAGCGCCATTGGGTAACGTGCCTCCACGAAGGACGCGAACCCGATACGTCCGGCCGCGACAACCTGCAGACACTCGCCTTGGTACAGGCGGCCTACGCCAGCGCCGCTACGGGCAGCCCGGTCGCACCGGCCGCCCCCTGATGCACCCAGGAGCTGCCCGCGGGCGGAGCCGCGAGGATCGGTAGCCGGTCACGTCGGTCTGCTTGCTGAACAGGGGCCGAATTTGCCAGCGTGACGCGCGCCCGAGCCGGGTGCGCTTCGGGCGCCCTCATTTGGATTGTAGTTGCATTCGCGAATTTGATTTGGCGTAAGTCTGTGAAGCACTGGTGCCGACGGTCAGGATTGAACTGACGACCTACTGATTACGAATTTGACGGTCCTGGCCTGACCGTGTTTCCGCGTGCCGCCTTTAGCCTTGCGGTATCAAGCATTTAGCGCCATTATGCCTCCGCAACTAGCCGCTGATTTCCGCTTCCGTGCTACCCCGGTGCTGCCCCGATTGGCGCCGGGGTAGCACGGCCGGAAGCGAAACGAGGAAGGGCGAGGCGATGCGCGGAGCGATCACCAAGGCCAGCGTGGACAGGCTGCCGGTACCGGCCAGGGGCGAGACGATGCTATGGGATGACCGGCTGGCCGGCTTCGGCGTGCGCGTGCGCCCGGGCGGGGCGAAGTCCTATCTGGTGATGTACCGGGCCGGCACCGGCCGCAGTGCCCCGGTGCGCAAGCTGGTCATCGGCAAGCACGGCTCGCCCTGGACGCCGGACAGCGCCCGTGCCGAGGCGAAGCGGCTGCTGGGGCTGGTGGCAGGCGGCGGCGATCCTGCGGCGGCGAAGGCGGATAGGAAGGCGGCCCTGACCGTGGCCGAGCTGGCGGAGCGGTTCATGGCGGAACACGTCGAGGCGAAGCGCAAGGACCGCACCGCGGCCGAGTACCGGAGACTGTTGGACAAGATCATCCTGCCGGTGATGGGGAAGAAGAAGGTGGCGGACGTGACGCGGGCCGATGTCGCCAAGCTGCACCACGCCGGCCGCAACGCACCGTATCAGGCGAACAGGACGCTGGCCGTGCTGTCCAAGATGATGAACCTCGCCGAGGCGTGGGGCATCCGGCCGGACGGCAGCAACCCATGCCGACACGTCGAGAAGAACGCCGAACGCGGCCGGGAGCGGCTGTTGTCGGCGGCAGAACTGGCACGGCTCGGCGATGCGCTGGCGGGGCATGACGGCTCGCCGTACGTGCCGGCGGCGATCCGGCTGCTGCTGCTGACCGGGGCGCGGCTCGGCGAAGTGCTGGGGCTGCAATGGTCCCGGATCGACTTCGAGCACGGCGAGGCCCGGTTGCCGGACAGCAAGACCGGCGCCAGGACGCTGCACCTGTCGCCGCCGGCGCTGGCGGTGCTGGCCGGCCTGCCGCGCATTGAGGGCAACCCGCATGTCATCGTCGGGCAGGTGGACGGCGCTGCGCTGGTGAACCTGGAAAAGCCGTGGCGGGCGATCCGCGCAGCGGCGGGGCTGCCCGACTTGCGGCTGCACGACCTGCGCCACGCCTTCGCCAGCGTCGGCGCCATGAGCGGGGACTCCTTGCTGGTGATCGGCCGGCTGCTGGGGCATTCGCAGGCGGCAACCACGGCCCGCTACGCTCATCTGGCGGCCGATCCGGTCAAGGCGGCCGGGGCTGGCATCGCCGGACGGATCGCCGCCATGCTGGACGGCACCGGGCAGGCATCGGGCGGCGCGGTTGTGGCGCTGCGGCAACGCGGCTGACCGCGCTGCGGCGCGTCAGGGCATTTCGCCATAGGTGCCCTTTTGACGCGCCGTGGCGTCATAAGGGCGACGGTCGCGTCAAGTCTCACTTGACGTTGCCGGCTGCCCGCTCTAGTTTCCAGCAGTGATCCGCAGTTTCCGCGACAAGGGGCTGGCCGCGTTCTACACGACCGGCCGCACCGGCGGGTTGAGCGTGCCGAACGTGGCGCGGGTAGGCCGGATGCTGCGGGCGCTGGCGGCGGCGGGCCGGCCCGAGGACATGAGCTTGCCCGGCTACCATTTCCACGGGCTGCAAGGGGTGGAACGCTGGTCGATCCGCGTGACGGGCAACTGGCGGATCACGTTCGGCTGGGATGGCGCCGACGCGATCGACGTTGATCTGGAGGATTACCACTGATGAGCACGCACGCTGTTCCGTCCGGGCTGCCGCCGATGCATCCGGGCGAGTTGCTGCGCGAGGATGTGCTGCCGGCGCTGGGGCGGCCGGTCAGTGAGATCGCCGGGCTGCTGGGCATATCGCGGCAGGCATTGCACGCGATCCTGACGGAGCGGGCGGCGATCACGCCGCTGATGGCGCTGAAGCTCGGAAAGCTCTGCGGCAACGGCCCTGACCTGTGGATGAACCTGCAGGTCCGCTACGACCTCGCCCGGCTGGGCGATGCCAGGCGCGGTGAGATCGCCGCCGTGCCGACGCTGAACGCCGCATAGCGGCACAAACCTGACGCCGCCAGCGTCAGGTTTGTGACGCCCCCCGGTGCTGTCAAAACGGCCGTTTTGACCGGCTGAACGGCGCTGGTTGCGTCAGGTCGCTTCGCTATAGGGTGAACACCATGACGGCGGGCAGGCTCGCGCATCAACCTGATGCGCGAGGCTTCTGATGCGAAAGACTCTGTTGGCAACCACGGCTGCCGCCAGCCCGGCGGCGGCACCGGCCCGACGGCTGCGCCGCCCCGAAGCGGCGGATTACGCGGGCGTAAGCCCTGGCTTTCTAGAAAAGGCGGCGATCCGGGGCGACGGGCCGCGGTTCATCCGCCTTTCGGCCCGTCTGATCGTTTACGACACAAACGATTTGGACGACTGGCTCGCCAGCCGGCGAGCCAGCAGCACATCCGCCGCTATCGCGAAGTAGAACGCCGCCGGCCCGGTGCGCGGGCGGCGGCGTGATCGGCTTGTTCGCGTGATGATCGCGGCCAGCAGATAGCCGATCTCGATGTGCAGCGCAAGCACTTCGGCTGGCGGTTCTCACGGAGAACCGACCGATGACCTCGGACGATCGAATCGAGATTGAGGCGATCGAACGCCGCCTCGCCGGGCTGGGTGTGCGATTCTCGAAAGTTCTGCATCACGCCAACGGCGCGCCGCGTGCGTACATGGCGAAACTGCGTGGCGCGATCTACGAAGATGACGGCACCAAAGTTGTTGACGTAATCACGGATTTCGACACGCTGGTACGGCAGTATCGCTTTTCATCGACACTGCCGGGCGATGGCGGCGGCGGCGCGGTCATCACCTGCGTATGGATCGTGCCGGACGCCGCGCCAGTGCCGCCGGCGTTCATCCTCACTGGGATGAAAGAAGAAGTGGTCGCAGGTAATGCGCTGGTCTTGCTGGCGAACGACCGCGCCGCGCTCGACCAGGCGCGGGCGGCAATATCGGTGCTGCTGGCGGGGGAACCGCGGGGGTGCGCACGATGATCGTAGTCGCGGTGGCGGCACTGGCCGCGGCACTCGCCGACCCCGGCACGCTGGCAGTGGTCATCCGCTATTTTGCACAACGATTCGCCGCCCGCCTGCGGCCGGAGGCTTTTCGATGAACGACATGCCTTTCACGCTGCCCGAGCCGCCCGGCGCCGATGAAGTCCGCAGACTGCGGCAGCGGCTTTGGCAACTCGGCTATGCGCCCGTTCCAGTCGCGACCGGCGAGAAGTCACCCTTTTATTCCGACTGGCCGGCGCGGGCGCGAGCGGGCGAGTTTGCAGCGATGGACTGCATCTTTGATACGGCGTTCGCCAGCACCGGCATCGACTGCGCCGGCCTGCGCGCCATCGACATCGACGTTGACGATCAAGCCCTTGTCGATGCCATTTGCGCTGCGGCGGAGGACGTAGGGTTGCCAGAACCCGGCGGCGTCCGCTATCGCGAAAATTCGTCGCGAGTGCTATGGCTTTATCGCGCGGCGGAGGGGCAGCCAGGCAAGCGATCGCTTGTAGGAACGAAGGGTAAAATCGAAATCCTGGGCCGCGGTCAGCAATTCGTCGCTGATGGAATGCACCATAGCGGCGTGCCGATCTTGTGGGATT
The DNA here is from genome assembly GCA_021818505.1 of Pseudomonadota bacterium. Classification (GTDB taxonomy): domain Bacteria; phylum Pseudomonadota; class Alphaproteobacteria; order Acetobacterales; family Acetobacteraceae; genus JAFKFJ01. Next base: position 77,076 of record JAKADX010000008.1, read on the forward strand.
CCGACCTCGATTTTCCTGAATGCCTGCTGCTGCGGGACGAATTGCCGGCGCTGACCGAGGAACAGATCACCAGATTTTTTGAACAGGCGGCGCCGATCATCGACTCCCCGGGCGAGAGCAAGGCCACCGCCGCGCCGGGCGGCACAGTAGCGCCGCCAACGCCGGACGAGCTGAAAGCGGTTGACCCGGCGGCGCTGGCGGCGATTGTACGCCAACTGCCCAATGATGCCACCTTCGACAATCGCAATGCATGGCTCAGGCTGGCGCACGCGCTCGCCGCGGCGTTCGCGGATGATCCCGGGCTCGCCGAGGAGCTTTGGCTTGAGCACGCGGCGAAGCGCGAACAGCAAGTCCGCGACGACGGCGAAGGCGAGGCCGAATTTGTCTGGCGCACGCTGAACCCGCCGCACCGGGCCGGCGCCGAATATATCGTCAAGTTGGCACGCGGGGCAGGCATCGACGTGTCCGCATACCAGTCCGCGAAGGCCGGGGCGGTGTTCGCCGCCTCGCCGCTGCCGGCGGACACGGCTGCCGGTGCTGGCGTTACCTTTTCACTGCCCGGCTTCGCGCCGGCCGTGGTGCCTGCCGCACCGCCGCTGCCGCTGCTGTTCGCCTGCGACATCCGGCCGGTGCTGGACACGTCCGAGATCGTGCACGGGTTGATCGGCGAGCGCATCGCCGGGGTGATCTTCGGCGAGAGTAATTCTGGCAAGACGTTCTGGACCTTGGACCTCGCGCTGTCCATCGCCGCCGGGCTGCCCTGGAATGGCCGGCGCGTCGAGCGCAGCGGCGTCGTCTATGCTGTCCTTGAAGGAGGCAACGGCTTCCGCAACCGCGTGACGGCGTGGTTGCAAGCGCACTCCATTGACCCGGCGGGGCTGCCCTTCGCGGCCATCCCTGCATCGCTCAACCTGCTGGACCCGAGCGCCGACACGCCGCGCCTGATCGCCGCCGTGACGGCGGCAGCGGGCCGGATGAGCGTGCCTGTGAGACTGATCGTGGTGGACACGCTTTCCCGCGCACTAGCGGGCGGAAACGAAAATGCACCGGACCACATGGGCGCCTTGGTCACGAGCATGGACCGCGTCCGGGCCGAGACCGGCTGCGCCGTCCTGTTCGTCCACCACAGCGGCAAGGACGCGGCGAAGGGCGCACGCGGGCATAGCCTGCTCCGCGCCGCCGTCGATACCGAGATCGAGGTTGCGGACGTGGACGGCGAACGCACCGCGGCCGTGGTCAAGCAGCGCGACTTGCCGAAGGGCGGCGTGTTCGGATTCCGCCTCCGCACCGCGCCCCTCGGGGTGAACCGGCATGGCGAGCCGGTCACGTCCTGCGTTGTGGAACACGTCGCGCCGGCCAGTCGCCCGCTGGTCAAAGCCAAGCCGCTGCCGGCGCAGTGCCGGATCGTGCTGGACAGGCTGCACGCCGCTGTGGCGGCGCAGGGCGTGACGCTCCCGCTCGGCGGCGGGTTCCCGACCTCGCCGACGCGGGGCGTGCAGCATGAAGCGTGGCGGGCGGCAGCCTATGACGCGCTCGGCAACCTGTCCGCCGAGACGCGGAGCCGCGCATTCCGCCGCGCGGTCGAGGAAATGGCCGTGCGGAAGCTGATCGAGACGCACGGTGGCTTCACCTGGCCGGCGGCGGAGCCGGAGAACCCCGCCTTCGCCGCGCTCGCCGAGGCGGAAAGATGACTCCGCCCTGCCGCCGCGGCGGGCAATTCAGTACCCGGACAAGGCGGACATGACCCGGACATTGACCGGACATGTCCGGCGCCGCACCCGGACGGACACGGACATCCCCCTATAAGGGATGTCCGTCTGTCCGGCTTGTCCGGCCACTGCTGCGGCGGGGGCGAGAGAGAAAGAGAACAAGACGCAACCACCACGCCGCCCGACCAGCACGAGACCGATCGCCAGCCTGCCACGCCCGGCGACCAGCACCGCCGCTACCGAACCCCTGCCGCCCCGCTCCGTGCCGCTGGCGGCCCGGATTTTCGCCCGCAGCCGGTATGCCGTCGCCCGCCTTCGCCATGCGGCGGCGGCCGGACCTGAATTAGCCTAGGCGCGCCTATCTCGTGAGGTCCGCCACCATGCCGCCCTGCCCCCGCCCCGCCGCCCGCCGCCTGGCCGCACTGCTGGCCGCCACCGCCCTGTCGCTGCCACTTCTGGCGCGCGCGCAGTCCACGCCGGGGTTGCAGAACGGCGACGTACCGACCGCCGCGCAGTGGAATGCGTTTTTCGGCGCCAAGGCCGATGCGGCCAATGGCACTCTAACCAATCCAACGATCAACGGCGGGACGCTGGCCGGCAACTTCGCCGGCACACTCAACTTCTCGGGCGCGGGCATCGCGCTCAACGTGACGCAGAGTGCGTCGGTCGGCGGACTTCTCGACGTAATCGCGGGGTATTACTCAAATGGCACGGCGGGCGTTTCGTGCAGCGGCGCCCCGACCGCCAGTTACGCGACCGTCAACGGCATCGTCACGCACTGCTGATCCTCGCCAGCACGGTCAAGGTGTGCCCAGCGGCGGGTTGCTGCCACCGGGCCAGCATATTCGTTGTTCCCGTAAGGGAATAACGGACTGTTCCGCGCGCCGTGTTTTGCGCGCATATCCGGGAATAGCGACCAGGATTATCGGGCTGAATTATTATTCGGCCCGGATTTTCAGGTAAAAATTTCTCTCGGGGGCTGACCGGGGATTCCAACGCGGCCGGCTGCGCCCCCATCTGCCGCCCCCATCGCCCGGCTGATCCTGCGCCGCCGGGCGCCGCTGATCTCGTGCTGGCGGCGCGACCAGACCAGCGCGCCATCGACCAGCCGCACCAGTGGCAGCGCCATCCTGCGCGGCTCGCCGGGCCAGCGCCATCACGACCAGCTCCGCGAGAGCATTTTCGTCCGGATTTTCGCTGCGGTGCTACCCCGGTGCTGCCCCGCACGCCGGACCATGCCGGCAGGGAAACTATAAATCATTGATTTCCCTGGTGCCGACGGTCAGGATTGAACTGACGACCTACTGATTACGAATCAGTTGCTCTACCACTGAGCTACGTCGGCGCCGGGGCTCGTATAGCCCCGGCTCCGGCCGCCCGCAACCGATCAGCCGCTTCCCCTGCCGGGCCTCCTGCGGCACAACTGGCGGCGCCGCAAGCAGCCTCGGGCATGTCACTCGCCGTCGCCGTCGCATCCGACCGTTCCGCCGCCAGCGCGCGCCTGCGCGAATGCCCCGATTGCGGGCTGCTGCAGCGCATGCCGCCGCTGCCGCGCGGCGCCGTGGCACGCTGCCCGCGCTGCGGCGCGGTGCTGCGCCGGCGCCGTCACGATCCGGCCGGCCGCGCCCTCGCCCTTGCTCTCACCGGTCTCCTGCTATTCGCCATCGCGTTCTTTGCACCGCTGATGGACGTCGATGTCCGCGGGCTCAGCCGGGAGATGACCCTGGTGGGCGGCCCGGTCGCGCTGGAACAGCATGGCTACTGGCCGCTCGCCGTCGCCGTGCTGGTGACCACGCTTGGCGCGCCGGCGGCCAGGCTGCTGGCGCTGGCCTATGTGCTCGCGCTGCTGCGGGTCGATCGCCCGCCGCGCCACCTCTATGCCGTGTTCCGTTGGTCGGAATGGCTCGACCGGTGGGCGATGCTGGAGGTGTTCCTACTCGGCGCGTTCGTCGCCTACACCCGCCTGATCGCCATGGCGCGGGTCGAGGTCGGCGCCGCGGTCTATGCGCTGGGCGGGCTGACGCTGGCGCTTGCGGCCGCCGACAGCGCGCTCGACCATGAGGCGGTGTGGCAGGGGCTGGAGCACAAGGGTATCGTCGCCGGCCGCGACCCCGGCGAGCCGGCCGGCACGCCCTTCGGCTGCGACAGTTGCGGGCTGGTCAGCCGTGCCACCCACGCCTGCCCGCGCTGCGGCGCGGCGGCGCGGCGGCGCAAGCCGGACAGCATCGTCCGCGCCTGGTCGCTGCTGATCGCCGCCGCCCTCCTCTACGTGCCGGCCAACACGCTGCCGGTGATGGCCTACATCAATCTCGGCCGCAGCCAGGACGCCACCATCCTTGGTGGTGTTGCGGAACTCGCCGACGAGGGGATGTGGCCGCTCGCCGCGCTGGTGTTCTTCGCGTCCATCACCGTGCCGCTGCTCAAGATCACCGGCCTCGGCTGGTTGCTGCTGACAACCCGGCGTGGCGAGCGGCGCTGGCTGCGGGGGCGCACCCGGCTTTATCGCATCGTCGATTCGGTCGGCCGGTGGTCGATGATCGACGTGTTCATGATCTCCATCCTGACCGCGCTGGTGCGCATGGGGCGGCTGGTTTCGGTCGATCCCGGACCGGCAGCCGTCGCCTTCTGCGCGGTGGTGGTCCTGACCATCCTGGCCGCCTCCAGCTTCGATCCGCGGCTGATGTGGGACGCCGCGGGGCATAATCGGACATGACCGAGGACGACACGCCGGCACCCGACCGGCTGCCAGAGGCGCGGGTGCAGACCCGGCGGGCCTTTCACGCGGTCTGGATGGTTCCGATCGTCGCCGCGCTGATCGCGATCTTCCTCGGCTACCGCGCGATCAGCCAGCGGGGGGAGACGATCACCATCACGTTCTCCACCGCCGAGGGGCTGACCGCCGGCCAGACCAGAATCCGGCACAAGGCGGTCGATCTGGGCACCGTGCGGCGCATCACGCTGTCGCACGACATGCAGCACGTCATCGTGCAGGCCGATATGCGCCGCGAGGCGGACCGGTTCCTGACCACCAATGCGCGCTTCTGGGTGGTGCGCCCACGCCTGTCGGGGGGCAACATCTCCGGTCTCGATACGCTGCTCTCCGGCGGCTATATCGAGATGGACCCCGGCCAGCCCAGCGGCAAGGAGCGCACGTCGTTCCAGGGGCTGGAGGAGCCGCCCGCGGTGCGCTCCGACGAGCCTGGACGCTCCTTCGTGCTCAAGGCCGAGCGGATCGGCTCGATCTCCTCGGGCTCGCCGGTGTTCTTCCGCGACATCGCCGCCGGTGAGGTGCTCGGCTACGACGTCCATCCGGCCGAACGGCGAGAGGACACGTTCATCACCGTCCACATCTTCATCCGTGCGCCCTACGACCATTTCGTCCACGAAGGCTCGTATTTCTGGAACACTTCGGGGGTGTCGGTGCAGCTCGGCGCGGAGGGCGTACGCCTGCAACTGGAGAGCCTGCAGGCGCTGCTGTCCGGCGGCATCGCCTTCGACACGCCGCCGCCGCCGCGCGACGGACCGAGGGCCAGCCTTGATGCCCAGTTTCCCCTCTATAACGACCGGGCCGATGCGGCGTCTGCCATGATCCGCAACCGCGTTTCCTTCCTGGTCAACTTCCACGGTTCGGTACGCGGGCTTGCTGTCGGCGCACCGGTGGAGTTGTACGGCATCCCGATCGGTTCGGTCACATCCATCCAGCTTCAGCTCGACCCGACCACCGGCCATCCCCATGTCGCCGTGCGTTTCCAGGTACAGACGGAGCGCATGTTCGGCACCGCGGACGAGCCGGCCCCGGACCCTGTCGCGACGGCACGGCGACTGGTGGCACAGGGGCTGCGGGTGCAATTGCGCACCGCCAATATTCTGACAGGACAATTGCTGGTGGCGATGGATTTCTTCCCCGACCAGACTCCGGTGGCGGTGACCGAGCAGGACGGCGCGCTGGTACTGCCCAGTCTGCCCGGCGGACTTGAAGGAATCACCAGCAGCCTCGGCCAGATCCTGCACACGATCGGCGCGCTGCCGCTGAACGAGATGGTGCAGCACATGAATGACGCGCTCGCCCGCGTCGATGCGCTGACCGCCGCGCCCGAGACCGCCGGCAGCCTGCGCAAGCTCGCGGCCACCCTCGCCGCGCTGAACGAGCTGGTGCGCCAGACCAGTGCCGGAGTTGCGCCCGCGCTGGAGCGGCTGCCACAGATCGCGCGCCAGATGCAGGCGGCGCTGGAGAGCGCACAGCGCCTGCTCAACTCAACGGAGGCCGGCTATGGCGGCAGCTCGCAGGTCCGACGCGACCTGGAGCGGTTGATGGACCAGTTCAGCGATGCCGCGCGTTCGGTACGCCTGCTCGCCGACTTCCTCGACCAGCACCCGGAGGCGTTGCTGCGCGGGCGTACCGGCGCGGCGGCGGCGCCATGATGCCGCGCCGCGCCGCGGCCGGGCTGCTGCTGCTGGCGGTGCTGGCCGGCTGCGCCTCGCCCACGCCGACGCTGTTCACGTTGGCCGCCGTGCCCGGTCCGCAGCGCCACATTCCGTCGCACAGCATCGAGCTGCGGCGCATCGGCCTTGCCGGCTATCTCGACCGTCCCGAGATCGTCAGCGGCGAGACGGACTACCGCCTGCAGATCGCGCACAACGACCGCTGGGGCGAGTCGCTCGGCTCCATGCTGGGCCGGGTCATCACCGAGGACCTGGTGGAGCGGTTGCCCGGCGCCGCCGTGTTCACCGAGTCCGGCGCCATCTCCACCCGCCCCGACCTGGTGCTGGAGATCGACGTGCAGCGGTTCGACACCGATGCGACCGGCAGGCTGGTGCTGCTCGCCCAGGTCGCCGTGCGCCGCGCGGACGCGCGGGAGGCGGCCCATGCCGAGACGCTGCGCCTGACCGGGCATCCGGCCTCGCCGGCGACCCGCGACCTGGTCGCGGCGATGAGCGCGGCGCTCGGCGAACTCGCCGACCGGATCGTGGGAATGCTGGCGCGGGCCTGAGGCGAAGCGGGCCTTCGGGTCAGGCGGCCGGCTCGAGCGTGGCCAGTTCGCGCAGCTTGCGCGCCATCGCGGCGATGCCGTTGCCCCGGTTGGTCGAGAGCGCCTCAATTAATCCGAGTTGCTTTAAGAATTCCGGCCCCGTCGCCGCGATCTCTGCCGGCGGGCGCCCGGAATAGACGCGCAGCAGCAGCGCAACGAGGCCCGAGACGATGGCGGCGTCGGACGCACCGGCAAAGAACAGCCGCCCCTCTCGCCGCGTCGCTTCCATCCACACGCGGCTCTGACAGCCCGGCACGCGATGCGCGTCGTCTGCCCATTCCTCGGGGAACGGCGGCAGCTTGCGGCCGAGTTCGATGATGTACTGATAGCGGTCCATCCAGTCGTCCAACACCGCCAGCTCCTCGCCGATCGCGGCGATGGCGTCGGCGGCGCTGGATTCCTCGGGACGGACGAACGGGTCGGGCGGGGCCATGCGCCGCATGTGCGCAGGCCCGCCCGCCGCGTCAAGCTTCGCCTCGCGTCAGGACTGATCGTCCGGATTGATCGGCAGCAGCCCATTGATCATGGTGCCGTCGGGACGCAGCATGTCCGAGGGCACATTGTAGAAGCCGCCGAGCGGCCGTGCCCCGGCGACCGCGCTGTCTGTCGGCGTGCCGCCGCCGGACGCGCACCCCGCGAGGACTCCCGCCGCAACGAAAACACCCAGTAAGCGCAACCAAGTTCGACCGATGGACATGGCACGTTCCGCGCCTCCTTCGCTTCACCTCTGGTCATTGGGGTTGATCGGGAACAGCCCGTTGGTGGCAAACGTACCGTCCGGTGCGAGCATGCTCGGCGGCACGTTGTAGAGTGGGCTGAGGACCGTCGGCCGCGGCGCGCCCTCCCATCCGGCACAGCCGGCGGTCAGCAGCACGCCGACGAGCAGGCCCGGACGCAGCCAGCAAAGACGCAACAACCGGCGGCACCACGACGACATCGCGGCGGATCCCCGAATTCTTACATCTTGATGACACCTGGTTCGGACCGGGCCCCGATGCCAGCAGTTGCCCGGCTAAAATTATTGTTCTTGTCTGCCGACTTTGCGCGGCCGCGCTCAGGGCTGAGCGAAACTCTGCACCAGGCTGCCGCTGACCAGCCGCCAGCCATCGACAAGGACGAAGAAGATCAGCTTGAACGGCAGCGAAACCACGTTCGGTGGCAGCATCATCATGCCCAGGCCCATCAGCACGCTCGCCACCACCATGTCGATGACCAGGAACGGCAGGTAGAGCAGGAACCCCATCTCGAACGCGCGCCGCAACTCGCCGACCAGGAACGCCGGCAACAGTGCGCGCCACGGCGTTGCATCGGCGCTCGGCGGATCGGGCAGGTGCGCCAACCCGAGGAACAGCCGCAGGTCGTCAGCGCGCGCGCTCGTCGCCATGAATTTGCGGAACGGTTCGGCGGCAAGACGCAATCCCTCCAGGTCGCCGACACGCCCGTTCGCCATCGGCAGCAGCCCGCTCTGCCACGCCTGATCGAGCACCGGCTGCATGACGAAGAAGGTCAGAAACAGCGCCAGCCCGATCAGCACCGTATTGGGCGGCGTCGAGGCGGCGCCGATCGCACTGCGCAGCAGCGACAGCACGATGACGATGCGTGTGAACGCGGTCGCCATCACCAGCAGACTCGGCGCCAGTGACAGCACCGTGATCAGGGCGGTCAACTGCACCAACCGCGACGTCGCCCCCGGCCCGGCGGTGCCGAGATCGAGCGCCAGCGACTGCGCCGCGGCGCCCTGTGCGAACGCCGTCAGCAGCACCGCGGCGAGCAGCGCGATGCGCGTCATGCCGGCGGATCCTGCCAGCCCAGCACCACGTCCTGCGTTCCGCCGATCAGCAGCAGCAGCCGCCGTCCGCCGCAGCGCACGAGCACCAGCCGCCGCCGGGCGTCCAGGGCAAGCACCTGTTCGAGCGCCAGCACGGCATCGCGTGGCGCGGCGAGCCCCGGCGGCAGCAGTCGCGGCGGCAGCAGCAGCACCAGCCGCCGGGCCGCGAACACCAGCGCGATGACGCCGGCCAGCGCCGCCAGCGCGCCGATCGCAGCCGTCGCGGTCATGGCGCCGCGCCCTCTTCCGGCTGGCAAGCGAGCGCGAGCGCGTCGAGTTCGGCCAGCAACCCCTGGAGCCGTGGGCGCAGCGCCCGCCCCTGCTCGGGCGGCAAATCGAGGCACGCGGCGGCAAGCCGGCCGGCCAGGTCATCCAGTCCGGCGAGATCGAGCGGCCGGCGCGACGCGGCAAGCGCACGCGCGAGCGTCAGCATGTTACCGAACCGCTCCAGAAGCAGCACGGCCAGCGTGTCGGGGAAAAGCGTCACGCGCGACATTACCGCCGCGACGGCTTAACCAAACCTTGCTGCCGTGCCGCCACGCCGATTCACACTCCGTTCAGCATTGACTGCCATCCTGCCGCGATGTTCGACGTGGCAAGCATTCCGCTGTTTGCGCTGGCCGATCGACGGCTCGCCTGGATCGACCGGCGGCAGCACGTGCTGGCGCAGAACGTCGCCAACGCCGACACGCCGGGCTGGCGCGCGCACGATCTCAAGCCGTTCGCGGCCCTGCTCGGCCGGCCGCCTATCACGCTCGCGGCGACCGAGGGCACCACGATGACCGCCGGCGCTGGCGCGGGCGCGCCGGATGCGGCGACGGCGCCGGGCGAAGTCGCGCCTGACGGCAATGGCGTCGTGCTCGACAAGGAACTCCTGAAAGTGGCGGAAACCGACACGGCGCACGAGCTGACCGTCAACCTCGTGCAGGCCTGGGTCGGCATGTTCCGTACCGCGATCGGACGCTAGCGAAGGAGCAGGGCGATGGATCTGTCGCGCGCACTCGACATTTCTGCGGCGGGCATGACGGCGCAGACTGGCCGGCTGCGCGTGATCGCCGAGAACCTCGCCAATGCGGATACCACCGGCAGCACGCCGGGCGCTGCGCCTTATCAGCGCAAGACAGTCAGCTTCACCAACCGCTTGGATCGTGCGCTGGGGATGACCACGGTGCAGATGTCGCGCGTTGGTCGCGACACCACCGCCTTCCCGAAGCGTTACGATCCCGGCAACCCCGCAGCGGATGCGACTGGCTATGTGCAGACGCCCAACGTCAACAGCTTCATCGAAGTGATGGACATGCGCGAGGCGGAACGCAGCTACAATGCCAATCTTCAGGTGTTGCAGGCCACGCGCGGCATGTTGCTGCGCACTATCACGATGCTGAAATAGCTGTATGGTCGCGGTGCCCGCGCTGGCGCTGGCGCAGCCGGGCGTGTCGCCGCAGGACGCGGCGCGCGCCTATCGGGCGGTCGATGCCGGCGCCAATCCGGGCGGGGGTGGCACGACCGCGGGCAGCGACTTCGGCGGGATGCTCACGCGAGCGCTGCAGGACGCCGTGCAGTCCGGCCACGCGGCGGAGGCGCAGGCGGCGCAGGCGATCGCCGGCAGCGGGGACCTGACGGAAGTGGTGCAGGCGGTCTCCCGCGCCGAACTCACATTGCAGACCGCGACCGCGATTCGCGACCGCGTGGTGCAGGCGTATCAGGACATCATGAAGATGCCGATCTGAAGGAGCGCGGGCGCCGCAGTCAGCATCATGGGCGAGCAGGAAGTCGGCGCGCTGCTGCGCGAGGCGGTGGCGGTGGTGCTGAAGCTCGGCGGCCCGCCGCTGCTCGCGGCACTCCTGGTTGGGCTGGTGATGTCGCTTGTACAGGCGGTGACGCAAGTTCACGAGCAGACCGTCGCCTTCGTGCCCAAGATGCTCGCGGTCGTCGCGGCCCTGGTGCTGCTCGGCCCGTTCATGCTGGGCACGCTCGCCGATTTCGCGCGCCTTCTGTTCGACCGGCTGGTCGCGGTTGGCGCGCAATGAGGCGCGCATGACGGCTGCCGACGCCGCGCTGCTCGCGCACCTGCCGCAGTTCGCCTTTGCTTTCGTACTGGTGCTGGGACGCGTCGGCGCGGCCTGCATGTTGATCCCCGGCGTCGGCGAGGCGGAACTGCCGATGATCGTGCGCGCCGGTTTCGCGCTGGCGCTGACCGCGCTGCTGCTGCCGGTGCTTGCCCACGATCTCCCGCCGCCGCCGGCGGATGTCTGGCGCGGGCTGGCCATGCTGATCGCCGAACTGGCGGCGGGGCTGCTGCTCGGCTGGCTGGCGCGGCTGCTGCTGCTCGCGCTGCCGCTGGCCGGGCAGATGATCGCCCTGCTCACCGGGCAGGCCAGCGTCCTGCAACCGGACGAGATGCTGGGCGCCCAGGGCGCGGCGATGGGCCGGCTGCTCGGCCTGGCCGGCCCCGTGCTCCTGCTGTCCTCCGGCCTCTACGCGCTGCCGTTGCAGGCGCTCGCCGGCAGCTATCGTGTGCTGCCCGCCGGCGCGCTGCTGCCGGCGGGCGACACGGCGGCGAGCGCGATCGCCGCGGTCGCCGCCTGTTTTGCCCTGGCGCTGCGGCTGGCCGCGCCGTTCCTGCTCGCCGGCATCGTCTGGCAGGTGGCGCTGGCGGCGCTGGTGCGGCTGGCGCCGCAGGTACCGGTGTTCTTCCTCGCCGCCCCGGCGCAACTGCTCGGCGGGCTGGCGCTGCTGGCCGCACTCGCCGGTGCCGTGCTCGGCGTCTGGGGGCAGAGCGTGGCCTCCGGACTGGCCGCGCTGCCGGGCCTTTGACACGTGGCCGAGGACGCCGAGGACCGCACGGAGGCCGCGACCGCCCGCCGCCTGTCGCGGGCGCGCGAGGAAGGGCAGGCACCGGTGTCGCGGGAAGTGGCGCCGCTGGCGTCGCTGGCCGTGGCGGCGGCGCTGCTGGCCATGCTCGGTCCGTCGGCGGCGCGGGCGACCGGCGAGAGGCTGACGGTGCTGCTCGCCCAGGCGCACAGCCTGTCGCCCGACGCGGCGCTGCGGCTCGCCGGCATCACAGCGCTGCTCGCCGCCGCCCCCTTCGCGCTGGCCGGCGCGCTGACGAGTATCGCCTCGGTGCTGGCGCAGACCGGGCTGCTCGTCCATGCGGCGGCGCTGCTGCCCGATCTCGGCCGGCTCAGTCCACGGCAAGGCCTTGCACGCCTGTTTTCCGCCGCGTCACTGGCGGATGCCGGCAAGGCGCTGCTCAAGCTGCTCGCCGCGGGCGCGGCGGCGTGGTCGGTGCTCGGCGGCATGATGGCTTTGCTGCCCGCCTCGCTCGGCTGGACGCCGGCGCTGCTGCTGGCGCGCACCACGCGCGCCGTGCTGCGGCTGCTGCTGACCTTGATCGCGGTGCAGGCGGCGATCGCCGGCTTCGACGTCGTCCGCGCCCGCCGTGCCCATGCCGCCGGCCTGCGCATGAGCCGCCAGGAACTGCGCGAGGAGCACAAGGAGAGCGAGGGTGACCCGCACATTCGCGCGCGCATCCGCCGGCTGCGGGCCCAGCGGGCGCGGCGGCGGATGCTGGACGCAGTGCCGACGGCGGCGGTGGTGGTGACCAATCCGACTCATTACGCGGTGGCGCTGGCCTATACCCGCGGCTCGGCGGCGGCGCCGCGCGTCGTTGCCAAGGGCGTGGACGAGGTGGCGCAGCGCATCCGCGACGCGGCGCGCGCCGCCGGCGTGCCGCTGGTCGCCAACCCGCCGCTGGCCCGCGCGCTGCACGCCGTCGAACTCGACGCCGAGATTCCGCGGGAACTCTATCAGGCCGCGGCGGAGCTGATCGCCTATGTCTGGCGGCTCGGGGCGCGGGTGGCATGATCCGCCTGCTGCGCCGCAGCCGCCATGCCCCGACCGACCCGCCGGCGCGGCTGATCGAGCGGCTGGCGGGTCCGCTCGATCCGACACTCGCGCTGATGTTCCAGGAACCGTCGGTCGGACGGCTGATTGCGGACCGGCACGGCCGCATCGTGCGTGCGAGCGACATGCTGCGGCGCCTCACCGGGCCGGCAGCCGACCTATCGCCCGGCACGCCGCTGCTGCTGCTGTTCCCGGAGGCCGAGCGCGAGGCGGTGTGGGCGGAACTCGCGCCGGTGCTGCACGGCCAGGCACGTGCGACGCCGGCCCGCGCCTTCGCCGCCCGCCTCGCCGGCGCAGGGCCGGACCCTGTGGATGTCGCCGTCACCGCCTGCGCGGTGCGCGAAGCGGACGGGGCCGCCAGCGGCGCGCTGCTGAGCATGCGCGACATGTCCGCCCAGACGCGGCTCGAGTCGCAACTCGCCCACGCGCAGCGACTGCAGGCGGCGGGGCAGTTGGCGGGCGGGGTGGCGCACGACTTCAACAACCTGCTGACCGCGATCCTCGGCGCCGCCGACGCCATCGCCGCCGCCGACGGGCTGACCGCGGAGACGCGCGAGGAGGCAGCGCAGATCAGGGCCAGCGCCGAGCGCGGCAGCGCACTGACGCGCCAGTTGCTCGCCTTCGGCCGACGGCAGACCTTGCAGCCGCGCGTGCTCGCGGTGAACCACGTGCTGACCACCATGGCCGGCCTGCTGCGCCGCGTCGTCGGCAGCCGGGTGCGGCTGGCCCTGGAGCTGGAGCCGCCAGGCTTGCAGGTGCGCGCGGATCCGACCGCGCTCGATCAGGTGCTGCTCAATCTGGCGGTGAATGCACGCGACGCGATGCCAGAGGGTGGCGTACTGACGCTGCGCAGCGGCCACATCACGCTCTTTCGCCCGCTGCCGCGCGGGCCGGAGACGATCCCGCCCGGCCGCTACGTGATGATCGAGGTGCAGGACAGCGGTATGGGCATCGCCCCGGAGGTGATGGCGCACATGTTCGAGCCGTTCTTTACCACCCGCCGCGAACAGGGTGGCACCGGGCTGGGCCTGGCCACCGTGCACGGCATCGTGCGCCAGTCCGACGGGTTTCTGGGCGTGGAGAGCACGCCGGGCAATGGCACGCGCGTGCGCGTCTATCTGCCACGCTGGGACGGCGGGGACGTCGCGATCCCCGCGCCCCCCGCCATGCCCGCTTTCGCGACGCCGACGCCCGACCCGACCGCGACCAGCGGCATCGTGCTGCTGGTCGATGACGAGCCTTCGGTGCTGCGCGTGGCGGCGCGGGCGCTGGCGCGGCGCGGCTGGCAGGTGCTCGCGGCGGACAGTGCGGAGTCGGCACTCGATCTGCTGGGCGGCGAGTCGCCGCCGGCGCTGGCGGCGATCGTCACCGATCTGGTGATGCCGGGGCAGGACGGCACGGCACTGGTGCGCGCCGTGCGGACGCGACTCGGGGCGCCTACCCTGCCCGCCATCCTGGTCTCCGGCTACGCTGCCGAGTCGCTGCAATGCGAGGTGGCGGGGGCTTTGGGCGAGCACGGCACCAGCTTCCTGCCCAAACCCTATGATATCGCGGCACTAGCAACACGACTCGGGGAGATTGCGCGACGCTGATGGCAGGATCGGGACGTCAGACGCGAGTTCCGCTTGCGTTCTCTATCCACCGAACATATAAGGAACAAATTCTTAACAACGTCTTTGCGCCCGGTTGCGGCTCCGTTCCCGGCGTGAGAGACTTTCACAACAGCACGGCACGACGCCGACGGGGGATTTCGCATGGAGAAGAACAAGGCGCTGGATGCCGCCCTGCAGCAGATCGAGCGCGCCTTCGGCAAGGGCTCGATCATGCGCATGGGCCAGCGCACGGGCGATGAGCAGGTCGAGGTGATCCCCTCCGGCTCGCTCGGGTTGGACATCGCGCTCGGCATCGGCGGCCTGCCGCGCGGGCGCATCATAGAGATCTATGGGCCGGAAAGCTCGGGTAAGACCACGCTCGCTCTGCACGCCATCGCCGAGGCGCAGAAGCGCGGCGGCACCTGCGCCTTCGTCGATGCCGAGCACGCACTTGACCCGACCTATGCGCGCAAGCTGGGCGTCGATGTCGATAACCTGCTCATCAGCCAGCCCGACGCCGGCGAGCAGGCGCTGGAGATTTGCGACACGCTGGTGCGCTCGGGTGCGATCGACGTGCTGGTGGTCGATTCGGTCGCCGCCCTGGTGCCGCGCGCGGAGCTGGAGGGCGAGATGGGCGACAGCCATGTCGGCCTGCACGCGCGCCTGATGAGCCAGGCGCTACGCAAGCTCACCGGCAGCGTCTCACGCTCCAACACAATGCTGATCTTCCTCAACCAGATCCGGCTGAAGATCGGCGTGATGTTCGGCAATCCCGAAACCACCACCGGCGGCAACGCGCTGAAGTTCTACGCGTCCGTACGCATGGAGATCCGGCGCATCGGCGCGATCAAGGACCGCGACCAGATCGTCGGCAACCAGACGCGGGTGAAAGTGGTCAAGAACAAGCTCGCCCCGCCGTTCCGCCAGGTCGAGTTCGACATCATGTACGGCGAAGGCATCAGCAAGGTCGGCGAACTGGTCGATCTCGGCACCAAGGTCGGCGTGGTGGAGAAGTCCGGCGCCTGGTACAGCGTGGACAGCCAGCGCATCGGCCAGGGCCGCGAGAACGCCAAGCAGTTCCTGCGCGAGCACCCCGAAGTCGGCGAGATCGTCGAGCGCAAGGTGCGCGAGCAGTCCGGCATGATGGCGACCGCGATGCTGGCGACCGAGGAGGAGGCGGAAGCGGCGGACTGATCCGTGCGCGACGCGGACTTCGAGTTTCCGCACGGTCTGCCGCTCGACGCGGATGACCAGGCCCTGCTGGCGGCGGCACGGGCTGCGTTGCTGCGCCATTACCGGCCGTTCTGGCACATGGTCGCAGCGGCGCTGCGGGCGCGCGACGGGCGCATCTGGACTGGGCTGCATCTCGGCACCACGGTCGGGCGCCTGTCCGCCTGCGCCGAGGCCGTGGCGGTCGGCCGCGCCATCCTGGAGGGCGACGGCAGCATCGCGACGGTCGTTGCGGTGCGCCACCCCAAGCCGGACGAGGACGACCGCACGCTCGCCGTGGTGGCACCCTGCGGCGCCTGCCGGGAACTGATCGTCGACTACCACCCCGACGCGATGGTGATCGTTCCCGGCCCGCTGGCGCCGCTGAAGCTCCCCGCGCGCGCCTTGCTACCGCTGCCCTATCGCCGTTGACGCCGGTTCAGCGCGGCAGCTTCGGCTGCTCGACGATGCGCAGATACGGCTTCAGCGTCTTCCAACCCTGCGGGAAGCGCTTCTTCGCCTCCTCGTCGGACAGACTGGGAACGATGATGACCGGCTTGCCGTCGGTCCAGTTCACCGGGGTCGCGACCTTGTTGGCATCGGTCAGTTGCAGGCTGTCGATCACGCGCAGGATTTCGTCGAAGTTCCGCCCGGTGCTCGGCGGATAGGTGATCATCAGCCGCACCTTCTTGTTCGGGTCGATGACGAACACGCTGCGCACGGTCACGGTCGGGTCCGCGTCGGGATGAACCATGCCATAGAGGTCGGAAACCTTGCGGTCGGCATCGGCCAGCATCGGGAAGTTCACACGCTGGCCCTGCGTCTCCTCGATGTCTTTTTCCCAGTCCACGTGGCTGCTGACGGGATCAACCGAAAGCCCGATCGGCTTGACATGCCGCCGGTCCCATTCCGGCTTCAGCCGCGCCACCTCGGCCAGTTCCGTCGTGCAGACCGGCGTGTAGTCCTTGGGATGGCTGAACAGCACGCCCCAGGAATTGCCGAGCCATTCGTGGAAGTGAATCCGGCCCTCGGTGCTGTCCTGCTCGAAATCGGGGGCGATCTGCCCAAGCTGCACGGTCATGGCGTGCGACCTCCTGTCGGTTGGCGGCGGGCCGCGAATGAACCACCGCGCCGGGCAGGTGTCAAAGCGAAGGCCGGCACCAAAAAGTGAAATCAGATTGCAAAACTGATCGGCTCGGCCGCCGGCCGCCGCATCCCCGCCGCCGCGGCGCGGCGGATCAGGTCATCGAGCGTCAGCGCCGCCAGTTGCGCCCGCGCCTGCTCCTCCAGCTCCGCCCACAGCCGGTCCACCACTGCCGTTTGCAACCCGCCGCTCGGGCCGTCGGTCGGTTCGGCCTCGTCGGCAACCGCGGCGGCAACGATGTCCGAAAGCGCGATGTCGCGCCGCGGGCGGCCAAGCCGGTAGCCGCCGCGCGGCCCGCGCACGCTCTCCAGCAGGCCGGCGCGCGAGAGGGTCTGCAACAGTGGTTCCATGCCGCGCCGCGCCAGGCCCAGCCGTTCGGCGATGTCGGCGGCGCTGACAGTCGCCGCGCGCCCGCCGTGGAACGCCACGTCGAGCATGACGGAAACGGCCACGAGGCCACGGTCTCTGCGAATCAGCATCGGGCGCTCATCATGGCAAAGCCGGGGATGGGGTTAAACTACTATCATCGATTGTGATAGGGTCACGTCATGCAGCGACACCGCCCCGAGCCGCCACCCGCCCGCGCCCGTATCTACGGCAGCGTGCTGGAGGTTGTGGGGGCCACCCCGCTGGTGCGCCTCTCCCGCTTCATCGCCGAGGATAAGCTGGCTGCCGATCTCGCGCTGAAGCTGGAGTTCTTCAACCCGCTCGGCTCGGTCAAGGACCGCATCGGGCTGGCGATGGTGACGCGGGCCGAGGCGGACGGGCTGATCGCCCCCGGCAGCTCGGTGCTGGTCGAGCCGACCTCCGGCAACACCGGCATCGCACTCGCCTTCGTCGCCGCCGCCCGCGGCTACCGGCTGATCGTGACCATGCCGGAAGGTGCGTCGGTCGAGCGGCGCAAGATGCTGCGGCTGATGGGGGCGGAGGTGCAGCTTACGCCGGCGCGGCAGGGCATGGCCGGCGCCATCTCTCGCGCCGAGGCGATCGTGGCGGCGACGCCCGGCGCCTGGATGCCGCGCCAGTTCGACAACCCGGCCAACCCCGACATCCACCAGGCCACCACCGCCGAGGAGATCTGGGCCGACACCGAGGGCGCCGTGGACATCGTCGTGGGCGGCGCCGGCACCGGCGGCACCATGACCGGCATTGCGCGGGCGCTGAAGCCGCGCAAGCCCGGCCTGCAATGCTTCGTGGTCGAGCCGGCGGAAAGTGCAGTGCTGTCGGGCGACGAGCCGGGGCCCCACGGCATCCAGGGCATCGGACCCGGGTTTCAGCCCAGCGTGCTGCAACTCGACCTGATGGACGGGGTGATCCGCGTGTCCGAGCGCGACGCACTTGCGGCGGCGCGGCGCTGTGCCGCGCTGGAGGGGCTGCCGGTCGGCATCTCCTCCGGCGCCGCGCTGACCGCGGCGCTTGGGCTGGCGCGCGCCGAGGCGAACCGGGGCCGGCTGATCGTCGCCATTGCCCCGTCCTTCGCCGAGCGCTACCTGTCCACCCCGCTGTTCGCGGGTTTGTAGCAACTTTTCCGCCCGTCTGTGCGTCACTGGCGCATCCCGGGCAGGAGGCGCCGATGCGGGTCGCGGCAGGGGCGATGGCGGCGGCAGCGATGCTGCTCGCCGGATGCGTCACCCAGCAGGAAATCGTGCAGGGCCAGGAGAACATGCTCTCCGCCGCCGGCTTCGTCGCCCGCGCGGCCGACACGCCCGAGCGCCAGGCCAACCTCAAGACCCTGCCGCCGCACAAGTTCATCTTCCAGAACCGCAACGGCAAGCTGGTCTATATCTATTCCGACCCGACCGTCTGCGACTGCCTCTATATCGGTTCGGAGCAGGCGTACCGAAAATACCGCCAGCTCGCCTTGCAGAAGCAGATCGCCGACGAGAACCTGCAGGCGGCGGAGATGAACATGAGCAACGCGCAATGGGGGCCGTGGGGCCCCGGCTGGTGGTGGTAGCGTCCCCTGCCGGTGCTCCCGCGCGGAACGGTTGAGGGTCATTCCGGTCTATTCTACGCTTGGCTCGGTGACGGTGCGTCGGGCGGCGCGCCGACAGGGGGCCCTGTGCAATGGACGGATTACACCATCGAGGCAGGTGGTTCATGGCCTTGGCGGCGGCGCTTGCCACCTGCCTGCCGCCGGCGAGCCGGGCCGCCGCGCCGTCCTGCAGCATCGAGCGGATCGCGAGCCTGAAGATCGAGGTGGGACGGCACCTCGCGCTGACTCAGGTCAAGATCAACGGCAACCCGGCCTGGATGGGCATCGACACCGGCGCGCAGACGACGGTGCTCACGCCGGCGGCCGCGGCGCGGCTCGGCCTGCCGCACGACTCCACGCGGCGCACCAATATCATCAGTGCCGCCGGCGCGACGCTGGTGCAGAACGTCCATATCAGCGACATGCAGCTTGGCGACACGATATTCTCCGACCTGAGCGTGGCGGCGGTGATGCTTGATCGGCCCTAGGACGAGGTCCGGCATCCTGACGGGCTGATCGGCGCCGATATTCTGCCGCATTACGACGTTGAACTCGACTTCGCCGGCGCCGCGCTGAACCTGTACGAAGTGTCGGACTGCGCGCACCTGCAGCCGCCATGGCAGGGTACCTATGCCTCCGTGCCCGTCGTGTTGAGCCGGATGCGGCTGCTGCTGGTGCCGGTTCAGATCGACGGCAGGGACGTGACCGGGCTGTTCGATAGCGGCTCCGACCGCGAGCGGGTCGAGCGGTCAGCGGTACTTCGCATCGGCATCACCGACGCGATGCCGGCGCGGGATCGGGAGACCGGCGGCTTTTCCGCCGGCGGTCCGAGCCATCCGATGCGGATGCACCGGTTCTCGGCACTGCGGATCGGCAACGAGACTTTCGCGAACCCCATGCTTTAGGTCGGATCGCTGCCGGTCAAGGACGCTGACATGTTGGTGGGGCTGGACTTCATGCGGGCGCGTCGCTTCTGGCTGTCCTACACGACACGCTGGATCTTCATCCAGCATCCCGCCCAACCCTGAAAGCGTCGCACCCCCTGAAAGCCTCGCGCCGGGGCTTTGTTGGCGGCCCGGGCGCCCATATAACGCAACCATGCGTGTTCCCTTCGTCAAGATGCACGGCTGCGGCAACGATTTCGTCGTGCTCGATGAGCGGCGGGCCCCGCTCGGCCTGACCGCCCGGCGGGCTGCCGCCATCGCCGACCGGCGCGAGGGGGTCGGCTGCGACCAGTTCATCGTCATCGAGCGCGCCGCACCCGGCAGCGGTGCCGACGCCTTCATGCGTATCCGCAATCCCGACGGCGCCGAGGCCGGCGCCTGCGGCAACGCCACCCGCTGCGTGGCCCGCCTGTTGCACGAGGAAAGCGGGCGCGACGACCTGACCATCGCGACCGAGACCGGGCTGCTGCCCGCGCATATCGGCGGCAACGGGACCATCACCGTCGATATGGGCCCGCCGCGCCTGGACTGGCGGGACGTGCCGCTGGCGCGGGCGATGGACACGCTGCATCTCGACCTCGCGGCCGGCGTGCTGCGCGACCCGGCCGCGCTGTCGATGGGCAACCCGCACGCGACGTTCTTCGTCCCCGATATCGAGACGGTGCCGATTACCGAGCTTGGGCCGGTCCTGGAGCACGCCCCGCTGTTCCCCGAGCGGGCGAATATCGGCGTCGCCCAGGTGCTCACCCCCGACCGCATCCGGCTGCGTGTGTGGGAGCGCGGCGCGGGGCTGACGCGCGCCTGCGGCTCCGGCGCCTGTGCCGCGCTGGTGAACGCCGCGCGGCGCGGGCTGACTGGCCGGCACGCGACGGTGCTGGTTGATGGTGGCGCGCTGGACATCAGCTGGCGCGACGACGGGCACGTGATGATGACCGGGCCGACCGCGACCGCCTTCACCGGCGAGATCGAGCTGGCGGACTACCCGTCATGACTGTCGAGGTGCTCACTTTCGGCTGCCGGCTGAATGCCTATGAGAGCGAGGTCATCCGCGGGCACGCCGCGACGCTCGCCGACACCATCGTCGTCAACACCTGCGCCGTCACCGCCGAGGCGGAGCGGCAGGCGCGGCAGGCGATCCGCCGCGCGCACCGCGCGCGCCCCGAGGCGCGCATCGTCGTCACCGGCTGCGCCGCCCAGATCGCGCCCGACCGCTGGTCCGCGCTGCCCGGCGTGACCCGCGTGCTCGGCAATGCAGAGAAGCTGCGCGCGGCAAGCTGGACGCCCGACGCGGGCAGTGCCGTCTCCGACATCATGGCGGCGCGCGAAACCGCCGCCCACCTGCTGACGGACTTCGGCGGGCGGGCGCGCGCCTTCGTGCAGGTGCAGCAGGGCTGCGACCATCGCTGCACGTTCTGCGTCATCCCTTTCGGCCGCGGGCCGAGCCGCTGCGTGCCAGTCGGCGCGATCGTCGAACAGGTGCGCGCGCTGGTGGAACGCGGCTTTCATGAGGTAGTGCTAACGGGCGTCGATATCGCGAGCTACGGCGGCGATCTTCCCGGCCGGCCGTCGTTGGGCCAGATGATACGGCGGCTGCTGGCGCTGGTTCCCGAATTGCGGCGGCTGCGGCTGTCCTCGCTCGATCCGGCGGCGATCGACGCGGACCTGTGGCGGCTGCTCGCCGAGGAACCACGGCTGATGCCGCACCTGCACCTGTCGTTGCAGGCCGGCGCGGACCTGATCCTCAAGCGCATGAAGCGGCGCCACTCACGCGACGAAGCGATCGCGGCGATCCGCCGCGCGCGGGCGCTGCGGCCCGGCATCGCCATCGGCGCCGACCTGATCGCCGGATTTCCCACCGAGACCGAGGCGCTGTTCGCCGACACGCTGGCACTGGTCGAGGATGAAGGACTTCCGTTCCTGCACGTGTTTCCCTACAGCGAACGCGAGGGCACACCGGCGGCGCGGATGCCGACGGTGCCCCCCACGTTGCGGCGCGAGCGGGCGGCGCGGCTGCGCGCGGCCGGCGCGGCGAATGCGCGCCGCTTCTACGCCGCACAGGTCGGACGGACCACGGAGGTGCTGGCGGAGGGCGACGGGCGCGGCCACAGCGAGCATTTCGTGCCGGTGCGCATCGCCGCCGCGCCCGGTGCGCTGCTGCGCGCGCGCATCACGGGCGCGGACGATGACGGCGTGCTGGCGGAGGCCGCCTGATGGCGCTCGGCTTTCTCTCGCGGCTGCGGCAGGGACTGGCGCGCAGCAGCGCGAAGATCACCGAATCGCTCGGCACCGTCTTCGTCAAGCGCAAGCTCGATGACGCGGCACTGGCCGATCTGGAGGATGTTCTGGTCGCCGCCGATCTGGGAACCGAGGTCGCCGCGCGCATCATTGCCGAGTTCCGCCGCACCCGCTTCGGCCGCGAGGTGACCGACCAGGAAGTGCGCGAGGCACTGGCCGCCGAGATTGCCGAAATCCTGCGCCCGGTCGCGAAGCCTCTGGAACTCGACACGGCGCTGAAACCGCATGTCGTGCTGGTGGTGGGCGTCAATGGCACCGGCAAGACCACGACAATCGGCAAGATGGCTCTGGCTTATCGTGAGCAGGGGTTGCGCCCGGTGCTGGTGGCCGGCGACACGTTCCGCGCTGCCGCCGTCGAGCAGTTGCAGGTGTGGGGCGAGCGCACCGGCGCGCCGGTGATCGCGGGGCCCGCCAACACCGACGCGGCGGGCCTTGCCTTCGACGCGTTGACGCGCGCGAGGGCCGAGCGCGCCGACGTGCTGCTGATCGACACCGCCGGACGGCTGCACAACAAGGCCGCGCTGATGGAGGAATTGCGCAAGATCATCCGCGTGCTGCGCAAGCAGGACGAAACCGCACCGCATTCGGTACTGCTGGTGCTGGACGCGACCACCGGCCAGAACGCACTCAATCAGGTCGAGGTGTTCAAGGAGATGGTGGACGTCTCTGGCCTGGTCGTGACGAAGCTCGACGGTAGCGCGCGTGGCGGCGTGGTGGTGGCGCTGGCCGAGGAATTCGGCCTGCCGGTTCACTTCGTCGGCGTTGGCGAGCAGGCGGGCGACCTGCGTCCCTTCAATGCGGAGGAATTCGCGAAGGGTCTGGTCGGGGCGGCGTAGGCAGCGCGCCCGCGCCGCTCAAGTGACTGCCTTCTTGCGCAGCCACAGGCTCGATCCGCCCATTTCCAGGAACAGCGGCGCCACGTCCCGCATCAGTTCGACATGCCGCTTGCCCATGAAGTCGTTGAAAAAGACGATCTCGTATTCCGGGTTGTTCGTCAGGAACGCGCGCACGTAGTACAGCTCGTTCCACGACAAATTCATCTCCATCACCCACTCGCGGGGATACTCGAACGGGTAGAAGATGTCGTGGATGTGGATGATCACGCCCGGGCGCAGGCGGGGCAGCACCTCATGGAAATGATACAGGACGTCGCTGCCGGTTTTGACGATATGCGTGGAGTCGATGAACAGGATGTCGCCCTCAGCAAGCCGGTCGAACACGGTCAGTGGCACAGTCTGCACCGGGGATGCGATGATCTCGACACGATTGC
Source organism: Pseudomonadota bacterium (assembly GCA_021818505.1). Taxonomy (GTDB): domain Bacteria; phylum Pseudomonadota; class Alphaproteobacteria; order Acetobacterales; family Acetobacteraceae; genus JAFKFJ01. The sequence continues at coordinate 99,978 of JAKADX010000008.1, forward strand.
GGTCCGACATGGAGATCAGCGAATTCAGCAGATCGGGAAAAGGCTCGATGAAGGTAAGCGACGTCTGCCAGTCGAGGCAGCGTTCCATGATGTCGAGGGTGAGAGCCGAGGAGTAGCCGCAACCGACCTCGATCATCGCCCGCGGGCGCAGGATCTGTAGCAGGCAGGCGAGCGTAACCGCGTCTGCGCAGCCGAAATTGCCATTGCGGTGAAAGTAGCGTGCGTCTGCTGACTTCTCGGCGGAGAACCGCAGGCGCCGGTATGGCTCGCGCATCTGTTCGGCCAGCGCGCATTGTGCCGCCTCGTTCAGATCGATGCCGGGCAGCGGCCGTTCCTCGCGGAACAATTCGGCCGCGCGGCCCGCGAGCCGCGAGGGATCGACAACGGGCGAATAGAAATGCCCGGGAGGCGCGAACAACCCGACGCTGCCCGCCCCGCCAACCGTTCCGGCCGTCATGGCGCGGCGGCAGTGCCGAAGGAGCAAGCCGGCCAGTCGACGGACCCGCATCCCTATCGACCCTTCCCGCTGCGCGACGTTCGACTCTAATGACGGCCCGGACGGCGGTTCATCGAGGTCTGGATCGCCGGCCGACGAGCCGGCGTCGATCTCAACACAGACTGTAACGCAGTCCAGTGTGAATGCGGCGGCAAGCGATTCGGGGGCGCGGACTATTGCGGATCAGCCCGGCCAGAGGTCCGCTACGCCACTGCCGGGAGTACGATCTGATCCGACCCGGCGTCGGCGCGATGGCGTTCAGCCATGTTTCCCGAAGCCGCCGTGGCCGGCGAAGCCGTGACCCATCCCGCCATGGCCCGCGAAACCGCCATGGCCGCTGAAGCCATGACCGCCGAAGCCGTGGGCGAACCCGCCGTGGCCGCCGAAGCTGCCGTGCCCGCCGAAGCCGTGGCCCATGCCGCCGCGATTCCAACCGCTGTGGTCCCAGCCGTGATGCCAGCCGTGGTCCCCGCCCCAGCCGCCACCCCAGCCGCCACCCCAGCCGCCCCACCCACCGCTCCAGTCCCCGCCCCAGCCGCCCCAACTGCCGAACCCGCCCCAGTCGCCGCCGAAATCGGGGAATCCCCCGTAGCCGAGGCTGACATAGCCGGGACCGCCGAAGCCCGGCCCGACATCGCACCCCGCCGCGACGAGGCAGGCGGCCATCAGGAATGCGGCTGCGCTTCTGGTCATTATTGATTATTCGATCCGTCGTCGCCTGAGGCGTCAGCGCCGGTCATAGACATCGACATAGCGCACGGTCTTGCCGTCGCTGCCGGTGAGGGCGCCGTTACAGGTCATCCGGCGCTGGTCCGCCGAGACGGTGCAGTTCAGCGTATCGGTCTCGCCGCCCGGCCCGGTGAACGTGCCCTCCAGGCTGTTGGGACCGAGCCGGAACGCCGCTGTCGTGGTGCTGTTGACCGGGTAGGGTTCGCCGTTGGCCGGCGTGTCGAAGCGTTCGACCCTTTGCTGACCCTGCGCGTCGGTAATGACGATCTTCCAGCGGACATGGGCGGTATCAACGCGGGAGAACTCGGCCATCAGCTCGGCTGGCACGGGCTCCCCCGGCGGCAAGGTCGATGCCGCGCGGTTCCACTGCCAGCGGCCGACGAACGGGCTGGTGTCTGCCGCGGCCGGCGCGGCGGCGAGCATCGTCAGGATGCCGCAAAGACCGATCCCGGCCGCAATCGCCCGCATCTGCTGCACCCGCATCCCTGCCTGCCTCCGGCCATCGACAATAAACAGTGTACGCTCGTCTCCATGCGCTGTCGATGCAAACCGCCGGCGTGATGAACCGACCGGGCGGCAACCGCGCAGGGGCCTCCCGCGCCTGGTCTGTCACGCCGCAGCCGCCGGGGCTAACCTACCCGCCCGAACCAGGGAGGATCTCCATGCTGATCGGCCTCGACCCGCTGCTCACGCCGGATCTGCTGCACACGCTCGCCGCCATGGGGCATGGCGACACCATCGTGCTGGTCGATGCCAACTATCCGGCCACGCGCGGGCGGCGCACGCACGACCTGGCAGGGGCGGACATCGTCCGCAGCCTGCGCGCCGTGCTGTCGCTGCTACCGCTCGACAGTTTCGTGCCGGAGCCGGCCTGCGTGATGCAGGTGGTCGGCGACCCGACCGCGGTGCCGTCGGTGTTCACCGAGATGAACCGGGCGCTCGCCGAACACGGCCACAAGCCGGCTGCAACCATGGAGCGCCACGCCTTCTACGCCGCCGCCGAGCGTGCCTACGCGATCGTGCGTACCGGGGAGCGGCGGTTCTACGGCAACATCCTCCTCACCAAGGGCGTCATTCCGCCGGAGAGCACATGAGCACCTCGACCCGCTTCATCCCGCACGGTCCGCTCGGCATGGGCGGGGCGCCGCTCGGCAACCTGTTCGCGCGCATTCCCGACGAGATCGCCGCCGCCGCGATCGAGGCGGCGTGGGAGAGCGACATACGCCATTTCGACACCGCGCCGCATTACGGCGCCGGCCTGTCGGAGCATCGCATGGGCGCGGTGCTGCGCCACCATCCACGTGACGAATACACGCTCTCCACCAAGGTCGGCCGGATGCTCGACCCGGTGGCGAGCGTGCCGGAGATGGACGAGAACTTCGAAGGCGGGCTGTCGTTCCGGCGCAGGCTCGATTACAGCTACGATGGCGCGATGCGCTCGATCGAGGACAGCCTGCAACGCCTCGGCCTGCCGCGCATCGACATCGTCTATATCCACGACTGCGCGCCCGACTGGCTCGGCCCGAACTGGCGCGAGCAGTTCGACATCGCCATGAAGGGCGCGGCGCGGGCGCTGACGAAGCTACGCGAGCAGGGCGTCATCCGCGCCTGGGGCCTCGGCGTCAACGTGGTCGAGCCGTGCCTGCTAACGCTGCAGCAGGCGGACCCCGACCTGTTCCTGGTGGCGGGCCGCTACACGCTTCTCGACCATGCGGCGCTGCCGGAGTTGCTGCCGGAATGCGAGAAGCGCGACGTGCACGTGGTGATCGGCGGTCCGTACAACTCGGGCCTGCTGGCCGGCGGCAGCACCTTCAACTACGAAGCCGCGCCGCCCGATATCCTGGCGCGCGCGCGGGCCATCGGGGCGGCATGCGCGCGACACGGCGTGGATCTGAAGGCGGCGGCGCTGCAGTTCTGCGCTGCCCATCCTGCCGTGGCGGCGGTGATACCCGGCCCGCGCACGCCCGAGGAAGTGCGGCAGAACGCCGCCGCGATGACGCAGCCGATTCCCGCCGCGCTGTGGGCTGAGCTGAAAGCCGCGCGCCTGCTGCCGGAGGAGGCGCCGACGCCCGAAAGTTGAGGCGTCAGCTCAGGCGGATTTCCTGGATGATGGCCTCCAGCCCCGGCCATGCCGCCTGCGCTGCCGCCTCGTCGGCCGGAGAGCGGGCAAACTCCAGCGATTCCGGCAGGCCCGGGGCCGGGAAGTGCAGCGCGCGGCAGCGCGGGTAATCGCGCACCCGCCACTCCGGGCGATGGGTGGTGAACAGCGCCAGCGTCGGCACCGCGTAAGCGTCCGCCAGATGCACCATCGCAGTATCGGCCGACACAACCAGCGCCGCCCCGGCAACGAGGCCGCAAAGCGCCGCGAAATCGCCAGCCGGCGGCGCGGGGTGCGTGCCTGCGACGGAGACGCCCTGCGTCAACACCGGGCGGGCGGTGTGCGTCGCCAGCCAGCGCAGCAGGTCGGCGTGCAGCGCCTCCGGCATGTCGCGCAGTGCCATTGAGGTGCGCGGGCAGACCAGGACGTAGCCGCGCGCGGTGGGGGGGGGAGTCAGCCGCGGCGCGAGCCAGGCGTTGCGCCGCAGCGCCGCCGGCACGCGCAACGGGTCGAGGCCGAGGCGGGCGAGGAAGAAGTCGATCATGGCGACGCCGCGGAACGCCGGGTCGAAGGCGAAGTCGCGCAGATCGATCACGCGCGCGAATTCGGCGGCGGGAGCGAAGGGCCGTTCAGAGGTTGCATCCTCCCAGGGCAACGTGCGCACCTCGCACAGATCGGCGGCGGCGGCGTAAGCGCCCTGCACGGCAGGCGGCAGGCCGGGCAAGCGGAACAGCACCGGGGGCCCGGCCAACGCACCGAGTTCCAGCGCCGCGGCGAGCGCCTGCAGGCCGATGATGCTGTCGCCGAGGCTACGGCCGAAGCCGTTGAGGATGGCGACGCGCGGATCGGTCAGCTGTCCTGCGCCTCGACCAGCGCCACGTCCAGCAGTCGCTCGATCACCTCCGGCTCCTGCGCGCCGGCGATCGCGTGCCGGCCGCCGATGACGAAGCAGGGCACGCCGTTGATGCCCAACCGGTGGGCGCGCAGGTTCTCGGCGTGGACGGCATCGACCTCGGCGTCGCCGTGCAGGAAGCGCAGCGCCTCGCCGGCGTCCAGGCCGCAGGACTGCGCCACTGCGGCCAGCACGTGCGGCTCACCGATGTCGCGCCCGTCGGTGAAATGCGCGCCGAACAGCGCCTCCACCGTCTCCGCGCCGCGGCCATAGTGGCCCGCCCACCGCACCAGCCGATGCGCATCGACTGAGGAGGGGGTGCGGCGGATGCGGTCGAAGCGGAACGCAACCCCCTCGGCCCGGCCGATCTCGGCGATTGAGGCATAAAGCCGCCGCGCCCGCTCCTCGCCGCCGAACTTGCGCACCACGTAGTCGGCGCGCGGCATCCCGACGCGGGGCATGTCGGGATTGAGCAGGAACGGCCGCCAGATCATGTCGGCCTGCAAATCCGGCCGGCGGCGCAGCGCACGCATAAGCCGGCGCAGCCCGAGGAAGCACCACGGGCACACCAGATCATGCACCACCTCGACAGCGAGGCGGGCGCGCGGCGGCGCAAGCACGTTCACTTGCCGGCCCTCAGCGGCATCACACGTGCAGTAAAGCGGCAGTGCCGAGGCGCGTGCAAGCGCGATGCTTCAGCTTGCCGCGCCTTCGGCACGCAGGGGGTCCGCGACGCCGTCCCGCAGGGCAGTCAGGGCTGCGTGCAAGCCAGCCAACACGGCCGGCAGCGTCATGCTGGCCTCGCCGGGGCGCGTGATCGCCTGTTCCGGCAGCCAGGGCAGGTGCAGGAAGCCGACGCGCAGGCCCGGCCGCTCGGTCGCGGCGATGTGGCAACACTGGTAGAAGACGTGGTTGCACAGGAACGTCCCGGCGCTCTGCGACACCTCCGCCGGCACGAGGGCCGCGCGGATGGCGACGGTGAGCGCCTTGATGGGCACCGTTGCGAAATAAGCGGCCGGTCCGCCGGCCACCACCGGCGCGTCGATCAGCCGCGCGCCATCATTGTCGGGGATCCGGGCGTCGTCGACGTTGATAGCGATGCGCTCGACGGCGATGTGCGGCCGGCCGCCAGCCAGCCCAGTGCCCAGCACCACGTCCGGCTCTTGCCGCGCGATCGCCGCCCGCAGCGCCGGAAGCGCCCCGGCATAGGAGACCGGCAGCACCGCGGTCGCGAGCCGCAGCCCTGGTGGCGGCGCGGCGGCCAGCCCGTGCGCCGCGAGTTCCGAGGGATTGACGCTCTCGCCCCCGAACGGCTCGAACCCGGTGACCAGCACGCGCAGCATGGCGCGAGCCTACGCCGCGTGGGCAGACCGCAGGAAGGGGGTCCGGCGGTGCGGAGGCCGCCAGTACCGTCCCCACGATGCGGCCTGCAGTTCCAGCGTCCTCGCCCGCCGCATCGGCCGCAGGCGCAGCAGCGCATCGCCGTCGGTCCAGCGCCACGCGGTGGTGTCGTCCCTCTCCGGCCCGTGAACGCCGGACGCGAGGGCGGCGTCGGTCAGTGCGACCGGATGGCCGTCGATTGCGATCGCGGTCAGCGCGAGACCCAGCCGGCGCCGGTCATCCTGCCGACGGTCGATATGCTCGGGCACGAAGCTGCGCGACAGCAGCCGCACATCGCGCGTGCCCGGCGGCAGGCGCACGGACCATCTGCCCAGCGACGCGGGCCGCGCGGGTACCACGATCCCGTCGGTCAGCACGCGCAGGCTTGGTGCGGTGGTCAGCCGATAGCCGAGTGACTCCGCTCGCGCCCGCAGGTCGCTCCACGCGCGCGCAACGGCGTCGCCGCCAAGCAGCAAGGGGGCGCAGCCGTGCGCCTTCCACACAAGCGCGCTGAAATCGGGGTGCAGCGCCTGCACGGCGCCGCCATTGTCGAAGGCGTTGCGGTTACCGGTGTCGAGATAGCTCTCCGCCGCCAGTCCCTCGGCGAGCAGCACGTCGTGCGAGTCGAGTTCGACATGAAAGTAGCGCACGCCTCCGGTCAGCCTGTTCTGGACGATGGTCGCGCCATTCAGCAACAGCCGCACCGGGATCAGCGCACCATTCAAAAACACGGCATGGTCGGGCGAGAGCAGCAGGTCGCGGCGCGGCGTGCCGTCCGCGAACGCACCGGCGCGGACGCGCACCGGAGCGACCTGAGCGGGATAAGGATGCCGGTCCAGATCGACGCGGGCCCGCCCGATCCAGCGAACCGGCCGCAGCGTCGCACGGCCATCGGCGACGGCGACCACGCGGCTGCCGACGCGCAGCCGCTCGATCGCCACGTCACCGTCCGCGGTGGCGATACGGGTGCCGGCGGCGTAGCAGGCCGCCGTGAGCACGAGGCCGCTGGCCGGCGCCCAGAGCGGCATCTGCTGGGTGTCGTAGATCGCATTCCCCTGCCCCGGGTCGCTGTCGCTGGTCGCGAACCGCCCGTAGCCGTAGCCGTAATAGAGCCGGGCCGTCGCGTCGGTCGGCACGGTCGCACCGAACGTCAGCAGCACCTGGTCGGCAGAGGTCACCTGCGCGGCCGACGCCGCCAGCGTCTGACCGTTATCGAGGATGGACCAGCCGATCCCATGGGCGGCGTCGGCGTCCAGCGTCGTGCTCAGGGACGCGTGGTCGAGCGAGGCGGACACGAGGATCTGGTTGCTGCCAACCTCTTTGGCGCTCACCGCCTCCGGCCCGTAGGCGTCCACCTGCCCGAGCGCGACCGGCGAGCCGGGCTGGGCGTAGGACGCGAAGGTCTGGGCGACGGCAAGTGCCACCCGTTGATCAATCAGGGTCACGTCCGAGGCCGACATGTGCGGCCCGCCATACACGCCCGGCGTGCCGCCGGTGCCATAGAACGTGCCGTCCATGTTGAGATCGTCGGACTGCACCCCGACCACGGCGTTGAAGCTCGGGTCGGCGGCGAGTTGCGCCATGCCCTGCTTGATCGCCTGGTTGACCGATCCGATGCTGTTCGAGCCGTAGGGGATCGCGTTGACGAACACATAGGGCACGGTCGCCGCCGACTGGCCGAGAGCCTGTCGGACCTGCTGCGCCTCGAAGCGCACCGCGCTCGTCCACTCGGCGGTGGTCAGGCTGGGGTTGGTGCTGTCGTATTCGTTGTGCAGCCACAGCACAGCCGTGGGCACGCTCCTCTCGGACGCCGGCAATTCGTTGATGTAGTTCAGCAACCCGGTTTCCAGCGTGTTGTTCGTCCAGCCCTGCTGCCAGCCGCCGGCGGACGGCTTCACCCAGTCGCCGACAAAGGCCGTTCCGCCGACCAGCGTATTGTCGTTGCTGGTGCTATTCATCTTTTCCAGCAGGTTGACCGTGTTGGTCACCCCGTCGAAGCCCAGCAGTTTCTCGACCTCGGTCGCGACGGCCGGCCAATCCTTGGACATGGCGAGAAGCTGGGCGTTGGATTGCCCGCGAAGCAGAATATTCAGTTGCATTCGGAAACGGCCTCCCGAGCCAAATACTTATTCTTTCGTAATGGGTCGCAGTTTTGTCAAATTGCCATGCTTTCCCGCCCGGCCGGGTAACAAGCGCGCGGGTCAGGACGCAGCCCCGCGACGCCGACCGCACGGCGCGTGTCGCACCGCGACGGCATCCCCGATCGGGTTCAGGTCAAGGCTGTGGCTGGCGGGGCGAAAATGCCAGCACAGGGATGGGCCAACGCCCCGGCTTTTGCGCGGCCCCGAATCGGTGCGACCGCAAACGGGTGCGGCGCAGCCCGGCGCGGTCAGGCGGTCAGGCCGAAATCCATGCCGTTGCGCAGCGCCACAGTGGCGGCGATCGGCCACAGCACGAAGCCCTTCGCTGCCAGCGTCGGCAGCCATTCCTCCAGCGCGGCGAGCGTGTGCGGGCGGGGGTGGCCGATGCCGATGGCGTAGCCGTGGCGCAACGCGAACGTCTCCAGATCGGCAAGCTGCGCGCGGATGACGCCGCGATCGGGCGAGTTGTCGAGGAACACGTCGCGCGCCGCCGAAGGCACGCCGGCCGCCTCGGCCCGGGTGATGGCGACGCTGTGCGGCACGACCACGCTGTCAAGGAACAGCATCCCGTGCGCGCGCACCTGCAGCGCCATCAGGTCCATCAGCGCCGGATCCCGCGTCGCCACGCTGCCCATGTGGTTGTTCAGCCCGACCACCCCCGGCACCGCCGCGATGGCGCCGCGCAGACGGGCTAGGTTTTCCTCCGCCGGCAGATCGACGCGCAGCGGGTCCGGCCCGGTCTGCAGAATGCTGTCGGTGTGCGCCTGCATCGGCATGTGCAGCAGCGCCTCATGCCCGCGCGCGGCGGCGGCGGCCATCTGCTCGGGCAGGTCGGGGGCGAAAGGGAACCATGCGAGCGTCAGCGGCCCAGGCAGCATCAGCGCCTGCAAGGTACGGGCGCGCATCACGCCCATGTCATCGATCACGAGCGCGATCTTCGGCCGCTTGTCGGCCATGTCCACCGGCACGGCATGGCGCCGCCACGTCGGCAAGGCGGGCTGTCCGGCAAGACCGGCAGCAGCGGGGGCCGGCGGCACCGACTGGGCATCCGCGCCCCGTACCGGCACCGCGGCGGTTGCGGTCAGCAGACTGGCAAGGACGGCACGGCGGGAGGGATACATGCGAATTTCTTCAAGGGCACCGGAACGAACGCGAGCGCAGAATAATCACCACATCCTGAGTCGTGCCACTTTCTTTCGCTCTTTTGACGCAACAAAGCGCGAGGCTGTGTGGGCGCCGCCACGTCGTGACCGGCGCCCAACTTTGTGCCGGCGGCGGTAAGCTACGGTGCGTCGAGAGCCGCGTCCGCCGGAGCGTGATCCAGGCCGTGCGCGTGCGCGACCGCAGGATGGGTGATCACCCCGTTATGGATATTGAGGCCGTGGCGCAGATGCTTGTCGTCGGTCAGCGCCCGGCGCCAGCCCTTGCCGGCGATCGCCAGCACGAAGGGCAGCGTGGCGTTGCCGAGCGCGATGGTGGAGGTACGCGCGACCGCGCCGGGCATGTTGGTGACGCAGTAATGCACGACCCCCTCGGCGACGTAGGTGGGGGCAGCGTGGGTGGTCGGGCGGCTGGTTTCGAAGCACCCGCCCTGGTCGATTGCGATGTCGACAAGCACCGAGCCGGGCCGCATCTGGCGGACCAGTTCGCGCGACACCAGCTTCGGCGCCGCCGCACCCGGCACCAGCACGGCCCCGATCACCAGATCGGCATTGCGCACCGCGCCCTCGATCGCGTCGGCGGTCGAGAACAGCGTGTGCAACTGAGTTGGGAACTGCTCGTCAAGTTCGCGCAGCCGGCCGAGGGACTTGTCGATCACGGTGACGGTGGCACCGAAGCCGATCGCCATACGCGCGGCATTGCTACCCGCCACCCCGCCGCCGAGCACCACCACGTTACCCGCCGGCACGCCCGGCACGCCGCCGAGCAGCACGCCCGCCCCACCCTGTTCCTTTTCCAGGCAGTGGGCGCCGACCTGCACGGACATGCGCCCCGCGACCTCGCTCATCGGTGCCAGCAGCGGCAGGGCGCCGCGGTGGTCGGTCACCGTCTCATAAGCGATGCAGGTCGCGCCGGAGCGCATCAGTCCTTCGGTCTGCTGACGGTCGGCGGCGAGGTGCAGATAGGTGAACAGCACCTGCCCGGCGCGCAGCCGCGCGATCTCCTCCGGCTGCGGTTCCTTCACCTTGACGATCATTTCCGCGAACTCGAACACGGTCTCGGCGTCCCCGCCGAGGGCGGCACCGGCAGCGCGATACGCCTCGTCGGGAAAGCCGATGGCGCCGGCCGCACCCTGCTGCACCATGACCTGATGCCCACCGCGGGTCAGTTCGCGGACCGCCGCCGGGGTGAGGCCGACGCGGTATTCGTGGGTCTTGATCTCCTTGGGAATTCCGATCTTCACCTGCGCCTCCGCGCCGAACTATGCACCCGGGATGCTAGCCCCGGACGCGCCACGGCGCCAAACTGCCGGCCGAGTTGCAAACTGCCCGCCGAGTTGGCGGCCGGGCACACCGCGACCAGGTTTTGCCGCAGACCAGCCCGTGCTATCAGGAGGCGGGCGGTTCCCGTAGCTCAGCTGGATAGAGCACAGGATTCCTAATCCTGGGGCCGTGGGTTCGAATCCCGCCGGGAACGCCAAGCATTGTAAAGAGATTACAGACCGACCGAAGCGGGCCTGCAAGTGCCGGACATCGCTGACGACTGAATTGCAGTGTGATGGCCGCCGGTGGCCGGCCGTGCCAGTCGGACCCGAGGCCGCTCACGCTGACCCGTCGCCGCGCTGTCTCGCCACGCAACGGGAAGCGATCTCATTCTTCCATCAATTCTACGCGCGACAGCTCTCCGCTACTGCACCGGGGACGGCGTCGAATTTGGTCGCACTACCCACCCGCAGCGCAATCCGCTTTCATTGGGAACCCCGCTTCAATTATAATTCTTGTAATGCGGGGGGGGAGGCAAACCCATGCGACCCGGACGGCTGATGACCGCGATCACGGCCTTGACTGCGATCACTGGCTTGGTCGCCCCGGCAGCGGCGCAGCGCGCAGGCCACGTCCTCGATGAAGCACAGCAGGCAGGCTGGAATGACGGACGGTTCCATCATGCCGACGAAGACTATTTCCGCGACATGGACGGTGGCCCGGCCCTGCGCCTGGATGCGCAGGAGATCATCGGCCGGAACATGTGGCTGGTCTGGACAGGAGGCAACGACCGGTTCTGGGATCGCATGACCGGCCTGACCTTCGGCGCATTCGATCTGCTGAAGATCGTCGCCTATGACCCGCGCGCGCCGATCGACCGCGCGCGTCGCTGGACCTGGCTTGGTCTGATCAACGAACCCTGCTTCGATCCGCCCAAACAGCCCGACCCTGACAGGTTCGGGCTGCTGTTGGACACGCGGCGCTCCGACTGCGCGGCTGACCCGTTCGCCAACGAAGCCAAGTATCCTGGCATCCACATCGGCGCGCGCGGAAAGACAGTGCCGGTCGGCTCCGTGTACGGCTGGCCCACCGGCATCGTGGGCTTGCGGCTGTTTCCCAATCCCGCGTTCGATGAGGCCGCGAAGCGCAAGTGGGACCCGCTGCGCTACTTTTCCGACCAGAGTTACTACAACGACAAGGACCTGGTCCGTCCGTACCGGATCGGCATGTCCTGCGGCTTCTGCCATGTCGGACCGAGCCCGATCCACCCACCTGCCGATCCGGCCAATCCGAAGTGGGAAAACCTGAGTTCGACCGTCGGCGCACAGTACATGTGGGTTGACCGGCTGTTCGTGTACGACACGCGGAAGGACAACTTCATGTTCCAGCTGGTGCACACGTACCGGCCGGGCACCATGGATACCTCATTGGTCTCCACCGACAACATCAATAATCCCCGCACGATGAATGCGATCTACAGCCTCGATGACCGCATGAGGCTGGCTCTGCGCTGGGGGCGGGAGAATCTGTCCGGCGGAGAGCTGAAAAACAAACAGCTGAACGACTACGTCAAAAGCGGGCCGCTGACCAACTTCTTCCAGCCTCCCAGCACGGTCTGGACCCCGCACGTACTCAAGGACGGATCCGACTCGGTCGGCGTGCTGGGTGCGCTGAACCGGGTGTATCTCAACATCGGGTTGTTCAGCGAGGAGTGGCTGCTGCACTTCAATCCGGTGGCAGGCGGGAAGCCGATCAGTCCGATTCCGATCGCCACCGCAGAGAAGAATTCGGCCTACTGGCGCGCGACCGAGGCGGGAACGCCGGATATGGCCCTGTTCTTTCTGAAGGCGGGACGGCCCGATCATCTCGCTGATGCCCCCGGCGGTGCGAAATACCTGACTGCCACCCCCGCCGTGCTCGACCGCGGGAAAACCGTGTTCGCCGAGACGTGCGCGCGCTGCCACTCCAGCAAGGCGCCGACGCCGGCGGCGGGACTCGATCCCGCCGGTTGCGCCGGTCCCGGGTATCTGCAGTGCTGGAATGAATACTGGGCGTGGACCAAAACCGCCGACTACCAACGCCAGATGGACGCAATCGTTCACGCGCCTGACTTCCTGGATCACAATTACCTTTCGACGGATTTCCGGGTCCCCGTGACGCTGCTGCAAACCAATGCCTGCAGCCCGCTCGCGACCAACGCGCTGGCCGGAAACATCTGGGACAACTTTTCATCGCATTCCTACAAGACCTTGCCGTCGGTCGGAACCGTGACGGTGCACGATCCGTTCACCGGGGAAGCGCATGCTTACCTCATGCCGGCGGGCGGACGGGGCTATACGCGCCCTCCGTCGCTGATCAGCGTCTGGTCCTCCGCGCCGTTCCTCCTCAACAACACGCTGGGGCCGTTCGAACAGGACCCGTCGGTGGACGGCCGGATGCGCCTCTTCCAGGCATCCATCGAGCAACTGCTCTGGCCGGAAAAGCGCGCCAAGGATCCGGTACTCGGCGACAAGGTCCCGGGCGTGATCGACCGCACAACGGCGCGCAGCAATATCACAATCCCGGCCGGATTTGTGCCTGACATGCTGAAACCGGCCAGCGGGCCGCTGCACCTGCTGCTGCCGAAACTGTTCAATGCCGACGGCAGCATCACGTTGGGCCCGATACCGGCCGGCATCCCGGTGAACCTGCTGGCCAATCTGCAGCCTTTGCCGGAAGGCGGCTCGGCGCTTGAGAAGGCCGAGCATGTTGCGACGGTGCTGAAGCTGCTGGTGCAGCTCAAGTCCGACCTGCTCAGCCTGCCGGATGATGCCACCGACGATCAGGTGCGGGCGACATTCGCCAATTCTGTGCCGACTCTGCTCAAGCTGAACAAATGCCCGGATTTCGTGGTGAACCGCGGGCACTATTTCGGCACGGGCCTGGCGGACGGCGAGCCCGCGCTCAGTGACGAGGACAAGCGCGCACTCATTGAATTTCTGAAGACATTCTGAGCCGCGGCGATGGCCGAGCCGGATTGCGACTATGTGGTCGTCGGCTCCGGTGCGGGCGGCGGGACGGTTGCGGCGCGTCTTGCCGAGGCGGGCATGCGCGTGGTCGTGCTGGAGGCCGGAGGTGACCCTCGTGCGGAGAGCACGCGTCTGCCGGCGGATTACGACGTGCCGGCTTTCCATACGTTCGCTTCCGAGAACCCGGCGATCGCATGGGACTTTTTCGTGCGTCACTACGCCGACAGGGCGCAGCAGCAGTGCGATCCCAAGCTGACGCCGGCAGGCATTCTCTACCCCCGAGCGGGCGCGCTGGGCGGCTGCACCGCCCATAACGCAATGATCCTGATGCGACCGCACGATGCGGACTGGGATGGTATCGCCGATCTCACCGCTGACCAGTCCTGGCGGGCGCCGGCGATGCGGCAATACTGGCAGCGGCTCGAAAGCTGCCGGCACCGGCCGATCTGGCGCGCGCTCGCACGGCTTGGCATCGATCCGACGGGACACGGCTGGAACGGGTGGCTGACCGCGGAACGGGCACTGCCGCGGGAGGCAATGGATGACCATGCGCTGCTGCGCACCGTGCTGCGCTCGGCAGTGGCCGCAATGGCGCACACGCGCAGGCCATGGACCTCATTTCTCCGTCTGCTCGATACCGCAGCGGACCCCAACGATGTGCGCAACGCGGGGGCGGCCGGCGTGGATGTCTGGTACACGCCGCTCTCCACCAAAGACCACGTCAGGATGGGAACCAGGGAGCGCCTGCTTGCCGTGGCGGCGCGCTATCCGGATCGGCTGCGAATTTCGCTGAACAGCCTGGCGAACCGGATCGTGCTCGATGACGCGAACCGCGCGATCGGCGTCGATTACCTCAAGGGAGAAAGTCTGTACAGGGCGGGACGGCAAGGATCGCAAAAGGGTACGCCCGAGCGCATTCACGCAAGGCGCGAGGTCATCGTGGCGGGCGGCGCGTTCAACTCGCCGCAGTTGCTGATGCTGTCGGGCGTGGGACCAGCGGCGGAACTGTCCGCCCACGGCATCGCACAGCGACTGGATCTTCCTGGCGTGGGCCGCAACCTGCAAGACCGTTACGAGATCGGCGTCGTCAACCGTCTGCGGCGTCCATGGCGTGCGCTCAAGGGCGCGCGGTTCGCTCCTGGCGATGGCTTGTATGAGGCCTGGGCGAAACAGCGCAGCGGCATGTACATCTCCAATGGCGCCGCGCTTGCCGCTACATTGTCGTCATCCCCGGGGAGAGACCCGCCGGATTTATTCTGCATGGCGCTGCTGGCCAGGTTCAATGGCTACTTCCCTGGCTACTCGCAGCAGATCGCGGCACATCACAATTATCTCACGTGGGCAATTCTCAAGGCGCACACAGGAAACAGGGCCGGAGTCGTATCGCTTCGCTCCGCCGACCCGCGCGATCCGCCGCAGGTGGACTTCCATTATTTCTGTCAGGGCGAAGCGGAAGACCTGGGCGCAGTCATCGCGGCAATCCGGTTCGTTCGCAATCTCGGGGCAGGCATCGGCGAATTGATCGAACAGGAAGAGGAGCCTGGGGCGCATCTGACCGATGACGCGCAGCTTGCACAGTATGTTCGCGACCGCGCCTGGGGTCATCACGCGTCCTGCTCCTGCGCGATCGGGCCGCGCGAGCAGGGCGGCGTGCTCGACAGCGCCTTCCAGGTCCATGGCACAACCGGACTGCGGATCGTCGATGCCTCGATCTTTCCCCGAATCCCGGGATTCTTCATCGCGGGCGCGATCTATATGGCGGCGGAGAAGGCTGCCGATGTGATCCTGAGCGCGGCGCGGGCGTCGGCGGCGATCATTGCGTGAGGAACCGCAGCGCCCTCACGCCGGGCAGAAAGAAGTAGCCTCCGCCACGAACCGTCACGAAAGGCGGAATCGATTGCAGCCTGCGGGCAACTCCATTGGCCTGCGGCAGGCTGAAGCGATCGGTCGGCTGGCCCGATTGCAGCGGCATGCGATTGCCTGTCAGCGGGTCGCTCTCGTCGCCCAACCCGTTGAACTTCGCACTGTTGAGCCAGGCGTTCTGAATGAACTCGAACTGACGGCTGATATTCGCGTTCAGACAGATGAAGTGCAGCCCGCTGGCCGGCTCGGGACAGTCAGGCTGCATCGCTGTCCGCGGATCGACCCAACTGCCGAACTCGCGGCCGCGCCGGACGATCCGATGAAAGCGGCTCGACGCGATGAGGTCGGACCGCAGGTCTGGTCGTGGGACGCCCAGAGTGCGCAACAGCCGCGCGACGAGACCCTGCCGCCCGCCGGGCAGATCGCCGGTGCGAGGATTCGCACGACGTACATGCGCGCCGACGGGACAGCCGACGCCGGCGCGGTCCGCATCGTATATGAACTGGTTGGCTTCGATATCAGCCTGCCCCGGCCCAACTCCTCGGATCGGCAGGTGATGACGGGCCACCAGCGGCTCACCGGAACGATGGCGGCCGACCATGGCCTCCGCCAACGCTTCGGCACCGGATATGCCGGCCTGCTCGGCAACAAAGCGCCAAAAGCCTCTCACATCCTGGTGCAACTCACGCAATACGAGATAGCTGCCGTTACGACCCAGGTCGCGCGATCCGTGTCGGTCTTCGGCATCAGGCAGCGCACCGGATTCCGCGAGCACCGGCCGTTCTGTATAGAGGCCGTATTCGTTGCGATAGCCCAGCACGAACTCGCCCACGCTGATCAGGTTGCCGTACTCGAGATCATCAGACGAATTCGGCGTCCGCCGACCTTCCCAGTCGATCCGCGGCTGGCTGACCCCATCCTTGAATCCAAACGGCTCTTTGCTGCCCATGTCCGAAGTGGGCAATTCATGCACCACCGTGAACCCGGCCTGCCGGACGGCCGCGCCGATGTCCCGCTTGAACGTCTCCAGACCGCCCGCCTGTGCATAGAGCAGCAGCAGGGCGTCGGGTTCGCTTGGATACCCCCAGCGCCAGTTTTCTGGAGCACTCGCGCCGACATCGCCGAGCCGGCGCGAACGGGCCGCATCACCTGCCATGCCGTCCAGGAATTCCGGCGCGAATGCGTCTCTGATCCGATCCGGCACACCAAGGCGGCGAAGACCGTTCGCCGACAGCGCAATCTGCAAAACAGTCGCCTGGGGATTTGCCAGATCCGCGATCGTTGTCACCCCTGCGGTGTGCAGCCAGACCCGCGCCGCCGGAGGGTTGTCGATCCGCACCAACAGAAAGGCTGCCTCGGGCAGCGAACCGAAACCCGACCAGAGCAAACCCTGGATATCGACAGCCTCGGCCGGCTGCGTCGCGTTCATATCAGTGCGAGCCAGCGGCGGGCTTCGACATCGGTCATGCTCGCTCGCTGCAAACCCTCACGAATCTGCGTGTTGGTCGCAAGGTCGGCGGCGGTCAGTCCGGGATAGGCCTTGTACCAGACCTGTGTCGGCAGTTGGTGCCGGCGAAGGTAGTTCTTGAATTCCTGCTCCCTTGCCGCCCCACCACCAAGGAGAAAACGCGTACGCGGCCAGCCGATGCCGTTGCTGAAGACAAGATTGAGGCCAAACGCGACCTTGTTGATGAAATCGTCCATGTAGCTGTCAAGGCTGCCATCGTAGTTGCTGGCAAACAACAGGCGGCGCCGGTTGTCGAGAAACACCCAGCGGGCAAAATGGATCGTCCCGACACGCGCGAGCCGGCCCCGGGTGTAGATGAAGCGGGTGCTGAACTCGAGCATCCGGAACACCAACAGCAGGGTCCACAGACGAAACCGCCCCGGCTTGACGCTGCCGAAGGCACTGAATGCGTTGCTCACATCATAATCCTCCAGCGCCGCCAGTTCGACGACGTGCAGTGGATCAGGCCGTGGCGCGATGACCGGGTCGGCGCGCTCGCGCCGGCGCAACTGCCAAAGAAGCAGCGGAGAGCACAGCAGGAGGATCGGGGCGAGAAGAAGTCCGACCAGCGCCGTTTGCGTCAGCCATAGCGCACGTTCGCGTCGCCATGCTGCTGGCGTGGCTAGCTGCGGAGACAGAACGGGGCCGCCACGCCGCGCCTGCTCGACCAGCCGTGCGCGTATCGCGGCAGGTGCCTGACTCAGGAGATGAGGCTCGCGGCCAAGCGAGTTGCGCAGAAATTCGTGCAGCGCAGCCTCCTCGCGGATTTGCTGCACGGTCCGGCCGACCCAGTTCACATATTGCGCCGCAGGCATGACGGAATGTCGGCGCATCCAGTCCAGCAGGTCAGGGCCGGGCGGCACCTCGCAATGGGCGAAGATCTGGCGCAGGCCGTCAGCGGCAGTGCCGGCGAACCGAGCCAGCATGTCCTCAGCGGAACCGTCACAATCTCCCAAAAAAACCAGCCAGACAGGCGCATCCGGGAAGACAATGCCGTAGGCTCCGAGGTCCGACAGTGTCTTGTCGTGCAGGATCACGAAGCGCGCGACGTGCAGTTGCGGATAGCTGGCGAAAGGCAACAATGCGTTGCGCGGATCGGCCTGTCCTGGAGCGTCATTCATTTGCCCCAGCAGTCGCTGCAGTTCCGGCTCCCTATGCGCTTGGATCGGCGCGGCAACCATGAACGTCGATTGCGGGGTCATCGCCGCCGCCCGACGTCAGAACTGCAGGGCGAAGTCGAACAGCCGAGCCTTGTCCCAGTACACTTTACCCAGATACAGGCCGGGAGGCGCAATCAGCCGAATCTCGTCACGGATCCAATGCGCCACAACCGATGTTTCGGAGTAGTCCAATACGATGCATTCCTTACCGTCGAGCCAACTCGGCGCCTTGTAAACCTTTGCAATGATAGCATTCAAGCCAAACGGGCCAATACGGTTCTTGAGCTGCCCTTTCGCCGGATCAAAGACTTTCCCCTGCCATGCGAAATACTTAACGAACTGAGCAATTTCAGGGGACCACTCCGTGCCGGGGGCAATGATTGCCGTGCCGTCGGCCTCCCCGGCGGGAACAGGGCCCGCGTCGCTGGCAGTGAACACGGCATCCAGCTCCTCCTGCGACATGCGCAGGAGCCGCGGAACATCATAAGCGACCATTCTGCGTCACCCCTCTGTGAGCCGCTTCTTGGCGCGCCGAGCGCAGCACATCCAACCATTGTTGCGCAAGTCATTTATCAGCCGTGTTATAATTTGCTTCCGTTGTCGCTCGGGGAATGCCATCCTCGGGACCCTGGTCCGTGACCTGAAGGGATCGGCGGCATGGTGTTACAGCGAGTGCACGACGCGGTCGTGTTTCTGCTGCATGTCGAGCGCCGTTTCGAGCCGTTCTTTCGGCCATTCCTTGACTCATTGCTTCGGGAACCACTCGCAGCGCTCACTCAGACGCTGATCAACCGCGGGCGGTCCGACGATGGGCTACAGCTTGCCGAGGAAGCCCTTCAACCCGACGAGGAAGCGCATCTGAAGGCGATCATCGAAACCCTGGGTACTTACATGCGGCAACATTGGGCCCCCGGCAACTTTCAGCGCGGCGGGAACACCAAGACACACGGCGTCGTGCGGGCCAGCTTCAGCGTCCGCGGCGATCTGCCGCCGCGCTATCGCCACGGGCTGTTTGCGCAGCCACGCAGTTATCCGGCGTGGGTGCGCTTCTCCGGCCCGGGACCTGACTGGCCGCGTGATATTGACGATGTCGGGTTCGTAAGCTGCTCGATAAAGGTCATGGGCGTTCCGGGCCCGAAGCTTATGGAGGACGAGAAGTTCACCCAGGACTTCCTGGCGATATGCACGCCGACGTTCGTGACACCGGATACCCGGTCCAACGCAAAGCTCCAGGCATGGATATTGAAAGGTACGCCGCTTTTCTATTTTGTTGATCCACACGATTCACACATTCTGGACGGTTTCATGCAATCGCTCTGGAATAAGACCCAAAGCAATCCGCTCGGCGAGCGCTATTGGAGTTGCGTACCCTACCTGCTCGGCGAAGGTCAGGCGATGATGTACTCGCTCTACCCCCGTTCCAAGGTGTATCGCCATATTCCACGCCTGCCCTTGCGGCCGCCCGACAACTACCTGCGCGACAACATGGTGCGCACCCTGGCGGACCAGGACGTCGAATTCGACTTCATGATCCAATTGCAGACCGATCCGTACAGGATGCCGGTCGAGAATGCGGCCGTGCGCTGGCCGGAGCGGTTGTCCCCGTTTGTCCCGGTCGCGCGTCTGCACATTCCGCGCCAGCACTTCAACTCACCCGAGCAACTCGCCTTCGCCAACGTGCTGTCCTACAATCCCTGGCACGCATTGCCCGCGCACCGGCCATTAGGCAATCAAAGCCGGGCGCGGCGACGAATGTACTGGGAACTGTCGCGCTTGCGGCAGGGCATGAACCAGACGCCACACGTGGAGCCGAACGGTGAGGAGGTTTTTCCCGACGGGTGACTGACCCGAAAGCGCAACTGCGGCTTTAAGGGACGGAAAACGTGGACACGACCGGGATCAAGTTGGACCGGCTTTCGGCGTTGACCGACGAACTCGGCGCTGTGCGGGCACTTCCGGCCACTCCCGCAGACGAAAGGGAATTACGCGCGCTCGCCCATCGGCTCGGCCTTTCCGCTCTCTGCCTGTCCGGGGGCGGAATCCGCAGTGCGGCGTTCAATCTCGGCGTCCTTCAGGCCCTCGCCAGACACGGCCTGCTTGCCGAATTCGATTTCCTCTCGACTGTCTCCGGCGGCGGCTACATCGGATCCTGGCTTCAGCGCATGGTCCGTGAACGCGGGTCGCCTGCCGCCGCGCAGGCGGTGCTCGGCAACCTTGAGGATCCGCCGCCCGAACTACGGGAACTGCGCGATTACACCAGCTATCTCGCGCCGAACGGTGGGTTGCTTTCGGCGGACATTTGGGCGGACATCGTACTTTACCTGCGCAATGTGCTGCTGAACTGGGCCGTGTATCTGCCGCTCCTCGGGCTTGTGGTGATGCTGGCCATCTTTTACCGCACGCTGATATGGACCCTCGGTTTCGCGCGCCCGGCGCAGTTGATCTGCATCGTGCTGGCCGCTCTCTGTGTCGCGGCGAGCGCGCATTTCGCGGCTCGCGATCTGCCTGACCACCGCCCGTTCCGGGGCTCGCGCATTGCCTACGCCACGCCGGAGCAGATCAACCGTGACGTAATCTGGCCCTCGCTTGGCTTTGCTGCCCTGGCACCGATGTCGCAGGACGTGGGCGGCCGCGCTGTTGACCCGGCGCTACCCGCGCTTCTCGCCGCCTACTTCCTGGCGCAGACGGTCGGGTATCTGTCGGCCTGGCTCTGGGCAGCGCTCAGTGACAAGCAAGCCCGGCTGTTCACGGGAAATGCCATCGCCTATGGGGCTGCGACCGTCGTCTCGACCGCGCTGATCGGAGCCGGTGGAGCGCTCGCGACACTGGTTCCGGCGAACGAACGGGCGCAGGCCCTGGCTGTCGCCGGACCGTTTTGGATGATGCTGGCTTTCGGCATCCACGCGACGGTCTTTGTTGGACTCAGGCGCGTCAGCACCCAGTTCGATCTGGATCGCGAGTGGTTGGCACGATTGAGCGCACTGAAGCTGCGCGCCGGCGCTTTGTGGATGGTGTTCGCGCTTGCAGCTCTGTCGCTCAGTTGGGCGATCCACCAGAGTATCGCCTGGCTGAGCAGTCTGACCGGTGCCGTGATGTTGGCATCCGGATCTGCGGGAGCGTGGCTCGGTAAGCAGGTGTCATCGACGGTCGGGACCGTCCTGCGAACCGGTGTGACGTCGCAGGGCGGTCGTGCCGCTGCACTCACTGTGCTTTGCGCCGTGTTCGTCCTCGGCCTCGTCGCGATGCTGGCGATCGCGGCCGAGGCAATGCTGGCCGTGGTGCAGATTTGGCTGAACAGGGCACTGCTCGGCGCGGGATCGGCCGACATCCCCGATTGGCTGCTCTTTGCTGTCCAGGCAGCGGCGTTGGTATCGTTGCTTCTGACCGTGCGCTGGCTCAACCGTCGGGTCAATGTGAATCGCTACTCAATGCACGCGGTTTATCGAAACCGCCTGACGCGGGCGTTTCTCGGTGCCGCTCGTACCGTCGGCCGCGATGCCGATCCGTTCACCAATTTTGATTCGGCCGACAACATATCGATGGCAGGCCTCTGCCGGCCGGGCCAGCAGCGCAAGCTGTTCCCGATCATCAACATGACACTCAACCTGACTGTCGGCGGCGCGGCCGCCTGGTCGGAACGCAAGGCCATGGTCTTCACGGCAACGCCGTGTGCTTGCGGCGCGCCACTGCTCCGACCGCACGCCAGGGTTACCAGCCGCGACACGACGCCGCCCGGCGTATATGTCCGGACCGGGGACTACGCTGGCCTGGAAAATCCGGATGCCGATCCGCGGACGATGCAGGGGCTTTCACTCGCCACCGCGATGGCGATATCCGGCGCGGCGGTCAGTCCGAATTGGGGTTATCATTCCTCGCCGCTGACCGCGTTCGTGATGACGTTGTTCAATGTCCGTCTTGGAGCCTGGCTGCCCAATCCGGCAGTCGTGGACGATCCGGCACAACTGCGGCTGGCGTTTCCGCTGCGCAGCGTCAGCGTCTTGATCGGGGAGCTGCTGGGCGCTGCGGGAGACGCGTCGTCCGCGATCTATCTGTCGGACGGCGGACACTTCGAAAACCTCGGGCTCTATGAAGTTCTGCGTCGGCGTTGCCGGCATGTCATCGTCATCGATGCGGGAGAGGACAGAGGATGCAGCTTCGAAGATCTCGGGAACGCGCTGCGAAAGTCCGCGATCGACATGCAGATCAGCGTGACGTTCGAATTCGCTCCGCGCATTGCCTCGCGTGACGACGCGGCGGCGTCGGCGAAGGCACTCGGGTACGCCATCGCCACCATCCACTATCCGGAACCGTGTGAGCATCCTTGCAAGCTGGTCTATCTGAAGCCCTCTCTGCTTGCTGGCGTCCCCGCGGATGTCAGAGCTTACGCGAACGCCAACCCATCGTTTCCGCATGAGCCGACGCTGGACCAGTTCTTCACCGAGAGCCAGTTCGAAAGCTACCGTGCGCTTGGGCAGTTCCAGATGGAGCAAGCGATCGGTGCTGCAACCCCCGGCGATCTCGCCGGAATTTTCGACGCCGTGGCCCATGCCTATCAATCGTCGCCCGTCGCAGCCAATGAAGCGTGACGGTGGCCCCGTACCGCGACGCGCCGATGGGGTGGCGGCGGCGGAACGGTGTCGGCTTCCCGACCGGGCCTGAAAGCGCAACGTGACCTCGCCGACCATCCCGTTTGACCGCCGGGCGAGCCCAGGACATCATCGCCCGCGCATTTTGGAGGAACCCGCCATGTCGGCCGCGCTCCAGCCCCATGACTCCGCCGCCTCCGCGCGGCACGACGTCGGCGCCGAGGAATGGCAGGCGCGGGTCGAGCTTGCGGCGCTCTATCGGCTGGTGGCGCTACACGGGTGGGACGACATGATCTTCACCCATCTTTCGGCGCGCGTGCCCGGCCCCGAGCAGCACTTCCTCATCAATCCCTACGGCATGTTCTTCGAGGAGATCACGGCTTCCGCGCTGGTCAAGGTGGACCGCGACGGCCGGGTGGTCGCCGACAACGGCTACGGCATCAATCCCGCCGGCTTCACTATCCATTCCGCGATCCACATGGCGCGGCCGGATGCGCATTTCGTCATCCACCTGCATTCCGATCAGGGTGTCGCGGTGGCAGCGCAGGCCGAGGGGCTGCTGCCCCTGACGCAGCACGCGCTCGGAGTGCTGCCATTCCTCGCCTATCACGATTACGAGGGCGTGGCACTCAACCTCGACGAACGCGAGCGGCTGGTGCGGGACCTGGGCGAAAAGAACCTGATGCTGTTGCGCAATCACGGCACGCTTGCGGTCGGCGCCACGGCAGCGGAGGCGTGGGTGGGCCTGTTCTTCCTCGAACGCGCCTGCCGCCAACAGGTGATGGCGCTCTCCGCCGGTCGCGCCTGCGTGCTGATCGCGCCGGAGGCGGCGCAGGCGGAGGTGCGGGCGCAGGTCACCCGCGGCATGTTCCCGATGGCGGCGAAACTCGCCTGGCCGGGGCTGCTGCGCCTGCTTGATCGCCGCTCGCCCGGTTACGCGGTGTAGTTCTACCGCCACAGGCGCCGACCGTTTGCGGCGGAGCGCTTGCAACCGCCGTGGTTCGGTGCGAGATGCAGCGTCCGATGCAGTAACGTTCCGATCGTGAAAAATGCTTCCACGCCGGTTCCTGATTGCGGCCTTGCTGGCCGCGCCGGTTTCCGCCGTCGCGCAGACAGCGCCTGGACCTTATGTCAGTCTCGGCGCCGGCGTGGGGCTGCAGCAGAACGAGGTGGCGCTGGCAAACCCGGCCACCGGTCGGACCTACAACAATTTCTGGTCGTTCGGTCCTGGCTTCTCAAGCCAGGTCAGCATCGGCTACGCGCTCGGCAACGGGCTGCGCGCCGAGATCGAGGGCGATTTCCTGTCCAACCCCGTGCGCGGCTACGGTCCCTCGTCCGTGCCACGGCAGGCCACCGGCACCGAGCAGAAATACGGCGGCATGGTCAACGTCATGTACGACGTGAACCTCGGACTGCCGGTGTTTCCCTATCTCGGCGTCGGCGTCGGCGGGCAGGTGGTGGGCCAGAACGGATTCAGCCAGGCGCCGGTCGGCTTCGTCTTCCCCCCGGGCGCCGGCGCGTCCGGCGGCCAGTCGATCGGCGCCTTCGCCTATCAGGCGATCGCCGGGGTCGCCTGGCCGATCGCCGCCGTGCCGGGCCTGTCGCTGACCGCAGAGTACCGCTTCCTGGGGATCGATGCCGGTGACGCCGGGTTCGTCCGCCACGCCTATGCCGACACGCCATCAGGGCCGGTGCAGATCGGCGTCGCGAAGACCCAGTTCGTCAACGACTTCAACCATTCATTCCTGCTCGGGCTGCGCTATGCGCTGTCGGCGCCGCCGGTGCCGCCCCCGCCGGTCGCCGCGCCGGTCACCGCCGCCCCGGCGCCGGCGCCGACGCGCACCTATCTCGTCTTCTTCGACTTCGACCGCGCCGACCTCAATGAACGCGCCCGCCAGATCATCGCGGAGGCAGCCGCCGCCTCGGCCCGCGTGCAGCTCACGCGCATCGAGGTGAACGGTCACACCGATGCCGCAGGTACGCCGGCCTACAACCAGGCACTGTCCCTGCGTCGCGCCGAGGCGGTGAAGGGCGAGCTGGTGCGCGACGGTGTCGCGGAGCGCGACATCGCGGTGCGCGGCCTGGGTCAGACGCAGCCGCTGGTGCCGACCGCGCCCGGCGCGCGGGAGCCGCAGAACCGGCGGGTGGAGATCATTCTGCGCTGACGCCTCTTGCGCCCGGGCCGGCTTTCGCGCTTGGCTGCCGCGTCATGGCACCTGCCCTGCTGCTCGCGTCCTGCGCCGCCGGCGCCGCCTACACTCTGACGCCGGGTCCCGGCTTCCTGGCACTGCTCGGCATTGGCGCGGCGCAGGGGCGACGGGCCGGCGCCGGCTTCATCCTCGGGCACTTCGCGGGCGACGTGCTGTGGTCGTCGCTCGCACTGCTGGCGATCATCGGCGCGCGCGCCATCGGGCCGCTGGTGTTCGATCTGCTCGGACTGGTCTGCGGCGGCTACCTCGCCTGGCTCGGCGCGCGCGCCGTCGGGGCGCGGCGGCGCGACCCGGACGCGCCGGTGGCCAAGGTCCGCCGGCCGCTGCTGCGGGGGTTGGCGTTCGGCCTCACCAACCCGAAAGGCTATCCGGTCGCGGTCGCCACCTTCACCGCGCTGCTGGCAAGCCACGCCGCCGATCTCGACTGGCAGGCGCTGCCGCCGCTGCTGGCGGCGGCGTGTGTCGGCTTCCTTTCGGGCGATTGCGTGCTGATCGCAATTGCCGGTGCGGCACGGGTAAGGCGGCTCTATCGGCGCCACGAACTCTGGATCGTCCGCGCCTCCGGTCTGCTGTTCCTTGGCTTCGCCGCTGCCGCGATCATGGGCGCCGCACCCGGGCTGCGCCGCGCGATGGCGGCGCGCTGACAGGAACGGCGGGCGATCATTCGACCTTCGGGTGATCGGGCGAAATCCCGCCGCAGTCACTGCCGAGCCACTTGCCGTCGAAGGTCGAGTTCATTGCCGTGGTGTGCATCCCCGCGGTCGATTCCATGACGGCGGTGCCGTGTACGGTCCGCGGATCGCTCGCCTGGACATGCACGTCGATCGTGCGCGGGTGCGCACCGCCGCACTGCATCCGCATCTGCATCTCGGTCGCCGTGTTCGACAGCAACGTGCGGGTGCAGGAGCCCTGCTCGCGCTCGGGAAGCCTGAAGCCGTCGCGGATGCGCTCGGCCGTGATGCACTGCTTCATCTTTCGCGTCTTGGCCATGTTCTTCGAGATGCCCTCCATCATGGCCTCCATCTGTGCCCGCTTGTCGGCAGGAAGCTGACTGAGTTCCTGCTCCATCATCGCCTTGACCTGTTCGGGGTTCATTGACGTCGTGGTTTCCCACAGACCCGGATCGATGTTGAACTTTATCGTCTGCGCCGCGGCGTGCGCGACCGGCCATGCGGTCGACATCGCGAAGCCGAGCGACGCGACGATGAGCCGCCGATGGCCGATCAGTTGCAGGTGCATGGCCGCTTCCTCCTGTTCCGCGTGAAGGTGACCTTAGGTTCGCGATCGCGCGCGGGAAATGGAAATTCCCGTGCTCGCCGGTTTCATTCCATCTCCGGATGGTCGGGCAGCACGCCGCCGCAATCCGCGCTCACCCACGCTCCGTCCATTGTGCCCTTCATCGACATGGTGCGCGTGCCATGCGTCATCTGCATGTTGGACGTGCCGTGCATGGTGTGCGGATCGGGTGCCTCGACATGCACCGTCGCGGTGCGCGGATTTTCACCCGTGCAGGATTCGCGCAGGTCGAGCACGGTCGGCGAACCGTTTACCACGGTGCGCGTGCAGGCCGGGTTCTTCTGCGGGTCGAGCGCCGCGATTCCCTGCCTGATCTTCTCTTCCGTCAGACACTCCCTGAGCTTGTGAGGCTGGGCGATCGCTTCCCGCATGGCGGCTTCGAGCTTCGCCCGCTGCTCGGGCGACATCTTCGCCAGCGCCTCCTCCGGCACGGGCAGTTGCCCGTTGCTCTGCGCCTGCATCGTGATTTCCCACAGGCCCGGCGAGATGTTGAGGCTCGGGTCCGCCGCCCGCGCCGGAAGGCCCGCATATGTCGCGATCGCTGCGGCCAGCGCGGTCGGCCAGGCGATCCGCCAGGCGCCGGCGAACGAGGCGGCAACGGGCCGCCGGTAGCCGTTCAGGTGCCGTTGCATCGGCGGTTTCTCCTGTTTGCTGCAATCCTGAATATAAGTTCATCATCGCAGGCAGGAAATGGAAATCGACGCCGGTTCAGCGGGCCGCGCCGACCAGCGCCAGCACCGCGGTGCCGTACCGTGCGAGCTTCGACGTGCCCACGCCCTTGATCTCGCCGAGTTCGTCGCGCGTCGCCGGCCGCACCGCGGCGATTTCGCGCAGCACCATATCGTGGAAGATCACGTAGGGCGGAACTGCCTGCGCCTTGGCCTCCTCCGCCCGCCATTTGCGCAGCGCCTCGAACAGCCCGCCGGAGTCCGCGGCCTCTGGCGACGACACCGTCGGTCGCTCGCGCCGCACCGGGCGCGCTGCCGGCCGCATTGCCTCCTCGCGCAGCTCCACCCGCGTCTCGCCGCGCAGGATCGGGCGCGCGCGCTCGGCGTCCAGCCGCAGCGTGCGGAAACGGTCCTCCTCCACCACGTCCAGCGCGCCGAGCGCCACAAGCTGGCGGATGACGCCGTGCCAGAAGCGCGACGGCCGGTCGCGGCCGACGCCGAAGGTCGGCAGCCGGTCGTGCGCCCAGCGCGTCACCGCCTCGCTTGCCTCGCCGAGCAGCACTTCGACAACATGCTTCGCGCCGAACCGCTGGCCGGTCCGGACCACTGCCGACAGCACCTTCTGCGCCTCCACCGTGCCGTCAAACACCGAGGCGGGCGTCTCGCAGTTGTCGCAATGGCCGCAGGAGCCGCCAAGCTCTTCGCCGAAGCAGGCGAGCAGGGATGCGGTCCGGCATTGTGCCGTTTCAGTCAGGCGGATCATCGCCTCCAGTCGCGCGCGCATCACCTGCTTTTGCGCTTCCGGTGCGGCGGACTGGCCGAGCCAGTGGCGGGCGCGGGCGATGTCCTCGCCGCCGTAGAGCAGCAGCGTGTCGGCCCGCTCGCCGTCGCGGCCGGCGCGGCCGATCTGCTGATAGAACGCCTCCGGGCTGTCGGGCATATCGAGATGCGCCACGAACCGCACGTCCGGGCGGTCGATGCCCATGCCGAAGGCGATCGTCGCCACCATCACCATCGGCTCGCCGGAGCGGAAGCGCGTCAGCGCCGCGCGCTTGACCTCCGGCGGCAGCCCGGCATGGAACGCGACGGCCGGCAGGCCCTGGCCCGCGAGCGATTGCGCCACCCGCTCGGTCTTGGCTCGGCTGCCGCAATAGACGATGCCGGCGGCGTCGCGGTGGCGGCGCAGCAGCGCGGCAAGCTGCGCCATCTCGCCCACTTTCGGCTCGGCGGCGACGTGCAGGTTGGGGCGATGGAAACTGGCGGCGAACACCGTCGCATCGGGCATCGCCAGCGACGCCAGAATATCGGCGCGCGTGCGCGGGTCGGCGGTTGCGGTCAGTGCGACGCGCGGCACGCCCGGAAACCGCTCCGGCAGGCAGGCGAGTGCGCGGTATTCCGGGCGGAACTCGTGGCCCCACTGGCTGACGCAATGCGCTTCGTCGATCGCGATCAGCGCCAGCAGCCGCCGCGCCAGCCGCTCCTGCATCGAGGGTGTCAGCAGCCGCTCGGGCGAGACATAGAGCAGGTCGAGCCGTCCGGACTCCAGTTCGCGCCCGGTCGCGCGCTGCGCGTCGGGGTCCTGCTCGGAGTGCAGCGCGCCCGCGGCGATGCCGAGCTGGCGCAGGGCGGCCACCTGGTCATCCATCAGCGCGATCAGGGGCGATACGACCAGCGCCGTGCCGTCGCGGCACAGCGCCGGCACCTGATAGCAGATGCTCTTGCCGCCGCCGGTCGGCATCAGCACCAGCGCATCACCCCCGGCCACCACATGCGCGACCGCCGCTTCCTGCAACCCGCGAAAGGCGGGAAAGCCGAACACATGGCGCAGCACCTCCAGCGGCGCCGGGGTCACGGGGCCGCCGGACTCGGCGCGGTCGGGGCGTGCGGACATGAAGCCGTCGTGCCGATGCGCCGCTGTCGCGTCAACCGCGCCGTCACAGGCTTGCCCCGGCGCGACTCCGCCGGCACATGACGCAGCGGACGACGCACTCCAGGGACCGCACGCCATGCCATCCGACGCCAAGCAACCCGACCTCAAGCAGCAGTTCCGCGCCCTGGCGCAAGGCGCGCAGAGTCTCGGCCTCGCCTATATCGGCGTGGTCAACGGCCTGTTCGCCGCCCTCGGCGAGGTCGGACAGGCGACCGCCGGGGCGCTGGCCGAAAAGGCCGGCATGGACCCCGGCTATGTCCGCCGCTGGTGCGACGCCGCCTATGCGTTCGGCTATCTGGAGGCCGATGGCGATACGTTCCGCCTGAGTGATACGGGCGCGGCGATGCGCCCCGATGCGCCGAACACGCTGATGCCGATCGCGGTGCAGGGCGTGCTGAACACGCATATGGCCGAGCGTGCCGCCGGCCTGATGCGCAGCGGCGCGCGGCCAGGCGAGCAGGTGATGGCCGAGCGGGAGACCATCCTGCCCTGGTTCGGCCCGATGCTGGAGGCCAACTACAGCGCGTTCTTCGAGCGCACCATCGTCCCCGGCGTGCCGATCTTCGCCGAGGTCGATGCGCGCGGCGGGCTGGCGGTGGATCTCGGCTGCGGCAACGGCTGGTATCTGCGCGCGCTGGCCCGCCGCTGCCCCGGGCTGCGCGGCCTGGGGCTGGACGGGTTCGCCGAGAACATCGCCCAGGCGACGCGGCGCGCCGCGGCCGAGGGGCTCAGCGACCGGCTGCGCTTCGAGGCGGGCGATGCGCATGATTTCTCCCTGCCCGAGCCGGCCGACATCATCGCCATGAACCGCGCCCTGCATCACATGTGGGAGGAAGGCGGCCCGGCCTTCATCGCCAAGTTGCGCAGCCAGCTTCGCCCCGGCGGCGCGGCGGTGATCTGGGAGCCGGACTGGCCCGCCGACCGCGCCGTGCTGCGCCCGCCGGCGCGGCGGAGCCTCGCGTTCCAGAACCTCACCGAGCACGTGCAGGGCAACCACCTGCTGCGTGCCGACGAGATCGCCGCCGCCTTCGCCGCCGCCGACATGGCACCCGAGGTGTTCCGCTTCGCCGACGGGCAGGAAGCGGTGATCGTGGCGCGCCGGCCGGGCTGACCGGCCGCGCTACTCCTCGCCGAGTGCGATCTCGACCCGTCGCGTCTCCTGCGGGTCGAGCGTGTAATCCACGGCACCCAGCGCGCGGCGGCGGATGCGGTCGGCCGGCACGCCGTCGGCCACCAGCGTGTCGCTGACGATCTGCGCGCGCAGCTTGGACAGATCCTCGTTGGCCTGGGAGCCGCCGACAGTGCTGGCATAGCCGATCACGGTCAGCGGCTTGTCCGGGTGCTGCTTCGCCCAGTCCGCCGCCCCCTGGATCGCCTTCATCGCCGGATCATCGAGCCGCGCCGACCAGGAACCGAAGAACACCACGATGTGCCGCGGCCCGGCCGCCAGGGCGGCGGCGCTCAACATCAGCAGCAGAGCGGCCGGGAGTAGAGATAGAGGTAGGCGGATGGAGCGGCGCATGGGGCGACATCCTTCCCGTTCCGCTCTCTGGTGCCCCAGCCGCGCCGGCCGCGTCAACCGCCGCGCTATCCCGCGGCCGCGACCGCCCGCCCGCCCGACAGCCGCCAGATGCGGTCCAGCCGCTCCACGCCGGTCAGCCGATGGGCAATCAGCACCAGGCTGCGTCCCTCCGCCACCGCGTTCAATGTGGTGAGGAACGCACGCTCGGTTTCCGCGTCCAGCCCGGCGCAGGGCTCGTCCAGGATCAGCACCGGCGCCGGCGACAGCAGCGCACGTGCCAGCGCCAGCCGCCGGCCCTGCCCGCCCGACAGGCGCGCGCCGGACTCACCCACCCAGCCGTCGAGCCGGCCGGGCAGCGTGCGCACCGCCTCGGCGATCTGCGCCGCCTCCAGCGCCGCCCACAGCGCCGCGTCGTCGGCGTCGGGGCGGGCGAGCAGCAGGTTGGCGCGCACCGTGTCGTCGAACAGGTGGGTCGCCTGGGACAGCCAGCCGATACGCGCCCGCACTGCGGCCGCCGGCAGGT
>JAKADX010000082.1 GCA_021818505.1 Pseudomonadota bacterium
ACCCGTACCTGACCGAGCAGCGCGCGCTCGATCTCGGCGTGGAGAAGGTCGAGCTGGACGAACTGCTGGCGCGCGCCGACATCATCACGCTGCACGCGCCGCTGACGGATGCGACACGCAACATCCTCTCGCGCGAGGCGATCGCGAGCACCAGGCGCGGCGTGCGCATCATCAACTGCGCGCGCGGCGGTCTACTGGACGAGGCGGCGCTGGTCGAGGCGTTGCGCGAAGGCCACGTCGCCGGCGCGGCGCTGGACGTCTTCGAGGTCGAGCCGGCCAAGGACAGTCCGCTGTTCGCGCTGGAGAACGTCGTCTGCACGCCGCACCTGGGGGCATCGACCGCCGAAGCGCAGGAGAATGTGGCGCTTCAGGTGGCCGAGCAGATGAGCGACTTCCTCCTCACCGGCGCGGTCGCCAACGCCATCAACATGCCCTCGGTCTCGGCGGAGGACGCGCCGCGGCTCAAGCCATACATGGAACTGTGCCGTCTGCTCGGCTCCTTCGCCGGCCAGCTCACCAGTGCGCGCGAGGGCGTGATCCGTTCCGTGTCGCTGGAGTTCGAGGGCCTTGCCGCGCAGCTCAACCACCGCCCGCTGGCGGCGGCGGCGCTGGCCGGACTGCTCGGGCCGATGATGGCCGGTGCCAACATGGTCAACGCGCCCGTGCTGGCGCGCGAGCGCGGCATCGACGTGGCGGAGACGGTGCACGACCGGCCGAGCGAATACCTGACGCTGGTGCGCATCACCGTCACCACCGACCGCCAGTCCCGCTCGGTTGCCGGCACGCTGTTTGCTGGATCCCGGCCGCGGCTGGTCGAGATCAAGGGGATCAAGGTTGAGGCAGATTTCGCGCGCCACATGCTCTACGTCACCAACCAGGACAAGCCGGGCTTCATCGGCCGGTTCGGCGCGACGCTGGCAGGGGCCGGCATCAACATCGCCACCTTCCATCTCGGCCGTGCCGAGCAAGGCGGCGATGCGATCTGCCTCGTCTCGGTGGACGAGGCGGTGCCGGAGGATGTGCTGGCGATGGTCCGCACCCTGCCGCTCGTGGTGCAGGCCGCGCCGCTGGCATTCTGATCCGCCGTTGTGGCGCGACCGACTCGCGGCCAGCCTGTTACATTACGTGCCGTGACTTGGCCGCACTTCGTCACCATGTTCTGCCGGTGCGGGCCGCCGCGACCCGCCCGCGTACCTGCGCGCACATGCCGCGCAGGCCGCGGCGTAGCCCCCGCGACTTTGGAGCGATCCCGATGCTGAGGCTTGCAACTCCCGCGCTGTCACCGGACGGCGGGTCGCGGTTGGCGCGCGATCTGCGCATCGACGTGCTGCGCGGCCTTGCACTGCTTACGATCTTCATTGACCACGTTCCCGATAATCCGCTGACGCTGCTGACGCTGCGCAATTTCGGGTTTTCCGACGCGGCCGAGCTGTTCGTCATGCTGGCCGGCATTTCGGCCATGTTCGCCTATGGCAAAGGCTTCGAACGCGACGGCGCGAAGCAGGGCCTGTGGCGCGTGTTCAGGCGTTGTGGGCGCATCTATGTGTTCCAGATCGGGCTGCTGTTCAGCACGCTGCTGATCGCGCTGCTCTGGCGCGCGCAGTTCGGGCTGGAGCCGGTGAACCTGACGCTGTTCTTCGAGATGCCGGCAACCGCGATTCCGCGCGCGCTGGCGCTGCACGCGCTGCCGCCCAGTCTGAATATCCTGCCGCTTTACATCGTCGTGCTCGCCGCCTTCCCGCTGTTTTATCTCGGCCTGCGCCATGCGCCGCGGCTCACGCTCGCCGCCTCGATCCTGATGTGGGTGGGCGCGAATCTCGACCATAGCTTCAACCTCACCAACTGGCTGGATGGCAGGGGCTGGTTCTTCAACCCGTTCGCCTGGCAGTTCCTGTTCCTGCTGGGGATGCTGACCGCGGTATTGCTGCGCGCACATGGCGGCCATCTGCCGACGCACCGATTGTTACTGGGCGCGGCCTGGGCCTATTTGGCGCTGTCGCTGGTGCTGGCGGCCCCGTGGGCCGGCTGGGGACTGGCGGATTTCCACGTGCTGGCGATCGAGCCGCCGGACAAGACGGCGTTGGCGCCGTTGCGCCTGCTGAATGTGCTGGCGCTCATGTATGTGGCCCTCAGCTCCGAGCGGCTGCGGCGCCTGGCCGGGGCCGCATGGCTGCGACCTTTGGTCGCCTGCGGCAAGCATTCGCTGGAAGTGTTCTCCTTCTCAACGCTGCTGGTGCTGGTGTTCCGCCTGCTGTTTCACACGTACGGCGCCGATCTGCTGCTGGAGATCGCGGTCAACGTCATCGGGATCGGCGCGATGGTGGCGCTGGGCCTGTGGCTGGAGCGGGCAAAGCAGCCGGGCACGCCGCGCGCCGCGGTGGCGATCGGCTAGGCGGCGGCCGAAACTGTCGAATCGGCAACTTGCCTTGGCGTCGCGGGCATGACACCAATGGATCATGCTCAAAGGTCTCCTGCGTGACGTCCGGGTGATGGCCTGGGCGGCTGGCGCGGCCGTGCTGGTCGTGGCCGGGCCGGTGGCGGCGAAGCCGGTCGCGGCGCCGACCGGCGCGCTGCCGCATGTCGCGCAGCGCGTCGCTTCGGGGCTGCCGCTGCGCATCGTCGCATTCGGTTCCTCCTCGACGCAGGGGGCGGGTGCCAGTTCGCCTGCCGCCACTTACCCGGCGCGACTGCTGGTGTTCCTGCGCGCCGCCCTGCCGGTGCCGGTCGAGGTGGCGAACGCGGGCATCGGCGGGCAGGACGCCGACGACATGCTGCGCCGCCTGCCGGCCGTTACCGCAGGTCACCCCGACCTGGTGATCTGGCAGACCGGCAGCAACGATCCTCTGCGCGACGTGCCGCTGGACCGCTTCGAGCGTGAGACACGTGCCGGCATCACGGCCTTCCGCGCCGCCGGCATCGACGTGATGCTGATGGAGCCGCAGTATTGCGCCGTCCTGGGTGCCCGCGCCGGAGGCTATGACTATCGCGACCGGCTGCGCGTGATTGCCGCGCAGATGCGGGTGCCGCTGATCCGCCGCTACGACCTGATGCGGACTTGGCTGGCCGAGGGACTGCTGACACCCGCGCAACTGCTCACCGGCGACGGGCTGCATATGGGCGACGGCGGTTACGCGCATCTCGCGGACGCGGTCGCGCGCCAGATCGTCAATCTGGCCGGCCTGCATCCCCGCCCGCAATTCGCCACGACCGACCGCTGAGCGGGCCGCGCGGCGGGCTTGCTTCCGCCGCCCGGACGCCGGTGCTATAGCGTCGCGCCACCGCCGGGACCGCGCATGACCGACGATCCGCCGCCCAGCCCCGCTCTGCTGCCCGCCGGACTGCGCGACCTCCTGCCGCCCGACGCGGAGACCGAGGCCGCCTCCGTCGAGGCACTGATGGGCACTTTCGCGGCCCACGGCTTCGAGCGCGTCAAGCCGCCGCTGCTGGAGTTCGAGGACGGGCTGCTGACCGGCACCGGCGCCGCCACCGCCGAGCAGACCTTCCGCCTCATGGACCCCGAATCGCACCGCATGATGGGACTGCGTGCCGACATGACGCCGCAGGTGGCGCGCATCGCGACCACACGGCTCGCCGGCGCGGCGCGTCCGCTGCGGCTCTGTTACGCCGGCCAGTGCCTGCGCGTGCGCGCGAGCCAATTGGCACCCGACCGGCAACTGGCGCAGGCGGGCATCGAACTGATCGGCGCCGACAGCCCGGCTGCCGATGCCGAGATGGTCCTGGTCGGGGCCGAGGCGCTGGCCGCGCTCGGCCTGACGCGGTTGAGCTTCGATCTGACGCTCCCGCCGCTGGTGCCGACGCTGATGGATGAGGCCGGCATCCCCGCCGTGGACCGCGCGCCGCTCGCCCGCGCGCTCGACCGCAAGGACGCCGCCGCCGTCGCGCTGCATGGCGGCGCGCTCGCCACGACGCTGACCGACCTGCTGCTGGCGGCGGGTGCGGCGGACCGCGCGCTCGCCGCGCTGGCGGCGGCACATCTGCCGCCGACCTCGGCCGCGCTGGCCGAGCGTCTCGCCGCGACGGTCGCTGCCATCCGCGCGCGCGCGCCGCTGCTGAAGCTGACCGTCGATCCGATCGAGTTCCGTGGCTTCCGCTACCACACCGGCGTGTGCGTGACCGTCTTTGCGCCCGGCCGGCACGAGGAGTTGGGCAGCGGCGGGCGCTATCTGTGTGGCGACACCGAGCCGGCGACGGGCCTGACGCTGTATCCCGACGCCATCCTGCGCGCCGCCCCGCCGCGCGCGCCGCGGGTGCGCGTCTACGTCCCCGCCGGCGCCGACGGCGCGCCGCTGCGTGCCGAGGGCTACGCCACCGTAGCCGGGCTGGAGCCGGTCGCCGACGCGGCGGCCGAGGCGCGGCGGCTGAATTGCTCGCACGTCCTGTCCGGCTCATCCTTGGAGACCGTCTGATGCCGAACGTCGCGGTGATCGGTGCGCAATGGGGCGACGAGGGCAAGGGCAAGGTCGTCGATTGGCTGGCCAGCCGCGCCGATGTCGTGGTGCGCTTCCAGGGCGGCCACAATGCCGGCCACACGCTTGTCGTCGGCGAGCAGACCTACAAGCTCTCGCTGCTGCCCAGCGGGCTGGTGCGCGGCAAGCTCGGCATTATCGGCAACGGCGTGGTGATCGACCCGGAGGCGTTGCTGGCCGAGATCGACCGCGTGCGCGCGCAGGGGCTCGCGGTCGGCCCCGACACGCTGCGCATCGCCGACAACGCGCCGCTGATCCTGCCGCTGCACGCCGCCCTGGACCGGGCGCGCGAGGCGGCGCGCGGGGCGCGGCAGATCGGCACGACCGGGCGTGGCATCGGCCCGGCCTATGAGGACAAGGTCGCGCGCCGCGCCATCCGCATCGCCGACCTCGCCGAACCGGACACGCTCGCCGACAAGCTCGACGAGTTGCTGCTGCATCACAACACGCTGCTGCGCGGCCTCGGCGCGGAGACGTTCGAGAAGCGTGACCTGCTCGACCGGCTGCTGGCGCTGGCACCACAACTGCTGCCCTTCGCCGAGCCGGTGTGGGAGCGGCTGGACGAAGCGCGGCGCGCCGGTCGTCGCATTCTGTTCGAGGGGGCGCAGGCCGTGATGCTGGACGTGGATCACGGTACCTATCCCTTCGTGACCAGCAGCAACACGGTCGCCGCCACCGCCGCGTCCGGCGCCGGCATCGGCCCCGCCGCGGTCGGGTTCGTGCTGGGCATCGCCAAGGCCTACTGCACGCGCGTCGGCGCCGGTCCATTTCCCACGGAGTTGTCGGACGCCACCGGCACGCTGCTCGGCGATCGCGGCCGCGAATTCGGCACCGTCACCGGCCGCCGCCGCCGCTGCGGCTGGTTCGACGCCGCCCTGGTGCGCCAGGCGGTCAAGGTCGGCGGCATCCAGGGTCTGGCGCTGACCAAGCTCGACGTGCTGGACGGATTGCCGGAACTGAAGATCGGTGTCGGCTACCGGCTTGACGGTGCCACGGTGAGACGCCTGCCGGCCGCGCCGCGCGCGCAGGCGGCGGCCGAGCCGGTGTACGAGACAATGGAAGGCTGGTCAGGCAGCACGCGCGGCGCGCGCAGTTGGGCCGATCTGCCGGCGCAGGCGGTGAAATACGTCCGCCGCATCGAGGAACTGGTGGAGGCGCCGGTGACGCTGCTGTCGACCAGCCCCGAACGCGACGACACCATCCTGATGCGCGATCCGTTCGAGGGGTGACGAAGCGGCGCTATTTCCTTCGCAACACAAGCCGCTGTCGGTATTGTTCTCCTCGCCGAGCGGCGATTCGCGCGGCCGATCGGCTGCCGTTGACGCCAGGGTCATTCACCGGGTGCCGGTCATGGCGATCGTTTACCCATGAGGGAAGGACGGACATGGCGGTCAAGACGACTGTGTCGCTCACGGCCAAGGATCTTGCGCATTTTGAGCTCGATCCGAACAAGCTGAAGGACCTCGAAAAGGGCGTGCTGGCAAAGCTGAAGGCGCTGAAGGTGAGCAAGGTGGACGCGGAGATCGTCGCCGGCGGCAAGGCGGTGAAGTTCGTTCTCGAAGCGGCGGAGGCGATCGATCCCGCCGCCGTCAAGAAGGCGCTCAGGTAGCCGCGACACTCCGCAGGACACGGCGGCCGAACGCAGGCGGCCGCCGTCGCTGCACAGAGGCGGTCGGGCCGCGCCCGCCTCCCCGATTCATCCTCCGTTCAGTCGCGTGTCGCTAGCCTGCCCGCATGAGCGGCGCGCAGCCCGGCCAGACGGCCGCACTCCCAGTCACCACGCCGGCGACGGAGCCGCTGATCGGCGGGCGGTTTGCCGTCGATTTCGGACAGTTGCTGCCCGATGCCGGCGGCGGCCTTCCCGCCTATGCGACGACCGACCGGCGCGAGGCGCTGGAGGGGCTGATGGCGGTCCAGGTGCCGTCCGACGTGCCGCCGCGCGCCGCCGCCCTTGCCGCGCCCCTGGGTGATGTCGCCGGCCTGCTGGCCCCGCTGGGTCATGGCCCGGTCCAGGCCGCGGACGGG
>JAKADX010000083.1 GCA_021818505.1 Pseudomonadota bacterium
GCTGAAGGTGCTGCCGACGGCACCGGCGATCCGCAACCGGCTGTTCGTGTTCAGCTCGCAGTGGTGGGCGGACAACGAAGACGCCGTCAGCAAAAAATGGGCGAGCTGGATCCTGGAATAGCGCCACAGGCGGGAGAGCGGGGACATGAACAGCGACACGCCTGCCGGCGCCATCGCGCTCGACGAACGCAAACGCTTCGCGCTCGACTGGATCGAGCAGAACCGCGCGCGGTTTTCCGACTGGAACCTGCAGATATGGAAACTTGCCGAGCCGGCATGGCGCGAATACAAATCGGCACGGCTCTACTGCGAGCTGCTGCGCAGCGAGGGTTTCGAGGTGGAGGAGGGCTCGGGCGGAATGCCCACCGCATTCGCCGCGCGCTGGGGCAAGGGCGGTGCGGTGGTCGGCAGTTTTGCCGAGTACGATGCGGTGCCTGGCAATTCGCAGGCCCTGGTGCCGCACCAGGCGGCGCGCCCCGGCCTGCATCCCTGGGCGGCGGGCCACACCGACCCGCATTCATCCCTCGGGACTACCGCGCTCGTCGGTATCCTCGCCGCCAAGGCGACGATGGAGCGCTTCGGCCTGGCGGGGCAACTGCGCTTTTTCGGCGAGCCGGCAGAGAAGATGTGCGGCTCCAAGCCTGTCCATGCCGCCAAGGGCTACTACGACGGCTGCGACGCCTACGTCGTCTATCACCCGAACCGCGACAACTCGGTCTGCCACGAGACGCATTGCGGCGCTTATTGGAGTGTGGTGTTCACCTTCGAAACGCCGGAGCCGGAACGCTGGATCGACACCAGCCTGCTGCCCTCGGCCGGCCCGCACGCCAGCGCGCGCTGCCCCGGCGCGATCGACGCGCTGTGCCTGATGTACACGACGACGAAATACACCAAGGAGGCGATGTTCCCGCATACCGGCACCTGGACGCTCAATGAGTTCGTGCTGGCGGCGGGCGATGCAACGTCCGACAACCTGGCGCCGCGGTTTGCACAGATTCAGTATTCCTGGCGCTCGCCGCTGCTGGAAATCCAGCAGCGCATCTACGACGTACTGGCCAGGAACGCGCGCAGCGCCGCCGCCGCGACCGGATGCGTCGTCTCCGCGCGATGGGTGACGCGCACGCGCGTCGGGCTGCCGAATCTGGCGATGACCGATCTCTGTTTCGCCAATATGCGGCTGGCCGGCGCACCTTCCTTCCCCGAGGCGGCACCTGCCTTCGCGCGCGAAGTGCAGGCGAATCTCGGCCTGGAGCCGATGGCCAACCCCTTCGTCGATGCCAACGAACGGCTGACGGAGCCGGCAGAGTACGAAGCGGCGCTGCGTCGCGGCCTGCCGCCATGGCAGCACAATTTCACCTCCGACGACTACGTCGAGTACACGTGGCACGCGCCGACCGCACGCGTGTTCACCATGCGCCCGACCTTGCGCCCACCGCGGCCGGGCTATGCCTATCCGGCCTGGGCCTATAACGTCATGGGCGGCCTGCCGGCGGCGATCGACCCGGGAATGCTGCTCGGCGGCAAGACAATCGCGCTCAGCCTGCTCGACCTCCTGACGCGGCCGGACCTGCTCGGCGCGGCGCAGGCGGAGTTCCGCCGCCGCACCGGCGGCGGCGTCGGCGGCACGAACTGGGTGGCGCCGCTGCTGCCGCGTGACTTCGCCGCCCCCACCGATCTGCGGTGGCCGGAATACGTCTCGACCGCGCGCGGCGAGGAATGGTGGCTGCCCACCCCGGCGAACGGCAGCGGCGCGGGGGAACGCCTCTAACGCCGCAGCGCCTGCCAGACGCGGCCGGGGAAAAACGGCATGGCGGGCAGCCGTGCCCCGGCGCCCTCCAGCGCATCGGCCACCGCCGCGTGGACGGCACAGAGCGCGCCGACGGTGCCCGCCTCGCCCACGCCTTTGACGCCAAGCGGATTGAACGGCGTGGGCAGCCCCTGCTCGACCACGGCGATCATCGGCAGGTCGTCGGCCCTGGGCATGGCGTAGTCGGTGAAGGCGGCGGTCAGCATCTGGCCGGTCCCCACGTCATGGATGACGCCTTCGCACAGCACCTCGCCTGCCCCCTGTGCCACCGCGCCGTGCACTTGCGCCGCAAGCCCCGCGGGGTCGAGGACCGTGCCGGCATCGTCCACCGCGGTATAGCGGGTGAGCCGCACTTGTCCGGTCGCCGGATCGACCTCCACCTCGGCGACGTGACAGCCGGAGGGAAAGACCGGGCGCGGCACGATCACGCCCACCGCCTCGGCCTGCGCCCCCATCCGGGCCGCGATATCCGCCAGCGTGGCGATGGGCGTCCCGGCGCGATGGATCGCGCCACCGGCCAGGTCCAGTTCGTCGGGGGCGCAGTTCGCGCGTAGCGCCGCTTCCCGCAGCAGACGCTCACGCAGCAAGCGCGCCGCCTCCGCCACCGCGCTGCCGGTAGCGGCCATGGTGCGTGAGCCGAAGGAACCCGGACCTGCGAGGCGCACGTCCGGCCGGCTCTCCTGCAGCCAGACTGCATCGGTGGGCAGGCCGAGGATCGGCGCCACGATGCACGCGAACGCGGCGGCGTGGTTCTGCCCGGATGAGCGGCTGGTTGTCTCGATCACGGCCCGAACGCCGCAGGCGTGTGCCTCCAGGCGCACGAGCGCCTCGTCCTTCGGTGCGGCGCCGCCGGCCACCTCGGTGACCAGGGCCATGCCGCACCCCGCGATGCGGTCGCGCGCGGCGGCCGTCTGCCGTCGGGCGGGAAAGCCATCCCAGTCGGCCTCACGCCGCGCCCGTGTCAGCAGGGCTGGGAAATCGGCGCGGTCGTAGGTCGCACCGAATGGCGTGCGCCGGGGGAAGTCCACAGGCGGGACCGCGTTGAGCGCCCGGATGGCGATCGGGTCGAGGCCCGACGCGCGCGCGGCGAGGTCGGCCAACCGCTCGACCAGCAGCGCGATGTCGGGGCGGCCGGCGCCGCGATAGGGACCGGTCGGCGCGGCGTTGGTGAAGCCGAGCCGGAACCGCGCGCGCGCCGTCGGGATCGCATAGGCGCCGGTCAGTGTCAGCAGCGGCGTGCCCACATTGATCTGTGCCCCGGCGGCCGAGACATAGGCCCCGAGATCGGCGTCGTAGCGCACGTCGATCGCGATGAACCGTCCGTCCCTGTCAATTGCCAGCCGCCCGGAGAGCCGGGTGCCGCGCCCGTGATGGTCGGTCAGGAACGCCTCGGTGCGCGTCGCGGTCCAGCGCACTGTCCGCCCGGTGAGCCGGGACGCCAGCATCACGGCAGCATGCTCGGGGTACGCCGGCGTGCGGGCACCGAACGCGCCGCCGACGTCGCGACGTTCGACATGGATGCGCTCGGGCGGAAGAGCGAATACGGCGGCGAGGTCGGCGCGCATCGCGTTCACGCCCTGATGTGGCGTCGCCACATGGAACGCCCCCTCCGCGGCATCCCAGCGTGCCACGACCGCACGCGGCTCCATCGGGTTGGGCACCAGCCGCGGCAGGTCGATCGCGGCCTCGACCACCTGCGCCGCCCGCGCGAAGGCCGCATCGAGCGCCGCGTCGTCGCCGAAGCCGAGTTCGATGGCGAGATTGCCGGGCGCCTCGTCGTGGATCGCCGGCGCACCGGGCGCGAAGGCGGCGTCGAGTCCGATCACGACGGGCAGATCCTCGTATTCGACCAGCACCGCCTCCGCCCCGTCGAGCGCGGCGGCGAGACTGTCCGCCACGACGCAGGCGATTGCCTCGCCGACGAAGCGGACGCGGCCGAGCGCGAGCGCCGGACGGTAGGGACGGACAAGCTGCGGCCCGCCCGGCCGCTCGAGCGCGAAGCTGGCGGGGAAGGACCGCAGCCCAGCCGCACAGCAATCCGCCCCCGTGACCACGCGCACCATGCCCGGCACGGCGGCCGCCGGGGCCAGATCCAGGCGGACGCGGGCGTGCGCACGGGTCGAGCGCACCATCACCGCGTGCAGCGCATCGCGCGGCGCCCGATCGTTGGTGAAGCAGCCGGCTCCGGTGAGCAGGCGAAGCTGATCCTGAGCCGCCTGGTCCATGGCCAGCCCCTTTCCCGACCGGCGTATCAAACACGCTGGCCGGAAGCGGTCCAGCGACCCGGCGACGGCCTAATCGGCCAAGGTGATCTCCACACGTCGGTTCTGCGCGCGGCCCTGCGACGTGTCATTCGGCGCGACCGGATCCTGCTCCCCATGACCGACCGCCGAAACCATGTCCGGCTTCACGCCCTGGGAGATCAGATATTGCATGACCGCGTCCGCGCGCTTTTGCGACAGTTCCTGGTTGGTGGTGACGCCCAGCTTCTGAAGCTCCGGACCGATGCGCGCGTTATCCGTATAGCCGTTGACGACAAGCTTGTTCGTCTGTGTCGGCGCCAGCCTCTTCGCCAGTCTGGCGATGATCTGCTCGCCCGAAGGGGTCATCTGCCAACTGCCCGACTGGAACAGCAGGTCGCTGTTGACCGTGTATTTGATCGCCCCTTGCAGCCGGCTGATCTGCTGCCTGGCGGCAGCAAGCTCGGTCTGCTGCGATGTCACCTGTTGCTGGAGTTCCTGATTTTTCGCCTTCAGCGCATCATACTCGCTCTGAGAGACGCATCCTGCCAGCACGACGGTGGACAACAGCGATGCGACGATGAGGACGCGGTTGAATGGATCGGTCACGGCGGTTGGCTCCCTGACTATCAAGGGGCCTGGCTCGGCAGCAGCGCATTCCCCGCCGCATCAAGCCCCGCAGCATGACAATGTGCAGCCGCTCCGTCGCCGGATATGCAGTGCGAACCGCCGAAGCCTCGCCGATGACCTGACGACGCCCAGCGCCCCTCCGACGACCTTTCCGGCCGGCCGATC
Source organism: Pseudomonadota bacterium (assembly GCA_021818505.1). Classification (GTDB taxonomy): domain Bacteria; phylum Pseudomonadota; class Alphaproteobacteria; order Acetobacterales; family Acetobacteraceae; genus JAFKFJ01. The sequence goes on from JAKADX010000083.1 coordinate 4,843, forward strand.
CGCGGATTTCCCCGCATGGACAGGACGCGATCGGCCAGACCACGATGCAGCGTCCCGGCCCGAGAGTGCAAAGAAAGCCGACATCCTTTCACAAGTATTTGTTGCGCACGCATTCGTGCACCAGCGTCGCCTGTGGGCGAGAGCCGAACGGTACTGTCACTCGCCGTTGCATCCTCGCTGGATCGGCTGCGGCGCTGGCCGGCGCGTCTGGTGGTCTCCTCGTCGCGCCCGCGCGGGCGCAGAGTGGACCGGCGCCAGACGCGGCACTCGACAGGCCGCTGGCTGGGAACGCGCGATTTCGCGCCGGTCACCTCGGCGCGTTTGATCACGACCTCGTCATTCTGCGGGAGCATACTGAGACCAAGCAGGAGTTGTTCGCGGCCGTGTTGTCGTGCGTCGATTCGCGTGGGCCGGTCGAGCTGATTTTCGATCAGAGCATCGATCATGTCTTCGTCGGCCGCGCCGCGGGAAATGTCGGTGCGCCCGACATTATCGGGTCACTTGAATACCGCGCCTGGGCGCGCGGCATCCCACTCGTGATGGTGCTCGGCCACGACAGCTGCGGCGGGATCAAGACGGCGACCGCCGCGCAGGGCAAGTGGAAAGTGGCCGCCGCCTACCGCGCACTCGCCCGCGGACGGGTGACACTCCTCGGCTAGGCTGGGCGCTCGGGACGGCGCCCGTGGTGTCTCTGCACCCGGACGGGCGGCCACGGAGGATGCTCCTTCACGCCGTGTCGGGCGGTGATGCGTAGCGCTGCGTCCTGTGCAAGCCGCCACTTCGTGTGCTCGTGGTCGTCCCGGAACTTGCCCCGCGCATGCGTCATGCAGAAGGCTTCGCCCACGCTGATGCCGCTCTCCGGCTGGTAACCGAATCGAGCGCGAAAGGCCGCTTACGGGTCGCGGTCGATGGTGAGCACACGGAAGCTGTGATGGGTTGGGCGCGACTGTCGTTGATTCTCCTAGTTCGTTCGCCTGCCGGTTGATCCGAATCAATTACGCCGCTTCCGAATTCCATTTCAAAAACGCCTGACGCGAATGAAGGGGAGCGCTAGTGGCATTGAGCGTCAGTTCCGGTTTGGTCCCCAGCGACGCTACGCTCTCTGGTGACGCCACCAGCTCAGACGGCGGCACCATGCTGTCCGGACCCGATGACGCCGGGAAAGCAGGCGGCCTGACGCCGGTTTTCGAGGGCGGCTCCATCAGAGGCGCCATCGCGTTCGCTGCCGGTGGCACGGCGCTGCGATGCCAGCACCGACGCCATCCGCGCACGCGCGATGTCTGGCCGGTGCGCGTTCGCGCACACGCATTCCGGCTCATCGACAGTGACAGCGTCGTGCGGCTGCATCGCCCCGCGGATCGCCCCTTGGCAGGTGGAGGTAGAACGCCACGCGATGCTGCTGGCGGAGGGCCTGCCATGCGAGAGCTACCTGGACACCGGCAACCGCGCAGCGTTCGAGAACGGCGAAGCGGGAGTGCAATTGCATCCGGACTTCGCGGCCGCGCAGTGGGGGCGGCAGGCATGTGCGCCGTGACCTGAGCCCCGACTTCCCTCCAGTCAGAAATAGAGTCGCGGGTTGCCGTCACGCCCATCGTGACGGTGTTTCTCGGTTCGGTCGAGCGGCGTTTCTCCGTTCCGGCCGTCTTCGCCGACGCC
>JAKADX010000045.1 GCA_021818505.1 Pseudomonadota bacterium
CTTCACCGCCTCGGGCAGTGAGGGCGAGCGGCGGGCGTCGAAGCGAAGCTGCACCGCGCTTGCCACCTTGTTGACGTTCTGCCCGCCGGGGCCGGACGCAAGCATGAAGCTGACCGCGATCTCGTCCTCGTCGATCGAAAGGTCCCGTGTGACCGCGATGCGCATGTCGTTGCCGCAGCTTGCCAATCGCCGAGGCAATGGCAGGATGCCGACCATGTCACAAGTCACGATCGACCGTGCGGCGATCGCCCGCACCGAACGCCTGATCCGCCCGCATATCCGCCGCACGCCGGTCATCGAGGTTGCTGGGGAGGATTTCGGCCTGTCCATCCCGCGGCTGCTGTTCAAGCTCGAACTGTTCCAGCACGCTGGCTCGTTCAAGGCACGCGGTGCCTTCGCCAACCTGTTGCTGCGGGACGTGCCGGCGGCCGGCGTGGTCGCGGCGTCGGGCGGCAATCATGGTGCCGCCGTCGCCTACGCGGCGCGGCAGCGCGGCGTGCCGGCCACGATCTTTGCGCCGGACGTCATCTCGCCGGCCAAGGTTGCGTTGATCCGAAGCTATGGGGCCGAGCTAATGACCATCGGCGACCGCTACGTGCAGGCGCTCGCGGCGAGCGAGGTGTTCGTTGCGGAGCGTGGTGCGATGGCGGTCCACGCATATGACCAGCCGGAAACGCTACTTGGCCAGGGCAGCGTCGCGCTGGAGTTGGAGCAGGATGCGCCGCAGATCGACACGCTGCTGGTCGCGGTCGGCGGTGGCGGGCTGATCGGCGGCATCGCCGCCTGGTACGAAGGCCGCGTGAAGGTCGTGGCCGTGGAGCCGGAGCGAGCGCCGACATTGCACACAGCCTTTGCCGCAGGCCGCCCCGCGGATGCCGAGGCTGGCGGGATCGCCGCCGATTCGCTGGCGCCGCTGCGGGTCGGCGCGTTGATGTTCCCGATCGCGCGGGCACATGTCGCGCGTCCCGTCGTTCTGGTCGCCGACGATGACATCAGGCGCGCGCAGGCGGCGCTGTGGTCAACGCTGCGGGTCGTTGCCGAACCCGGCGGTGCGGCGGCGTTCGCCGCGCTGCTGTCGGGGCGCTACGTGCCGGCGCCAGATGAGCGCGTTGCCGTGCTGGTCTGCGGCGGCAACACGACGGCAGTGTCCTTCGCGCGCCAGGGGTAGGCGGGCGCTTGCCGCCACCAGGCACGCAGGCCAAGCTGCCCGTAACCGCAGGGAGGAGCATCATGGCCGCCTACCTCGTCGCCCATATCCGCATCACTGATCCGGCGCGCTGGGAACAGTATCGCGCCGCCGTCCCGGCCGTGATCGCGCGCCACGGCGGCCACTACATCGTGCGCGGTGGCGACACCGTGTGGCTGGAAGGCGCGCAGGACACGCGGCGGCAGGTCATCATCGAGTTCCCCTCGATGGATGCGGCGACGGCATTCTGGCACTCGCCCGAATACGCGGCCGCGAAGAAACTGCGCGAGGGCGCGGCGGAGGTTGACGCGCTGCTGGTCCCGGGCGTGTGAGCGTGCTCAGGCCGCGCCGCCGTCGAGCACCTCCACAGACATCGGTTTGATCAGTGGCAGCAGGGGCGGTGCGCGGACGATCGCGCATCGCGGTATGGCCCTACGGCTACAGCGGCATTGCCGCTTTGGCCGCCACGGCGGCAGCAACCCGGGCCACCACCGGGGCCCAGTCGCCCATGCGCGGCTGGCGGAAGATGCGGAGCGTCGGATACCACGGGCTGTCTTCCCGTTCTGCCAGCCAGCGCCAGCAATTGTCATAGCGGTCCAGCAGGAACACCGGCTTGCCGAGCGCGCCAGCAAGATGGGCCACCGCAGTATCGACGCTCACCACCACGTCAAGGCCAGCGATGATCGCGGCAGTGGCGGCGAAGTCGGCGGCCTGCGCGATCGGGTCGGTCAGGATCGCGCCGGCCGGCAGGTCGCGCGCCTGCCCCGCCGGGGCGCCCTTTTGCAGCGACACCAGCCGCACCCCGGGCACCGCGGCGAGCGGGGCGAGCGTCGCCGCGGCCATGCTGCGGCTGGCATCGAGCGTGGAAAAACCGGGCAGCCACGGCCGCGCCTGTCCAGCCCAGGCGACCCCGACGCGCAGGCCCTCCGCCGGCAACTGCCCCGACCAGCAAGCGGCCTCTTCCCGATCGGCGCGCAGATAGGGCACGGCGGCGGGGATGGTCGCGACGGCGGTCCCGAAGGCGCGCGGCAGGCTGAAGAACGGGCAGTGCCAGTCATACGCCGGCGCCGGCGCGGGTGGCGTCAGCACCTCCGCCACGCCGTCCAGCGTTGCGAACAGCCGCGCCAGTTCCCTCGGCACGAAGGCCAGCACCCGCGCGCCGCGCGCCGCCAGCAGCGGCAAGTAGCGGGCGAATTGCAGCGTGTCCCCGAACCCCTCCTCATGCCACGCCAGCACCGTCCGCCCGGCGAGGTCGGCCAACGTGTCGAGCGCCGGCAACAGGGTCGCCGCCGGCAGCGCCTGCCGCCCCCCCACGCGGAGGCGGTATTCGTAGTCCGCCCACGCCGCCGTGAAATCGCCCGCGCGCAGACGCGCCACCGCGCGGTTCAGCCGGACCTGCGCATCCGCCGGCGCCAGTGCCACCGCGCGGTCATGGGCGACGAACGCCTCAGCGAACCGGCCCTCGATTTTCAGCGCGACGCCGAGGTTGCTCCAGGCGGCGGCATCCCGCGGGTCGAGGGCCGTGGCGCGGCGTAGCGCCGCAATCGCCGCCGTCACGTCCCCGAGATCGAGCAGTGCCATACCGAACAGCTTGTGCCCGGCAGCCGGTCCTGGCGCGCGGCGGAGCAGGGCGCGCAGCACCGCAGCTGCGGCGGCCGGGCGGTGGGCATCACGCAGGAAATCGGCATAGGCGAGGGCCAGCGCCTCGTCCTTCGGCTTGATGTGCCGGCAAGCGCGGAACTGCGCCGCCACCAGGTCGGGCGCCCCGGGCAGCAGCCGGGCGAGATCGCGGCAGGGATGGCCGAAGCCCGGCCGCGCCGCCGCCTGCAGCAGCGGCGCTGCCTGCGCTGCCGCGCCGCGCGCTGCCAGTGCGAGGCCCCGTAGCAGCGTTGCGTCGCGATCGGTGGGGTCCTGCGCTTCCCACGCCCCGGCCTCCCGCTCCGCTTCGGCGAATCGCCCGGACTCCAGCGCCGCCACCGACGCGGACAGCCGCGCCGCCCGTGTCGGGCCCTGTGCCATGAGATTGAGCATCGCACGCCCCGCACCACTCCGCCCGGCAGCCTCGGGCAGATTGGTTAGCGCAAGATTGCAATGCGGACGGCGGATCAGGCGAAGCGCGATGCGTCGAAGCCGTCCGCCAGCACGCCGCGCGGCTGTGCCGCCGGATAGGGGCCGCGTGGCAGGAACTGGCCGCTGCCCGGCTCGGCCTGCACGCGCCCGTCGCGCATCGCCACCTCGCCGCGCCGCACCGTCGCCACCGGCCAGCCGGTGACCTCCATCCCCTCGAATGGCGTGTAGTCGATCGCCTGTTGCATCAGCGCGTTAGTGAGTGTGACGCGCTTCGTGGCGTCCCACAGCACCAGATCGGCATCGGCGCCGACGGCGATACTGCCCTTGCGTGGATACAGGCCGAACAGCTTGGCCGGGTTGGTCGCGGTCAGCCGCACGAACTCGGTCACGTCGATGCGGCCCTTGGAAACCCCTTCGCTGAACATGATCGGCAGTCGCGCGGCAAGGCCGGGTACGCCGTTGGGGATGTCGCGGAAGTTCGCCTCCGCGCCGTTCATGCGCTTGCCGCGCGGGCTGTCGTAGCACCAGCCGGAGTGGTCGGAGCTGACGACGTCGATCACGCCGCGCCGGACCATGTCCCACATCCCGGCATGGTCGGCGGCGTCGCGCGGTGCCGGGCTGCACATGAACTTGGCACCTTCGAAGCCGGGCCGGTCCATGTCGGCGGCGGTCAGTACGAAATACTGCGGACAGGTCTCCGCCCACACTTTCAGCCCACGTCGCTGCGCCGCGGCGATCTCCTCGGCCACCTCGGCGCAGGAGACGTGGAACACCTGGATCGGCTGATCGACCAGTTCGGCGAGTGCGATGGCACGGTGCGTTGCCTCGCGTTCGACCACGCGCGGCCGCGCCCAGCTGTGGTATTTCGGCGCGGTGCGGCCGTCGGCCAGCAGCGCCTCAGTGCGCCAATTGATCGCGGCGTAGTTCTCGCAATGCACGGTGACGAAGGCACCGTTGCGCCGAGCCGCGGCTAGCACGCGCAGGAACTGCCGGTCGTCCAGGTGCAACGGATCGTAGGTCAGGAACACTTTGAGGCTGCGCACGCCTTCGCTGACGATCCGTGGAATCTCCTTCCAGACAACGTCGTCGGTCGGATCGGTGATGATCTGGTGAAAGGAGTAGTCCACCATCGCCTGCTTCGCCCGGCGGCGGTACTCGGCCAGCGGCTCCAGGATGCCGCCACCCTTGAACTGCATCGAGAATGTGACGACCGAGGTGGTGCCCCCGGCGAGGCAGGAGCGACTGCCGCTCTCCCACGTCTCCTCATCCGTCGTGCCGCCCTGACGAAGCTGTTCGATGTGACAGTGCGTATCGACCCCGCCCGGCATCACCAGCAGCCCGCCCGCGTCCAGCACCGCCGGACCGTCGAGGCTGTCGGCGATGGCGGCGATGCGGCCGGCGCGGATGCCGATATCGGCGCGCATCGTGTCGATGCCGGTCACCACGGTGCCGCCGCGCACCACCAGATCAAAGTCGGCCATGCGAATATCCCTCCAAATCGGGCGAACGCGTTGGATGAATGCACGGATTGTGCCTGATCCGCCCACCGACGACGCTGCTTATCAGCGACGCCGCGGGCGGCAAACGGAAATCGGGGCCGGCGTCAGAGTTCGCCGCCGAGATAGAGCTGCTTGACACGCTCGTCGGCCAGCAATTCGGCCGATGCGCCGGACAAGGCGACCGAACCGGTGGACAGCGCATAGGCGCGCTCGGAAATGCGGAGCGCCATGCGGGAGTTCTGTTCGACGAGCAGCACGCTGACGCGCTCATCGCGGTTGATCGCCACGATCGAGCGGGCAATGTCCTGCACCAGCTTCGGCGCGATGCCGAGCGACGGCTCGTCGAGCAGCAACAGAGTGGGGCGGGCCATCAGGGCTCGGCCGATCACCAGCATCTGCTGCTCGCCCCCACTCATCGTGCCGGCGGCCTGCCGATAGCGTTCGCGCAGGCGCGGGAAGCGATGCAGGACGCCTTCCAGTGTGGCGCGGATGCCGGCGGCATCACGGCGGGCGAAGGCGCCCATCAGCAGGTTGTCGCGCACCGACATGTGGGGAAATACGCGCCGTCCCTCCGGCACCATGGCGATGCCGAGCTTGACGATCGCGTCCGGTGCCATGCCGTCGATGCGCTCGCCGCGGAATTCGATGCTACCGGAACGGATCCGCCGCAATCCGGTGATCGCGCGCAGGATGGAGGACTTGCCCGCGCCGTTGGCACCGATCAGGGCCACGGTTTCGCCCTCGTTCAGATCGAGCGACACGCGCTTCAACGCATAGACCCGATCGTAGTACAACTCGACGTTCGAGAGCTGGAGCAAGGGGGACATCGGCTACAACCCGATCGACTCGTCTTCACTGCCGAGATATGCCTCGATCACCCTCGCGTTCTGCTGAATCTCGGCGGGAGCACCCTCGGCGATCTTGCTGCCGAAGTTGAGGACCACGATGCGGTCCGAGATTCGCATGACCGCGGGCATGTCATGTTCGACCAGCAGCAGCGTGACGCCGCGCTCGCGCACCGCGCGTACCAGCTCGACCGCGCGCATGGTCTCGTCGTGATTCATCCCCGCGAAGGGCTCGTCAAGCAGCAGCACCGCCGGGGCAGTCGCGAGACCGATGGCGATGCCGAGGGCGCGCAGATGGCCGTGAGGCAGCGTGCTGGCCAGGTGGTCGCGCATGTCCCCTAGCCCGAGAAAGCGAATGATCTCCTCGGCCGAGCGGGCAAACTCGGCCTCGTCGGCGCGTGCGCGCGCCGTGCCGAGATAGAAGCCGAACAGGCTGGCGCGTGAGCGCAGATGGTGCGCGATCACCACGTTCTCATGCACCGTCATGCCGCGGAAGATGGTGGTCTCCTGGAACGTCCGCACGACCCCAAGCCGTGCCGCGCGATGCGGCGAAAGGCCGGAGATACGCTTGCCACGGAACCACACCTCGCCGGCGCTGGGGCGCAGGAAGGAGGCGATCAACTTGAACAGAGTCGATTTGCCGGCACCGTTCGGGCCGATGATGGAAAGGATTTCTCCTTCCCGGACCTTGAAGGAGACGTCGTTGACGGCGACAAGGCCACCGAACCGTTTGGTCAGACCGCGTATCTCAAGAAGTTCTGCCACGATGCTAACCGCGCCGCCAGCCGAACGGCCGCAGGCTCAGCAGTCCGTTCGGCAGCGCCAGCATCAGTGCGATCAGAATTGACGAAAAGATCAGGAGCTGGAAGCGTCCGGTCTGGAACAGCAGGTCCCAGCCGAAATACAGCACCAACGTACCAAGCATCGGCCCGAAAACATAGCCGAGACCGCCAAGAAAGCAGTTCAGCATGAAGTTCACCGAGTCGTTCACCGTGAAGCTCGACGGATAGATCGACTGCGACACCGCGACGAAGATGGCGCCGCCGACGCCGCCGAAAAAGGAGGAGATCGAATAGGCCAGGACACGCAGAGAGGCGATGTTGACGCCGATTGAGGAGGCAAGTTCCTCGTTCTGCTGCAACGAACGGCACAGACGGCCGATCCGCGAGTGAACCAGCCGGTACATCGCTGCGAAGCACAGGCTCATCAGCGCCACCGACAGGAAATAGAATGCGCGGTTCGGCGTCGCGAGCGTCGCGAAGTCGGGGATGAGCGTGACACCGAGGAGTTTGACGCCGCCTGGCAATGGCAGGCTGACCATGCCCTTAGCACCGTTGGTGATCGGCAGTGCGAGCGCAAGCAGCCGCGCGACTTCGGTCAGCACCAGCGTCACCATGGCGAAGTAGACGCCGCGCAGGCGCAGGATCGGCAGCCCGACGAGCACGCTGACCGCCGCGCAGAACAGGCCGGCAAGCGGCAGCGCCAGCCAGAACGACAACCCCGCGCGCGCCACCAGAATTGCCGAGACGTAGCCTCCGGCGAGCGAGAATGCGCCCTGGCCGATATTGATGCGCCCGATGAAGAAGGTCAGCCACACGCCCGCGCTGGCGATGGACAGCAGGGCCACGGAGGTCAGCGTGTAATAGAGATCGGTACGCCCGCTAGCCGCGATCGCCCATGGTACGAGCACGAACAGCACCGCCACATAGACGGCCACCCCGATAACGGCACCGGGGCGCAGCGACGACTGCATGCCTAGCCCCATGGCTTGCCCATCAGCCCTTGTGGGCGGATGCTCAGGAACACCATCAGGCCTGCGAAGATCACCAGATAGGTGATGTCGCCATAGGAATGCAGCACCGTCAGTCCGACCGACTCAAGCATCCCGAGCACGAAGCCGCCTGCGATTGCCCCGCCGACGACACCCGCCCCGCCGATCATCACCATCAGGAACGCCTTGATCGAGATCGGCCCGCCGATGCCCGAATTGACGCCGGTGATGGCGGCGAGCAGTCCGCCGACGACACCGGCCAGAAGCGCACCGAGCGCAAAGCCGATCATCGAATAGCGGTCCACCTGAACGCCCATCAATTGCGCCGCCACGCGGTCCTGCGCCAACGCGCGCATGGCACGCCCGGGCCGGCTGTACTGCATGAACAGCATGAACGCGACGATGAATACGACCGCGAGTCCGCCGACCAGGATACGGTCGTACGGCATGATCAGGTTGTCCCAGTCAAAGACCCCCATGACGATCTTCGGGACGCCACGCTGCTTCTCGCCGAATAGCAACAGGATCACCGCATCAAGGAAATAGGCGATGCCGGCGGCGAGAAGCATCGTGCTTTCCTCGCGCACGCTGCGGCGGATCACTGTCCGGAACAGCAGCACCTCCACCGCCGCCCCGACAGCCGCGAGGGTGACGGCGGATGCGGCGAGCGCCACTACGAACGGCAGGCCAAGCCGCCCGTAAACCCAGTAGGTGATGAATCCGCCGAGCACGTACATCTGGCCGTGCGCGAAGTTGAGCACGTTCATCAGCGCGAAGATTAGCGTCAGCCCGAGTGCCACCAGCGCATATTGCGCGCCAAGGTAAAGCCCGTTTGCGATGACTTGCTCCATGCTGCGCCGATCGGGCGTGGCGTTGGCGGCCACGCCCGCACGGATCAGTCCACGCTGCCGACGAACAGTGTCACGAACTTGCCGCCGCGGTACTCGTTAACCACCATCGGCACAGCGACCTGGCGCTTCTGGCCGAATGACGTCATGCCGACATAGTGCAGCGTGCTGTTTCCCTTGACGAAGGGATTGGGCGCGGAGAAGGTGTCGATCGTCTTCTTGAACTCCTCGACGTTGTCGATCGCGGCAGGGTTGGCCTTCAGCGTGTCGAGGATGTATTCCAGCGCATAGACCTTGGTGTTTGACTCGTCGTTATACTCGCCGAACATCTTGGTGTAGCGGGCGATGAACTCGTCCATTGTCGCGGAGCGGATTTCCGGTGTGGAGGCGCCGCCGACGGAGATGAACCCGTCCGCGAGATCGCCCGCGCCTTCCTTGAGTACCTGCGCGTCCTGCGCGGTCTCCGTCGAGATCAGCCCCTTGTAGCCAAGTTCGCGTGCCGAGCGGATCAGCAGCGGCGCATTCGCCGGGGCCACGCCCGACAGGACCAGCAGGTCCGGCTTCAGCTTCACGATCGGCGTCAGCACCGGCGTGAAGTCGCGCGTGTCGGTCTCATATGTGTCCTTGTCGGCCAGGACCTTCATGCCGAGCGCCTTGGCTGCGGCCACGCCGCTGTCGCGCTGGCTCAGCGGGTCGGACTCATTCCCAGCCACGAAGGCGATCGTCTTTACGCCCTTATGGTCCCGCAGATATTTGTAGATCGCGGGCCCTGACTGATAGCTCGCGACCATGCCGAGGATCGCGTTGGACGCGGGCTTCGTGTAGAGCGTCTTCGGGAAGGCGTAGGGGAAGTAGATGATGCCGGCCTTCTCCGCGACCGGCCGCACCGCGGCGGCGCCGTCGTCCACGTTCGGACCGACAACGTAATGGATGCCCTCCTGCGCCATCTTTTCCATGCCGGCGATGGCGCGTTTGGGGTCCTTCTGGTCGTCGAAGGTGACGATCTCAATCTTGTAGGTCTTGTCGCCGATTGTCACGCCGCCTTTCTCGTTCAGCCAGGCGGCGCGGGTCTGCATGGAGCGGACGTTGGAAGTTCCCCAGGCCGCTGCGGGTCCACTGGTGACGCCGACGAAACCGATCTTCAGCGTTGGATTCTCCGCCGCGGCGGGACCGCCGAACGCGCCCGCGACAAGTGCCGCGATTGCACCGAGCGCGGCCATCCTCAACAGTCCGCTTCTGCCGTACATCACCATCCTCCCTGCCACGATGCTTGTCATCGCGTCGTTGTTGGCTGTAAGGCCCGCACACGAACCCGGTCGCGGGCCTTGACAGTCTTATGCGCCGGATTGCGCCGACCGGCAACTCGGTCGGCGGCCGCGCGCACCCGTCGTATTCACGACACCTGCGTCGGTTATTGCGGCGCGAACGGGCCCGGGCGGCGGCGCGCGCCCTGCCGCACCAGCATCCAGCCAGGGTATTCTGGCGGTAGGACGCTGACCTCGTCCAGCGTCTTGATCTCGTGCTCGGTCAGGGTCAGGGTGGTGGCCGCGATGTTGTCGGCGAGCTGTTCGCGCGTCTTGGCGCCGACGATGATGGTGGTGACGAAAGGTTTGGCAAGCAGCCAGGCCAGTGCGATGCGCGCGACTGACACCTCGCGCGCAACGGCGATCTCGCGCATCGCGGCGACACAGGCCCAGGCACGGTCGCGGTTGACCGGCGGGAAATCGAAAGTGGTGCGCCGCGCGCCCTCCGGCCCGTTCGATCCCGGCCCAAACTTGCCCGACAGCAGCCCGCCGGCAAGCGGGCTCCAGACCATCAGCCCAACCCGCTCGGACGTCAGCAAGGGCGCGATCTCGCGCTCCAGGTCGCGCCCGGCGATCGTGTAGTACGCCTGCATGCTGTCGATGCGCGCCCAGCCATGCCGCTCCGCCAGCCCCAGCCCCTTCATGATGCGCCAGGCCGGCCAGTTGGAGACGCCGACGTAGCGGACCTTGCCCTGACGCACGAGATCGTCCATCGCGCGCAGCGTCTCCTCGATTGGCGTGATCGAGTCGTCGGCGTGAAGCTGGTAGAGGTCGATGTGGTCGGTCTGCAGCCGCCGCAGGCTGGCCTCCACCGCGTCCATGACGTGCCCGCGCGAGCTGCCGCGGTCGTTCGGGCCGGCGCCGGTGGGGCTGGAGCATTTCGTGGCGAGCACCACGCTCTCGCGCCGCACGCCGAGGTTGCGCAGCGACTGTCCGAGCAGTTGCTCCGACAATCCCTCCGAATAGACATCGGCGGTGTCGATGAAGTTCACGCCGGCATCGAGCGCGGCGCGGACCAGTGCGTCCACGTCGTCCTGCTGCAACTTGCCGATATGCTGGAACATCTCGCCCCGTCCGCCGAAGGTCATGGTGCCGAGGCAGATTTCGGAGACGAACAGGCCGGTGCGGCCAAGCTGGTTGTAGCGCATGTGGCGATGGTCCCTGGCGTGGAGTGGCGGTTGGCATGTGAGGCGGTCGGCGCAAGCCTCAAGCCCGGCCGCGCCCGCGCATCGTTAGAAGTTCAGCCGCGAGCTGACCAGCCAGGCATGGTTGTAGGCCGGCGTCAGCGGTGCGGCGCGGTAGGGCGGGGTGAGGGCCACCTGATAGCCCGCGCCGAGTGTGAGTTGCAGCCGCTCGCCGAGCGCGAAGCGTCCGACCACGAGGCCGGGCGTCAGATAGATCTGATTCAGGCCGCCGCGTACGCCGTCGGCGTAATAGGTCGAGTTGACTTCCACTTCCGGCCAGAAGACCGGCGGAACATGGTACTGAAATGCGATGTTGGTCTGGACCTGGTGGCCGATGGCGTTGACCTGCGCGACCGGCAACACCGCGCCGAGCGTGCCCTGCACATCGAACCGGCCCCATCCCTTGCCGAAGGCGAAGGTCGGCAGGAACTGCCACGCCCCGCCGGTGAGCCGCGCAATGCCGGACGGCGCCACGATCTGCAACCACGCAGTCAGCACGTAGTCGCGCTCGCTCTCGGGGCTGCTCGCCAGCCGCTGCTCGATGCGCAGGAACGGCCAGTCGGCAAGTCCCGCCAATGGCTCGATCGGCTGACCGCCCTTGGTCGTGGTGGATGCTCCCGAGCGGACGTAGTACGGCGGCGCCGCGATCTGGACCTGGTTGCTGTCACTGACGATCAGGTCGACGCCCTTGCCGTTGTCGAGCACCGTCGTACCGGTACCGTTGCCGGACTGTTCGCGAGCGAGGTCGAAGCGCACACGCTGCTCCAGCAGTCCGGTGGTCGTGACGAGCGGGCTGCTCCAGCCCGGCTGGGTGGCGCGGACATGCGCGATCCGATCCGACCATGCGGCGAAGTAGTCAGTGAGGGGATCGGTATCGACCGGCGCATCCGCGCCCGCTGCCGCCGCCGGCGCACTTGCGTCGGCCGGCATCCAGGCGGGTGGCGTCAGGTCGAAACTGTCCCCGGCCCGTGCTGCCGGTGCAGAGAGCGAGAACAGAAGGCTGCCCGCCGCGATCGCCGCGGCCCGGCGGCACGTCACGTCGCGGCAGGGCATGGTGGAGGAGCCTAGTGGATCGTCCTCGACCCTGCCACCGGCCGCTTGCGTGCCTCCGGCAGGAGCGGCCGGTGGCGCGCCGTGGCGCCTTCGCACCGCTTCCGCCGCCTCGGGGCGAAAGGGCATGATCGGTCGGGCTTTCGAAAGGAGCGCCCGATCATGCGCCATCTGCTGACCAGGGTTGCGCTGGCCTGGGCGCTCGCTGGCGGGGTCGCCACGGTGGCCTCGGCACAGCCTGCGCCGGTGCCGCCGCTGCGCGTCGAACCGCCGCCACCGCCACCGCCCGGCCCACGCTATGTCTGGCAGCCGGGGCATTGGTACTGGAACGGCGTCGCCTGGGTCTGGATCGGCGGCCGTTACGTGATCCGCGGTCCCGGCTGGAACCACTACGTGCCCGGCCACTGGGCCCTGCGCGGCGGGGTATGGGTCTGGGTTCCGGCCCATTGGCGATAACGGACGGGCAGGGGATGGCGCCGCGTCGCACCATCCCTATCTTTCCCGTAACCTGATGAGGCGGGATACCGCGCAGATGCAAGCCCCTGACACCACCCCGGGCCTGACCGTGACCGGACTCGAAGGGCCGTCGCCGGGTGCGCTGTGCGAGCAGGACGTTCCCGCCGATCCCGTCGACACGGTCTGGGCGACGATCCGGCGGGAGGGGGTAGAGGCCGCCGAGCGCGACGTGCTGATGGCGCAGCCGATCACGGCGGCACTGCTGCGCCACGGCACCTTCGCGGAAGGGCTGGCCGTGCGGCTGGGCCGCAAGCTGGGCGATGCCGATATCGGCGTCGGCCCGCTCACAGCGTTGATCGGAGAGGTGCTGGCCGAAGACCACTCGATCGTTCAGGCCGCCGCCAGGGATCTCGCCGCGGTGCGCGACCGCGATCCGGCCAGCCCCGACCTCATCACGCCGTTCCTGTTCTTCAAGGGCTACTTGTCATTGCAGGCGCACCGCGTCGCGCACCACCTTTGGCGGCGCGAGCGGCAGCACCTGGCGCGCCACCTGCAAAGCCGGGTGTCGGAGGTGTTCGGGGTCGATATTCACCCGGCGGCGCGGCTCGGCTGCGGCATCCTGCTCGACCACGGTACTGGCCTGGTGATCGGTGAGACCGCCGTGGTCGAGGATGACGTATCGATCCTGCAAGGCGTCACGTTGGGCGGCACCGGCAAGGAATGCGGCGACCGGCATCCCAAGATCCGGCGCGGCGTGCTGATCGGCGCCGGGGCGAAGGTGCTCGGCAATATCGAGGTGGGCGAGGGGGCCAAGATCGGCGCCGGTTCGATTGTGCTCAACCGCGTGGCGCCGCACACGACCGTCGTGGGCAACCCCGCCCGCACCGTGGGCGCGACGCTGACCGACCTGCCGGCGCTGACCATGGACCAGACGCTGCCGGCGCCGAACTACACGATCTGAGGCGACGGCGGGATTCGACCTCGGCCGAATCCCGCCGCCGCGCAGGCACGGTAAGCCTTACGCGTATTTGAGGAGCATCCGCGTGAGCATCAGGCCGCGACGCCGGCGCCGGCGCCGGCGCCGGCGCAGGATGCGCCCGCCGATCAGCAGCCGCGCAAGCCGACGCTGTTCGTCAACGCCTTCCCCGCCCTCACGGTCGAGTTCGAGATCTTCGAGTTCATTGATGGTGGCGGTGTCAGCCGGCATTGTGAGAAGTTATTCCATGAGTTCGGTCAGTCGGACCCGGGCCTCGTGGCGGCCGGTCGTCGTCGTCAGTGGCTCAAGGCCCGGGCAAGAACGAGCCGCTGCGCGATCCGCTGCTGAAGACGACGGCGGACCTCGCGACCGATGATGAACTTGAGCAGAACCCGCCTGAGATCCATTTCCTCGGTGCTTTGCTCGGGCGCCTCGTCTTCGCCTTCCGGATCGAGCACGCTGAAGATTCCGGCTTCGAAGGCTTCGTCGAGGGCCGCCTCGATTTCGTCATGGTTCTGCTTGCCGGCGAGCACGAGGACTTCGTCCTTCGGCACCTCGCCCCGCTTGCCGGCGGCATCGACCTTCTCGATCCTGACGATTTCGCCCGTTGCCGGGCGCAGGGTGAAGATCAGCTATTCGGTTTCTTCGGCGCCCGCAGGGCGAGCCGATTCCCGCCTGGCGCTCGGGGGCTCCCATTCCCTTGGCGTGCCCTTGGCCTCGACGGTACTTTCGCTGGTCATGGCCATCAATGTCCGCCCTGTTCAATAGAACAAGGTAACCACAGGACTATGTGGCCGCTCCACGAAAGCCTGCGTGAGCGGGGTCAACTGATCTTCATCATGTTGACTGACGAACAACAACCCGACGGCAACGATTATCTAAAAATAAATACAGCGGGGCCAGCCCAATACTATTTGCATTTCATTCGGAGCTTGTCGCGGCGGTTGGCAACCGCGCGCCGCGAATGCGTCCGCTGCGCACGGTGCCATGCGATTCCACGCGATGACTCCCGGCCCGTGGCCGGGACGGCGGACTGCTACGGCCGGATAAAGCCGCAGCCGCCCTCGGCCAGCGGCCGCGCCGCTTCCTCGGCCGGGGTGGTGACGGCGAGCTTATAGAGGTCCCAGGAACCGCGGCTCTCCGCAGGCGACTTCACCTCGAACAGATAGGCCGGGTGCAGCTTGCGCCCGTCCTCGCGGATGCGGCCGGGGCCGAAGGCGTCGTCGTCCGTCGGCATCGCCTTCATGCGCGCGACCGCGGCACTGCCGGACTTCACCGCCTCCGCCGCGCCCATGTCGTGAACCGCCTTGAGATAGTGCAGCGGTGCGGCGTAGCAGCCGGCATGTTCCATGTTGGGCCGCCAGTCCGCCGGCATCCGTGGCGCTACCCGTTGCGTGAAGGCGCGCGTGCGGTCGTTGAGATCCCAGTAGAACGTCTCGGTCAGCGTCAGCCCCTGCGCGGTCTCAATTCCCAGCGCATGGACGTCGCCGATGAACATGAGCATCGCCGCCAGCGCGACCTTGCTGCCGCCCAGGCCGAACTCGCGCGACTGCTTGATGCAGTTGATGGTGTCGCGCCCGGCATTGCCGAACGCCACCACCTGCGCGCCGGAGGCTTTCGCCTGCAACAGGAACGCGGAAAAATCAGTGGTCGCCGGAAACGGATAGGCGATGCCCCCCAGCACCTGCCCGCCGGCCTTCTCGATGAATGTGGTGGCGTCGCGCTGCAAGGCGTGGCCGAAGGCGTAGTCGGCCGTGATGAAGAACCACGTCTTGCGTCCGGCCTTCACCAGCGCGCCGCCGTTGGAGCGCGAGAGCATGTACGTGTCGAAGGTCCAGTGGACGGTGGTCGGCGCGCACCGCTTGCCGGTCAGGTCGGCGGTGCCGGCGCCGGTGATCAGGAACACCTTGTCCTTCTCGCGCGCGACCTGCGCGACCGCGAGGCCGACCGCGCTGTTCGGCACATCGACGATCGCATCGACGCCGCCCTGGTCGAACCAGGCGCGCGCGATGCCGGCGCCGATATCGGGCTTGTTCTGATGGTCGGCCTGCAACACCTCGACCTGCAACCCCGGAAACGCCGCCATTGCCTCCGCCGCCGCCTGCTGCGTACCGGCGACCGATCCGGGGCCGGCGGTGTCGCGGTATGGCCCCGACAGATCGGTCAGCACGCCCAGCCGGATGGTCCCCGATGCGGCGGCGCGGGCGCGCGCGGGAATCGCGGCGGCGGCGAGGGCGCTGCCCAGCAGCGTGCGGCGGTCGATCGGCATGGTTGTTTCCCCCGTGTGTTCTGATCCGGTGATGATGTCAGCCGGCGGCGATCCGCTCCAGCCCGCCCATCCACGGCCTCAGCGCCTCCGGCACCACGATCGAACCATCGGCCTGCTGATACGTCTCCATCACCGCGATCAGCGCCCGCCCGACCGCGACGCCGGAACCGTTCAGCGTATGGACATGCGCGACCGTCTTGCCGTCGGCGGCGCGGAAGCGGGCGTTCATCCGCCGTGCCTGGAAATCGCGGCAATTCGAACACGAACTGATCTCCCGCCACATCTGCTGCCCGGGCAGCCAGACCTCCAGATCGTACGTCTTGGCGGCGGAAAAACCGGTATCGCCGGCGCACAGCACCACGCGGCGCCAGGTCAGCCCAAGCCGCTCCAGCACGGTCTCCGCGCAGCGCGTCATGCGCTCGTGCTCGGCGTCGCTGTCCTCCGGCCGCGTGATGCTGACCATTTCGACCTTGCGGAACTGGTGCTGGCGCAGCATCCCGCGCGTGTCGCGTCCGGCCGACCCGGCCTCGGAGCGGAAGCAGTCGGTCAGCGCGGTCAACCGCCACGGCAGCGATTTCGCTGGCACGATCTCCCCGGCGGCGAGGTTGGTCAGCGGCACCTCGGCGGTCGGGATCAGCCAGCGGCCGTCGGTGGTGCGGAACAGATCATCCGCGAATTTCGGCAACTGGCCGGTGCCGTACATCGTCGCGTCGTTGACCAGCGACGGCACGACCATTTCCTCGTAGCCGTGCTCGCGCGTGTGCAGGTCGAGCATGAACTGGCCGAGCGCCCGCTCCAGCCGCGCCAGCGCCCCACGCAGGATGGTGAAGCGGCTGCCGGCAAGTTTCGTTGCTGCCTCGAACTGCATCAGGCCAAGCGCCTCGCCAAGCTCGAAATGCTGCTTCGGCGCAAAGCCGAGGTCACGCGGCTCGCCGAACCGCTTGAGTTCGACATTGGCACTGTCGTCGCTGCCATCCGGCACATCGGTGTCGAGGACGTTCGGAAGCCGCTCCAGCGCGGCGCGAGTCTGGAGGTCTAGGCTTGACGCCTCAGCTTCCAGCCCCTCCATCGCCACCCGCAGCCTGGAAGCTTCTGCCTCCAGCGCGGCGGTGTCGGCGCCCTGCCTGCGGCCTTCGCCTACCTGACGGGCGAGCGCGTTTCGGCGTGCCTGCAACTCCTGCAATTCGGTCAGGGCCGCACGGCGGCGGGTGTCACGGGCGAGAATGTCGGCGGCGGCCGTCGGCGCGCCACGCCGCGCCAGCGCCGCATCGAACGCTGCCGGATCGGCGCGGATCACGCGAATGTCGTGCATGCTCAGCTCTCGACCGGCTTGGGCTCGACGATGCGCGCCGCAAGGATGGAAATCTCGTAGAGCCCGATGAGCGGCAGCGCCAGTCCACACTGTGTCACCACGTCAGGCGGCGCGAGGATCGCGGCAATGATGAACATGCCGACATAGGCGTAGCGGCGGTAGCGCCGCAGCCCTTTCGACGTCACGATCCCCACCTTGGCCAGCAGCGCCAGCGCTACCGGCAACTGGAACGCGACGCCGAAGGCGAAGATCAGCTTCATCACCAGATCGAGGTATTCGCCGACCTTCGGCATGAGCTGGATCGGGATGCCGGCGTCGCTCTTCGGCGTCTCGAAGCTGATGAAGAACTTCCAGGCGAAGGGAAAGACGAAGTAGTAGGCGAGGGCGGCGCCGGCGATGAACAGCACCGGCGTCGCCACCAGGAACGGCGCGATCGCCCGCTTCTCGCTGCGATAAAGACCCGGCGCGACGAACAGCCAGAGCTGGGTCGCCATCACCGGGAAGGCGACGAAGGCGGCGCCGAAGAACGCTACGCGGACATAGGTGAAGAACGCTTCGTAAAGCTGCGTGTAGATCAGCGCCCGGTTGCCGCCCTTGTCGGCGAGCGCGGTCGCCAGCGGCTGTGCCAGGAAGCCGTAGATTTCCTCTGAGAAATGATAACAGACCAGGAAGGCGACCAGGAAGGTCACCATGCTGATCAGGATTCGCCGGCGCAACTCGACCAGGTGGTCGAGCAGCGGCATAGGCTTGTCGTGGATCGGATCGTCGTCGGTTGTCGTGGCCACGGGAACCTTCGGTTCGGGTCAGGCGAAGGGCGGGCGTGCCGTGCCGGCGCCCTGCGCCGCGTGCGGCGGAATGAAGGCGGGGGCGGCAAGGGAAGCGGCGATCGCCGGCGGAATGAAGTCCGGGGCATCCGCCGCCTGAGGCTCCGGTTCCGGCTCGGCCGGCGCCTGCGTTTCGCCCGGCGCCTCGACGGCGATCTCGGAAACCGGCGCCGGCACCGGCGTGATCAGCGGGTCGTCGAAGGCGCGGCGCAGCGAGCCGTCCTCATCGACCGCGCGTTCGATCTCGCCGCGGATGTCGAAGTTGCGGATTTCGTTGATCTGCTGGCGCACCTCGGCCAGTTCGGTGTCGCGCACCATCTCGTCCACATGAGTCTGGAACTCGGCGGCCATGCGGCGGGCCTTCTTGATCGCGCCGGTCACCGCCTTGATCGCGACCGGCATGTCCTTGGGGCCGATCAGCACCAGGGCGACGACGCCGATCAGGCCAATCTCGGTCCAGGCAAAGTCGAACATGCGCGCGCGGGCTCCATCGGCGCCTGTGCTAGCAGGAAAGCAGGGGGATGGGAAATCGGGTGGGCGCCCGACCCGCCGGCTCAGTCCATCTCTATGAGCACCGGCACGTGATCTGACGGCTGGTCCTCGCCGCGCTCCCGCCGGTCCGGGATCGCCGCCGTCAGCCGTTCCGCCAGCGTGGGCGAAAGCAGCACGTGGTCGATGCGCAATCCCATGTCGCGCGGCCAGGCGGCGGCCTGGTAGTCCCAGAAGGTCCATAGCGGCCCGGTCGGGTGCAGCGCCCGAACGGCGTCGGTCAGGCCCAGCCAGAGCAGCTTGCGGAACCGGGCGCGGCACTCGGCATGCACCAGCGCATCGCCCGGCGCCAGCGCGCCGGGCGAGAGGTCGTCATCGGTCGGGCAGACGTTGAAATCCCCCGCGATGACCAGCGGCTCATCGCGCGCCAGCAACTCGGCCGCGCGCGCCGCCAGCGCGTCCATCCACGTGAGCTTGTAGTCGAAGCCGGCAGGACCCCCGGAATTGCCGTTGGGCAGGTAGATGCCGATGATGGTCATGCCCTCGGCGGTCAGTTCGATATAGCGTGCCTGCGCGTCGTCCGCCGGCAGGCCCGGCAGCGCGCGGTGCGTCACCTCGAACGGGCAGCGCGCCAGCACGGCGACGCCATTATAGGTTTTCTGCCCCACCGCGTCGGCGCGATAGCCGAGGCCGGAGAAGGCGAAGGCAGGGAAGGCGTGCGATTCGCACTTGATCTCCTGCAATAGCAGAATGTCGGGCTGCACCCGCTCCAGCCAGCGGTGCACGTGGCCCTCGCGGCTGCGGATCGAATTGACGTTCCAGGTGGCGAGCTTCAACGCCGCTCAGTCAACGGAGAAACTGGTGCCGCAGCCGCAGGACGAACTCGCGTTCGGGTTGCGCACCGCGAAATGGCTGCCCATCAACTCGTCGG
Source organism: Pseudomonadota bacterium (assembly GCA_021818505.1). GTDB lineage: Bacteria > Pseudomonadota > Alphaproteobacteria > Acetobacterales > Acetobacteraceae > JAFKFJ01. The sequence continues at coordinate 19,015 of JAKADX010000045.1, forward strand.
TGTAGTCAAGCTCTGCCCCGGCCAGCAGGTCGAGGCTGGCGGGGTCGATCACCACGCGCGCGCCGCCATGCTCCACCACCACGTCGTCGGGCGCGGCCTCGCGATCCAGTTCGAACCGGTACTGAAAGCCGCTGCACCCGCCGGCCAGCACGGCGACCCTGAGGGCGGCGGCATCCTGGCTCGCGGCGATCTCGGCGATGCGCGCGGCGGCGCGGTCGGTCAGGCGGAACGGGGTGCTGTCCATGTCCGCAACATAGGCGGGCGGCGGCGCGGATTGAAGGGCGGCGCGCGATCCGGTAAGGCGCCGGCGTGACCGATCTCGCCCCTTGGGCCGCCCGCCCCGACCCGTCGCGCGGCCGGCTCCATCCGGAGCCGGAGAGCGGGTCGCGCCGGCCGTTCCAGCGCGACCGCGATCGCATCGTCCACAGCTCGGCGTTCCGACGCCTTCAGTACAAGACCCAGGTCTTCGTCAACCATGAGGGCGACTTCTTCCGCACCCGCCTGACGCACAGCCTGGAGGTGGCGCAGATCGCCCGCTCGGTGGCGCGCGAACTGCGACTCGATGAGGACCTGACCGAGGCGCTGGCGCTGGCCCACGACCTCGGCCACCCCCCCTTCGGCCATGCCGGGGAGGAGGCGCTGGCAGCGGCCATGAAGCCGTTCGGCGGCTTCGATCACAATGCGCAGAGCCTGCGCGTGGTGACGCTGCTGGAGAGCCGCTACGCCGCCTTCGACGGGCTGAACCTGTCCTGGGAGACGCTGGAGGGGCTGGCCAAGCACAACGGCCCGTTGCGCCGCCCGCCCCCCTATGTCGCCGAATACGACGGACGGCACCCGCTGGCGCTGCACACCTTCGCCTCGGCTGAGGCGCAGGTGGCCTCGCTTGCCGACGACATCGCCTATCACAGCCATGACCTCGATGACGGCTTGCGCGCGCAACTGTTCACGCCTGCCGACCTCGCGCACCTGCCGGTGGTGGGCGAGGCGCTGGCGGAGGCGGCGCGGGCCAGCCTGGACGTGCCCCCGCCGCGCCTGCAGCACGAGACGATCCGCCGCGTCATCAACGCGCTGGTGGTCGATCTGGTCGACGAGTCGCGCCGGCGCATCGCGGCCCTCGAGCCAGCGGACGCGGATGCGATCCGCCATGCGCGCAAGGCGGTGGTAGCGTTCAGCGCGGCAATGGCCGAGAAGAACCGAGCCATCAAGGATTTCCTGTTCGCGCGCATGTATCGCCACTGGCGCGTCAACCGCATGACGGCGAAGGCGCGGCGGCTGACGGCGGAGTTATTTGCGCTGCTGCACGCCGACACCGCGCTGCTGCCCGACGAATGGCGCGGACGGGCCGGCGAGTCCGGCACCGCGCGGGCCGCGCAGGCGGTCGCCGACTATATCGGCGGCATGACCGACCGCTCGGCGCGCGATGAGTTTCTCAGGCTGACCGATCTCGCGGTCCCGGGGTGACATGACCGACAACATCTTCGCCGAGTTGCGCGACCGCGTTCTGGTCGCGCTCAGCGTCGCCGTCCCGGACCTGCCGGCGGAGGTGGCAGCGCGCGTCGAAGTGACACCGGCGCGCGAGGAAGCGCATGGCGACGCCGCCACCAACGCCGCCCTGGTCGCGGCCAAGGTGGCGCGCGCCAATCCGCGCCAGTTGGCGGCCACGCTGGCCGCCGCGCTACCTGGCGATCTGGTCGAAACCGCCGAGCCGGCGGGGCCGGGCTTCGTCAACCTTCGGCTGCGCAAATCGGCGCTCACCGGCCGGCTGCCGCGTATTTTGGAAGGCGGGTTGCATTACGGCGACAGCGACCTGGGCGGCGGCGAGCCCACCAATGTGGAATATGTCTCGGCCAATCCGACCGGTCCGATGCATGTCGGGCATTGCCGCGGCGCGGTGGTCGGCGATGCGCTGGCGAACCTGCTCGCCAAAGCCGGCTACGACGTCACCAAGGAATACTACATCAACGACGCCGGCGCGCAGGTGACGGCTCTCGCCTGGGCTGCCTACTGGCGATACCTGCAGGCGCTGGGCACGGGTTTGACCGAGGCGGATTTCTCCGAGGAGGTGCCGGGCGGCCTGCAATATCGCGGCGAATACCTCATTCCCGTGGGCGAGGCGCTGGCGGCTCGGTTCGGCGACGGACTTGCCGGTCCTGGCGCGACGATCGCGGCACCCGATGTCTGGCTGCCGACCGTGCGCGACGTCACGATCGCCGTGATGATGGAGACGATCCGCGAGGATCTTGCCGTGCTCGGCGTGTTTCCCGACGTGTTCACATCCGAGCGGGCGCTGGTTGATGCAGGGGCGGTCGATGCGACGATCGCGCGCCTCGATGCGCAAGGCCTGATCTACGAAGGCGTGTTGGAGCCACCGAAGGGCAAGACGCCGGAGGACTGGGAGCCGCGCGCGCAGACGCTGTTCCGCGCCACGCTGTTCGGCGACGACGTGGACCGTCCGCTGCGCAAGTCGGATGACAGCAACACGTATTTCGCCAATGATATCGCCTATCACGCCGACAAGATTGACCGCGGTGCGCGCACCATGATCGACGTGTGGGGTGCCGACCACGGCGGCTACGTGTCGCGGATGCAGGCGGCGGTCTCGGCACTGGGCGGCAAACTCGAAGTCGTGCTCTGCCAGATCGTTCACGTTTTGAAGGATGGCGAGCCGGTGCGCATGTCCAAGCGCGCCGGTACCTTCAGCACGCTGCGCGACCTGCTCGATGAGGTCGGCAAGGACGCCGTGCGGTTCACCATGCTGACGCGCAAGGCGGACGCGCAGATGGAGTTCGACATCGCGCTTGCGGTCGCGCAGACGCGCGACAACCCGGTGTTCTACGTGCAATACGCGCACGCCCGCTGCCGCAGCGTGCTGCGCGCGGCGGCCGAGATGTTTGGGCCGGAGGCGACCTCCGACGACGCCCTCGCTGGTGTGTCGCTCGAGTCGCTGGATCATCCATCCGAACTGGCCCTGATCCGCCGGCTGCTGGCCTGGCCGCGCACTGTGGAGGCGGCGGCCCTGGCGCGGGAGCCGCACCGAATCGCATTTTTCCTCTATGACTTGGCGGGCGATTTTCATATGCTATGGAACCGGGGCAAGGACGATGCTGCGCTGCGGTTCCTCGTTGCCGACCGGCCGGCGGATACGCTGGCGCGGCTGGCCCTGGTTGCAGCCACTGCCGTCGTGATCCGCTCCGGCCTTGCTGTGATGGGGGTGGACCCCGTCGAGGAGATGCGGTGAGAGCACGAATCGAGCCTGTTGCGGGCGGCGACGATCTCGACATTCCCATGCCGGCCATGGCCCCGTCCTATCGCGTCAGCGCGCAGCGGCGCGCGGCGGCGGGGGGCATGGACCCGGCGACGCGCCGGCTGGCGATCTTTGCCGGCGGCATCGGCGGCGCGCTGGTGCTGCTGGTCGGCATCTGGTCGTTCGGCGGCCACCATCGCGGCGGTGTGCCGGTGATCGAGCCGGACAGCCGCCCCCTGCGCGTCAAGCCGGCAAATCCTGGCGGGCTGCAGATCGCCGGCGCCAACGATTCGATCCTGTCAGGCGACGGCGATTCCAAGGTCGCCATGGCGCCGCCACCCGAGAACCCCGCCCCGCAGGCGCTGAAGGCCGAGGAAAAAACCACCCCAACCCCCCTGCCATCCTCGCCCGCTGCCGCCTCGTCGTCGGCACCAACGGCTGTCCTTGAGGCGTCCCGGCCGGTGCCGCGCGTTACGGAGGCCGAGCCGAAAGCGACGCCCGCTGCCGTCGCGGCCCGGCCGGCCCCGCCGCCGGCGACGCAGAAGCCCGCCGGCGCGATGGTGCAACTGGCGGCCCTGGAGTCGGAGGACGGAGCGAGGGCCGAATGGAAGCGGCTGGAGCGCCGCTATCACGACCTGCTCGATGGCCGTACGCCGACCTTTTCGCGCACCGAACGCGCCGGGAAGACCTATTGGCGGGTGCGTGTCGGTGGCTTCGCGGAGGTCGTGGACGCCATCCGCTTCTGTGAGCGCGTCAAGGCGAAGGGCGGCGGCTGCTCGGTTGCCAGTTTCTAGGGCGGCGATCGTCGGCATCGCCGGCCCGGCGCTCGACGCCGGAGAGGCGGCCCTGTTCCGCGCGTTCCCGCCGGCCGGTGCCATCCTGTTCCGCCGCAATGTCGAGCATCCAGCGCAACTGCGCGCGCTGACGCAGGCGTTGCACGAGGTGCTGCCCGCCGGTGCCCCGATCATGGTGGATCAGGAGGGCGGGCGGGTGGCGCGGCTGCGTCCGCCGCACTGGCGCGCGCACCCGCCGGCGGGCGCGATCGGCGCCTTGCACGCGCGCGACGCGACGGCCGGGCTGCGGGCGGCGTGGCTGACCGGGGCGCTGATCGGCGCTGAGTGCTTGGCCAGCGGCATCGACGTGGCCTGCGCGCCGGTGCTCGACCTGCGCCTTCCCGGCGCGCATGACGTGGTCGGCGACCGCGGCTATTCCGCCGACCCGCACGCGGTCGCCTCGCTCGGCCGGGCGATGGCGGAGGGGCTGCTGGCGGCCGGGGTGCTGCCGGTTGCCAAGCACGTGCCTGGGCATGGACGAGCGCGGGCCGACAGCCATCTGGCGTTGCCCGAGGTGGACGCGGCCGATCTCAGCGGCGATATGCTTCCCTTCGCCGCCAACGCCGACCTTCCGGTGATGATGACCGCCCATATCCGCTATTCGGCCCTCGATCCCGACCGTCCCGCCACGCTCTCGCCGCCCGTGATCACCGAGACGATCCGCGGCCGCATCGGGTTTCCCGGGCTGCTGCTCTCCGACGACCTCGCCATGCAGGCGCTGAATGGCGCGCCGGAGCAGCGGGCGCTCGCCGCGCTCGCCGCCGGCTGCGACCTCGCACTCTATTGTCCCGGTGACACGGGGGGCAATGCCGGCGTGCTGCGCGCCTGCCCCCCGACGAGCGAGGCGGCGCTGGCACGGCTGGCGGCGGCGCGGGCGACGGCGGCGCGCGCGCGCCAAACCCTCGACGTATCTGCGCTCACCGCCGAGCGCGACCGTCTGCTTGCCTCATGATTCAGACGGTCCTCGACATCGCGGTGGTCGCCGTGGCGGCGATCCTGGCGATCACGCTGCACGAAGCGGCGCACGGCTACGCGGCGCTGGCGCTGGGCGACGATACGGCGCGCGCGGCGGGCCGGCTTTCGCTGAACCCGATTCGCCATATCGACCGATTCGGCACCATCATCCTCCCTGGCTTCCTGCTGGTCAGCCAGTTGCTTACCATTGGCCGCGTCGGTTTCATGTTCGGCTGGGCCAAGCCGGTGCCGGTCTCGGCCTGGAAGTTCCGCGACCCGCGCCGCGGCATGATGGTGGTGGCGGCGGCCGGGCCGGCCATGAATTTCCTGCTCGCGTGGCTCGGGGCGCTGGCTCTGCATGTCGTGCCGTTGTTCGGCGGGCTGGCGTTGTTCCTGCTCGCCGAATTTCTGATTTCGTTCGTGATCTACAATGTCGTGCTGGCGATCTTCAATCTGATCCCGATTCCGCCGTTGGACGGCGGCCGGATCGCGGTCGGTCTGTTGCCGTTGCCGCTGGCGCGCGCCTGGGCGGGGATGGAGCGTGTGGGACTGCTGATCGTCCTGCTGCTACTGTTTCTGCTACCGGCGCTCGCGCGTCAGGCCGGCTATGACTTCAACCCGATTCAGGCACTGCTCCTACGGGTGCTGGTGCCAGTGCTGGATCTGCTGCTGATGCTGGCGGGCCATCCCGCGATGGGCCGTGATCTGCTCGGCAATGTCTGAGTCCGTTCAGGCCTTGGTCCTGCGGCTCGAAGGCTTCGAGGGGCCGCTCGATCTGCTGCTGGATCTCGCGCGCGGGCAGAAGGTCGATCTCGCCCGTATCTCGATCCTCTCCCTGGTTGAGCAGTACTTGGCGGTGATCGAGAGCGCGCGCGCGGTGCGATTGGAACTGGCGGCGGACTGGCTGGTGATGGCGGCGTGGCTGGCCTGGCTGAAAAGTCGCCTGCTGCTGCCCGCCGGCAGCGATGACGCCGGAGAGGGCGAGGAGGCGGCCGAGGTGCTGGCCGCGCGTCTGCTGGATCTGCAACGGATGCGGCAGGCGGCGCAATGGCTCGGCGCGCGGCCGGTGCTGGGCCAGGACGTCTTCGCCCGCGGCGCGCCAGAGGATTTCGTGCAGACCGACCGCTCGCGGATCGCCCTCGACCTCAATGCGCTGATGCGTGCCTATCTGGGCGCGCTGCGCCGGGCGGCGGGGTCACGCAGCTACCGCCCGCCGCCGGTGACGCTGTGGAGCTTGCAGGACGCGCTGCAACGCCTCGCCGCGCTGCTGCACCACCTGCCCGACTGGAGCACGCTGGAGCGGTTCCTGCCCGAGACGCCCGGCAGCGGGCTGGAGCGGCGGGCGGCGCTTGCGAGCACGCTGCTCGCGGGCCTGGAACTGGCGCGCGACGGCGCGGTGAAGCTGCGGCAGGAGACGGCGTTCGGCCCGATTCTGGTGCGGCGGGAGGGACGCGATGACGGATGACGAAAGCGAACACGCGCTGCGCCTGGCCGAGGCGATGGTGTTCGCCTCCGCCGAACCGGTCATGCCGCGGCAACTGGGCCAGGTACTGCCCGAGGGCGTGGAGGCGGAGGCGGTGATCGCTGCCCTGCGGGCCCGCTATGCCGGTCGCGGCGTGGAACTGGTGGGGGTGGCGGGTGGCGTACAGTTCCGCACCGCGCCCGACCTCGCGCCGCTCCTGCGCAAGGTGGTCTCGGTGCCGCGCCGGTTACCCCGTGCGGCGATGGAGACGTTGGCGATCGTTGCCTATCACCAGCCGGTGACGCGCGGCGAGATCGAGGAGATCCGCGGCGCCGCGCTGGCGCAGGCCACATTGGACGCGCTGCTCGAAAGCGGGCTGATCGCGCCGAAGGGCCGGCGGGAGACGCCGGGCCGGCCGACGATGTGGGGCACCACGCCCGCCTTCCTGGCGCAGTTCGGGCTGACGGATCTGCGCGAGCTGCCCCGCCGGGAGGATCTGCTGGTCGAGCCGCCGTCCGCAGACCCGCAGCCCGGCCCTCTCCCGCAAGCGGGAGAGGGCGAGCAGAAGCAGCGGTGAGACGTCACGCGGCCACGGGATCGAGGCCGAGCGCGAGCCTGCCCGTGAAGCGGTGCTGCCGCTTGGCCGGCAGCGGGTGGAACTGCGCCGCGTGGGCATCGCGCAGCAGCCGTTCCAGCCCCGCCTTGCGGTAGAATCCCGCGCCGCCGGCCGCCTCCAGCGCCTTCTCCACGGTCGCCAGAACGGCTTCGGCCGCGATCGTCTTGCGCACGAGGATGGCGTCGGTCAGGTCCAGGCACATAGTGAAATCGAGGTTGCCGGCGCGGCGGACCATGTCGTCCACGGCCAGTTGCACCGTCGCCAGTCGGTTGGCGAGTTCGCCCAGCAGGTAGGGCGTGGCCTGTTCCTCCGCCCGCTTGCGCGCCAGATCGCGGCCGATCGCTGTGGCCGCTTCCGCAATACCGGCATAGACCGACATGATCAGCGGCATCGCCACGGTCAGGATCACGTTCCACGCCGGATGGAACCGGCCGCGCGGCCGGCGCAGAGCGATGGCATCCTCCGGCACGAACACCTGTTCGAGAACGATGGTGTGCGAGCCGGTCGCGCGCATCCCGAGGCTGTGCCAGTCATCCGCCAGCGACACGCCGGGCGAGGCGAACGGCACGGCAAAGTGCAGCACCTGTGATCCCTCCTCGGGATCCTCGAATGGCGCGGACGTGACCAGGATGGCGCCGCTGGGCGATCCGCTGCCGAACGGCTTGCGGGCGGTGACCCGGAAGCCTCCGTCCACACGCTGCGCCGCGCCGTTCGACTCCAGCCAGTCATTGGCACCGGTGGAAACAAGCACGGCTTCGGACGCCGCCACTCGCTCAAGCAGCTTGCGGCCGGGCCGGCCGTTGCGGTGGTTGTACGCCGCGGCCGCGACCAGATGCTGGTGCATCGACAGCGCCAGCGCGGTTGAAGGGCAATAATGGGCAAGCTGGCGCAGGAAGTCGCACATCGTGCGATAGTGCGCGCCACCGCCGCCGAGGTCAGCGGGGACCAGCGCGGAAAACACCTTGTGCGCCTTCAGCCGTTCATAATGTCCGGCGACGAATACGTCCCCCGCGTCGCGCTCCGCCGCGCCCTCGGCGAAATCCGGTCCAAGGATCGCTGCGAGCGTTTCCAGTCCGGCATGTCGGGTCATGGCTGTCCCTCCCGATGGACATGAGGCCGCGAGCGTCGCGCCGGCGGCGGGCAACGACAACTTCGGAAAATGAAGTTGGCCCGCTGCGCGTCCATGCTACGCTCGGGCATGAGCGAGACACGCGGGTACGGTCAGTTCTGCCCGATCGCCCTTGCCACCGAGATCCTGGCGGAGCGATGGACGCCGCTGGTGATCCGCGAACTGCTGATGGGCAGCTTCCGGTTCAACGACCTGCAACGCGGCGTTCCGCGCATGTCCTCATCGCTGCTGGCGCAGCGCCTGAGAGACCTGCAGTTCGCGGGAATCGTGGAACGCCGGCGCGGCGAGCGCGGCGTCTGGGAGTATCACCTGACGCCGGCCGGGCGCGAGTTGTTCCCGGTCGTCGAAAAGATGGGGGCGTGGGCGCAACGCTGGCTTCGCCACAAGATGCTGGAGACGCCGAACCTCGATCCCGATCTGTTGATGTGGGACATCCGCCGTACCGTACTGGATGACGCGCGGCCCGGCGGCCGGCGCTATGTCGCGGCGTTCCACCTGTCGGGGGTGCCGAGCAACCGGCAGCGTTACTGGCTCGTCTTCGAGCCGGGACATGTCGATCTTTGCTACAAGGATCCCGGGTTCGAAGTTGACCTGTTCATCACAACCAGCCTGCGGGTGCTGACGCAGGTGTGGCTTGGGCACGTCAGCGTCGATGCGGTGATGCGCGAGGATGCCTTGCGCCTCGACGGCGCGCGTCGTGACGTGGCCGCGTTCCGCAAATGGTTTGCCCTCAGCCTGTTCGCGCCAGCCGGTCGCCTGCCTGCGGGTCGGATGGAGCCTGCATCGGAGGATGCGCTGGCAAGACGCGCCGGGTGACGGCCGCGCGCCGACTTTCCGTTCGCAACTGCCCGCACGCCGCCAGGATGTCGCGCCCGCGGGGCGTGCGCACCGGGGCAGCGTAACCAGCGTCCATGACGATACCCGCGAACCGCTCGATCACCGCCGGCTTGCTGGTGGCATACGGGCTGCCGGGCCAGGGGTTGAACGGGATCAGGTTCACCTTGGCCGGCATCCCCGCGATCAGCCGCACCAGCTCGCGGGCGTCGGCCGGGCTGTCGTTGATGCCGTCGAGCATGACGTATTCGAACGTGATCCGCCGCGCGTTCGAGGCACCCGGATAGCGCCGGCAGGCGGCGATCAGCTCGGCGATCGGGTATTTGCGGTTCAGCGGCACCAGTTCGTCGCGCAGATCGTCGCGCACGGCGTGCAGCGACACCGCGAGATTGACGCCGAGCTCGGCCCCGGCGCAGTCCATCATCGGCACCACGCCGGACGTCGAGAGCGTGATGCGCCGCCGCGACAGCGCGATGCCCTCGTTGTCCATGACGATGGTCATGGCGCGGGCGACGTTCTCGTAATTGTAGAGCGGTTCGCCCATGCCCATCAGCACGATGGTCGAGAGCAAGCGCGGCGTTTCGCCCTTGGGGCTCGGCCATTCGCCGTAGGCGTCCCGCGCCGCCATGAACTGGCCCACGATCTCTGGCGCGCCGAGGTTGCGCACCAGCGCCTGCGTGCCCGTGTGGCAGAAGCGGCAGGATAGCGTGCAGCCAACCTGCGAGGAGATGCAGACCGCGCCGCGATCCTCCTGCCGGTCGGGGATATAGACCGTCTCCGCCTCCTGCCCGTCGCGGAAGCGGAACAGGAACTTGCGGGTCTCGTCGGCGCTGGTCTGCTGCGCGGCAACCTCGGGCCGGCCGATGACGAAGGCCTCGGCGAGCTTCTGCTGCAAGGGCCGCGCGACCGTGGACATGCGCGCGAAGTCGGTCACGCCCTGGTGGTAAATCCAGTGCCAGAGCTGCTTGGCGCGGAACGGCGCCTCCCCGATCGCGGCGAGTTCGGCGGCGAGTTCGGCGCGCGACAGGCCGACCAGGTCGCGCCGCCCGTCCGCCAGTTGTGCCAGCGGGGGCGCGAAGCGCGCGGTCTTGGCCAGGATGCGCGCGCGTTCCGCATCGGTGAGATCGGGCGACGTGGTCATCCGCCCTTCTTGACGGCCGGGCAGCGTTTCACGATCGCTTCATAGGCGTGCTTGAACCCGCGCAGGCTGAACGTATCGGTGACGGCGGCGTCCTTCGGGCCGGGCGCGTGCATGACCGCCTGTTTGCCGCGCTCCATCGACCGCACCACTGCGTGCCCGTCGCGCGCGAAAGCGGAACGCTGCGATGTGTAGAGTTCGAAGCTCTCGTTCTCCACCACGAGCTTGCCGATGGCGTCGGCGGTGAAGGCGAAGCCGGCGCTGATCGCCACCGCATCGCGACCCGACGGCCGCTCGGTGACCGTGAGCACCACGTCGCCCCGGCCAGGCACGGCGGGCTTGGAGTCGCGGGCGCGGGTGAAGGCGTAGCAGATCATCTGCCCGGCCTCCTTGTCGGTCGCCGCCGTCCAGTCCTCGAACGTGCCGATGGCGAGCGGGCCGGTGGGCCTGGGCTGCTTCGGCTTGGGGGCGGTGTCGGCGAGAGCGGGCAGGCAGAGTAGGGTGAAGGCGAGGGAGAGGGCCGGGAGCGCGCGCATGGCTGGCACAGATAGGCGGCGGGCGCGCGCCGGACAAGCGACGCGTCGGCATGGCTCGGCCGCGGCCCCGCTCACCGGTCGGTCAGCCGGATCTCGATCCGCCGGTTCTTGGCGTACGCTTCAGGCGTGTCGGCCGGATCGAGCGGCTGGTAGTCGGCGAAGCCGGTGGCGGCCAGCCGCTCGGGCGGGATGCCATCGGCGATCAGCAACTTCACCACGTTGATCGCCCGCTCGGACGAAAGTTCCCAGTTGCTGGCGAACGCCCCGCCGCTGATCGGCTGCTTGTCGGCATGGCCATCGACGCGCAGCAGCCAGTTCACGCCGGGCGGTATCTCCTTCGCGATGTCCGTCAGCGTCGTGGCAAGCTTGTTGATCTCCTCCTGGCCGGCGGGCGTCAGGTCGGCGCTGCCGACGGGGAACAGCACCTCGCTTTGAAAGACGAAGCGGTCGCCGACCACCTGGATGCCCGGCCGGTTCGCCAGCACCTCGCGCAGCTTGCCGAAGAAGTCGCTGCGGTAGCGTTGCAGTTCTTCGACTTTCTGCGCCAGCGCCGTGTTCAGCCGGCTGCTGAGGTTGGCGATCTGCACGTCCTTGTCCTTACCCGACGCCTCCGACGCATCGAGCGCCTTGCTGACCACGCCAAGCTGGGCACGCAACTGCTCAAGTTGCTGGTTGAGTACCGCGATCTGCGCCCGCGCCGAGTCGCCGAGCGTCTTTTCCTGCGCCAGCTCCGCCGCCACCGCCTCGCGTCGCTGCTGCTCGGTGGTGGCGCGAACCGCGGCATCCTGCGCCTGCTTCTCCAACTCATCGCGCAGCGCGGTGAGGTTGCGCACCTGCTCGGCCATCTTCGCGAGGTCCGAGAGCTTCGCCTCCAGCGTCGCCTTGTCGGTCTGCACCGTCTTGTCGAGCGCCTCCTGCTGGCGCTTCATCTCGGCCAGCAGCGCCTGCTGGTCGGCGAGTTGGCGCTGCGTGTCCGCCAGACGCTGCTGTGCGTCCGCAAGCCGGGCGGCGGTGTCGGCGGCCTGTTTCTCAAGCGCGTCGTTGCGCAGACCAGACTCGGCCAGCCGCTTCTGCGTCTCGGCAAGCTGGGCTGAGGTTGCGGCAGACTGCTTGGACAGCGCGTCGTTGCGCTGCGCGGACTCGGCCAGCCGCTTCTGCGTCTCGGCAAGCTGGGCGGAGGTGGCCGCGGACTGCCTGGAAAGTGCGTCGTTGCGCTGCGCCGACTC
>JAKADX010000046.1 GCA_021818505.1 Pseudomonadota bacterium
TCCGATCTGTCCGCTTCGCCGATGCGCAGCCGCTCGCCCCAGGAGAGCGGTTGAGCAGTGCCGAAGGCGCCCGCGCCAAGCCGGGTCCGCATCAGCGCGAGCGTGGCGGGGCTGGCGAGCACAGCGTCGTGGCCGGGGCGCGCGTGGTCGGAATGGGCATGCGTGACCACGGCGCGATCGACGGCGCGCACCGGGTCGATGAAGAATCCGCCCGGCTCGCAATACAGCCCCGCCGGTGTGACTTTCAGCCAGGTGCGCGGATGCGGCGCCGCGCCGGTGCTCAGGGCAGCCATTTCGCGATCAGCGCGTCAAGCGCGCCGCTCTCGCGCTGGATGTGCAGGAACTGGTTGACCCATTGCTGCAACGGCACGTCGCGCGGCAGCAGATACGCCTTCTCGCTGAAGTCGAAGGGATGGTCGGGATGGATGGCACACAATGAGGGATGCAGCGCGTGCTGCAATCGCGCCTCGGTGGCATCCGTGATCATCAGGTCGGCGCGCCCGGCGAGCAGTTCGTCGAAGATGCGCGTATTGTCGGGGAAAACCACGATCTGGGCCGAGTGCAGATGGGCGCGGTCGAACGCCTCGTTGGTGCCGCCGGGATTGACGATGACACGCACGCCGGGGCGGTCGATCTGCGCCATCGACTGGAAATCATCGGCCCGCTTGCAGTCAGCGATCGGCGTCTTGCCGTCGCGCAGGATCGGCGTGGAGTAGAATGCCTGTGTCTGGCGCTGCAACGTCACCGACACGCCACCGGCACCGATGTCGAAGCGGCCGGCGAGCAGGTCCGGCAGCAGGGTCGCCCAGCGCGTCTGCACCAGTTCCAGCTTCACGCCGAGCGCGGTCGCCATCGCCCGCGCCTCGTCCACGTCCAGCCCCTGCCACTCGCCGGTCGCGGCATCGCGCAGCCCGAACGGGCGGTAGTCACCGGGCATCCCGACGCGCAGCGTGCCGGCGGCAAGAATCGCATCCAGCCGTGACGGCGCCGGCTGCGCCCAGGTGCGCCCGGCGGTCAGCAGCACCGCAATCACCAGGAGGGCGCGACCGGGTCTCGCCAGCAGCCGCGACGGCAATCGCACGAGCGTGTTACAAATACTGATTGTGATTTGGTCACGCATATGAATCAGCTATGGATTGATTTGCGGAACAAGAATTCGGTTGCGTCATGGACATCGTTCTGAGCTTTGACTCAAGCACCAGCAGCGCCCCGAGCGGGTTCGATGCCGCGGTACGGGCCGCCGCGAGCTATCTGGACACGCTGATCGTCAACAGCATCACCGTCCATATCGACGTGGGTTGGAACGAGGTCGGCGGCAACCCGCTGACGAGCGGCGCGGTGGCCGCGGGTGGGCCGGCCATGGCCACGCTCTCCTACAGCCAGGTCAGGACCGCGCTCTACAACGCCCGCGATTCCGTGGCCACCGATACCGCCTGGGCGAATCTGCCGGCGAGCGACCCGAGCGGCGGCCGGGGATTCTCGGTCTCCACGGCGCAGGAGAAAGCGTGGGGCCTGATCAGCGCCAATCTCGGCCAGACCGACGGCGTGGTCGGGTTCTCCAGCGCCTACAGCTATGATTTCAGCACCACCGGGACGGTCCCGTCCGGCGAGCTGGATTTCAACGGCGTCGCGCTGCACGAACTGACGCATGCGCTCGGCCGCGTCTCGGATTTCGGCACGTCGCTCACGACCCCCTCGGTCCTCGACCTGTTCCGCTACACCGGCGCCGGGACGCTCGCGACCTCGGCATCGCAGACCGCCTATTTCTCCTACGACGGCGGCGTGACGAATCTGGATTATTACAGCACGTCCGGCGACCCGGGCGACTGGGCGCAGTCGGCGGGCGCGGATTCCTTCGACGCCTACAGCGTGACTGGGCAGCGGAACGTGATGACGCAGACCGACATCACCGAGATGAACGTGCTCGGCTTCGCGGTCTCCAACTGCTTCGCGACCGGCACGCACATCACGACGCTGGAGGGCGAGCGGCCGGTCGAGACACTGCGGCCGGGCGATCACGTGTGCCTCGCCGATGGCGGCACGGCGGAGGTGCGCTGGGTCGGACGCCAGACCATCGCCGCGCGTTTCGCCGATCCGCTGCGCACCTGGCCGGTCCGCATCCGGGCCGGAGCGCTCGCCGAGGGCGTGCCGCGCCGCGACCTGCTGCTCTCGCCCGGCCATGCGGTACGGATCGGCGCGATGCTCGCGAATGCGGCGGCGCTGGTGAACGGCGGCAGCGTCCGCCGCGAGACGCGTGTGCCCGGGCAGTTCACTTACTGGCACGTCGAACTCGACGACCACGCCCTGCTGCTCGCCGAGGGCGCCGCGGCGGAGAGCTATCTGCACGACGCCGCCGAATTCCGCTTCGACAATGCCGCCGAGCGCCCGGCCGGCGCGGGGACGGCGCTGCCGTTGCCGCGCTGCAAGTCGCCGCGGCAGGTGCCGCCGGCGATCCGCGCGGCGCTGGCGCAACGGGAGACGGCGATGGCCTCGGCCGCCTGAGCGCGCGGGTTCAGGTCGACTCTCCCTCGACCTTTCGGATCAGCATTTGCAGCCGGTCGGCGCCGCCGGGCATGCGCGGGTCGATGTCCAGCACCTTCTGCCACGCATCCAGCGCGCCCTGCCAGTTGCCCTGCTCCTCGGCAATCCGTGACAGCGCCTGCAGGGCCGCGAAGTTGCGCGGGTCGCGGGTCAGCGCGGCCTGGATATCGCCCACGGCACCGGCAAAGTCGCCGGCGGCGGCGCGGGCGACGGCGCGGTTCGCGTAGGCCTGCGAATAGTCCGGCTCCAGGTCGAGCACGGCGCTGAAATCGTCGATCGCCTCCCCGGCGGCGTCGTTGTGCAGATCGCGGTTGCCGCGCGCCATCAGCAGCGCCGCCGCCGGCGAAGCCTGCTCGGCCCAGAGCTTGCGGATGCGCCCCTCGATCATGCCGGCGGTGTCCTCGTCCGGCGCGGCGCGCAGGGCCTTGAACAGATGGTCAAGCTGCGCCTGCCGCGCCTGCGCCCGCGTCTCGGCCTGCGCCGGAGCGGCGAGCACGGCGGCCGCGAGAAAGGTCAGGGCGAGGAAACCGCGCCTCATGTGGCAATCATCGCGCCGCGGGCGAGGAGGTTGCAACGGCGCCGAGCGCCGCCGGTTCCGGCCCGCCGGTCATCCAGTCGAGCAGTTGGACGGTATGCACCGCCGGCACGCCCCCACCGGCCAGTTGGGTCAGGCAGCCGATATTGCCCGCCGCGATCAGGTCGGGCTTCGTGGCGCGGATGTTCTCCAGCTTGCGCGCCCGCAGGCGGGTCGCGATCTCGGGTTGCAGCAGGTTGTAGGTGCCGGCCGAGCCGCAGCACAGATGCCCTTCCGCCGGTTCGACGACACGGAAACCCGCCTTGCGCAGCAGCGCCTTCGGCTCGGTGGTGACGCGCTGGCCGTGTTGCAGGCTGCAAGCGGAATGATACGCGACCGTCAGCCCCGGCGGCTCGCGCGTCGGCTGATAGCCGATGCGGCTCAGGAATTCGCTGATGTCCACCGCCAGCGCCGAGACCCGCTCGGCCCGCTCGCGCCAGGGTGAAGGTTCCGAGCGGAACATGAAGCCGTAGTCCTTGACGGTCGTGCCGCAGCCGGAGGTGTTGACGATGATCCCGTCCAGCCCCTCGCCCTCGGTCTCGCGGGTCCAGGCGTCGATGTTGGCCCGCGCGCTCGCCATCGCCGGGTCGTGGCGGCCCATGTGATGCGTCAGCGCGCCGCAGCAGCCCGCTCCCCGCGCCACCACCACCTCCACCCCCAGCCGCGTCAGCAGCCGGATGGTGGCGTCGTTGATGGCGGGGTCGAGCACCCGCTGCGCGCAGCCGTCGAGCAGCGCCACCCGCGCCCGCCGCGTGACCTCGGCCTTGTGCACCCGCGCGCCGTCCAGCGTGCTGCGGCCCGGCAGCCGCGCCGGGGCGAGGGCCAGCATCGCCCGCAGCCGCTTGCCGGGCACCGAGCCGGCAGGCAGCAGGCCCACGAACGGGCGGCCCAGCCGCGCCGCCGCCAGCGCCGCGCGCATCCGGCCCGGATGCGGCAGCACCGCCGCGAGCACGGAGCGCAGAAACCTGTCATGCCAAGGTCTTACATATGTTTTCTCGATCACCGCGCGAGCGTGATCGACCAAGTGCATGTAATGCACGCCGGAGGGGCAGGTGGTCATGCAGGAGAGGCAGGAAAGGCAGCGATCGACGTGCCGCGCCACGTCCTCGGTGGCCGGACGGCCCGATTCCAGCATGTCCTTGATGAGGTAGATGCGCCCGCGCGGGCTGTCCAACTCGTCGCCGAGCAGGACGAAGGTCGGGCAGGTCGCGGTGCAGAAGCCGCAATGCACGCAGGTGCGCAGCACCTGGTTGGAGGCGGCGATGCCGGGGTCGCGCAACTGCTCGGCGGTGAAGTTGGTCTGCATGGCGGCATGCAGTGTCCCCGTTCGCGGGCCTGCTGCCAAGCGCAGGTTCGCAGCAGAGCCGCGCGTGTCTGTTCCTTATATGGAACGATGAGGGCGCGCAGAGGCGTCGCACGCTATCAGGTCAGTTTTCGCCGGGGGCCGGCGCGCGAGGGCACGACGGCGAGCGGCGCCGGTTCCGGCGGCCCGCATGGCGGGCCCTGGCGCGCGGCGGCGCGGCGGGCGGGCGTGGCCGATCGGCGCGCGGGGCGCAACGGCAGGATCAGCGCGGGCGGCAGCCTGACGCCGAGCATCCGGCAGAGCGGGCGCAGCAGCCGGCCGCTGCGCGGATCGGCGAGAATGTCGGCCATCGCCGGCTGCGCCAGCAGGTGCGCCAGCTTCGACCCCGATGCGCGCGCCTCCGGCACGCTCAACAGCCAGCCGAAGCGGCGCGGCAGGCGCTGATAGGGCTTGCGCTCCCGCGCCACCGCCGGCGCCCGGGGGCGTGAAGGTCCGGGCCGCTCACCGGCGGCGATCCGCGCGGCGAGGCGAGCAAAGCGGCCCGACAGCCGCATCAGCCGCGGCCAGAGCAGCAGCACCGGCACCGGAAGCCCGCGCCCCACCGCCGCCGCCGCGACGACGCGGCACAGCCACGCAATGATGCTGGCGAAGGTTTCGGCCGGGGCTGAGGCTGCGGCGGACATGAACGGAAGAAGAACACATTTGCCCGACCTGGGTAAGGGGAATTTTTCATCGCCTGGTCATCAACCCCGTCATCTATGCCGGGTCTCGATCCGGTTTTCGCGGATCGAGGACCTCGATGCCGCGCTTCCGAAAACCATGTTCGACCGCGAGGCAGTTCCCGACGAAGCCGCCTTTCTCGCCGGCAAGTCGTTCCTGGCCTATCGACGGCGGGGCGGAGCGAGGCGGTCGCCGCTGCCGGATTTCTTCATCGGCGCCGACGCGGCCATCGCCGGATATCCGCTGCTGACACGGGATGCGGCGCGCTATCGGACGTATTTCCCGAAGCTGTCGCTGCTTTCGCCGGACTGATCCTGATCGGTCAGGCTCTCGGCCCCTCGCGGCCCCTCCCCCAACCCTGGTCTGCCTCGCAGCCCAAGCGCGGCAGGGGCCAAGCGCCTGATCAGTCTGTCGCTCCGTCCCACGCCAGCCCCAAGCTGCCTTAATTTTGCCATAATGTATAATTATGAATTACAACGTCCGCAGAACCGCAGCCCACAAGCGATCGGGAGGAATTCCTTGCCGGAAGACGCCGACAACACGGTGGTCGATCTCGCATCCCGCTCGGTGCAGCGCCGGTCCCTGCATGAGGACGTTGCCGACATCCTCCGCGACCTGGTGCTGGAGGGTCATCTCCGCCCCGGCGAGCGAATCTCCGAGCTGGACCTTTGCCGCAAACTGAATGTGTCCCGCACGCCGCTGCGGGAGGCGCTGAAGGTCCTGGCCGGCGAGCAGCTGGTCGAATTGCAGCCCGGCCGTGGCGCCGTCGTCACCGCGATCCGCATCGACGAGGTCGCGGAACACTTCGAAGTACTGGAAGCACTCGACGCCGCGATCGGGGAGATGGCCGCCACGCGCATCAGTGACGACGAGATCCGTCAGATCGAGGCGCTGCACCGCGAGCTTCTCGAACACCATCGCGCGCATCGGCGCGGCAGATATTTCGAGACCAACCAGGCCATCCACGCCGGACTGGCGGCCGCGACACGCAACCGCAGCCTGATGGCCACACATCTGCAATACTCCCGCAAGATCGCGCGGGTCCGCTACGCCGCGAACTTCTCGCAGATTCGCTGGGACGAGTCCGCCGATGAACACGTGAAGATCATCGCGGCACTGCGACAGCGCGACGGCGTCGAACTTTCGCGCCTGATGCGCGCGCACATGCGCGCCACCGCGCAGAGCGTGATCGCCGTGCTGGAACAGGAGCTGGCACCCAGACAGGCGCGGAGCTGAGGGATGCAGGCGCGCGGGCCACAGCTTTCCCCGGCGACATCGCGTCCGAGCAGGTGGAGCGGCGGACCATGCTGACACTCCCGTCCAGCACAGTGATGGAGCCGACAGGCGCCGACGCAATCGCCACCGTGGCACCCAGCAACGTGCGTTGGCGCATCTTCCTGCTGATGCTGATGCTGATCGCGATCAACTACGTTGATCGGGCGTCGATCTCGGTCGCGATGCCGGCCATCGCCAGGGAGTTCAACCTTGATCTGGCGACGCAGGGACTCGTCCTCAGCGCCTTCTTCCTCACCTATGCGCTGATGCAGATTCCGGGCGGTATGCTGGCCGACCGGTTCCGGCCGCGTGTGGTGATCGCCGCGGCAACTCTCGGTTGGGGTCTGTTCCAGGCGGTCGCCGCGGCGTCGTTCAGCGCCTGGATTCTGGTGCTGACGCGCCTCGGTCTCGGCGCGTGCGAGGCGCCGATCTACCCGGCCGGCTGCAAGCTCAACGCCGTGTGGATGCCCGCGAACGAACGCGCGCGCGGAGCGACGCTGCTCGATGGCGGCGTTCCGCTTGGCGCGGCGATCGGCTCGGCGATGATCGCGGGCCTCATCGTCGAGTTCGACTCCTGGCGCGTCTCATTCGTCGTCGCTGGTCTTGGCACGATGCTCTGTGGCCTGTTCGCCTGGCGCTACATCCGCAATACCCCGGCCGAGCATCCGGCGGTCAATCAGGCCGAAGCCGCGTTCATCGCCCGCGCCCACGCGCACGAGGACGCGCTCGCGCCCGCCGCCTCCGGCGCCGGCGCATGGGCCTATTTCCGCCATCGCTCCGTCTGGTGCATGTGCCTCGGGTGGATGTGTTTCAATGCCGTCTTCTATGGACTGCTGACCTGGATGCCGAACTACCTGTCGGCGACCCAGGGGCTTGATTTCAGTCATCTCGGCCTGTCGCTGTTCGCGATGTTCTTTTCCGGCTTCGTCGGCGAGCTTGCCGGCGGGCAGATCGCCGATCGCTGGCGCGTCCGCGGCGGAGGTCCGAACGTCGTCTTCCGCACGCTGTTCGGCATCGCGGCCGCCGTCGCGACCCTCTCGATCCTCGGCGTGGCCTATGTTCGTGACCCGTTCGGCGTCGTGATGCTGCTCTGCGCGACCCTGTTCTTCCTACGCTGGTGCGGGATGTACTGGGCGATCCCGGGCATCCTCGCCTCCCGCGCGCGAGCCGGGTTTCTCGGCGGCTGCATGAACTTCGCCGGCAACATCGCCGGAATCACGGTGCCGGTGATCGTCGGCTTCATCGTGCAGGCAAGCGGTTCGTATTTCCTGGCACTTATGTTCTTCGCGCTCGCGGGTGCCGGACTTTTCGCCTGCTCGACCGCGATCGACTATGGCCGCAAGCTGCCCGTCTGAGCGGTGCCACGCCTGCCATGAGGTATGAATGACCAAGATCAGTCGCCTGGGGATGCTGACCCCCTCCTCCAACACCGTCGTCGAGCCGGTAACGACGGCGATGCTCTCCGGCATCGCGGATGTCAGCGTGCATTTCAGCCGCCTCAAGGTGACGGCGATCGCCGCCTCGGATACCTCCGACCGGCAATTCGCCGAGAGCGAAATCCTGCGCGCGGCGGATCTGCTGGCCGACGCGCGGGTGGACGTGATCGCGTGGAACGGGACATCGGCAAGCTGGCTCGGCTTCGCGCGCGACGAGCGGGTCTGCGAGCGCATCGCGGCGGCGACCGGCACCGCCGCCTGCACGTCGGTGCTGGCGTTCCGGGAAATCTTCGCGCGCACCGGCGTGACACGCGTCGGACTCGTCACTCCCTACATCGACGCGATCCAGGCGAAGATCATCGCGAACTTTGCCGGCGCCGGCATCGCCTGTCCGGCCGAGCGGCACGCCGGACTGACCGAGAATTTCGCATTCGCCGAGGTCGGCGAGCGCGACATCGGGGAGATGGCGCGCGCGGTCGCCGGGGCCGGCGTGGACGCGATTGCGATCATGTGCACGAACATGCGCGGCGCCCGCCTGGCCGAGAGCCTGGAAGCCGAACTTGGCGTGCCCGTGTACGACTCGATCGCCACCACCGTGTGGAAGAGCCTGCTCCTCGCCGGCATTCCGCCCGGCCGCGTCCGCGGCTGGGGAGGGCTTTTCGCCAATCCGCGGCTTGGCCAGCTGCACCAGCACGCGTCTTGCATCTCAGCGCCGCGCGCGCGCGCGAACCAGCACGAGGAGATTTCGCCGCCTGCCCACTGAACCGGCCCCCAGCGCGGCGAAGTCATGTCTGTCGTCCATCGGGGACGGCACAACGCAGGAGAGACGAGCATGACACCGATGACGTTCTCGATGGCAAAGAAGACGATGGCCTGGGCTTTTGCCTCGACCATTCTGGCGACAGCCGGTTTTGCCGGACTCGCCGAAGCCTGCACCCTGATGGGCGCGACCGGCCAGGCGACCAAGGACGGCAACGCCTACATCGCGTCCACCAGCGACAACCCCTATATCGAGGGGCCGCGGAACATGGTGTACCTGACGATCCCCAAGCACGGCTACAAGTTCGTCCATACGCCCTTGCTGATTCAGGACACGCCCGGCCATTACTTCGACGTGGGGTCCGACCGTGGCATGAATGAAAAGGGATTTGCCTGGACGCGCGCCTGGGTGGTGCCCAACGAGCCGGAGGCGCCGAACAAGATGCCGGCGGTGGACTGGTTCCGCAAGCTGGGATCGACCGTCGCCACCGTCGATGAGGCGATCGCCTTCGTGCAGACCAACCCAAAGGGTATCGGCGACCAGGGCAACTACATCTTTGCCGATGCGCAGGGCAACATGGCGGTGGTTGAGGTCGGCTACCAGACCGTCAACGTCGTGGACAAATGGACGAAGCACGACAAGGGAATCGCGGCCAGGGCGAACCGCTGGACCTCGGAGAAGATGAAGCCGCTGGATATCGGCGATACGGCGGATGAGCACGACCACGAATACTACGTCTCGACGTCGTTCCGGCAGCCGCGGGCGATGCAGTTGCTGACCGGCGACGAGGGCCGGATCGACGTGGCGGCGCTGAAGAAAATCCTCGCGGACAACGACAACCGCGACAAGACACCGATGGGCGATACCGGGTTTTCCATCTCGAACCACGGGTTGACCGGCGGCACGGTCGCCGCGGAAGTGTACGACCCCGCGCACCGCACATTCTGGTTCACCTATGGCTGGCCGGACGGCGACCGCAAAAGCAGCAACCCGGCCTACGACGGCGCGAACCAGAACACCTGGGGCACCTGGATGCCGTTCGTTCTCAGCCAGATGACGGAGGAAGGCTTCTATACCGACTGGAACGGCAATCTGACGCCGATCGGGGCGCGGTATCTGTCGCGGCTGATCGCGGAGAAGCGCGCGGCAGCACAGGACTGAAGCGGTTCCGTCCGGACCGCGGGCGATGGACGCGGGCTAAACCCCCGCGTACATCCGCCCCGGATTGAGGATACCCTTGGGGTCGAAGGCCGCTTTCACCGCCGCGGTGATGCGGGCCAGCGCCGGCGGCTCCGGCGGGATGACGGCGACCGAGGCGCGCAGGCCCTCCGGCGCGCGCAGCAGCAGCCAGGTGCCGCCGCCGGCCTTTGCCGCCGCCATGACCGCCTCATGCGCCGCCGCCGTGGCCGGGCCGGCGATCCAGACCAGGCCGCCGCCCCAGTCGAGAAACCAGTTTGCGGCGAAGGCTCGTGCGACCGACTCCGCCACCGCCGGGCCGGCGGAGGGGCGGACGGAGACGCGCCAGATCGCGCCGGTTTCGCCATGCAGCGGCACGGCGTCGCGCACGGCGGCCCAGGCGGCGACGCTGGCGGCGTCGTCGAGGATTTCGGCGCGGCCGAAGCTTGCCAACTCGGCGCGCAGCCGGTCGGTGCGATAGGCGACAGAGGTGGCGAAATCCTCCACGCGGGCGATCGCGACCGGGCCGCCGAGCCATGCCAGGGCGGGCACCTGCGACGCCGCCTCGGCCGGCAGATAGGCCGCCGCCGAGACGCCGTAGGGCGAGCCGAGGGCCGCCGACAGCGCCGCCACGCCCTGCGTCGCGTCGAGGCCGGGCAGCACCACGGTGCCGCGCCGCTCGGGGGCGGGCAGCACCTTCAGCGTGATCTCGGTCAGCACCGCCAGCGTGCCGTGGCTGCCGGCCAGCAGCTTGCATAGATCAAGGCCAGTGACGTTCTTCAGCACCCGGCCGCCGGAGCGCACCAGCTCCCCCTGCCCGTTCACAGCGCGCACGCCGAGCACATGGTCGCGCGTCGCCCCCCAGGCGACGCGCCGGGGACCGGAGAGGTTGGCGGCCACCACGCCGCCCAGGGTCTGCGCCGCGCCGCCGCCGAACAGTCCCGAAAAATCAGGTGGTTCGGAGATGATGTGCTGGCCGTGGGCGGCCACCGCGGCGGCGATTTCAGACATCCGCGTGCCGGCCTTCGCGCCGATCACCAGTTCCTGCGGCGAATGGAGCGTGATGCCGGCACACGCCGCGAGCGACAGGCCGCGCCCCGCCTGCACCGGGCGCAGCATGGCACGCTTGGTGAAGCAGCCGCCGATTTCCAGCGGCGTCGCGCTGTCGTGCGCGGCCGCGACCTCGGCGATGATGCCGGCCTCGTCCGGCGGCGCCGCGGTGCCGCTCATGCGGCCTTGGGCAGCGCGTCGGTGAGCGGGAACACCTTGCTCGGGTTCAGCAGCCAGCCGGGGTCGAAGGCGTCCTTGACGCGGCGCTGCTGGGCGAGGTCGGTCGCGCTGAACTGCACGCCCATCAGGTCGCGCTTCTCGACGCCGACGCCGTGCTCGCCGGTCAGGCAGCCGCCGACCTCGACGCAGAGCTTCAGCACGTCGGCGCCGAACCGCTCGGCGCGGGCGAAGCTGTCGGGATCGTTGGCGTCGAACATGATCAGCGGATGCAGATTGCCATCGCCAGCGTGGAAGATGTTGGCGACGCCGAGGCGGTAGCTTTCGCTCATCTCGCCGATGCGGCGCAGCACGTCGGGCAGGCGGCTGGTGGGGATGGTGCCGTCCATGCAGAGATAGTCGGGGCTGATGCGCCCGATCGCGCCAAACGCGCCCTTTCGTCCTTTCCAGATTGCAGCCGACTCCTCGGCCGACTGCGACACTTTCAGGCTGATCGGGTCGTGCCGTTCGCAGATCTCGCGGATGCGCCCGAGCAGGAAGTCCTGCTCCGCCGTGCTGCCCTCGACCTCGATGATCAGCATGGCCTCGGCGTCGAGCGGATAGCCGGCATGGGCGAACGCCTCGCAGGCATGGATGGCGGGACGGTCCATGAATTCGAGGGCGACGGGGATGATGCCGGAGGCGATGATGGCATCGACGCAGGCGCCGGCGACCTCGTTGGAGCGGAAGGCGGCGAGCATGGCGCGCGCCCCCTCCGGCCCGCGCAGGATGCGCACGGTGACCTCGGTGACCAGCGCGAGCTGCCCCTCGCTGCCGGTCAGCAGGCCGAGCCAGTCATAGCCGGCGGCGTCCAGATGCGCGCCGCCGATGTCGATGATCTCGCCGGCGACGGTGACGATCTTCAGCCCGAGCAGGTTGTTGGCGGTGACGCCGTAGCGCAGGCAGTGCGCGCCGCCGGAGTTCATGCCGACATTGCCGCCGATCATGCAGGCAAGCTGCGAGGATGGATCGGGCGCGTAGAAGAACCCGTCGCCCTGCACCGCCTGGGTGATGCCGATATTGGTGACACCCGCCTGCACGGTGGCACAGCGGTCGGCATAGTCGATGTCGAGAATGCGGTTGAGCCGCATCATGCCGATCACGACCGCATCGGCCAACGGCAACGCGCCGCCCGAGAGGCTGGTGCCGGCCCCGCGCGGGATGACGCGCACGCCCTGTTCGTGCAGGAAACGCATCACGGCGGCAACCTGCTCGGTGCTCTCCGGCAGCACCACGGCGAGCGGCACCTGGCGATAGGCGGCCAGCCCGTCGGTTTCGTAGGGTTTCAGCCGGATCGGCTCGGCGATGACGCCGCTCTCCGGCACCAGCCGGCGCAGGCCGGCGACGATCGCGTCGCGGCGGGCGAGCACGTCGGGCTTCGGTGCTGGCTGCTGGATCATGCCGGCGTCCCCAGGGCTGGTCGCCGGGAATTTGGCCCCGCCGCGGGCCGGCGGCAAGCGCCGGCGGGCCGGATCAGCCCTGGCGGGCCTTCATGCGCGGGTTCTTCTTGTTGATGACATAGACGCGGCCGTGGCGGCGCACCACGCGGCAGTTCTTGTCGCGGGTCTTGGCCGATTTCAGGCTGTTGCGGATCTTCATGGCGATGGCCTTGCGTGCGCGCGGAGGAGTTTTCGAGCGCGGGCGAATAGAAGGCGGCGCCGCGGGAGTCAACCCGCCCGCCCCCGCTCGCTCACCAGCCAGAGCATCATCCTGATTTGCCCGGCGCGCATCAGCCGTACGCGCCGCAGCCACAACTCCGCCTCCTCCACCAGCACGGCGGCGCGGGCGGCGTCGGGGTGCTCGGCCTGCAGATCGCGCAGCCGGCGCCGCCAGCCGCGCACCGCCTGGCGCATGTGCCGCGCGGAAATGTCCTCCGCCCCGTGCAGCGCCAGGCCGAGCCGCTCCAGCGTCCGCGCCACGCTGGCGGGGTCCGGCGGGCCGGAGTCGCGCCGCTCCAGCCGCAGCCAGGCGGCGACCGCGGGGTCCGAGCGGTCGAGCAGAGCAGGCGCCACGGTCTCCATCAGCGCGATCTGGCCGCCCGGCTTCACCGCCTGGGCGAGCGCGGCCAGCACGTCATCCGGGCGCGCGGCGCGCAGGGCGTCCAGGGTGACGGCGTGGTCGAAGCGGCGACGGCCGAAGTCCGGGAGCGCCGGGTTCCACCGCTCTGCCGACGCGCGCTTGGCGAGCGCGACGCCGGCGCGCTGGATGCGCCGCGCCGCGACCGCCGCCAGATAAGGGTCGCTCTCGCATCCCTGCACCCAGACGCCGAGTTCGCCGGCGAGCGTGAGCGTCGGCCCGCCGCTGCCCATGCCGAGCAACAGCAGCGAGGAGGACGCGGAGAGGCGCAGGGTCATCGCCAACCGCCGCACCTCGCCCGCACCGCCGGGAAACAGGTAGCCCTCGCCCCACAGCGCCTCGGCGGAACGCAGCCGCGCCTGTGTCCAGTCGCCCTGGCCGGAGAGCGCATCGGGATCGACCGCCACCGGGTCCGGCAGCGGCAGCAGGTCCGGCCCGGTCCGTCCGGACCGGGGACACAGCGCGATCAGCCGCATGGCAGGCACCCGTGTGTGCCGGCCACGCTGCCCGGCCGCGCTTAACAAACTCCTTTTCCCGCGCTCGCGCCGATTGACCGGCCCGGCGCGAGACGCGATGAGCAGCACACGATGGGCACCAACACGCAGCGCGACGGCTCCACCGGAACCTGGACCGCCTTCCTGGCCATGGCGTTCATCATCGTCGGGCTGGCCGGCATGTTCGCCAGCTACGCGGCACCCCTGCCGCTGGCCCGCGCGCTGGAGCGGGAGAGCGCGCTGGACGCGGCGCAGGCCGCCGCGCATGGTCCGGACGCCCAGGCGGCGATCGAGGCGCTGCGGCCGCGACTGGGGGACAGCGCGGACGCGCTGCTGCCGGTCGGTGGCGACATGGATGCGCGCATCGCCGCCGCGCGCCGGGCGATGCGCGCCGAACTGGCCGAGGACGCGCGGGTCGCGGCGCTGCGGTCGCGCTGGATCATCGGCGTCGTGACGGCGATGGGCATCGCCTTCGGCGCCGCGGTGCTGCACGCGTCGCGACGATAGTCAGGCTCGGCGAGAACGCCGCTGCCCGAGCCGTCCGGCGATCCAGCCCAGCAGCGCGCCGGCGGCCAGCCCCGGCAGCGCGTCACGAAGCTGCATGAGCGTGAACCACACCGGCATCAGGATCGGGTATTCTAGTCCCTCGACGTTCCACCACAGCGCCACGTGCATCCGCACGACCGCGACGCAGGCCCCGGCCGTGAGGCCGGCGAGCGCGCCTTGCAGCGTCGGGGTCGCGGACAGCCGCCACAGCGCGAGTCTGGCCACGATCGCAATCAGGATGAACGGCATCGCGAACAGCGGGGTGAGCAGCACGAACCAGGGGAGCGACCTCGCCACCCAGGCCCACGACATGACCGGCCGCCCCTGCCACGCCAGCCAGGTGCGCACCCCGAGCGCAGTTGCCCAGGGCAGGACCGCGCCGAGCAAGAGGGTCAGCCAGGTCCAGAATCGGACAGCGGCCGGGCCGGCCGGTGATCGCATGCGCATCCAGTGCGCGCAGCCGAATGGTGCGGCATTGACCTAGGTCAACCCGGCCGGGACCGCCGTGCCGCGGCGGCACGCAGCGTGTTCTCCAGCAGGCAGGCGATCGTCATCGGCCCGACTCCGCCCGGCACCGGGGTGATCGCGCCCGCGACCGCGGCGGCCTCATCGTAGGCGACATCGCCCACCAGCCGCCCGTCCGCCAGCCGGTTGATGCCGACATCGATCACGGTGGCGTCGTTGGCGATCCAGTCGCCGCGTACCAGCTCCGCCCTGCCGACGGCGGCGACCAGCACTTCAGCCCGGCGGCACTCGGCCGGCAGGTCGCGGGTGCGGGAGTGGGCCACGGTCACGGTGGCGTCGGCGGCGGTGAGCAGCGCGGCCATCGGCTTGCCGACGATCGAGGACCGGCCGAGCACCAGCGCCCGCGCCCCGCGCAGCGACACGCCGGCCGCCGCCAGCAGCTTCATCACGCCGAGCGGGGTGCAGGGCACCAAGGTCGCCACCCCTTCATGCAGCCGACCGACATTGATCGGGTGGAAGCCGTCCACGTCCTTGGCCGGGTCGATCGCCTCGATCACCGCACGGGCGCGGACCTGCGGGGGCAGCGGCAGTTGCACCAGAATGCCGTCCACCGAGGCATCGGCATTGAGCCGCGCGATCACAGCCAGCAGCTCCGCCTCGGCGACGCTCGCCGGCAGAGGGATGGTCCGGGCGGCGATGCCGACGGCGTTCGCGGCACGGTCCTTGTTGCGGACGTAGATCGCACTCGCCGGATCGTCACCGACCAGCACCACCGCGAGGCCGGGCCGGTAGCCGAGCGTGGCGGTGCGCGCCGCCACCTCGGCGCGCACTGCCGCCGCCACCGCCTTGCCGTCGATGATCCGGGCCGCCGTCTCGGTCATAGCGCCTCCAATCGTGCCGCGATCCCCGCCGGGTCGCCGGCGACGCGCAGGCTCTTGTCGCGACTGGCCGCGCCGCTGGCAACCGTGACGGCGCTGGCCGGAAGGTCGAGCGCGCGGGCCAGCAGGGCACAGGCGGCGCGGTTCGCCCGCCCGTCCTCCGCCGCCTCGGCTACCGCGATGCGCAGCCGCTCCCCGTCGGGCGCCGGCATCCGGCCGTGCAGGCCGGGGCGGCGGGATTTCGGCTGTACCTTGGCAGCCACCAGCACCGCGTCGGCGGTCGCCCGCCAGAAGGCCATCAGAGCACGAGCGCGCGCACGTCGCCGAACGCGATGGCCTGATACAGCCGCCCCAGGAACATCTGCAGCACCCAGATGATGATGAGCAGGATGATCGGGCTGATGTCGATATTGCCGAAACTGGGAATTGCGCGGCGGATCGGTCGCAGGAACGGCTCGGTGAGGCGATAGAGGAAGTCCCCCACGGTCCAGACGAAGCGGTTGCGGGTATCGAGCACGCCGAAACTGTGCAGAAGGCTGAACACTACGGCCAGGATCACGACCCAGCGGTAGAGATTGAGCAGTTCCTCGACGATCCGGAAGAGAATGGTGATCACGCGCCCACCCCAAGCTGCGCGCGGACCCTAGCGGCGGCGGATTCAGTGCGCAACCGGGCGGCCGGCCGCTTGACTTGGCCGCCACAGCTCCCCATACAACCGCCCGCCGCGGGACGGGGCTGTAGCTCAGCTGGGAGAGCGCCTCGTTCGCAATGAGGAGGTCAGGGGTTCGATCCCCCTCAGCTCCACCATCGTCCTGCGCGCACCCCGGAGACTCTCGAAGGTCACCATCGGCACACCCTGCCGCATGAACTCCTCGCACGGCACCATGCCGATGCTCCCGAGCAGGATGCGGCTGGCGAAATTGTCCTGGCGCGCGACCGCGACGATGCGATCGAGGCCGGCGCGGTCGTGGCCGAAGCGGAGCGCGGCCAGCGCCGCCTCGCTCGCCAGCCCCTGCCCG
Organism: Pseudomonadota bacterium; assembly: GCA_021818505.1. GTDB lineage: Bacteria > Pseudomonadota > Alphaproteobacteria > Acetobacterales > Acetobacteraceae > JAFKFJ01. The sequence goes on from JAKADX010000046.1 coordinate 16,530, forward strand.
CGCCATTCCGGGCGGAAGGCGAAGCGAAGCGCCATGCCGCGCCCGTCGGCCCGCTCCAGCAGACCGGCGGTGCCGAGGAAAGTGTCGTCGGCGCGGGACCGCGCGGCCCACATGCCAACACCATGCTTGCCCCAGAAGGCGATGTCGGCGGCGAGTTCCTCGGCGGTCTGTGTGGGCGTGCGCACGCCGCCGAGCATCACCGCGAAGACGCGCGGATCGGCCTTCAGCGCTACGAGATCAGCGAAGTCCCCGCCCCAGACCGGGCGGAGAAACAGCCGCCCGGTGGCGATGCACCAGCTTGGGTTCACGGGCAGGGTCCATCGGCCGTCGCCTCAGCGCACCAGCGGGCGGTACCTGATGCGATGCGGCTCGGTGGCGTCGGCGCCGAGGCGGCGGCGCTTGTCGTCCTCATAGGCCTGGAAGTTACCCTCGAACCATTCGACATGGCTGTCGCCCTCGAAGGCGAGGATATGTGTCGCGAGGCGATCGAGGAACCAGCGGTCGTGGGTCACGATGACGGCGCAGCCGGGAAACTCCACCAGCGCCTCCTCCAGCGCGCGCAGCGTGTCCACATCCAGGTCGTTGGTCGGTTCGTCGAGCAGGATGACGTTGCTCTCGCTTTTCAGCATCTTCGCCAGATGCACGCGGTTGCGCTCGCCGCCTGACAGAATGCCGACCTTCTTCTGCTGGTCGGCGCCCTTGAAGTTGAAGGCGCCCACATAGGCGCGCGACTGCACCGCGCGCTTGCCAAGATAGATCACCTCGGCGCCGCCGCTGATCTCCTGCCACACGGTCTTGTCGGGATCGAGGCTCTCGCGGCTCTGATCGACATAACCGAGTTTCACTGTGTCGCCGATGACCAGCCGGCCGGAATCGGGCGCCTCCTGCCCGATGATCATGCGGAACAGCGTGGTCTTGCCCGCGCCGTTCGGCCCTATGACGCCGACGATGCCACCGGGCGGCAGCTTGAAGCTCAGATCGTCGATCAGCAGCCGGTTGCCGTAGCCCTTGCGCAGGTGCTCCGCCTCGATCACCGTGCCGCCCAGGCGGGGGCCCGGCGGGATGACGATTTCCGCAACGCCGGCCTGCTGTTCCTGCGACTTCGTCAGCAGTTCCTCGTAACGCTGGATGCGCGACTTGCTCTTGGCCTGCCGCGCGCGCGGCGAGGATGCGATCCATTCCTGCTCGGCGGCGAGCGCGCGCATCCGCGCCGTCTCCTCCTTCTCCTCCTGTTGCAGGCGCTTCCGCTTCTGATCGAGCCACGAGGAATAATTGCCCTGGAACGGATAGCCGCGCCCGCGCTCCAGTTCGAGAATCCAATTGGTCACGTTCTCCAGGAAGTAGCGGTCATGGGTGACCACCAGCACCGTGCCCGGATACTCACGCAGCGTCTTTTCCAGCCACGCGACGCTCTCCGCGTCGAGGTGGTTGGTCGGTTCGTCAAGCAGCAGCAGGTCGGGCTTTTCCAGCAGCAGCCGGCACAGCGCCACGCGCCGCCGTTCGCCGCCGGAAAGACTCGTCACCGGGCTGTCGGGCGGCGGGCAGCGCAACGCGTCGAGCGCGATCTCGATGCGCCGGTCGAGTTCCCAGCCTTCCTCGGCGTCAATCTTCTCCTGCAGATCCGCCTGCTCGGCGAGCAGCCGTTCCATCTCGTCCGGCTCCATCGGGGTCGCGAACTCGTTGGAGATGTCGTTGAAGCGTTCGATCGCGGCCTTGAGCTCGCCGAAGGCTTCGCTGACATTCTCTGCAACCGTCTTGGTGGGATCGAGCTGCGGCTCCTGCGGCAGGTAGCCGACGCGCACCCCCTCCGCCGCCCAGGCCTCGCCGCCGAACTCCGTCTCGAGGCCCGCCATGATCCTGAGCAGCGTCGATTTGCCCGCGCCGTTGACGCCGAGCACGCCAATCTTCACGCCGGGCAGGAAGGACAGCGTGATGCCCTTGAACACCTCCCGCCCGCCGGGGAAGCTCTTGGTCAGGTCCTTCATCACATAGACATACTGGTAGGCTGGCATAGGGCGTCCCGGAGATGCGGTGAGGGGCGTGTTCTAGGTGGCGCGGCGCGGCGGCGCAAATCCGGCCGGAGCGCCGCGTGCGGGAATGGCGGTCCGCGGCCGGGCCGGGCGTCCGTCGGCCGGCGCCCTCGCCCGCGAGCGCATCTGTAGAGCGATCGACGACCGCGCAAAATCGCGCGAACACACGCGCCGCCGGTATCGCGCGCCGGCCCCGGTCGCTTGCCTCACCTCCACACCGGTCGGTAGGAATTGCAGAGGTCGGCAAGCGGGAGATCCACGATGCGCACGACGTACGGAATAGTCACGGGCATGGTCGCGGTGATGCTCGCCAGCTGCGCGCAGGCGCCACAGAATCCGACGGTCGCCGTCGTCCCGAGCCAGGGAAAGAGCTTCGAGGCGTTTCAGGCCGACCAGAGCTACTGCCGGCAGTTCGCCCAGGCGCAGGTCGCCGGCCAGTCGGAACAGGCGAACCGCACCACGATGATGGGCGCGGGGGGCGGCGCGCTGGGTGGGGCGGCGATCGGGGCAGCGGGCGGCGCGATCGGCGGCAATGCCGGGGCGGGGGCGGCAATCGGCGCACTCAGCGGCCTTGTGCTGGGCACTGCGGGCGGCGCGATGGCGTCGAGCCAGCAACAGAGCGCCACGCAGCAGCAGTTCAACACGGCCTATGCGCAGTGCATGTATTCGCGCGGCAACGACGTGCCGGGATTCCCGCCGCATGCGCAGGCGGCGTCCACCCTGTCGCCGACCGATCCGGCGCTGGTGCGCAGCGTGCAGTCCGAACTGATCCGGCTGCGCTACCTGCCGCCGCCGGCCGACGGCATTGCCGGGCCGCAGACCATCTCCGCGATCACGCGATTCCAGCAGGCATCGGGGATGCAGCCGACCGGGGAGGCCTCGGCCGCGCTGCTCTCCCGCCTGCAGACGACGCCCGGCGGTTAAGCCGGGCCGCCTGCCTCCCCTTCCCGCCTGATCGGCGGAAAGGGGCAGCCCTGGTACGTTCAGCCTATGCTGGCCAGGATCGCCAGCAGCAGCAGGGCGACGATGTTGGTGATCTTGATCATCGGATTCACCGCCGGGCCGGCGGTGTCCTTGTACGGATCGCCGACGGTGTCGCCCGTCACCGCCGCCTTGTGCGCGTCGGACCCCTTGCCACCGTGATTGCCCTCCTCGATGTATTTCTTCGCGTTGTCCCACGCGCCGCCGCCCGACGTCATCGAGATGGCGACGAACAGGCCGGTGACGATGGTGCCGAGCAGCATCGCCCCTAGCGCCGCGAACGCGGCGCCCCGCCCGCCAATCGCGTCGATCACGAAATAGAGGACGAAGGGTGCAAGCACCGGCAGCAGCGAGGGGACGATCATCTCCTTGATCGCCGCGCGTGTCAGCATATCCACCGCACGGCCATAGTCCGGCTTGGCGGTGCCGGCCATGATGCCGGGGATTTCCTTGAACTGCCGCCGCACTTCCACCACCACCGAGCCGGCGGCGCGACCGACCGCGGTCATGCCCATCGAACCGAACAGGTACGGCAGCAGCCCGCCGATGAACAACCCGATCACCACGAACGGGTTCTGCAGGTTGAAATCGACGTTCACGTTCGGGAAGTAGTGCTTGAGGTCCTCGGTATAGGCGGCAAACAGCACGACCGCCGCAAGCCCCGCCGAGCCAATCGCGTAGCCTTTGGTGACCGCCTTGGTGGTGTTGCCCACTGCGTCCAGCGCGTCCGTTACCTTGCGCACATCAGGCGGCAACTCCGCCATTTCGGCGATGCCGCCGGCGTTGTCCGTGACCGGGCCGTAGGCGTCGAGTGCCACGATCATGCCCGCCAGCGCGAGCATGGTCACTGCGGCGACGGCGATGCCGAACAGCCCGGCGGTCAGGAACGACAGCACGATGCCCAGGCAGATGACCAGCACCGGCAGCGCCGTCGCCTCCATCGAGATGGCGAGGCCCTGGATGACGTTGGTGCCGTGGCCGGTGGTGGAGGCCTGGGCGATGCCGCGGACCGGCCGGTATTCGGTGGAGGTATAGTATTCGGTGATCCAGACGATCAGGCCGGTCACGCCCAGTCCGATCAGCGCGCAGATGAACAGCGCGTATCCGGTAACGCTGCCCGACGCTCCCATCGGGATAGCGGCACCGAATCCGGCGGTGATCGCGACCACGATCGCGATGGCGATGATCGACAGCCCGCCGGTGACGATCAGGCCGCGGTACAGTGCGCCCATGATGTTGCTGCTGCGACCCAGGCGGACGAAATAGGTGCCGATCACCGAGGTGATGATGCACGCGCCGCCAATGCCCAGCGGCAGCATCAGCATGCGGTCCGCCCACTCCCCGGTGAAGAAAAGATTGGCGAGCAGCATGGTGGCGACGATGGTGACCACGTAGGTCTCGAACAGGTCGGCGGCCATGCCGGCGCAATCGCCCACGTTGTCGCCCACGTTGTCGGCGATCACGGCGGGGTTGCGGGGGTCGTCCTCGGGGATGCCGGCCTCGACCTTGCCCACCAGGTCCGCACCCACGTCCGCGCCCTTGGTGAAGATACCGCCGCCGAGCCGGGCGAAGATGGAGATCAGCGAGGCGCCGAACGACAGGGCCACCATCGCCTCCAGCACCGTGCGCAGGTTGGTCCCGTATTGCGAGCGCAGGATCCAGTAATAGGCGGTGACGCCGATCAGGCCGAGGCCGACCACCAGCAGCCCGGTGATAGCGCCGGACTTGAAGGCGATGCCGAGGCCGGAGGCGAGGCCCTGCCGCGAGGCCTGCGCGGTGCGGACATTGGCGCGCACCGAGACGTTCATGCCGACATAGCCCGCCGCCCCGGACAGCACCGCGCCGATGATGAAGCCAATGCCGACATGGATGCCAAGCAGCAGCGACAGCAGGATGAAGATGACGATGCCGACGATGCCGATGGTCGTGTATTGCCGGTTCAGATAGGCACGGGCACCGACCTGCACGGCGGCGGAGATTTCCTGCATGCGCGTGCTGCCGGCATCGGCGGCGAGTACCTCGCGGGCCGTGACCAGCCCGTAGATCAGCGCCAGCGCTCCGCAGATGAGGATGGCTATGGAAGCCGAGGACATCCAGACAACTCCCGGTTCATTTTTTTCGTGCGGCGCAAACTGCACATCCAGGGCGAATCGTTCGGGGGCAGTATCGGCCGCGTGACGTGGCGGCGGAACATGGCAGAAGCCTTAAAGGCAGGCAACCGACACGCAAGCCGATCCGCGTCACATCGACGTCGACATAGTTGCGACTCCCGTCCGCAGGGACGTATGGTCCGGAGATGGATGGGCTGCTGCACCGGCTGCCGGTTCCCGCGCGGGTTTCAGTGGCGACCGCCGCCTGGGACGACGCGCTCGCCGCCCGCCCTCCGTTCGTGCTGCGCGCTCACATCGTTCCGGTCGTGCTGACGATGGCGCTGGCGGCGGGGGCGCTTTCCTGGAACCTGGGCGCGGGGTTTGTGCTGCACCCGACGCCGCTGGTCGCGCTCGGACTGAACGCGGCGCTGTTCGCAGTCGCCTTCGTCTATGCTCGCTTCCGGCTGTCGCCGCTGGTGGCGGAACTGGCGCTGTATTTCGGACTGTGGCTGACCTTTCCGGCGTTCGCCACGCTGCTCAGCTATCTGTGCATCGCGATCGGCCTGCCGCTGCAGGACCCGGCGCTGGAGGCCGCGGATGCGGCGCTGGGTTTCCATTGGACCGAATGGGACGCATTCGTGACCCGTCATCCCTTCTTCCTGGCTGTGCAGGGCCGCGCCTATTTCAGTCTCGTCTGGCAGGCGCTGCTGTCTATCGCGATCTTCTCGATCTGGCGCCCCGGCCAGCGCAATGCCGAACTGCTGACCGGGATGCTCGTCGGCGTGCTGGTGACGCTGCGTGTCGCGTCCTCTGGCACCTGCGACCGGTCCGGGGTCATGCGCGGCCGTGCCCCGAATTGGCTGCCGACTTTCCTCGCAGTGCGTCTGTGTCCGCACCGCCCAACTTGCGCCGGGGGCGCGGCGGCTGCATAGGAGCCGCCTGCGTCTCCGGCGCGCCCGTAGCTCAGCGGTCAGAGCTGGCCGCTCATAACGGTCTGGTCGCAGGTTCGAATCCTGCCGGGCGCAGTCGATCCATCAGGGCATCGCGCGCCGGCGGCGGGCTTCTATCGGGACTGGACAGCGAACATGCCGAACCGAGCACCAACCATGCCGATCCGCACCGAGGCGCAGGAGATTCTTGCCGGGCTGGGTGTGGCCGCCGGCCGCCTGGAGGGCGGCACGCTGACCGTGACCTCGCCGATCAATGGCGAGCCCATCGCACACCTGCGGGAGACCACGCCCGCCGAGGTCGCCGAGGAGGTCGGCCGGGCCGAGGCCGCATTCCTGCACTGGCGCCGGATCCCCGCGCCGCGGCGGGGCGAGTTGGTGCGGCTGCTCGGCGAGGAGCTTCGGGCCAACAAGGCGGCACTCGGCCGGCTGGTGACGCTGGAGGTCGGCAAGGTCGCGTCCGAGGGGTTGGGCGAAGTGCAGGAGATGATCGACATCTGCGACTTCGCACTCGGGCTGTCGCGCCAGCTCTATGGCCTCACCATCCAGTCCGAGCGGCCGGAGCACCGGCTGACCGAGCAGTGGCACCCGATCGGGGTGGTCGGCGTGATCTCCGCCTTCAACTTCCCGGTCGCGGTCTGGTCGTGGAACGCCGCCCTCGCCCTGGTCTGCGGCGATCCGGTGGTTTGGAAGCCCTCGGAGAAAAGCCCGCTGACGGCGCTCGCGGTGCAGGCACTGCTGGCGCGCGCGGCGACGGCGTTCGGCGAGGCACCGGAGGGACTGAGCACGGTCCTGATCGGCGCGCGGGCGGTCGGCGAGGCGCTGGTCGATGACCCGCGCGTGCGGGTGCTGTCGGCCACCGGCTCGACGCGCATGGGGCGCATCGTGGGTGAGCGGGTGGCGCGACGCTTCGGCCGCGCCATCCTCGAACTCGGCGGCAACAACGCCTCGATCGTAGCACCCTCGGCCGACCTCGACCTGACACTGCGCGCGGTCGCATTCGGCGCGATGGGCACCGCCGGCCAACGCTGCACCACGCTGCGCCGGCTGATCGTGCATGAAAGCGTGTACGACGCGCTGATCCCGCGGCTCCGCTCGGTCTATCGGTCCATCTCGGTGGGCGATCCGACCGTGAGCGATGCCCTGGTCGGGCCATTGATCGATGGTGCTGCCTATGCGGCGATGCAGCGGAGCCTGGCGGCGGCGCGGGCGGCCGGCGGCATCGTCCACGGAGGCGAGCGCGTCGACGTGAACGGGCCGGGGTCGTTCTATGTCCGCCCGGCGCTGGTCGAAATGCCGTCCCAGCTCGGGCCGGTGGTCGAGGAGACCTTCGCGCCGATCCTCTACGTGCTGAAGTATCGCGATCTTGACGAGGCCATCGCGCTGCAGAACGGCGTGCCGCAGGGCCTGTCCTCCTCCATTTTCGCCAACGATCTGCGCGAGGTCGAGCAGTTCCTCTCGGCCGCGGGGTCCGACTGCGGCATCGCCAACGTCAACATGGGACCATCGGGGGCCGAGATCGGCGGCGCCTTCGGCGGCGAGAAGGAGACCGGCGGCGGGCGGGAGAGCGGATCGGACGCCTGGAAGGCCTATATGCGCCGGCAGACCAGCGCGGTGAACTACGGCCGCACCATGCCGCTGGCGCAGGGCGTCAAATTCGACGTGGATGCCGGGTCCGCGCTGGCCTGACCGCTACCGCCCGGCGAGGCCGCGAGGCCCCCGCTCGGTCATTGCCACCATGCCGATGCCGAGCAACAGGACCACGGCGCCGACCGCTGCGCACGCCGCCAGCACGATGTGGCCGGTCTCGGTCCGCCAGTTGAGGTGCAACAGCCAGACGATCTCGGCCAGGCCGGGCGCGAGCAGCGTTGCCACCCAGGCCGCGGTCCCCCGCGCCGCCACGCTCCAGACCACGGCAAGATGCGCCGCCAATGCGACCGGCAGCAGCAGGCGCGACGCCCAAATCACCAACTCGACCCCGGCCCGCCGCATCGACGGCTCATCCTTCCCGACCGCACCGTCCGGTCACCGGAAAGTTTATTTTTTATCGTGAGTGTATGCAATACCGGTTTCATAATCGGCGACGTGGCGGTTTGAACCGGCGACCGCGCCCCTGTTACGATCTGCGGCACCCTCCTTCGCGAGCACCGCGCCCATGCCGCCGAACCGCAAGCCCCTGCCGCCGAGCCTCTACGCCGAAACGGCGCGCCCTGCCCCGCCGACCCCGCCGCTCGACGGCGACAAGCGGGTCGCAGTCGCCATTGTCGGCGGCGGCTTCACCGGACTGTCTGCGGCGCTCCATCTGGCGGAGGCAGGAACCGACGTGGCGGTGCTGGAGGCGCACGAACCTGGCTGGGGCGCCTCGGGGCGCAATGGCGGGCAGGTCAATCCCGGGCTGAAACACGACCCCGACGTGATCGAGGCGGATTTCGGCCCCGATCTCGGCGCGCGCATGGTGGCGATGTCGTGGGACGCACCGAATGTCGTGTTCGACCTGATCCGCCGTCACCAGATGACTTGCGAGGCGCAGCAAGGCGGCACGCTGCGCGCCGCGTTCTCCCGGCGCAGCGCCGCCGAGGTCCGCGCCAGCGCCGCCCAGAGCGCGCGGCGCGGCGGGCCGGTGACGGTGCTGGAGGCCGACGACCTCGCGTTGGCGACCGGCGCGAGACGCTACATCTGCGCGATGCTGGACCGGCGCGGCGGGAAGGTGAACCCGCTCGGTTACGCGCGCGGACTGGCGCAGGCCGCGATGCAGGCGGGCGCGGCAGTACATGGCGCCAGCCCGGTCACGGCGATGCGGCGCAACGGCGGTGAGTGGCAACTGACCACGCCCACCGGCACCGTGCGGGCCGAGCACGTGGTGCTCGCCACCAACGGCTACACCGACGACCTGTGGCCGGGGCTGCGGCGCAGCCTCGTCCCGCTATTCAGTGCCATTGCCGCGACCGAACCGCTGTCGCGCGACCGCGCCGCCGCCATCATGCCGTCCGGATCGGTGCTGTACGAGGCGGAGACAGTGACGGTCTATTATCGCCTGGACCAGGACAACCGCCTGTTGATGGGCGGCCGCAGCGCCTCGCGCGATATCGCCGGGCCGGCGCAACTGGCGCACCTGACGCGCTATGCCCAGCGTCTGTGGCCACAACTTGCGGACGTGCGCTGGACGCACGGCTGGAGCGGGCAGCTTGCCATCACCACCGACCACTACCCGCACATCCACGAACCCGCGCCGGGCGTGACCGTCTGCCTCGGCTACAACGGACGCGGAGTGGCGATGGCGACGGCGATGGGGCCGCAACTGGCGCGGCGTGTGCTGGGCGGCGCAGCGGCGGCGATCGACATGCCGGTGACGACGATCCGGCAGATCCCGTTCCACGCGCTCTGGCCCAGCGCCGTCGCGGGCCGTATCGCCTATGCCCGGATCCAGGCGATGCTCGGCCTGTGAGTGCGGGCCTGCCGCCGTCGCTGTGGGCCGCGACCGCGCCGCCAGCGCCGCCCACCGAGGCGCTGGCCGGAACGGTCCGTGCCGACGTGGCGATTGTCGGCGGCGGATTCCTGGGTCTCTCGGCGGCGCTGCACCTCGCAGAGGCGGGCGCGCAGGTGGCGCTGGTGGAGGCAGAGGCGCCGGGTTGGGGCGCCTCCGGCCGCAACGGCGGGCAGGTGATCCCCGGCTGGAAGGACGACCCAGAGACACTCGCCGCCCGGCTCGGCCCCGACCTCGGCGCGCGCATGAGTGCGCTCGGCGACGGCGCGGCGGACCTCGTGTATGCGCTGATCGAGCGCCACGGGATCGCATGCGACCTCCACCGCGGCGGCTGGATCCACGCGCTGCACGGGGCGGCCGCGATCCCGGAGGCGGAGCGGCGGACACGGGCCTGGCAGGCATTCGGTGCGCCAGTGCGGCTGCTGGACGCTGCGGAGACCGACGCGTTGCTCGGCACCTCGGGCTATGCGGGCGGCTATCTCGATCCGCGCGGCGCCGGCCTCAATCCGCTGGCGCTGGCGCGCGGGCTGGCGCGGGCGGCGATGCGGCACGGCGCGCGCCTGTTCGCCCCGGCGGCTGCGGCAGGCCTGGAACGCCGGGATGGACGGTGGCGCGTCGCGGTACCGCCGGGCGACATCCTGGCCGAGCAGGTGCTGATCGCGAGCGGCGCCTATTCCGGCGAATTGCTGCCCAAGCTGCGGCGCAGCGTGCTGCCGGTGCAGTCGATCCAGGTCGCGACGGCTCCGCTGCCCGAAGCGGTCCGGCGCGAAATCGTGCCCGGTGGCCAGGTCGCTTCCGACACGCGCCGGCTGCTGCATTACTTCCGCCTCGATGCAGCCGGCCGGCTGGTGTTCGGCGGGCGCGGCGCGCTGAGTGGCGAGGCGCCGGCGCCGGCGTATCTGCGCGCGGTCACGACGGCGATGCGGCGCAGCTTCCCCGGCGTCCGCGACGCGCCGATCGAGCACGCCTGGGCCGGGCTGATCGACATCACGCAGGATCGCCGGCTGCACGTGCATCGTCTCGGGCCGGGCGCGACCGCCGTGGTTGGGCTGAACGGCCGCGGGGTGGCGCAGGCAACCGCGATCGGCAAGGCACTGGCCGACGCGCTCGCGGGCGATTTCGCCGCGCTGCCGCTGCCGGTGACGACGCTGCGGCCGGTGCCGCTGCACGCGCTGCGGCTGCCGGCGATGGCAGTTGTGGCCGCCGCTTACCGCTTGCGCGACCACATCGAGGCGGCGCCGCACTGATCAGCGGCAGGGCCGGTCGTCGGGAGTCAGGCGGGTCAGCACCTCGCTCCCGGTCGCGGTGACGATCAGCGTGTGCCCGAGCGACATCGCGAGCCCTGCTGGCGCATCGATCAGGATGGCGTGCAGGAACAGCACCATCCCCGGCAGCGCCGGCTGCGCGTTGCCGGCATAGAGCATCGGCGGCACGTCCATCCAGCTTGGCCGGTAGGTGGCGCCGAGCGAATAGCCGCAGGCCGCCATCCGCTGCGCGGCGAAACCGGCGGCGTCGAAGACGCGCCGATGCGCCGTGTCGATCTCGCCGAGCGGCCGGCCGGGCCGCACCGCCTCGGTCATCGCCTGCACCGCATCGCGCGTCACCGCGAACATCCGCCGCTGCGCGTCGTTAGCCGCACCGACCGCGACGGTGCGCATCAGGCACGCGCAGTAGCGGCGATAGGGCGCGGCAAACTCGATGGTGAGCTGATCGACTGCATCGAGATGGCGAAACCCGGTGGCACTGCGGATGAGAAGGGCACGCTCGCCGGAGCCGAGCACCGGTCCGGAGGGTGCGGGATCGCCGCCGCCGGACAGGATCGTGGCGATGCCGGCCGCGGCAATGTCGCCCTCGAACGCGCCGGGATGCGTGCAGGCGAGCATCGCCGTGAGCGACTCATCGGCAAGCGCGGCGGCGCGCCGCACGTAAGCAAGTTCCGCAGGTGACTTGCACAGCCGCAGCTCACGCACGAGGCCTGACGCGTCAGTCAGTTCGCACCATCCCGCGAGGCGGCGCGCGACGCGTGCGTGGTTGAAGCCGGTCAGGCCGAAGGTGTTCAGCTCGATGCCCACGCGCGCGCCGCGCAGCCCGTGCTCGTGCAGGATGTCGAGCAGATCGGCGGTGGGATCGGCGTCCTCGGCGTCATACCAGACGCGCACGTCGCCGATCGTCGAGGTGCGGCGCGCCTGTTCCAGGTCCGGTCGGCGCGTCAGCAGCACGATGGGCCGATCGGCCGCCGTCAGCAACGCGCACTGGAAGAACACGTAGCCGCTGGTGTCGTAGCCGGTGAGGTAATACAGGCTCTCCTGCGCGAACAGCAGGATGGCGGAGAGATCGTGTGCCCGTAGCGCATCGCGCGCGCGGGCCACGCGGGCGGCGAATTCCTCGCGACTGAAATGCAGTGCCGGCGCCGCGTCGCCCGGAGTCATATGACCAGCGTGTCGGCGAGCGCCCAGGACAGCAGGACGCGCGCGCCGGGTGCGTGGTCGGTCTCCCCGAAGCGGTGCTGCTGCTTGACGATGACCTGCGCGCCGGCATCGGTCGTCAGCACATAGCGGCGCGTCTCGCCGACGAAGATCGCATCGCGCACCGTCGCCGCCAGCACGTTGCGCGCCGGGTCGTCGCCGGGGTGCTGCGCATGCAGCGCGATCTTCTCGGGCCGCACCATGATGCTCGCCCGCTCCGCCGGCGCGTCGCCGGCGGCGCGCAGCAGGGTCGCGCCATGGCGCAGCAGCGGCGTGGCGCCATCGCGCCCTGCCGGCGTCACATCGAGGAAATTGCTTTCGCCGATGAAGGCGGCGACGAAGCGGTTGGCGGGACGGTCGTAGATCTCCCCTGGGGTGCCGACCTGCGCGATGCGCCCGCCCTCCATCACCACGATGCGGTCCGACATCACCAGCGCCTCCTGCTGGTCATGCGTGACATAGACGAAGGTGATGCCGAGCCGTTCGTGCAGCCCCTTGATTTCGTACTGCATCTCCTCGCGCAGCTTCTTGTCGAGCGCGCTCAGCGGCTCGTCCATCAGCAGCACGCGCGGGCGGAAGATGACGGCGCGCGCAATCGCCACGCGCTGCTGCTGCCCGCCGGACAGCTGGCGCGGGTAGCGCGCGCCGTAGTCACCCATGCGCACTAGCTCCAACGTCTCGGATACACGTTGGCGGATCGCCGCGCGGTCCAATCCACGCTGGCGCAGCGGAAAGCCGATATTGTCCGCGACCGTCATGTGCGGGAACAGCGCGTAGTTCTGGAACACCATCCCGATGTTGCGCCGGTACGGAGGCACGCGCGCGACCGGCTGGCCATCGATATAAATTTCGCCCTCATCCGGCGTCTCGAACCCCGCCAGCATCATCAGGCAGGTGGTCTTGCCCGACCCGCTGGGGCCGAGAAAGGTGATGAATTCCCCGCGCTCGATCGTCAGACTCACCTGCTCGACGGCGATCACCGGCCCGAAGCGGCGGGCAATCCCGTCCAGCACGATCGGCGCACCGGCCTTTTCCGCCGCCTGCGCGGACGCAGTCGTCGCCGCCCGAACGTCCATCCCGCATCCCTCCGTGAACGGCGCCATCGCACCGATCGGCCTCGCCGGATAGGCGCTTTACAGGGTCGCATGAAGGTTGGCATGGTTCCATCGAGGCACGCAAGAGGTCGGCCCCGCCACCACAGGGGACGTCGGCGCGGCGGGAGTTTGCGCAATGCCTGACAACAAGGAGGGAAATCCCGTGTCCGACAAACGCGATCTGGCCGAGCGTATTGCGCGGCTGGCGGCGGCGCCGCCGCATGTCGCCGATTATGGCCGCCGCGCGCTGATCCGCGACGCCGCCCGCTTCGGCCTGGGGGCGGCGGCGATGGCGGCGCTGACGCGCGGGCTTGCGTTCCGTCCGGCGTTCGCCGCCGACGCACCGGCGCTGCCGGAGATCACCTCGGTGCCGGCCAACCTCAAGGGCAGCGGCACGGTGCGTGTCTGCTCCTGGGGTGGGGCGCTGCAGAAGGCGCAGCGAGAGGCGTATTTCAAGCCGTTCGAGAAGCTGTGCGGCATCAAGGTGATCGAGTCGGAGGGGCCGGACGCCGTCAAGGTCAAGGCGATGGTCGATACCGGCAACGTCGAATACGACGTGGGCGAGTTCGACCGCGCCGACGTGATCAACCTGGAGAAGAAGGGCGACTACTGGGAACCGATCGACTACGCCCTGTTCGACACGCAGAACATCGACCCGGTGTTCCGCTACAAATACGCGATCGACATGCTGCCCTATGCGCAGATCATGGCGTTCCGCACCGACGCCTTCGGCGGGCGCAAGCCGGCGGACTGGGCGCAGTTCTGGGACACCAAGGCCTTCCCCGGGCCGCGCACGATGAGTTCGGGCACCGGCGGGCTGATCCCGGAGCTGGAATTCGCCGAACTGGCGGCCGGCAAGCCGGTCGATAAGGTCTATCCGATCGACATCGACGCCGGCTACGCGAGCCTGGCGAAGGTCAAGCCGGCGGTGGTGAAGTGGTGGACGGCGGGTGCCATGCCGGCGCAGATGCTGGCCGACAAGGAAGTGGTGCTGGGCACCGCCTGGAACGGCCGGATCGATGCGATCCAGCGCGCCGGCGCGCCGGTGGAGATCATGTGGGACCACGGGATGCTGCGCAATGACTGCTGGGCGATCCCGAAGGGCGCGCCGAACCGGGACAATGCGCAGAAATTCAGCGCCTTCATCACCATGGCAACGGCGCAGGCGCGGCTGTCGATGCTGATCCCCTATGGCTTCGTCAACAGCGGCGCGGCCGCGCATCTCGCGCCCGAACGGCTGAAGGTGCTGCCGACGGCACCGGCGATCCGCAACCGGCTGTTCGTGTTCAGCTCGCAGTGGTGGGCGGACAACGAAGACGCCGTCAGCAAAAAATGGGCGAGCTGGATCCTGGAATAGCGCCAC
>JAKADX010000047.1 GCA_021818505.1 Pseudomonadota bacterium
GACACCGGAAAGTTCGTGGTGCTGCCCAAGCGCTGGCTCGTCGAGCGCACCATCGGATGGCTGAACCGGTGCCGCCGGCTGAGCAAGGATTGGGAGTGCCTGAACCGCAACGCGCTCGCATTCCTGCACTGGGCGTCCGTGCGGAGAATGCTGCGAAGCCTATGCCAAAGCCCAGAATGATCTTGGACAGACTCTAAGGTCTGACGGCAAAGTAGCAGGAGCCCTGACATAGATGCCGAGCACACCGTGTATTCGTCTCACGCTTTCTCCGGCGTCGGCGCCGGCGCTGATCAACGCCAGCCTCGGCTCCAGAACCTGCGTGACCTTTGCGACTGCTTTTAGATCCTCGAGCGCCTGCCCGGCGAGAGTGCTCTCGAAAATGACCAGGTATTCGCGAGGCGCATCCATCGTAGCCGCCTCCAAGCTCTGCCAAGTTACCAATTTAGCGTTCAATTGTGAATAAATCCAAGTATCAACAGAAGGCACATCTGCGTCAAAACGCACTCCGGTTGTACCGGCCGAGGCATTTTGAGACAATGCGTTGAATCGTACGCCGCGCAGGGGCGACCGGCTGAGGCTGGCTTTGACGCGCTGCCACCGGAGCGATGACGCCGTGCCACACGATCAGCCAGATGGTGTTGTTGGTTTCGCGAAATTCGAGCAGTGCCCGGGGACGCTCTTCAACTGTTTCGAACGTCAGCAGCGACAACCGGGTTTCCGCCAGCGTGCCGACAATTCAGCCGGACAGTCGCCGAATCCCTGCAAGCCGGCAGCACAACCACCGCCTTCCAGGCCCCGAGGAAAGCAGGCGAACTGTCGATGCCGGGGACGCACGGGTCACCCTTGAGTGGCTGTCTCGCGATCCTCCATCGTACTTGTCCAGGGCGGAAGTCCTCGGCTTACGGGGTGTCTCGTTCAACCGGGGTGCGAAGGACCGGACAGATCGAGAGCTACCTACAACCCGACAGGTTGCGTGCTACCTAAACCGGACAGGTCGCGTGCTACCTAAACCGGACAGATCGCGTGCTACCTACACCGCGTAAATCCCCCTTGCCCAGCCCGGCGCATTTGTGTTCTTGTTCCGTTCCTGGACCCCGCCGCCCGCAGCCCGGCCGAACGCTTCGCCGGCATCCTTGCCGACCTGGGCCGCGCCGCCGCCGTGGTGGCGGCGAAGAACCCGCTCGTGGCGCCGCTGGTCCTGCTGCTCTGGCCGCGCCTCAACCGCCTCGCCGCCCGCTTCGCCAGCCTCGCCGCGCGGGTCGCGGCCGGCACGGCCGCGCCCCGCCGTCGCGCGGCGTCCCGTCCCGCCGCCGCGCGGCCGCGCAAGCCCTATTCCCGCCTGCCGCGCCGCTTTGGCTGGCTGCTGCGGCTGGAGCGTCAGGCGGCGGCGGCGGCCGGGTCGCAGTTGCGGCACCTGCTGGATGACCCGGAGATGGCTGCGATCCTCGCCGCGCCGCAGGCGGGCCGCCTGCTGCGTCCGCTCTGCCGGATGCTGGGGGTGCGCCCGCCGCCCGCCCTGGTGCCGCCGACACGCCCCACCCGGCCGCGCAAGCCGCCATCAAGCCGCCCCGCCGCCGTCCGTCCATCCCCGGCTGCGCCGCCCGCCGGCCCGAAGCGTGCCGCCCCGCGCCCGCCACCGAACGCCTGCGGCCCGCCGGTGGCGGTGTGACCCTGCAACGCCGACGCACGCGGTTTTCGTTCCCTTACGACAACAAACGCCGGTCACTGCATCCCGCGTCCCGGCGCGCGCAGGCCCCTTGCCGCAAGACGGCGAAAAGCTTTAGGTTTGAAATAACAAGCACCGAGGGGCGGGACCATGACGCTGACGCGCAGAGGGCTGGTGGCCGGTGGGTTGACCCTTGCGGCCGGGACGCAGTTGCTGGGCACGCGGGCAGCGCGGGCCGAAGCGGGGGCGGTGACGATCGCGTTCAACGTCGCGCTCCCGTCCTGGGACCCGACCGTGGGCGCCTCGGCGGTCAATCCGACCATCCAGGCGATCTACCAGTCGGTGTTCGACCAGTTCATCGGCCAGAACCCCGACCTGTCGTTCACCCCCGGCATCGTGGAGAAATGGGGCTGGAACGATGCCGGCAACGGCATCTGGATGGATGTCCGCAAGGACGTGATGTGGCACGACGGCTCGCCGCTGACGCCCGACGACATCGTCTGGTCGCTGACCCGCGCGGGCGATCCGAAATCGGGCAATCCGATCCAGTTCGTCTGGGGCAACCTGTCCAACTTCAAGGTCGATGGCCAGCGCGTCACCGCGGACGCCAAGCAGTTCGATCCGGCGCTGTTCAAGTGGATGGCGTTCCTGACCGGCTACGTGCTGCCGCGCGCCTACTACGAAAAGGTCGGCGCCGAGGGGTTCGAGAAGAAGCCGGTGGGCAGCGGCCCTTATATGGTCGATGCGTTCGAGCGCAACGCCTTCGTCCGGCTCAAGGCCAATCCCCATTACTGGGGCGGCAGGCCGGCGTTTGAGACGGTGGTGTTCAAATTCGTCACCGACGGCTCGGCCCGTGTGGCGGAGATCGAGTCCGGCCGCTCCGACGTGACGCTGGAAATCCCCTACGAGGAATACGACCGGCTGCGCAAGAAGAACGGCCTGGTCGGCGTCACCACGCCGACCTCCAACATCGGCATGATCTTCATCACCAACGTGCCGCCGATGCTCGACCCGAACGTGCGCCACGCCATGGTCATGTCGGTGGACAAGAAGCTGCTGGTGCAGAAGCTGCTGCGCGGCTATGGCGTGCCGATCGACACGCTGGAGGCGCCGCAGTACGAGGCGTTCGACCCGTCGATCACGACGCCCTACGATCCAAAGAAGGCCGCGCAGCTTCTGGCCAAGAGCGGCTACTCCACATCCAAGCCGGTGAAGTTCCGCATCCAGACCACGCGCGGCTACATGCCCAAGGACTACGAGATGATCGAGGCGATCGTCGGCATGTGGCGCCGGGTCGGCATCCACGCCGATATCGAGGTCTATGAGATCGCCAAGCATTTCGAACTGCGCGCGGCGCACAAGCTGGCACCGGCGGCCTTCTACAACTGGGGCAACGCGATCGGCGATCCCACCACCTCCGTCGGCTTCGCGATGTTCGGCCCCTCGCCGCATTCGGCCTGGAAGACCAAGGACGTGGACGACATGATCGGCCCGCTCTGGGGCGAGCGCGACGAGGCCAAGCGCATCGCCGGCTGGAAGGCGGTGGATCGCTACGTGGCCGAGAACGCGCTGGTGCTGCCGCTGCTGCAATACGTGCAGCCGATCGTGCACAAGAGCAGCGTGAAGGTCGTGCCGTCGATCTCCGGATCGCTGCAGCCGGCGCGCTTCTCGCCGGCCTGAACCGGCGCGGCGAGTCATCGCGTGCTGGCTCGCCGCATCCTCTTGCGTCTGGTCCAGGCGGTGCCGACGCTGATCGGCGTGGCCGTCCTCGTGTTCGTGCTGGTGCGCGTGGTGCCGGGCGATCCGGTGGCGATGATGATCCCGCCGGGCGCTTCGGCCGACGATGTGGCGCGCCTGCACGCGCTCTACGGCCTCGACAAGCCGATCCTGACGCAGTTCGCGATCTGGGCGAAGCAGGCGGCGGTGGGCAATTTCGGCATCTCGATCACCTCGCGGGAAGGGGTCGCGGGCCTGATCGCCTCGCGCCTGCCGGCGACGCTGGAACTGGTGGCGCTGGCGGCGACCATCGCGATCGTGCTCGGCGTGGCGCTGGCCGCGATCGGCACCCGCTTCGCCGGCCGCAGTGGGGAGGCGGCGGTGGACGCGGTGAGCGGGTTTGCGCTGGCGGTGCCGGATTTCGTCTGGGGGTTGGGCTTCATCGTGCTGTTCGGCGTCATCTGGCCGATCCTGCCGATCTCCGGCCGTGCCGATCCGACGCACGCGCTCGACCTCGCCACCAACTTCACGCTGACCGAGTCCGTGCTGCGGCTGCGGCTGGCGCTGGCGGGCGAGGTATTGTCGCATATGGTCATGCCGGCAACCGCACTCGCGCTGCCGCTGGCGGCGATGATCGCGCGGGTGCTGAAATCCTCGCTCGCCGAGCAGATGGCGCAGGACTACGTGCTGTTGGCGCGGGTGAAGGGATTCTCGCGCTGGCACGTCATCCTGCGCGAGGCGCTGCGCAATGCCGCCCTGCCGACGGTCAGCCTGACCGGCGTGCAGGTGACGTTCCTGGTCGGCGGCACGGTGCTGATCGAGCGCATCTTCTCCTATCCCGGCATCGGCAATCTTGCTATAGATGCCGTCATCAACCGCGATCTGCCGTTGATCCAGGGTCTCATTCTGACGTTCGCCGCGCTGTTCATCCTGATCAACCTGGCGCTCGATCTGTCCTACGCCGCGCTCGATCCGCGGCTGCGGCACGGTTGATGCGCAACTGGCGGGTGCTGGTCGGCGGCGCGCTGCTGCTGGCGCTGCTGATTGCCGCGGTGTTCGCGCCGGCACTCGCGCCGTACGATCCGCTGGATCAGGACCTGGGCGCGCAACTCGTTGCCCCCGACTGGCACTTTGCCGCCGTCGGGCATTTCCTCGGCACCGACAGCCTCGGGCGCGACCTGCTGTCGCGGCTGATCTGGGGCAGTCGGGTGGCGCTGACGGTGGCGCTGGTGGCGGGGACGCTGACCGCGCTGCTCGGCACGCTGCTCGGGCTGGCGGCGGGATTCTTCGGCGGCGCCGTGGACGTGCTGATCTCGCGCGCGGTCGATGTCTGGTCATCCTTTCCGCCGGTGCTGCTGTCGATCATCCTGGTCGCCCTGCTCGGCACCGGGCTGTGGTCGGTGGTGGTGGCGATCGTGGTGATCGACTGGACACGCTTCTGCCGCGTGGTGCGCGCCGAGACGCTGAAGCAGGAGCGCATGGACTACGTTGCCGCCGCCGTCGTCGCGGGCCTGCCGCCGCGCGTCATCCTGTGGCGCGAGGTGCTGCCGAATCTGCTGCCGCTGACGCTCGTGCTGCTGACGCTGGAAATGGGAATCGCCGTGGTCGTGGAGGCGATCCTGTCCTTCGTCGGCCTGTCGATCTCCTCGGACGTGCCAAGCTGGGGCGGCATGATCGCCGAGGGGCGCACGGTCGTACACGAGGCGCCGTGGATCCTCAGCGGCGCGATGCTGGTGCTGCTGGCGACCGTGCTCGGCTTCAACCTGCTCGGCGACGGGCTGAAGGCCGAGCTTGATCCGGTGCTGCGGTGAGCGGCCCGGTCCTCGCGATCGAGACACTGTCGGCCGCGCTGGCACAGGGCGCCCGGACGGCGCTGCTGCACGATGTATCGTTGAGCGTGGCGGCGGGCGAGGTGCATGGGCTGGTCGGCATGTCCGGTGCCGGCAAGTCGATGATCGGCCGCGCCGTGCTCGGCATTCTGCCGCCCTCGGTGCGGATCACCGGCGGCAGCATCCGGGTGGCCGGGCAAGAGGTGACACGGCTGGGTGAGCGGGCGCATCGCGCCGCGCTGCGGGCGCTGGCGCTGATTCCGCAGGATCCGTTGTCCGCACTCAATCCGTCGCGCCGCATCGGCGCGCAGATCACCGACGTGATGCGCCTGCGGCTTCGCACATCGCACGGCGCCGCGGAGGCGCGGGCGCGTGCGTTGCTCGATGAGGTGCGAATCCGCGAGCCGGAGCGCGTGCTGCGTGCCTATCCGCACGAACTCTCGGGCGGGATGCGCCAGCGCGTGCTGATCGCCGCCGCCTTCGCTGCCGAGCCAAAGCTGATCGTCGCCGACGAGCCGACCACGGCGCTGGATGTCACGGTGCAGAAGCAGATCCTGCGCCTGCTGCGCGACCTGCAGCGACTGCACGGCACCGCGATCCTGTTCGTCACCCACGACCTCGGCGTGGTGGCGAAAATCTGCAATCAGGTCTCGGTCCTGCGCGACGGCCGTATCGTCGAACAGGCACCGGTCGCCGACATCTTCGCCCACCCGCGCGACGCCTACACACGCGCGCTGGTCGCCGCCATGCCGCGCTACGACCGGCCGGATGCGGTTGCGCTGCCGCCGGAATTGGCCGGGAGCGGAGCATGAACGCGCCGCTGATCGCGGCGACAGGTCTGCGCGTGGCGCTGCCCGATCTGGCGCGCAAGCGGCCGTTCCGCCGCACGCCGCTGAACGCGATCCTGCACGGTCTGGACTTCGGCATCGCGCGCGGCGAAGCCGTCGGCATCGTCGGCGAATCCGGCTCGGGCAAGACCACGCTCGGCCTCGCGCTGCTGCGGCTGATCGAGCCCAGCAGCGGTCAGGTGACATTTGATGGGCAGGACATCACGCACGCGCCGGAGCACGCGCTGCGCCCGCTGCGGGCGCGGATGCAGATGATCTTCCAGAACCCGCTGGCCGCGCTGAACCCGCGCCGCACGATCCTGGCGAGCGTCGCCGCCCCACTGCGCGCGCGCGGCGACCGGACGGGCGTGCGCGACCGCGCGGTGGCGGCGCTAGAGCAGGCCGGGTTGCCGGCATCGCTGGTGGGGCGCTATCCGCACCAGTTGTCGGGCGGTCAACGCCAGCGCGTCGGCATCGCGCGCGCGATCGTCACAGAACCTGCCTTCATCCTTGCCGACGAGATCGTCTCCGGTCTCGATGTCGCGACCCAGGCGCAGATTCTCGACCTGCTGCGCAAATTGCAGCGCGAGATGGGGCTCGCGCTCGGCTTCATCGCGCACGACCTGTCGGTGGTACGCGTGCTGTGCGAGCGCGTCGCGGTGATGCATCAGGGCCGCATCGTCGAGGACGGGCCATGCGCGCGTGTGTTCGCCGAACCTTCACATCCCTACACAAAACGTCTGCTCGCCGCAATTCCGCTGCCGGAACTGGACGACACGTGGCTGGACGAAGTCGATCCTGGATAATGATGCTGTTCCTGTATGGAACCTTGCTGGACGCTGACCTGCTGACCCGGCTTGTCGGCCGGCGGCTCGCGTCCGCGCCGGCATCGCTTTCGGGATGGCGGCGCGTCTCTCTGCGGCGCGCTCGCTATCCGACGCTGCGACGCGCGCGTGGGCGGACCGACGGTGCGGTCGTCCGCGCCGATCGGGCGGCACGGGCGCGGCTGGCCAAATATGAAGGGGCGCGCTATCGACTGTGCGCCGTGACGGTGAGGTGCGGCGGCCGGGTTCTGCGCGCGAAGACGTGGATCGGCGACGCGCCGACGCGCCGTGCCTGGCCCTGAGGAGATGAAGTGATGCTGCAAGCGCCGCCCGCCGAGCCTGGAATGCGCGAGGACGAGATCGACACGCCGGCGTTGGTGCTCGACCTCGATGCGTTCGAATACAATCTCGGCCGCATGGCCGCGCTGCTGGAAGGTTCCTCGGCGCGGCTGCGGGCGCACGCCAAGACGCACAAATCACCGGTGATCGCGGGGTTGCAGGCGGCACGCGGCGCGGTCGGGCAATGCGTGCAGAAGGTGGCGGAGGCCGAGGTGCTGGCCTGGGGCGGCGTGCGCGACATCCTCGTCAGCAACGAGGTTGTCGGCGCGCGCAAGCTCGCGCGTCTGGCCGCGCTGGCGCCGATCGCGGAAGTCGCCGTCTGCGTCGATGACAGTGCCCAGATCGCAGCGATCGAGGCGGCGGCACGTGACGCCGGGCGCAGGCTGAGTGTGCTGGTGGAGATCGACGTGGGCGCCGGGCGCTGCGGTGTTGCCCCCGGACCGGAGGCAGTGGCGCTGGCGCAGGCGATCGCAGCCTCGCCGCATCTGCGCTTTGGCGGATTGCAGGCCTATCACGGCAGCGCGCAGCATCTGCGCCGTATCGAGGAGCGTGCAGCCGCGATCGGCGTCGCCGCCGAATCCGCGCGGCGGACGGTCGAGCAGTTGCGGCAGGTCGGGCTGGCCTGCCCGATCGTCGGCGGCGCCGGAACGGGCACCTTCGCGATCGAAGCGGCGAGCGGCGTTTATACCGAGTTGCAGGCTGGCAGCTACTGTTTCATGGACGCCGACTATGCGCGCAACCTCGATGAAGCGGGCCGTCCGGTGACGCTGTTCCGTCACGCGCTGTTCGTGCTGGCAACCGTGATGAGCGCCGCGCGGCCGGGAACGGCGGTGCTGGATGCGGGGCACAAGGCGGTCGCGGTCGATTGCGGCCTGCCGCTGGTCTGGCAACGTCCCGATGTGCGCTATATCGGCGCCTCCGACGAGCACGGCACGCTGGCGTTCGGACCGGAAACATCCGCACTGAAACTGGAAGAAAAGCTGCGCCTGATTCCCGGTCATTGCGATCCGACGGTGGATCGCTACGACTGGTATGTCGGCGTGCGCAATGGGCGCGTCGAGTGTCTCTGGCCGGTGGCAGCGCGCGGCGCGATGACGTGAGGATCAGGGAGCTTCGGCAAACCAGTCGCGTGGCGACCGGCCGGCGTCGGGACCGAGAGCGGTGAAGCCGCCATCGACCGGAATATCGACGCCGGTGATGAAACTCGCGAGGTCGGAGCAGGCGAACAGCACCGCATTGGCGACATCGCTGCCGCGGCCGACCCGTCCGGCGGGATGCACGCGCGCGCCGACCGCGTCCGCGCGCGCCTCAGTACCCGCCATGCGTTGCAACGCCGGCGACCATGTCCAGGCCGGCGAGACCGACACCACGCGGATGCCGCGCGGGGCGAGACTGACCGCGGCATTGCGGGTGAACTGCATCAGCGCGGCTTTCGCGGCCGGATAGAGCGCGCGGCCGGCGGCGCCGAATTTTCCGCCCACGCTGCCGATGTTCACCACGACGCCGCCGGGACTGGTCATCACCGACGTCGCGCGGGCCGTCATAAGGACCGCACCGATCAGGTTCACGTCCAGCGCGCGATGCCACTCCGCGCGCGTCGAATCGAGGCCGCGATCCGCATAGGTCACGGCGCAGTTCACCAGAATATCGAGCCGCCCGAAGCGGTCGCGTGCCGCCGCGACGCAGGCGTCGATATCGGCGTCGCTGGCAAGATCGGTGCGCTGGTAAACCGCGTTCGGACCGGGCGAATGCGGTTCGTTGCAGTCAGCGACAACGACGTTCGCCCCCGCCTCGCCCAGTCCGCGCGCGATCGCGGCACCCAGCCCCTGCGCGGCGCCGGTGACGATCGCGACGCGGCCGGCGAGCGTGATCACGCCGCCCGCCACGCCGCGACGATATCGTCCGCCACGGCGACGCGGCCGATGAGAGCGATGTTGTCGAGTGCCGCGCGATGCAGGTCCGCCCGGCTCGCCGCGCAGGCATCGGCGGCGACCGTGACGCGAAAGCCCATGTCGGCGGCGTGGCGCGCCGTGTGTTCCACGACCGAATTGGTGGCAACCCCGGCGATCACGAGGTCGGCTGCGTCGAACAGCCGCAGCGCTTCCTCCAGCGGCGCACCGAAGAAGGCATTGATGCGGCTGTGACGGACGACGATCTCGTCAGCGCGTGGTCGCAGCCGGTCGTGGAACGCGGCACCCCACGATCCCTCCGCGACCGCGCCAAGGCGCACCACGTTCTCCCAGATCGGGCCATTCTGCACAACGTCGGCGTGGTCGGGGCGGAAGGCAATGCGGACATGCACGACCGGCACGCCTTGGGTGCGGGCGCCAGCAAGCAGTCGCTCTGCCGTGCTCAGAACCGCCTCCCGCCCCGCATCGCCCGCGGCGAAACCCAGGCGGATGCGGCCGTCCTGATGCACCACGTCGTTCTGGTAGTGCAGTGCCAGCAGCGCGCACCGCCGTGCTGTCACAGGAACGTCTCCAGCGTGTCCTGCACGTCCTCGCGGTTGATGAGATCGACACGCTTGAGCGCGATGCGCAGGCCGGCGGCCTCCCGCTTCAGATGGTGCGTGTATTGTCCGCCCAGCATCCGCTGATCGTGCCGGCGCCATTCCAGCATATGGAAGGTGGAGGTCACGACGATCTGCCCGTCCTGCCCGGGCAGCAGCATGATGTTGCCGACGATGCGCGCTGCCTGTGTCACCGGCTGCTGCGACCAGGCGCGCTTTTCCTCTAGCCGCTGCGCACGCACTTCGCGCAGCAGCGCATCCTCGTAGAACAGCGAGGCGTGGTTGATCGGGTCGGGCTGATCGAAGGTGAGCGGCGCCCAGTACATGCCGCCCTCCGCGAACAGCTTGAGCCAGTCGTGCCAGCGCCGCGTGTCGAGCAACCGCGCCTCATGGAACAGGAAGGCCGAAACTTCGTCGAGCATGGTCACGGCACCGCCATGTACTGCGCCCAGGCGCGGAACTGGTTGCGCATCGGCAGTTCGGAGAGGCCGTTGGCGACGAAGCCGCCCGCGATCGGGCGGTCGCGCCCAGCGTCGCGATGCAGGCTGACCCATTCGCCGCCCTCGGTCTCCAGTCCCTGCTGGCAGCGCGCATAGACTTCGATGTCGTCGGGCATGACGTTGGAGGACGGGGAGTTGACCACGTTGGCGTAGGTGATGGCGCGCTGGAACAGCGCCTCCGGCGCGCCCTTCAGCCGGAACGTGTAGATTTCCACCATCGTGCGATCGACCGCGATCGGGCGGATGACGCGCAATTGCTGAAAGGAGGTATGCGGCGAGCAACTCGGGTAGATGATCGAGTTGTGGCGCTGGATGTTGAGAATTTCCTGCGTCCGGGCCTCGCCGTAGGCGGCCTTGAGCGTTTCGATATGCGCCAGCGACACCGGATCGGTGGGCGGGACGAAGATGGCACCCATGTAGCTGTGGCCATGGTCGTAGGCAACCATCTCCAGCTTGTCCCAGAACTCGTAGGGCTCGCCGTTGCCTTCGATGATCAGCAGCTTGAACGGCATCTTCGCCTCGCCGTTCATCGCCTTGTAGCGGGCGCGCGCGGCGTTGACCGAGCTTTCGTGCGTCACCATCGGATGCGAGGTGTCGTTGAGGTTCTCGAAGAAGATCTTCCAGTTGGAGTGCTGCCAGACGCGGAACACACCGCCGGCGACCTCGACTTCGCCTTCCGGCGCGCGGTCGCAGAAATTGTCGAGCGAGGTCTTGATGCCGCCGAGGAAGCTCTCGAGGTCCGGGCCGTCGGCCGCGAGGCTCGCGAACACGAAGCCGCGATAGCTCGCCTGGCGCGGCACGCGGCGGACGGAGAATTCGGGATCGCCCGGATCGAACCGCGTGCCCTGATAGCCCTCCCGCACCGGCACGGAGTGCAGCGAGCCGTCGCATTTGAAGTTCCAGCCGTGGAACGGGCAGCGGATAAATTTGCCGACGTTCCCATCCGGGAACGCAACCAGCTTGGCGCCCTTGTGCGCGCAGCGATTGAACAGAACATGAACGCCGCCTTCCGGCGCGCGCACCATGAACACCGATTGCCGGCCGATCAGCGCCTGGTGGTAGTCGCCGGGGTTCGGCACCTGGCTCTCATGCCCGACATAGATCCAGGCCCGGCCGAAAATGCGTTCCATCTCCAGATCGAAGATCGCCGGATCGGCATAGACCGACCGATGCACCCGGTCCGGTTCCACCAGCCCAGCGATCCCATCCGTCACCCGCACGTCCATGCCCGTCCCTCCCGGTCTGTCCGGGAGGCGAGCCTAGCCCTCACCCGGCGCGGTGCGCCACCCTCTCCCGCAGGCGTGCAAGGGAAGCCAGCGGCGACTTGCCGGCGCGGGCGCGTGCGGCTCTATTGACGGCGGTGTCGGAAAGGGAATGCCGGTGCGCTGGTCACGGATGTTGACGATGCTCGACGTGCACGCTGAGGGCGAGATCGGCCGCGTCGTCACTGGCGGGCTGCCGGTGATCCCCGGCGCTTCGATGCTGGACAAGCTGCGCCATATCAACGAAGTGGACGATTCGATCCGGCGCTTCACGGTCTATGAGCCGCGCGGTACCGCGCACATGACGGTCAACCTGCTGCTGCCGCCCTCCGACCCGCGGGCGACGGCCGGTTTCATCGTACTGCAGGCCGACCGCGCGCACGCCATGTCCGGCTCCAACGCCATCTGCGTGGCGACCGCGCTGCTGGAAACCGGCATGGTGCCGATGACCGAGCCGGAGACGCGCTTTGCCCTCGACACGCCGGCGGGGCTGGTCGGCGTGACCGCTTCCTGCCGCGACGGGCGGTGCGAGCGCGTCACGCTAGCGATGGTTCCGTCCTTCGTACATGAGCTTGACGTGGCGCTGGAGGTCGAGGGGCTGGGCCGCGTGCGGCTCGACATCGCCTTCGGCGGCGTGTTCTACGCGCTGGTCGACGCGCGCGCCGCGGGGCTTGCCATCACGCGCGAGAATGCCCGCGCGCTGGTTGAGGTGGCGAGCCGGATCAAGCGCGCGGTGAACGCCGGCGTGCGCGTGGAGCATCCCGAGCGACCCGGGCTGGATGCCGTCAGCTACGTCATGTTCTGCGACCGCGAGCGGGACGATCCCGCGATCCTGCGCGGTGCGACCATCGTGCTGCCGGGACGTTGCGACCGCTCGCCCTGCGGCACCGGCACCTCCGCGCGGCTGGCCGTGCTGCACGCGCGTGGCGAAATTTCGGTGGGCCAGCGGCTGCGCGCCCGCTCGATCATCGACAGCGAGTTCGGGGCGCGCATCACCGGCACCGCCAAGGTCGGCGGCGTGCCCGCCGTGCTGCCGGAAATCTCCGGACGCGGCTGGATCTTCGGCGTGCATCAGTGCGGGCTCGATCCCAGCGACCCCTATCCGCTGGGCTTCACGCTCTCCGACATGTGGGGGCCGGACGTGGCGGTCACGTACTGAGCGCCACGGTCGATCAGTGCAGGCGCGGCGCGCGCAGGAACCGCGCCCGGTCGGCGGTGGTGACCGCGACGGTCACCTCGCTGTCGCCGCGCATCAGATTGAGCCGCACCGTGACCCCGGCGGGGCCGCTTGCCCACAGCCGGCGCCACAAGGTCGCCAGATCGCCGACCTCCTCATCGCCGATGCCGACCACGCGGTCGCCGGGCCGCACGCCGGCGCGCTCCGCCGGCCCCTCGTCGGCCAGCCCGCCGACCGTCAGCCCGCCCTCGCTCTCCATGATATAGACGCCGAGCCAGGGCCGGGGCGGCGCGTTGATGCGGCCGAGCGTGAGCAGGTCGTCCAGGATCGGCGGCAACAGCGAGACCGGAACGCTCATGTTGAGATCGTGGCGGCGTCCGTGCCCGTCGCCCTGCTGCATGATCAGCGAGCCGATGCCGATCAGCCGCCCGTCCTCGCCGATCAGCCCTGCCCCGCTCCAGAACGGGTGCGCCGGCGCGGTCAGGATGGCGTCGTCGAGCACGTATTCCCAGTACCCGGCGAATTCCTGCCGCCCGATCACCTTGGTCTCGATCGCTCGCTCGCGCCCGCCGCCGCCGGCCGCCATCACCGCCGTCTTGCCCAGCCCGCCGACCTCGCCGCCGCCCAGTTGCAGGACCGGCAGGTCGAGCCGGCCGAGCGCCTGCACCAGCCCCAGGCCGGTGGTCGCGTCATAGGCGATCGGGTGGCCCGAGACGGCACGCCCATCGGCGGTGATCAGCCAGACGGACTCCGCCTCGGTCACCAGATAGCCGATGGTGAGCACGATGCCGTCCTCGCGGATCACTGCGCCGCTGCCGAAACGCTCCGTCCCCAGCGTGCCGGCGGTGAAGGCATCGGCCGGCACGTTGGCGCGCAGGCCCACCAGCCCGCGCAGCACGCGCTCCAGGTCGAACCGGTAGTCATCCGGGTCCGGCCGCAGCTTCGCAGGGATCTCCCAGTCGGCTTGCTTCATCTCGGGAACGGATTCCTCGGGCCGGTTGTCGTCGCCGGCGCAGCATAGCGGCGCCGGAGAGGGACGGAAACGCCGCCGCCGCGCGGGTCGCTGCCATCTGCGCGGGTACAGCAACGCTCACGATCGCGTTACGCGGTGCGGGATTAGTCTGACAGATCGCAAATCCGTGTCATAGGCAGCGCGGGAACGCATCGGGGGCCACAGGGGGGCGCGTCGCATTGAGTCTGCTGAGACGCGTCATACTGATCATCTCCGCCGCGTTGCTGCCGCCGCTGCTGATGCAGGCATTCAATGAGGCCTCGCTGCGCGCGGCGCGGCGCGACGAGATCCGCCAGGAGGCTCTGCGCAGCGCGCAGACGGTCGGCACCGGGATCGATGCGATCGTCGCCGGCGTGCGCAACGCGCTGGTGGCCACCTCGGCGATTCCGGCGATCCGGGCGGCGGACGCGGCGTCGTGCGAAGAACTGCTGCGCTCGGTGTTCGCGGGCCTGGCCTTCCTGCGCGACCTCGCGCTGGTCGGCGACGATGGGCGCGTGGTGTGCGCCACCGACCCGCGCCGCGACGGGACGACCATGGCCGGCGCGCCGGAGCGGCGGCTCGCGCTCGCGCGCGGGGAGATGGCGCTCGGCGACTACACGATCGCGGCAGGAGACAGGGGTGCGGAGCTGCCGGCGGCCTATCCGGTGCGCGGACTGGCCGGGCCGGGGCCCGTGCTGGTCGGCGGCATCGACCTTGGCTGGCTGCAACGCCGTCTGGCGGAGCGGCTGCTGCCGCGGGACGCCTCGGTCGAGGTGACGGACCGCAACGGGGTCGTGCTGGTGGCGCTGCCCGACCCGTCGCTGGTCGGGCACACCGCCCCCGGGGCGCTGCCGGCCGCCGCACCGGTCATGACGGTGGGGCCCGATCCGGCCGGTGTCTCCCGCGCGGTCGCGACCCTGCCGCCGGGCCGCGCGACGCCGGACCTGCGGGTCAGCGTCGGCCTGCGGACAGCCCCCGTGTTCGCGGCGTCCGACGCGGCCGCGGTGCGCGGCTATGCGCTGATCGGTGGAGGCTTCCTGGTGGCGCTGGCGCTGGCCGCGTGGCTCGCGCGCGGGGTCATCGCCCGGCCGGTGCGCGCCATCCTCGACACCACCGGACGCTGGCAGGCCGGCGACACGGCGGCACGCCTGCCGGCGCAGGACACCGGCTCGGAGTTCGGCCGGCTGGCGGCGGCGGTCAACGCGCTGCTGGATGCAGTGGCGGCGGGACAGGCCGGGCTGCGCGAGCGGCTGGCCGAATTGCGGGCGATTTACGACGGCGCGCCGGTCGGCCTGGGCTATGTCGGCCCCGATCTGCGGTACCTGACGGTCAATGCCCGGCTGGCGGAGATCAACGCGCTGTCGGCCGAGGCGCATCGCGGCCGCAGCGTGCGCGACATCCTGCCGTCGGTCGCCGACCGCATCGAGCCGTTGCTGCGGCGCGCGCTGGCCGGCGAGCCGATCCCGCCGGCCGAGGTAGTGGGGGCGACCGAGGCATCGCCCGGCATCAGGCGGCGCCTGCTGGTCAGCTATCACCCCGCGGTGGCGACGGGCGGGACGGTGCTGGGGGCGGTGATCGCGATCCAGGACGTGACCGCGCTGCGCCAGGCCGAGGCCGCGCTGCGTACGGCGCTGGAGCAGGCCAACGCCGACCTGGAACGCCGCGTCGCGGAGCGCACCCGCCAGTTCGAGGCGGAGGTGCGCGGGCGCGAGGCGGCCCAGGCGCAGTTGCAGCAGTCGCAGAAGATGGAGGTCATCGGCCAGCTCACCGGCGGCGTCGCGCACGACTTCAACAACCTGCTGACCGCCATCATCGGCAATCTGGAACTCGCGATCGCGCGCAGCCAGGACCGTCCAGACGTGGCGCGGCTGCTGGGCGGGGCGATGCGCTCGGCCGACCGCGGGGCGGCGCTGACGCAGCGGATGCTGGCGTTCGGGCGGCGGCAGTTCCTGCGCTTCCAGCCGGTCGCCGTTGCGGCCCTGCTCGGCAACATGTCCGAACTGCTCGGCCGCACCATCGGCCCGTCGGTGCGCGTGCGCATGGAGATCGCGCCCGACCTGCTGCCGGCACGCGCCGATCCCAACCAAGTCGAGCTGGTGGTGCTCAATCTCGCGGTCAACGCGCGCGATGCCATGCCGGCTGGCGGGACGGTAACGATCATCGCGCAGATGGATCGCGTGGCACCGGGCGCGGCACATCCGGCCGGCCTGCCTGCCGGCGACTATGTGCGCATCGCGGTGTCCGACACCGGCACCGGCATGGACCCGGCGACGCAGGCGCGCGCGTTCGAACCGTTCTTCACCACCAAGCCGGTGGGTCGCGGGTCGGGACTGGGCCTGCCGATGGTGCAGGGTGTGGCGGCACAGTCGGAGGGGGCGGTGACGATCCGCAGCACGCCCGGCGAAGGCACGACGGTGACCGTCTGGCTGCCGTGCGCCGAGCCGGCGCTGCCACTGATCGGCGGCGGGCCGTCGACACCCTCCGCTTCCGACGGCACGCGCCGGTCCGTGCTGGTCGCCGATGACGATGCCGATGTCGCGGCCTTCGCCGCGACCTGCCTGGAGGAAGGCGGCTATGCCGTGCGGCGGGCCGCTGATGGTGCCGAGGCGCTGGAGATGCTGCGCCGCGGTCCACCGCCCGACCTGCTGATCGCCGATCTTGGGATGCCGGGACTGAACGGGCTGCAACTGGCGGCGGCGGCGCGGCAGCTTTATCCGGACCTGCTGATCCTGATCGCGACCGGCTACGCCGCCGGGGCGACCGATGGGGACGACGATTCCCCCGGCGATCTGCCGGTGCTGAACAAGCCGTTCAAGGCGGCGGAGTTGCTCGCCCGGGTCGGCGCGCTGCTGCGCCCGCCCACGTCCGTCAGTTCGGCTGGGTCGGCGCCTGGCGAGCCAGCCGCGACACGATCCCTGGCAGGTGCTGGCTGAGTGCCGCGGTCAGCTCGTCGCCGGTCAGGCCGGCGCGGCCGGCCATGCGCTCCACCTCGGCGTCCCCGAGGGCCGCGTGCATCTGCTGCGGCGAAATCCGGCAGCACGCGCCGGGGGCGGTCCAGGAGCGCACTGCACGACCATGCCCCGCCTGCTCCAGTCGGGACAGCAGCCAGCGCAGCCCGCCGTCCGGTGCGTGCGCCGTGCCGATCAGCGCCTCCACCAGCTGCGACTGCCGATGGCGCGCGGCGCGGGTCGCATGGGCAAGCTCCGCGACCATCGTATCGACCAGTTCCATGACGAAGTCCCCCGGCCGGCTTCCCTGTTGCGCGAATAAACGTCACGCGGCCTCGCAGGTTCGTTGGGTTGGCCTCGATCTTCGTGCGCCCGCAATCGTGGCGAGTTGACCGCAAACCATCGCGCGGCGCGGAACACGGCGTCGCGGCGCGCGCTGTCCTCGGGCCGGAGAGATGAGCGCGCCATGCACGTCGCGGTGCCGCGTGGCGCGACGATCGACCACGGAGGAAAGCGCATGAAACCGCTGCGGCGGCTATCGAGGGCATCCGTCGGCGGCGACCCGATCATCGGCGCGCCGCGTTCGCCTCATGCGGCGCCGGCACGGCGCAGGCGGTCGGCGAAGCTCTTGCGGAACTTCAGCACCTTCGGCGCGATCACGGCGCGGCAGTATCCGCTCCAGGGATTGCGCGCGAAATAATCGGCGTGTTCCGGGCCCGCAGGATAGAAGGCGACGAAGGGCGCGATCTCGGTGACGATCGGTCCGGGCCAGAGGCCCGCCTCCGCGATTTCGGCGACGACGCGCGCGGCGGTCTCGCGCTGGGCTTCGTCGTGGACGAAGATGGCACTGCGGTACTGCGGGCCGACATCGTTACCCTGGCGGTTGAGAGTGGTCGGATCATGAATGGTGAAGAACACGCGCAGCAGATCGTCGAAGCCGATCGCGGCGGGATCGAAGGTCACCTGCACCACCTCGGCATGGCCGGTGGTGCCGGTGCAGACCTGCTCGTAGCTGGGATTGTGGACATGGCCGCCGGAATAGCCCGACTCGACGCGCTCCACGCCGCGCAATTCCAGATACACCGCCTCCAGACACCAGAAGCACCCGCCCGCCAGGGTCGCCAGTTGCGTCGCCACCTGCATCGCCATGACCGCCTCCCGCGCTGGCGCAGAGATGGCGCAGCCGCGGGGCTTGTCCAGGCGCGGGGGCGCATCGCGCCATGACCCCGGACGGGCGGCCGGTTGCCGTGGTGCTGGCCGGCGGGCTGGCGCGCCGGATGGGCGGGGGCGACAAGGGGCTGCTGCGGCTGCGGCGGCGTCCGATGCTCGATCATGTGCTGGATGCGATCCGCCCGCAGGTCGGGGCGATCGCGATCAACGCCAATGGCGACGCGCGCCGTTTCCTGCACTGGGGGCTTCCGGTGCTGGCGGACCCGGTGCCGGACAATCCGGGTCCGCTCGCTGGAATTCTCGCCGGTCTGCGCTGGGCGCGCCAGACCCAGCCGGGTGCGGCGCTGCTGCTCTCGGTGCCGACCGACACGCCGCTGCTGCCGCCCGACCTGGTGCAGCGGCTGCAACAGGCGCGCGTGCAGGCCGGCACCGCGATCGCCTGCGCCGCCTCTGCGGGGCAGCGGCACCCGGTGGTGGCGCTGTGGCCGGTGACGCTCGCCGACCCGCTCGCGGATGCCCTTGCCTCCGGCGTGCGCAGTGTCGAGGCGTTCGCCGCCGCGCACGGCGTCACCGCCGTCGAATTCGCCGCCGCGCCGGCGGACCCGTTCCTGAATGTGAACGAGCCGGCCGATCTGCTGCAGGCGGCTCGCGTGCTCGGCTGACGGGTCAGCCCGGGTCGATCACGTCCGCACAGGCGTCGGTCGGCGTGGCGGCGACGTGGCCGACCAGCGGCACCATCTTCAGCGCCGCCGAGGACACCCGGCATGGCGCGGCCGCCACTCCGCAGCCGCCGAGCAGAGAGAGCGCCGCGATCGCCGCGCCGCGCAGCCATCCTGCCATCGCTTCGGCCTTTCGTTATTGCCGCGCAATCCACGCCGACGCGCCGCGGTTGCGCAAGATGGTTGCAGGAGGCGCGGAGCAGGCTTGCCAGCCGCACATGCCGGGGCCATGCTGCCGCCGCCGGCATCCCACCGGCGCAATAAGGGGAGACCTGCCGCAATGATGACCCGTCGTTCCGCCCTGCTTGCCGCTTCGGCATTGTCGCTGCTCGCCGGCGTGGCGCTTGCCGGGCCGGCAAGTGCCGCCGAGCAGGTGGTGAAGATCGGCATCGACGCCTCGCTGACCGGCGGGGACGCGCAGTCGGCGCTGCTGGTCAAGAACGGCGCCGTCATGGCGATCGACGAGGCCAACGCGAAACATGCCGTGCCCGGCGTGAAGTTCGAGGCGATGGTGCTCGACGACGGCACCGCCACGGCCGGCCAGTATGATCCGGCGCAAGGGGCCATCAACGCGCGCAAGATGGTCGCCGACCACCAGGTGATGGCGGCGATCGGGCCGCAGATGTCAGGGGTGGGCAAGGCGATGGCGCCGATCCTGAGCTGGGGTGACCTCGCCACCATCACCCCGTCCTCGACCAATCCCGACATCACCGACCCGAAATTCGCGCAGCAATACCGCCCGGCCGGCAAGGCGATCTATTTCCGCACCGTGGCGACCGACGCCTATCAGGGCCCATACATGGCGAACTTCTATGCCAGCGTGCTGAAGGTGAAGTCGGTCTATGTCCTCGACGACACCGGCGCGTACGGCGAAGGCCTGGCCAACGCCTTCCAGGCGCAGGCGGAGAAGGACGGCATCAAGGTCCTCGGGCGCGACAAGATCGACCCGAAGGCCGCCGACTATTCCTCCGTGCTCACCAAGATCAAGCAGCTCAATCCCGACAGCCTCTATTATGGCGGCGTGATGCAGGCGGGCGTGAAGCTGGTCAAGGAAGCCTACGAGATTCTGCCGCACGCCATGCCCAAGGGCGGCGGCGACGGGCTGATCACGCCGGAGATGCTGACCGCCGCCGGATTCCCCGCCGCTGAAGGCTGGTACTGCACCAATGCCTCGCCCCATGTCACCGAGGACCCGACGGCACAGCCCTGGGTCGCCGCGTACAAGGCGAAATTCAACGTGCTGCCGGACGATTACGCGATCACTGCCTATGACGGGACGCTGGTCATCATCGACGCGGTCAAGCGCGTGAAGGCGAGCGGCAAGCCGGTGACCCGCAGCGCCGTGCGCGACGCCATCCAATCTGCCAACGTCAAGACGCTGCAAGGTCCGGTCTCGTTCGATGACAACGGCGATATCAAGGACCGCGTCATCGCGGTGTTCCAGGTGCATCAGGACAAGGCCTATCCGGCCGACGACATGATCCACCTGTTCAAGTACATCGGCGTGGCGCCGCAGTCCTGACGCCGGCGCATCGCGGGATGCGCCGCGTGATCCACCGGGACGCCGCCGCGCGGCGGCGTCCCGCCACGGCGGCGGGCGGTGGGCGGCGATGACGCTCACCGACGTCTATCTCCAGCAGCTCATCAACGGCCTCAGTCTCGGCGCAATGTATGCGCTGCTGGCTCTCGGCTTCACGCTGGTCTACGGCATCCTGGAGCTGATCAACTTCGCCCACTTCAACGTCTTCATGGTCGGCTCCTTCGTCGCTCTCGGCGCGCTGAACCTGTTCGGCGTGACGCCGAACGCGCCGCCGCTCGCCGGCCTTGCCCTCGGCGCGGTGCTGCTCGGTACGCTCGCGGTGACAATGGTCGCATCCGGGCTGCTCGGCGTGGCCATCGAGCGCATCGCGCTCAAGCCGCTGCGCAACGTGCGCGGACCGGCGGCGATGATCACGACGATCGGCGTGTCGTACATCCTGTTCAACGTCGTGCTGCTCGGGCTCGGCGCGGACAGCAAGAACTTTCCTTCGCCGCTGCCGGCGCTGGCGCTGCCGATCGGCGGGGCGGTGCTGCGGCTGCGCGAGGTGCTGATCTGGATCGTCTCGCTGGTGCTGATGGCCGCGCTGACCTGGTTCGTGCAGTTCACGCGCATGGGCAAGGCGATGCGCGCGACCGCGCAGGATCCGGAAGCGGCGCGCATGATGGGCATCGAGGTGGACCGCGTCATCATCCTGGCGTTCTTCCTCGGCTCGGCGCTGGCCGGCGCGGGCGGGCTGATGTTCGGCCTCTACTACAACTTCACCAGCTACATCATCGGCTTCACCGCCGGCCTGCGCGCCTTCACCGCCGCCGTGCTCGGCGGCATCGGCAACGTGCCGGGGGCGATGCTGGGCGGCATCATCATCGGACTGATCGAGGCGATGGGCGGACAACTGGTCTCGGCCTCCTGGGCGGACGTCATCATCTTCTCGATTCTGGTGCTGGTGCTGGTGTTCCGACCGGCCGGCCTGCTCGGGCGCGTGGCGCCGAACAAGTCATGAGCGGCGTCGTGACAGTTCCGCGCTGGCGCGCGGCCGTGACGTCGGCGCCGGTGCGGCGCGGCGGGCTTCTGCTGCTGATCGTGGTGTTGCTGCTGTTCCCTTATGTGGAGGGCAATGACGCCGACATCGACAGCCTGGCGAACGCCGCCGCCTATGCGTCGCTCGCGCTGGGGCTGAACATCGTCGTCGGCTTCGCCGGGCTGCTCGACCTCGGCTACGCCGCGTTCTTCGCGATCGGCGCCTATGTCTATGGGGTGTTCACCTCGTTTCAGGTGATGCCGCACTGGTCAGGCTTCTGGCAACCCTTCGCATTGCTCGGTCTGGTGCAGAAGATCAACCAGGGCGGGCCTGACCTGGTGCATTTCACGCTGTCGTTCTGGCTCGCTTTGCCGCTGGCGGCACTGGTGACGGCGTTCTTCGGCGTGCTGTTCGGCGCGCCGACGCTGCGGCTGCGCGGCGACTACCTCGCCATCGTCACGCTCGGATTCGGGGAAATCGTGCCGATCGTGGCGCGCAACACGCCCAGCGTCACCAACGGCGCCGCCGGGCTGAACGGGGTGCAGGCGCCGACGTTGTTCGGGTACAACTTCACCGTGCAGGCCACGCCTTATTACTATGTCGGCCTCGCGCTGGTGGCGCTGCTGATGTTCGCCAGTTTCCGCCTGCGCGATTCGCGCGTCGGCCGCGCCTGGATGGCGGTGCGCGAGGACGAGACGGCGGCGAGTGCGATGGGGGTCGACCGCACCCGCTTCAAGCTGCTCGCCTTTGCCATCGGCGCCGCCTTCGCCGGCGCGGTCGGCGTGTTCTACATCGCCAAGTTGCAGACCGCGACACCGGACATGTTCGGCTTCCCGGTCTCGGTGATGATCCTGGTCATGGTCGTGCTGGGCGGCATGGGCAGCGTGTGGGGCGTGGTGGTCGGCGCGGTGCTGCTCAGCCTGCTGCAATCGTGGTTCCTGCCAGACCTGACCGACTGGCTGCACATGTTGGGTGCCGCGATCGGCAGCGACTGGATGCAGCAGGTCGATCTCGCCCGCTCGATCGAACTCATCTTCGGCATCCTGCTGGTCCTGATGATGCTGTTCCGCCGCGACGGACTGATCCCCGCGACGCAGCGCACGGCGGCTCTCAGTTTCTCGGCACAGCACGTCCAGGGCGTGGCGCGCGGCGGCTTCGATCGCGCGCTGGCCGAGCGGGCGCTGGGGATTCCGGCGGACCCCGCGGGCAATCTTCTGGAAGTGCGCGGCATCACCGTACGCTTCGGCGGACTGCTCGCGCTGAACGCGGTTGATCTGACGGTGCCGGCGGGCAGCGTCGTCGCGGTAATCGGGCCGAACGGCTCGGGCAAATCCACATTGTTCAATGCCATCACCGGCCTCGTCCCGGCCGAGAGCGGCAGCATCCGCTTCGCCGGTCGGGAGATCCTCGGCCTGCCGCCTCACCGCATCCTGGCGCGGGGTCTGGCGCGCACGTTCCAGAACATCCGGCTGTTTGCGAATCTCTCGGTGCTGGACAACGTACTGATTGGCCAGCACGCGCGGCTGACCGCCGGACCGCTGCGCGCGGTGCTGCGCCCGCCGGGTACGCGGGCGGAGGAACGTGCCGCGGTGATGCGCGCGACCGACATCGTGGCGCTGTTCGGCAACCGGCTGGCACCGCGCATCGCGCAGCCGGTCTCCTCGCTTTCCTACGCCAACCGCCGCCGGGTCGAGATCGCGCGCGCGCTGGCCAGTCAGCCGCAGCTGCTGCTGCTGGATGAGCCGACGGCGGGGATGAATCCCGCCGAGACACTGGAACTCGCCGAACAGATCAAAAGCCTGCACGCGCTCGGCCTGACCATCCTGATTATCGAACACAAGCTTGATGTGGTGACGCAACTGGCCGACACGGTGGTCGTGCTCGACCACGGCGAGAAACTGGCCGAGGGACGGCCCGATCAGGTGCGCCGCAATGAGGAGGTGCTGCGCGCCTATCTCGGTCGCGCGGCACGGGAGGCGCTCGATGCAGCGTGAGCTTGGCCTGCTGCTGGAGTTCCGTGGCGTCAACACGCATTACGGCGACCTGCACGTGCTCAAGGACGTGAGCTACGAAATCGGACGCGGCGAGATTGTCGCCCTGCTCGGTGGCAATGCCTGCGGCAAATCGACGACCATGAAGACCATCATGGGCGTGGTGCGCCCGACCAGCGGCAGCGTGATCTTCGAGGGCCAGCCGATCGAGCGGCTGCGCACCGCCGAGCGCGTCAAGCGCGGCATCGCGCCGGTGCTGGAGGCGCGGCGGCTGTTCCCGCGCATGACGGTGCTGGAGAACCTGGAACTCGGCGCCTACACCCGCAAACGCGGCCCGGAACTCGCCGAAGACCTTGAGCGCGTCTATGAACTTTTCCCCCGCATGAAGGAACGGCGCGGGCAGATCGCCGGCACGCTGTCGGGCGGTGAGCAGCAGATGGTGGCGATCGGACGCGCGCTGATGGCGCGCCCGCGCCTGATCTGCATGGATGAACCGTCGATGGGCCTCTCGCCGCTGCTGGTCGAGCAGGTGTTCGACATCATCCAGCAGATCAACCGCCAGGGCACCACGATCTTCATGGTCGAGCAGAACGCCGCGATGGCACTCTCGATCGCGCACCGTGCCTACGTGCTCCAGACCGGGCAGGTGGTGCTGTCGGGCGAGGCGGCCAAGCTGCGCGAGAACCCCGCGATCCGCGAGGCCTATTTGGGCGAGTTGCAGGTCAGCGCGGCCGCCTGAGGCCGAGCGCGTCCACCACCCCGGCCGCCGCCCGCTCGCCCGAGAGGAACGCGCCGCCCACGGTGCCGGCCAGCCCGTCCATGCACCATGCTTCGCCCGCGAACCACAGCCGCCCGGCCAGCGGCGCGTCCATCGCCGCGCGGGCGGCCATGCAGCCCGGCCGGGCATAGGCATAGGCGCCGAGGAAAGCGGGCTCGGTGCCCCATTGCGTCACCACCGCCTCGCCTGCGCAAGCGGCAGCCTCGCGCGGGCCGAGCAGGCGGGCGAGTTCGGCGCGGGCGAAATCAGCGGTCGCCGCGGTGCCCTGCGCCGCCAGCGCCCAGGCCGCCCGGCCGCCGAAGAAGCCGACGACAAGCTCCGGCTGCGACGGCCAGCGCGAAAAGAAGATCGCCGGCTCCGCCGGGTCGGCGAGGCGGCGATAGATCGACATGCGCGCGGGCAGGTCCGGCCGGTCGAGGCCGGTGACGCGGAACGCCACTTTGCTCAAGAGCCCCATCGGCAGCCCGTCCAGCGCCGCGCGCCGCTCGTCCGGCAGCGCCGGGGCAAATCCGATCCCGCCCGCGCGCAGCACGCCGGTCGAGACGGTGACGATCGCGGCGCGCGCGGTCAGCGTCCCCTCCGCCGTCGCGACCTCGACCGCGCCGCCGGGCCGGTCCCAGGCGATGCCGCGCACCGCGCAGCCCAGCCGCAGCTCCGCGTCCGGCGCGGCCAGGACGCGCGCGACCATCGCCCCCAGCCCACCCTCGACCCGCAGGTTGCCGCCGGAGAGTTCGTTGAGGTGCCAGTCCTGCACCGACAGATCGCGCGGGTCCGCGGCGGCGATCAGCGTCGCCTCCCAGGCCGCCACGCAGGGTAGCCACGGGTCGCCGTGCAGCTCCGCCACAGCGTCGTCCACGCTCATGTCCGGGCCGGACGCGGCCCGCGCGCGCGCCACTGCCTCGAATCGCGCCCAGGTGGCGTCGTAGGCGTCAAGTTCAGCGGCCTCGGCGCGGCGGCCGCCGATCATCACCTGGCGCGTCCAGTCGCCGCTGGTGTCGTGCAGCGCGATCCCCGCCGCGCGCGCCAGCGGCGCCAGCGGATTGCGCTCGGCGGCATGCAGCCAGCCCGCGCCGTGGTCGAATGCCGCGCCGCCGAGGGCGGCCGGATGGTCGGTGAAGGCGCGCCCGCCGACCCGCGGCAGCGCCTCCAGCACCGCGCAGCGCGCCCCCGCGCGCCGCAGCGAAGCCGCCGCCGCGAGTCCCGCGACTCCCGCGCCGACGATGACCGCATCCAGGTCGGGCGTCATGGCTCCTCGTCCCGTTCCGGCACCGGCTCGGCGGGGATGGCGTAGCGTTCGCCGAACCAGCGGCCGAGATCGATATCGGCGCAGCGGCGCGAGCAGAACGGGCGCAGGGCGGGCGCGGCAGGCTTGCCGCAGATCGGACAGGTGGGGTCGGGCACGCGGCTCACTCCTCGATGCGCCAGCCACGCGGGGCCAGCGCCGGGTCCGCGCGCAGTGTAGCGTCTTGTCCTGCGCGGCGCCTGAGGTCCGCCAGCGCCGCCGCGTCGTGCGCCAGCGCGTCCACGATCGCCGGGGCGGCGGCGAGCGCGGGCCGCCAGCCCGGCCGGGCGGCGATCTCACGCGCTAGCTGACGCAGCGCCGTCAGCCCCGCGGCGTGCGGGCCGGCGAGCAGTTCGTGCAGCGGCGGATGCACCCGCGGACGCAGGATTTCCGCCAGCCCCAGCGCCGAGAAGCCGAGGAAGCGGGGATGCAGCGGATCGGCCGCAAGGGCCGCGGCGAAATCCGCGCCGAGCGCCGCCCGCCGGCGCGGCGACAGGCCGGCCAGATCGACCAGAATGGCGCCGGAGAGGTTGCGCAGCCGGATCTGCCGCGCGATCGCCGGCAGCGCCGCGCGGTTGCGCGCCAGATGCACCGCCCCCTTGGCCCCCCGCTCGCCCGATGCCGCACCCAGATCGACGTCGAGTGCGGTCAGCGCCGGTGTCGGATAGACGCCCAATCGCAGGCCGCCGGGCAGATCGCAGACCGGCTCGGCCAGCGCCGCCACGGCGGCCTCGGTGTCGTCGTCGAAGGCGCGGGCCGTCAGGCCGATCCGCGCCCCCAGCGTCGGCCGCAGCGCCGCGACCAGGGCGGCGTCATCGGCCAGTACCGGCGCGCCGGGATGCAGGGCCGCAAGCCGCCGCACCGCGTCCGGTCCGCGACCGAGCAGGGCCGGCGGCCCGCCGCCGGGAGCGGCGTCGGGCGCTGCCGCCAGCCGCGGCCCCTTGCCGCCCTGGGCGGCGCGGGTGACGCGCA
The DNA here is from genome assembly GCA_021818505.1 of Pseudomonadota bacterium. Lineage (GTDB taxonomy): Bacteria > Pseudomonadota > Alphaproteobacteria > Acetobacterales > Acetobacteraceae > JAFKFJ01. The sequence continues at coordinate 26,059 of JAKADX010000047.1, forward strand.
CGGCGATGATCTGCCCCTCGGTCGCCCGCGCGCCGCCGGCGCTGTCGGGCAGGAACCCTTCGGCCCCCGCGATCGCCACGAACGCGCCCGCCAGCGCGGGGACGCGCGCGACGATCCGCCCGCGATGCAGGTCGCCCACGCCGTCCGGCGCGCCGGGCCGCCACAGCGCGTAATCCAGCAGCCCGTCCGCATCCACCGCCGCCACGCGCACCTCGCCGGGACCGGCCGAGGCGAGCAGCCTCATGGCAGCGGATAGCCGAGGCCGCGCAGCAACTGCGCCGTCTCGAACAGCGGCAGCCCGACCACGCCGGAATAGCTGCCACCGAGGAAGCGCACATGCGCCGCGATCCGCCCCTGGATCGCATACCCGCCGGCCTTGCCGTGCCACTCGCCGCACGCAAGATAGGCGCGGATCTGCGCCGGGGTCAGCCGCGCGAAGGTCACCGCCGTCTCCGCCAGCCGTTCCGCCTGCCGCCCGTCCGGCGCGCGCAGCACCACCGCACTCAGCACGCGGTGCCGCCGGCCGGACAGCAGCGCGAGACACGCCCGCGCCTGATCCTCCGTCTCCGCCTTGGGCAGAATGCGCCGCCCGACCGCGACCACCGTGTCGGCGGCGAGCACGAAGGCGCCCTCGGTCGCGGCGGCCTCGGCCTTGGCCCGGGCCAGGCGCTGCGCCAGCGCGCGCGGCAATTCGTCGCGGCGGGGGGTCTCGTCGATATCGGTGGAAAGCGTCGCGTCGGGAACCACCCCGATCTGCGCCAGCAGATCGCGCCGGCGCGGGCTGGCGGAGGCGAGGATCAGCCGCGGCCGTGCCTCGCTCACTCGGAGCGACCCGCTACTTGTACCGGAACGTGATCCGGCCCTTGGTGAGGTCGTACGGCGTCATCTCGACATTGACGCGGTCGCCGGCCAGCACGCGGATGCGGTTCTTGCGCATCTTGCCGCTGGTGTGCGCCAGGATGACGTGCTCGTTGTCCAGCTTCACGCGGAACATGGCGTTGGGCAGCAGCTCCGTCACCGTGCCGCTGAACTCGATCATGTCTTCTTTCGACATCACACCTCTTTGCCGGTCGGCACCATGGCGCGGAACATGCGGACCCGCGGCGCGCCGGTCAAGCTGCCCCGCCCTGCCCCCCGCCCTGCCCCAGACGCAGCGCCACGCTGCGCGCGTGCGCCTGCAACCCCTCCGCCTCCGCCAGCGCCACCGCCGCCGGCCCGACCCGCCCCAGCGCCGCCGCGTCGGCCGCGACCCAGGTGGTGCGCTTGAGGAAGTCGTACACCGACAGGCCCGAGGCGAACCGCGCCGTGCGCCCGGTCGGCAGCACGTGGTTCGGCCCGGCGACGTAATCGCCCACCGCCTCGGGACAGAACGCGCCGAGGAACGCCGCGCCGGCATGGCGGACGCGCGCGAACAGCGCCTCCGGGTCCGGCGTCATGATCTGCAGATGCTCCGGCGCCAGCCGGTCCACGAGCCCCACCGCCTCCGCCCAGTCGCGCACGATGATGATCGCGCCGTGGTCGCGCCAGGAAGCACCCGCGATCGCAGCGCGCGGCAGCGTCGGCAGCTCACTCGCCACCGCGTCCGCCACCGCATCGGCAAACGCCGCATCGTCGGTGATCAGAATGGCCTGCGCCGCCTCGTCATGCTCGGCCTGTGCCAGCAGATCGACCGCCACGCGCCGCGGATCGTTTTCGGCCCCCGCGAGCACCACGACCTCCGACGGCCCGGCGATGCTGTCGATGCCGACGCGGCCATAGACCTGCCGCTTGGCCTCGGCGACATAGGCGTTGCCGGGGCCGACGATGCGATCGACCGGCGCCACCGTCGCGGTGCCGAACGCCAGCGCCGCCACCGCCTGCGCCCCGCCGATGCGGTAGATTTCCGCGACCCCCGCCCGCCGCGCCGCCGCCAGCACCAGCGGGTTGAGCGCCCCGGCCGGGCTCGGCACGCACATCGCCAGCCGCCCGACACCCGCCACGCGCGCCGGGATCGCGTTCATCAGCACCGAGGACGGATAGGCCGCCTTGCCCCCCGGCACGTACAGCCCCACCGAGTCCAGCGCCGTCCAGCGCATCCCCAGCCGCAGCCCGGCCGTATCGGCCACCTCCAGGTCGCGCGGCATCTGCGCGCGGTGGAACGCCTCGATCCGCGTCGCGGCGAGGTCGAGGGCTTCGTGCAGGTCCGCCGGCACCGAAGCCACCGCCGCGTCGATCTCCTCGGCCGTCAGCCGCAGCCGGTCGGCGTCGAGGTCGAGGTGATCGAGCCGCGCCGTCAGCTCGATCAGCGCCGCATCGCCGCGCTCGCGCACGTCGGCAATGATCGCCGCCACGTCCTCGCGCACGTCGGCGGGCGCGTCGCGATCCGCCAGCAGGGCGGCGAAGTCGCGCGCGAACCCGGCCTCGGTGGTCGCCAGCCGCCTCATCCCAGCGCCGCCCGGAACCGCGCGATCCAGGCGCCGATCGCCTCGGGGCGGGTTTTCAGCGCGGTGCGGTTGACGATCAGGCGGCTGGTGATGTGCGCGATCACCTCGGTCTCCACCAGCCCGTTGGCCTTCAGCGTCGATCCGGTCGCGACCAGATCGACGATCAGGCGCGACAGCCCGAGACTCGGCGCCAGCTCCATCGCCCCGTTCAGATGCACTACCTCCGCCTGGATGCCGCGCGCGGCGTAGTGGCGGCGGGCGACCGACGGATATTTCGTCGCCACCCGCACCCGCGACCAGGTGCGCGGATCATCGCTGCCCGCGGTCGCCGCCGGTTCGGCCACCGAGATGCGGCAGGCGCCGATGCCCAGATCGAGCGGGGCGTAAATCTCCGGGTAATCGAACTCCATCAGCACATCGGCGCCGCAAAACCCGATCTGCGCCGCGCCGAAGGCGACGAAGGTCGCGACATCGAACGGCCGCACCCGCACCACCTCCAGCCCCGGATCGTCGGTCGGGAAGCGCAGGCGGCGGCTGTCCTCGTCCATGTAGTCGGGCGCAGGCGCGATGCCCGCACGCGCCAGCAGCGGCCCGCATTCCTTGAGGATGCGGCCCTTCGGCAGCGCCAGCACGATCGGCGCCGCATCCTCCGCCGCGAACGCGGCGCTGCGATAGGGGGCGGTCATGGCGCGCGCCTCTACACCGCCGGGCCGTCTTGCGGAAGGGCGCGGCTCGGACGCAGGATGCGCCCGCCGTAACGACACCGCCACGAGGGAGCCGACCGATGGACACCATCGCCACCACCTGGGCCCCGCGCGCGCTCAGCCTGCTGCGCATCTTCGCCGGCCTGCTGTTCCTGGAGCACGGGTTGCAGAAGCTCATCAGCTTCCCGACCGGCCTGCCCGGCGGGATGCACGCCCCGGTCGGCTCGCTGCTGTTCTTCGCCGGCATCATCGAGGTCGTCGGCGGCATCCTGGTGACCCTCGGCCTGCTCACCCGCCCCGCCGCCTTCATCATGTCGGGCGAGATGGCGATCGGCTATTTCATGGTCCACGCGCCCCGCAGCTTCTGGCCGGCGCTGAACGGCGGCGATGGGGCGATCCTGTTCTGCTTCATCTTCCTTTACCTCGCCGCGGCGGGGGGTGGGGTTTGGAGCGTGGATGCGGTGCGGGCCGGCGGGCGGTCGGCGTGATAGATAGGAGGGGCGTCGGCTTTGGCTGAAGGACGTGTGCTCACGGCAGGGCGCGATGGTGCGACGCTCGTGGCATTCAGATGCATTCCATGCCCCCGAGCAGACATAGCGAGCCTCATGCCCCCTGCTCGGTACCGGACCCCATGAAGATCTCTTTGCGTCGTTGCAGCGCCTCAAGCCCCGGGAAACACAAGTGCCTTCTCGTTCTCCGGCGCAAGGCCGAGGCTGCCGTCCTGCCGGTATGAAACCCGAAAGACGTTGCTCACCCCGCGCGGCCCTACCGCCCAGAAGATCGGGGCGCGGCGTTGCCGTAGCCTGCAGACTTTTCTGTACGCGTTGAGTTTGCTGCCCTTGCACTCATCGGCATTGGTGGCGTTGGTGTCTGACGCGCAAAATTCCTGCATGTCGCGGAGCAGCTTTCCGACCTCCGCTGGCGTCTTTTTCACCTCGCAGGCGATCTACTCGTCGGCCACTCCCGGCAGGCATGCGACAGCATCGAAGGCATAACTCGGTGACCTGAGCCCCGACTTCCCTCCAGTCAGAAATAGAGTCGCGGGTTGCCGTCACGCCCATCGTGACGGTGTTTCTCGGTTCGGTCGAGCGGCGTTTCTCCGTTCCGGCCGTCTTCGCCGACGC
>JAKADX010000084.1 GCA_021818505.1 Pseudomonadota bacterium
TTCCAGACCATCGCCGGGCCATCCACGCCGGGCAACCTCAGCATCATCGCCGCGCAGACCGGCGTGACGCAGTGGGCGCGGCATCCCGATGAGGCCTTCAAGGGCGACGGCGCCAAGGGGCCGGGCGTGCCGGTGGTCAACGACTCCAACCCGTTCTGGGGCTCGCCCTACGACCCCACGCCGCCCGCGCAACGCATGCCCTACAACCCGCACGACTACGCCAAGACCGCGAAAAACCGCGCCGACGTGCAGCGCAACCTCACTTTCGCCAGCCTGCCGCTGACCCTGCAGGGCGGCAGCCTGCCGGCAGTCGCGCGCCAGGACCGGCGGCCTGCCGGAGATCTGCGCGACCTGCATGCCGACATCACCGCGATCGGCCGGCGCGGCCAGCGCGCGGTGGACTGGCGCTGGTACCAGGAGGGCTACGGCGCGCCGACACCCGCGGGCGCCGATCCCGAGGACGCCGAGGGCCGGCACGCCTCGTATGTCACCCACCACAATGGGCCGCAGTACTTCGGTTACATCGCCAACAATCCGGCGCTGCGTGCGCACCTGGCCGACCTGTCGCGTTTCTTCGCCGACGTGCGCAAGGGACGTCTGCCGGCCGCGGGCGGCGTGTTCTACATCAAGGGCGGCTATCGCAACGGCTTCGGACTGAAACCCGCCGACCCCGATCCGCGCGTGCAGGCGCGCTTTCTCGGCGACGACGACCACCCGCAGTATTCCGACGCGCAGATCAGCGAGATCCTGGTCGCGCGCGCGATCAACGCCATCGCCGCCAGCCGGTACTGGAAGCACAGCGCGATCATCGTCACCTGGGACGACAGCGAGGGCGACTACGACCACGTGCCGCCGCCGCAGCGTGCGCGCGGCCCGGACGGCCGCTGGCTGGGCAACGGCCCGCGCGTGCCGCTGCTGCTGATCTCGCCGTATGCCCGCGTGCACGCGGTGGTGCACGCGCCGGGCAACACCGCCTCGGTGGTCAAGTTCGTCGATCGCGTGTTCGACCTGCCGCCGCTGGCCACGCTGCCCGACGAACTCGAGGGCCGCAAGCTGGGCGAGCTGCGTTTCCACCTGCGCGGGCTGGGTCCCGAGGACGCGCTGACGCCCGATGTGACCGACTTGCTGGGTGCCTTTGATCCGGCGCGTCTGACCGGCAAGGCGACGCCGCTGCCGGCGTCCTACGCCGAAGTGCCGCGGGCGTGGACCGAGCAACTGCCCGGCGCGCTGGGGCTGGACTGCAAGGCGCTGGGCATCGTGCCGGTCGATCGCCAGCTCGGCATCACCACCGCACTGCCGCCGCAATTCAATCCGCGGCCCAAGACCACGCCGACGCCGGCCGCCGCAGCGCCGCACTAAGCTGCCGGCACCTGATCGAGGGCGGCACCCTGAGCACGGGCCGTGGCTGCTGAGCGAGCGGTTCACCTCGGCCGACGTGCCGTGGTGCACCGCACTGAGCGGGGCCACGCAGTGCAAGCTGGTCCCCCGAGTTGCCGCTGATCCGCCGCCTGCATCGATCGCGTCGCCACGCGGCCCGCCGTGCAGCGCGCCCGCGCCGCGGACGCCACGCGGGCGGCGACGCAGGAACGGGATTCGACCACGCACGACCCGACAGACTGGGTTCGTTTCCACCCGCGTGCGCCCGGTCGGGCATTGGCCATTGCGGCACGGAACTTGCTTGGTTTCTATAACCGCCGATAGAGACCTCCCGTGACGAATCCGATCGACAACGCTTCCCCCTCGGATCCCCGCAGCGAGACCCGAGACCGTCCGCGTCCTGAAACCCCCGGTACATTCAGGCAGGTCGGACGCCTGTCGGAGATCGATGCCGCGCTCAGGAACCACCGCGAGGGCCTGTGCTTCTTTCTTTCGCTGATGGTGGGGGTCGCCTCGCTTATCGAGCCCCTTGCCGATCCTGCGGAGGACGGCGGCCGGTGGCTCGCGGCGTCGGTGTTGGTCGCCGCCGGCTGCTTCGCCAACGCGCTGCTGGTCCGCCGGCGACGCAGTCTGCTGGCCAGCCACAACCTGGTGGTTCTGCTGGCCGCCTTCGTCATGATCCAGATCTATCATCACACCGGCATTTCCTGGGCCTTCGTGCTGCCGCCGCTGGTCCTGTTCCTGCACCCGGTCCGGCGCGGACTCCTGTACCTGCTGCTGATCGCCCTGGCGGTGACCGGCGGTCTCGTGATCGGCCACGTCACGCTGGTGCTGCGGGACCACGAGCCGTTCGAGTTCTGGTGCAGTCTCCTCGCCGTCACGGCGGTCTCGGCCCTGCTGGTCCGCGATCTCGGCAAGGCCGTCACCGCGGTCACCAGCGTGGCCTTCCGCGATCCGCTCACGGACCTCTATCAGCGCGATCTGTTCAACGATCTGGCCGGTCGCCAGATCGAGATCGCCCGACGGGAGAGAGCAGCCTTCGCCCTGCTGGCGCTCGACGTCGACAACCTCAAGGCGGTCAACGACCGCATCGGTCATGCCGCGGGCGATCGCGTCCTGTGCGCCGTCGCCGGCGTGCTGGCGGACACGTTGCGCGGCGCCGACATCAGCGCGCGCTTCGGCGGCGACGAGTTCGTCGTGCTGCTGCCCGATCTGGATCAAGCCCAGGCGCTGGAAACCGCCCGGCGTCTGCACGAGCGCATCGTCCGGCATCCCGAACTGGTCCGCCACCAGTCGATTGCATCGATCACGGTGTCGATCGGGATTGCCGTCTATCCAAACCACGGCGCGACCCTGCACGAATTGTTCGATGCCGCCGACACCGCCCTGCTCAGGGCCAAGGCGGCCGGAAAGAACGGCATCGTGGTCGCAGCGCCCGGGGACGCGCCTGCGAACAGCGCGCAACCGGGACTATGCTGAGTCCGGAACCCGCCGGCACGTGCCCATCGGCAGAGACTTCGCCCATGCACACACGAAGGCTGCATCCGACGTTTGGTACCAAAAGCCTGCGCTTGCGCCTGCTGTTACTCGTCGCCCTGGCGGCGCTGCCGGGATTCTTTGCCGCGGCCTGGACCGCGTACAGCACCAAGCGGGCGGCGGATGCAGAGGCCCGCTCACAACTCGTGTCCGCAACGACGGCCGTTCAATACGATTTCAACGACGTCCTCGACGAGGCCAAGTTCGAGCTCTCGCTCATCATCCCGTTGGCCGCGCAGGATCCGCTGGATTGCGCTGCCGTTTTTGCGGCCATCGCGAAACGACATCCCGAGTTTTCCGATATCGGCATCATCGACGCGGACGGCCATGTCCAGTGCAGCGCCGATCCGCACGCGAAACCGATGTACGTGGGCGACCGTGACTATTTCCTCCGGGCGCTCGCAACCGAAGCTGCGGTCGTCGGCAACCTCGAGATGGACGGGTTCGGCGCAGTGCCCGGAATCGTCGTTGCGCAAAGAATTGCGCGCGATGCCCGGCAAACGCGGCGGGTCGCGTTCGTCGCCCTGAATGCGCAGGCGCTCAGCGCCGCACCCGAACTGAAGCGCCTGCCGGCGGGCTCGGTCATCGCCCTCGCCGACCGGCGCGGACGCATCGTGGCGAGCGCCCCCGATCACCTCGGCCTGATCGGGCAGAGCATCCCGGAAGCCCGATGGTCGGCGATCATGGCCGACGCCATCGCTCCCGGCATCGTCAAGGTGCATCCGGAGGCGGCGGGGGCCGACCTCTGGGCCTATGCACGCTTGCCCGCCGAAAGCGGCAACGGTTTCGTCATCATCCAGTCGCCTCGCGACGTTCTGTACGGGCCGGCCTGGCTGGCGCTGCGCCACAGCCTGACCATCACCGCGCTGGGACTTCTGGGCGTGCTTGCGCTGGCTTGGACTGCCGGCGTGCATCCGCTGCTGCAAAAGACCGCAGCGCTCGGCCTGGCCGCGCGTAGGCTGGCCGAAGGCGATCTCTCGGCGCGTACCGGATTGCCCGTCGCCGGCGACGAAATCGGTGCCGTAGCCGAGGCCTTCGATGTCATGGCGGCCGAGCTGCAGCGCCGCGATGAAGAGCGCAAGCGCCACATGCTCGAGATCGAGCGGCTGAATCGCATCTACATCATTCTCACCGCCATCAACGGCGCGATCCTGCGCATTTCCGACACCAAGAATCTGCTCGACGAAACCTGCCGCATCGTGGTCGAAATCGGCGGCTTTCCGCTGGCGTGGGTCGGCGAAGTCGATCCGGTGACGCGCGTGCTCAAGCCGGTGAGCTGGGCAGGATCCGGGACCGAGCACATCGCGAGTCTTGCTCTGCCGCTCGACACCGCCCGGCCCGAGGCGAAGGGACCTGCGGTTACGGCGGCGCGGGAGAGCCGCGTCGCCGTCGTCAACCGATTCATGCAGGATCCGATCACCGCCGCCTGGCACGCGCTCGGACTGCGTCTCGGCATACGTTCGGCGGCAGCATTTCCGCTGTCTTTCGATGAGCACAGCGTGCAGCGGGTGCTGGCCCTGTATGCCGCCGAGGAAAACTACTTCGAGGCCGAGGAACTGCGGCTGCTCGAGCAACTGGCCCAGGATGCCGCGCTCGGATTGCACCGGATCGCGACCGAGCAGGCCCTGGCCCACGCCAGCACGCACGATGCGGTGACCGGGCTGCCCAATCAGACGCTGCTGGAAGACCGCCTCGACTACGCCATCGCGAGCGCACACGGCCGCAGCCGGTCGCTGGCGGTGATCGTGCTGGACGTGGGTTTCCAGCGCATCACCACCCAGATCGGCTGGCACGCCGCGTACGATTTTCTACGGCAGACCGGGCGCGAAATCGCCGCCCTGCTGCGCGAAAGCGACGTCATCGGCTGCCTGCCGGGCGCCCGTTTCGCCATCGCCCTGGTCGATCTCGACGATGTCGCCGTCGCGCAACGCCGCAGCCAGCAGATGCTCGACCGCGTCGGCGCCATCACCGCGCAGGCGCATCCGGAAATCGCCCTGCCGAGTCTGCGCGCGGGCGTGTCCGTGTTCCCGGCGGACGGCGATCGGGCCGCGGTCCTGCTCGACAAGGCGCAGGTCGCGCTGCTGGCGGCACGCGACGCGGCGGCGCCGTTCCAGTTTTTCGCGCCGGAAGTCAATATCGCCCTGCAGGAAAACCGCAAGCTGGAACGGTACCTGCGCGACGCCATCGAAAACGGCGAACTCGCGCTGCATTACCAGCCGATCATCGAGGTGGTATCGGGGCAGCTGCGCGGCTTCGAGGCGCTGGCACGCTGGACCAGCCCGGACCTCGGCGAGGTTCCGCCGGCGAAATTCATCCCGGTGGCGGAGAACAGCGGTTTGATCGGCCCGATCGGCGAATGGGTACTGGCCGCGGCCGCACGACAAGCCTTCGCCTGGCAGCGTGCCGGCGCGACGAATTTGCGCATCGCGCTGAACCTCTCACCCTGGCAGCTGCGCGATCCCGGCTTCCCCGAGCGCGCCGGGAAGCTGCTCGCCGGACTGGGCGGGCGGCTCGAGGGGGTGACGCTGGCGATGGAGATCACCGAGAGCCAGCTGATCACCGACATCGACAGCGGCATCGCCTTTCTGACCCAGTTGAAGGCCCTGGGCATCGCGCTGTACGTCGACGATTTCGGTACCGGCTACTCGTCGCTGAGTTACCTGCACCGGCTACCGGTCGATGCGCTGAAGATCGACAGGTCGTTCACCGAACGACTGGAGACGAGCCCGCAGTCCCGGAGCATCGTGCAGAGCATCATCGCCCTGGCGGCGGCGCTCGATCTCGCGGCGATCGCCGAAGGCATCGAGCGGCAGGATCAGCTCGACGTGATCCGGCGGCTCGGTTGCCGCTATGCGCAGGGATTCCTGCTCGGCCGCCCGATGACTTCGGCAGCGGCCGAGCGCCTGTGGGGCGCGCCGCATTGACGACCGCACGCGGTCAACCCGTCGCGTCAGAACCCGTACTGCAGGAATCCGCCGTCCACCGGCAGCACCGTGCCGGTGATGTAGCCGGCCGCCGGCAGGCACAGGAAGGCCACCGCCGCGGCCACCTCGTGCGGCTCGCCGATGCGCTGCATGGGCGTGCGCGCCAGCACCTCCTCGAGATACTCGGGCCGCGCCAG
>JAKADX010000048.1 GCA_021818505.1 Pseudomonadota bacterium
CGGGTGAGGTGAATTTCGGCCCGACCTTCCTGATCGGCCTGGGCGCCTACACCGCCGGCATCCTCGATAACGCGCTTGGGCCGCCGATCATCGTCTGCGTGGCCGCCGGCGGCGTGGTGGCGATGCTGGGCGGGCTGGCGCTGGCGGTGCCGGCGCTGCGGCTGCGGGGGCCGTATTTCGGTCTGGTCACGCTGGTCGCCGTGCTGCTGCTGCAGAATGCCATCGTCATCTTCGCCGGTGTCACCGGCGGCGAGATCGGCATGAACGTCACCGACGTGCTCTCGGTGGACGCGACCACGAACTACTGGATCGGACTCGTCTTCATGGTGGTCTGCGCGGCGCTGCTGTTTGGCCTGTCGCGCTCGGCGATCGGGCTGATCCTGCAGGCGAGCGGCCAGGACGCGATCGAGGCGGCGGCGTTGGGCTTCAACGTCACCAAGCACAAGCTCGCCGCATTCTGCGTCAGTGCGCTGTTCTCCGGCGTCGCCGGCGCGATGCTGGTGTTCTACGAAGGCACCGCTTCGGTCGATACCGTGATCGATATCGCGATCGCGGTGCAGATCATCATCGCCGCCGTACTGGGCGGGCGGCGGACCATTATCGGGGGCGCGATCGGCGCAGTGTTGCTGGTGCTGGCTGGCGAGTTCCTGCGACCGCTCGGGCAGCTCAACACCTTCGTCGTCTCCGCGGTGGCGCTGGCGGTGATTCTGTTCTTCCCCGACGGGCTGATGGGCGCGGCGCTGCGACGGGGTGAGCGCGCATGAGCGGCGTGCTGCTGGATGTCGCCGGGCTGCATAAGCGGTTCGGGGGCCTCGTCGCCGTCAAGGACATCGGCTTCACGATCGCACCGGGCGAGATTCTCGGCCTGATCGGGCCGAACGGATCGGGCAAATCGACCGTGATGAAGCTCATCATGGGCATCGAGAAGCCGAATGCCGGCGTGGTCCGCATCGCCGGCCAGGACGTCGCCGGCTGGCCGACGCACCGCATCGCGCGCGCCGGCGTGGGCATTGTGTTCCAGCATTCCCGCCCGCTGCATCGGCAGACGGTGCTGGAAAACATCAAGCTGGCGATGCTGCCCGACAGCCTGCTTCGCCTTGCCGCGGCACCGCATGTCGCGGAGCGTGCGCGCGAGATTGCCGAACTGGTCGGACTGGGCCAGGTACTGCACCGCCATCCGCCGACGCTGCCGTTCGCCGATCTGCGGCGCATGGAACTGGCCAAGGCGATCGCGCGCGACCCGAAAGTGGTGCTGATCGACGAGCCGTTCGCGGGCCTGACGGCCGCCGAGGTGCAGGCGTTCTCCGCGCTCATCGCGGGGTTCCGCGCGCAGGGCCGCGCGGTCCTGCTGGTCGATCACAACGTCAAGGGCGTGGTCGCGCTGGTCGATCGCGTGCTTGCAATGTATCTCGGCGAGTATGTCGCCGAGGGCAGTGCTGCCGACGTGATGGCGAATGAGACCGTGCGCCGCGTCTATCTTGGCGGCAAGATCGAGACACACGCGCGCCCAGACCTCGACCGCCACGCCGGCGCACCGTTGCTGGACGTGCGGGGCGTGTCGGTGCTGTACGGCAAGGCGCAGGCGTTGCAGGACGTGTCGCTGCATGTGCGCGAGCAGGAATTCGTCTCCGTCGTCGGGCTGAACGGCGCAGGCAAGACCACGCTGTTCAACGCCATCTGTGGGCTGGTACCGTACGGCGGTGAGGTCGCGTGGGACGGGGCGGCGCTGCGCGGTCAGAGCACGGCGATGATCGCGCGGGGCGGGATCGTGCAATGCCCGGAGACGCGCGAGTTGTTCGGCGACATGAGCGTGCGCGAGAATCTCGAACTCGGCGGCCAGCGTCTTGCGCCGTCGGAGCGCCGGGATCAACTCGACTGGCTGTTCGCGCTGTTTCCGATCCTGTTGCAGCGCGAGCGGCAGGCGGCGCGCACGCTCTCGGGCGGCGAGCAGCAGATGCTGGCGATTGCGCGCGCGCTGATGATGAAGCCGCGTCTGCTGATCCTCGATGAGCCGACGCTCGGCCTCGCCCCGGTCATCCTGGAGCAGTTGTCCAAGGCGCTGGCGGAACTGCGCCGCACGACGAAGATCACCGTGCTGCTCGGCGAGCAGAACGTCACCTTCGCTCTGCCGCACGCCGACCGCGTCTATGTGCTCGAACATGCGCGCATCATCTGGGAAGGCGATCCGGCGCGCTTTGCCGAGGAGGCGGGGGCAGGCTATCTGTAGCGGCGGCGGAAGCGCACGTTGCCTTCCTGCAGCATCACCGCGACCAGGATGATGACGCCCTTGAGGACAAGCTGCGTGTTGCTGTCGATGTTGCGCAGTTGCAGGATATTGCTGAGGAATCCGAAGATCAGCACGCCAACCAGCGTGCCGACGACGGTTCCGCGCCCGCCCATCAGGTTGGTGCCGCCGATCACGACCGCGGCGATGGCGTCGAGTTCGATTCCCTCGCCGGCATCCGGCTTGCCCTGGCGGTACTGCGCGACATAGAGCACGCCGGCAAGTGCTGCGAGCGCGCCGGAGATCGCATAGACCGCGATTTTGACCCGCTCGACCGCGACACCGGAGAAGCGCGTCGCTTGCTCGTTGCCGCCGATCGCATAGACGTAGCGGCCAAATGTCGTGCGCCGCAGCAGGGCGGCGAAGATCGCGACGGCGGCGAGGAAGAACAGGCCGGGGACCGGCAGGATATGCCAGATCAGCGTCCGCAGCCCCTCGAACGCGGCCGTCGCGTTCGTGCCCGTGTACACCGGATAGACGGTGGTGTCCGGGCCGGCCACCAGCCGCGCCGTGCCGAGCATCCCCACCATCATCGCGAGCGTGACGATGAACGGCTGCAATCTGGCCCGCGCGACGATGACGCCGTTCAGCGCGCCCGCGGCCAGCCCCGCCACGGGCACCACCAGCAGCACGCCGAGCACGCCGAATTTGCCCGGCAACTGCCCGACAGTCCACGCCGCCGCGGCCGCCGCCGCGACCACGCCGAGCGACCAGCCCAGCGGCGCCGCCCAGCGCCGGCCGCGCGCGGCAAGCTGCACGAGCCACGCAACCGCGAGCAGCACGAAAGCAACGAACAGCGGAATGGCGAACCACGCCGCCGTGCTCCAGCCCCTCTGCGTCAGCAGCATGGCGCACAGCACCGAGCCCAGCGCCATTACCGAACCGACCGAAAGGTCGATGCCGCCGATCAGGATGACCAGCGTCATGCCGACCGCGACGATGCCGTTGTTGGAGACCTGGCGCAGTACGTCGGACTGGTTGGCCTGTGTCAGGAAGATGTTGACGCCGCGCGAGCTGACCGGCGAGACCAGCACGCCGACGGCATAGAGCGCGATCAGCCCCCAATAGAGTTTCGTGCGCATCAGGAAGCGCAGCGCCGCAGCGAGCAGTGTGCCGGAGGTCGCGCGTTCAGGAATGAGGGTGCTGCTCACTGCTGCCTCCAGCCGCCGCATAGTCGGGCGAAGCATAGTCCAGCACACGTTCGGCGGAAAACGCCTCGCGGGGCAGCAGCGCGGTCGGTCGCCCCTCGCGCAGCACCAGGATGCGGTCGGCGAGCGAGAGCAGCTCCGGCAGCTCGGAGCTGACCATGACGATCGCCATGCCCGACGCGGTCAGCTCGGCAAGGAGGCGGTAGATCTCCGCCTTTGCGCCGACATCGATGCCGCGTGTCGGTTCGTCCAGCAGCAGCACGCGCGGCGCGGTCGGCAGCCATTTGCCGAACACGACTTTCTGCTGGTTGCCGCCGGAGAGATTGCCGACCGGCTGCTGCGGTCCCGCCGCGCGGATGCCGAGCTTGCGGATGGTCGTGAGCGCAAGCGCGCGTTCGCGCCCGTCCGCGACCACGCCGGCGGTCGCCAGCGCGCCCTGTGTGGGCAGCGCGACATTGCGGTCGATCCCCTGCGGCAGCACCAGCCCTTCGCGCCGGCGATCCTCCGAGACCAGCGCGATCCCCGCGCGCTTTGCCGCCGCAGGCGAGCGGATCGCCACCTCGGCGCCGTCGATGCGGATGCGCCCCGCAACCTCGCCCTGCGCGGCGCCGAACAGGGTTTCCAGCAACTCGGTCCGGCCGGAGCCGAGCAGGCCGGCGATGCCGAGGATCTCGCCCTCATGCACGGCGAAGCTCACGTCCGCGAAGGTGTGGCTGCGGCCAATGCTGCGGCCGGGCTGTTGCAGCGACAGGCCCTCCGCCTCCAGCACCACGCGCCCGGCGGGGCGCTGGTGGGCAGCGAAGAAATCGGCGACGTCGCGGCCGATCATCAGGCGGATCAACTCGCGCCGCGAACTGTCGGCGGCGCGCAGCATGCCGACTGCGGCGCCGTCGCGCAGCACCATGACGCGATCGGCGACGCGGAACACTTCCTCCATGCGGTGCGTGATGTAGATGATCGCGACACTGCGCGCGGCGAGCGCGCGTACGACGCGGAACAGCGCCTCGGTCTCGTTCTGCGACAGCGCGGAGGTCGGTTCGTCCATGATCAGGATGCGGGCGTCCAGCGACAGCGCCTTGGCGATCTCCACCAGTTGCTGCTCGCCGACGCGCAGGCTGCCGACCGCATCGGTGGCGCGCAGGTGGAAGTCGAGCCGTTGCAGCAGCGTCGCCGCATCGCGCTCCATCCGGCGTTGGTCGATCACGAAGCCGCCTCGGCGCGGTTCGCGCCCGAGATAGATGTTCTCTGCGACGCTCAACCCGGGTACCAGGTTGAGTTCCTGGTGGATGAAGGCGATGCCGGCTTCCGTCGCCGTGCGCGGCGTGGCCAGCCGCACCTCCTGCCCATCGATTGCGATGCTGCCGGCGTGATCGGGATGGATGCCGCCGAGGATCTTCATCAGCGTCGATTTGCCGGCGCCGTTTTCGCCCATCAGCGCCAGTACTTCGCCCGCGTGCAGCGTCAGGTCCACGTCGCGCAGCACCGAGATGCCGGAGAAGCTCTTGCCGATCCCGCGCATGACGAGCAGCGCGGGCGACGGCGGGGCGTCGGTCATACCGGCCGCCCCGCCGCTTCGTGCCTCACATCAGGCCGTTCTGCTTGAGGATGTCGCCGGCATTGGATTTGTCGATGGTCATAGTGGGCAGCGTGATCTTCTTCTCGATCTTCTCGCCCGCCATCAGCTTCAATCCCTGCCGCACACCTTCCGCGCCTGGCGTGGGATAGAGGAAGGTCGCGGTCAACTGGCCCTTGTACACCCAGGTCACGCCTTCATCGGGCAGTCCGTCGATGCCGAGGAACTTCATGTCCTTCTCGCGGCCCGCATCTTTCGCCGCGAGATAGGCGCCGTAGGCCATCGGGTCGTTGTGGCCGTACACCAGGTCGATCTTGTCGTGCGCCTTCAGCGCCGTTGACATGATGTCGTAGCCCTTCTGCTGCTTCCAGTCGCCGTCCTGGCGATCGAGCAGATACTTGATCCCCGGCTCCTTGTCGGTGAATTCGTGGAAGCCGTTGTGGCGGTCGTGCGCCGGCTGCGTGCCCATGCCGCCCCAGATTTCGACCACGTTGCCGGCCGCCTTGCCGGGCCCGCCGAGCAGCTTGACCGCGTATTCGCCGGCGGCGCGGCCGATCACCACGTTGTCGCCGCCGATGAACTGCGTGTATTTGTCGGTATCGACGTTGCGGTCGAGGATGATCACCGGAATCCCGGCGTCGATCGCCTTCAGCGTCACCCCGGTCAGGCCGGCGGACTCCTTGGGCGAGATCAGCAGCACGTCCACTTTCTGGACGATGAAGTTCTCCACGTCCGCGACCTGTTTTTCGGTGCGGTCCTGGCCGTCGGAGATCAGCAGTTCCAGGTTGTCGTGCTTCGCCGCTTCCTTGCGCATGTCCTTGTTGAACTGCACGCGCCACGGCTCGACCGTAGTGACCTGCGAGAAGCCGAAGCGGTATTTGCCCGCCGCGCGTGCCTGCCATCCGGCAGGCAGCAGCACCGTCATGCCGGTTCCGGCGGCGACGGTCAGCAGAGTGCGCCGTTTCATCTCGTCCTCCCTGGTTGCCGCGTCTGGCGCGGCTCCGGCACCGTAATAGCGGTGCAGGAAAGGAGGAGGATCACGACCTCGTGATCGTTATTGCCGCGCCTTCGGCGGCAGGTCGGGCTTCAGGTGCAGTTCCTTCCACCGCGCCGGCGGAATCTCGGCCGGCGCGCCCATCAGCAGGTCCTCGCCCTGCTGGTTCAGCGGGAAGGTGATCACCTCGCGGATGTTCGGCTCCTCGGCCAGAAGCATCACGATGCGGTCGATCCCCGGTGCCGAGCCGCCATGCGGCGGCGCGCCGTAGCGGAACGCGCTCAGCATGCCGCCGAACCGCGCCTCCACGTCCGCCTCGGTGTAGCCGGCGATCTCGAAGGCGCGGATCATGATGTCGGGGCGGTGGTTGCGGATCGCGCCGGACGACAACTCGATGCCGTTGCAGACGATGTCGTACTGGAATGCCTTGATGGTCAGGGGGTCCTGGCTGTTCAGCGCCTCCATCCCGCCCTGCGGCATGCTGAACGGGTTATGGCTGAAGTCGATTTTTCCGGTTTCCTCGTTCAGTTCGTACATCGGGAAGTCGGTGACCCAGCAGAAGCGGAATTCCCCGCTCCCGATCAGGCCGAGATCGGCCCCGAGCTTCGCGCGCACGCTGCCGGCGAATTTGGGCGTCGTGTCGCGCGGGCCGGCGGCGAAGAACACTGCGTCGCCTGGCTGCACGCCGCACGCCCCGCGGATCGCCTCGGCGCGCGTCGGCTCCAGGTTGCGCGCGATCGGCCCCTTCGCGCCGTCGGCCTCGAAGATGATGTAGCCCAGCCCGCCCGCGCCCTGCTCGCGCGCCCAGTCGTTGAGCTTGTCGAAGAAGCTGCGCGGGTTGGCCGCCGTGCCCGGTGCCGGAATCGCACGCACCACGCCGCCGCCCGCCGCGATGCGCGCGAACAGGCCGAAATTCGAGCCGGCGAAGTGCTCCGTCACGTCGGCGATCAGCAGCGGATTGCGCAAATCCGGCTTGTCGCTGCCGTAGCGCAGCATCGCCTCCTCATAAGGGATGCGCGGGAAGGGCGGCTTCGTCACGGAGCGCCCGTCCGCGAACTCCTCGAACACGCCGGCGATGACGGGTTCGATCGTGTCGAACACATCCTCCTGGGTGACGAAGCTCATCTCGAAATCGAGCTGATAGAACTCGCCCGGCGAGCGGTCGGCACGGCTGGCCTCATCGCGGAAACAGGGCGCGATCTGGAAGTAGCGGTCGAAGCCGGCGACCATCAGCAACTGCTTGAACTGCTGTGGCGCCTGCGGCAGCGCGTAGAATTTGCCGGGATGCAGCCGCGCCGGCACCAGGAAGTCGCGCGCGCCCTCGGGCGAGGAGGCGGTCAGGATCGGCGTCTGGAACTCGGTGAATCCCGCGTCGATCATGCGCCGTCGGATCGAGGCGATGACGCCCGCGCGCAGCATCATGTTGCGATGCACCCGCTCGCGCCGCAGATCGAGGTAGCGATAGGTCAGGCGCAGGTCGTCGGGGAATTTTTCTTCGCCCGCGACCTGCATCGGCAGCACCTCGGCGGCCGACTGCACCACCAGCGCGGCGCCGCGCAACTCGACCTCGCCCGTCGGCAGCTTCGGGTTGACGGTGCCCGGCTCGCGCCGCACCACCTCCCCGGTCACCGTCACCACGCTCTCCGGCCGCAGCGCGTCGGCGGCGGCAAAGACCGGGGAGCCGGCGGCGAACACGATCTGCGTCAGGCCGTAATGGTCGCGCAGATCGATGAACAGCAGCCCGCCGTGGTCGCGCTTGCTGTGGACCCAGCCCGAAAGGCGGGCAGTGCGGCCGGCGTCGGCGGCGCGCAACTGGCCGCAAGTATGGGTGCGATAGGCGTGCATGGGCGCGTCCTGGCTCGGGCGGCGGGGCGGGCAGACAAGCCAGGGGGGCGGCGCCTGTCAAGTTGCCGGCCCGAACATTGCCGCGGCGCGCGACCGCCGTGTAGAAGCGGCCGATGCCCCGACCGAAGCGGGCGGAGTTCCCGCCCCCCGTCCTGATCGAAACCACCGACGCGCTCGCCGCCATCTGCGACCGCCTGCGCGCCGAAGCCTTCGTCACCGTCGATACCGAGTTCATGCGCGAGCGCACGTACTGGCCGGAGTTGTGCGTGGTGCAGCTTGGCGGCGCGCAGGAGGTCGCGGTGGTGGACGCGCTGGCGCCGGGTATCGACCTGACCCCGCTCGGTGCGCTGTTGGCCGATCCGCACGTGGAAAAAGTGTTCCACGCCGCGCGGCAGGACATCGAGATCTTCCTGCTGCGCTTCGGCGACGTGCCGCGCCCGCTGTTCGACACCCAGATCGCCGCCATGGTGGCCGGGTTCGGCGACCAGGTCGGCTATGACAACCTGGTCTCGGCGCTCACTGGCGGCCATATCGACAAGGCGCACCGCTTCTCCGACTGGGCGGCGCGCCCGCTCTCCGCCCCGCAGATCGAATACGCCGCCGCCGACGTGACGCATCTGCGCGGGGTGTATGAGAAGCTTCGCGAGCGGCTGGCGCGCGACGGGCGGCTCGATTGGGTGGCCGAGGAGATGGCCGAACTCGCCGACCCGGCGACCTACCGCCCGGATCCGGAGACGCTGTGGGAGCGGCTGCGCCCGCGCACCTCCAACCGCCGCCAGCTTGGCCTGCTACGCGCGCTGGCGGCTTGGCGGGAGCGCGAGGCGCAGCGCGCCAACATTCCGCGCCAGCGGATGCTCAAGGACGAGACGCTGCTGGAGATCGCGGCGACCGCCCCGGAGACGCCCGAGGCGCTGGCGCGCGCGCGCGGCGTGTCCGAGGGCTTCGCGCGCGGCCGCATGGGCGTCTCCCTGCTCGCGGCGATCGCCGAGGCACGTGTGTTGCCCGAGGACGCGCTGCCGCAGGCGCAACCGGGCCGCGAAGGCCCGCGTCCGTCCCCGGCGCTGGTGGCGCTGCTGAAAGTGCTGCTGGCGGCAAAGTGCGAGGACCACCACGTCGCGCCGCGCCTGGTCGCCAGTTCCGAGGATATCGACCGGCTGGCGACCGAGGACGAGCCGGCAGTGCCGGCGCTGCACGGCTGGCGGCGCGACGTTTTCGGCGCCGACGCGCTGGCGCTGAAGCAGGGGCGCATCGCGCTCGGCGTCGAGGGGCGTCGGGTCAGGCAGATTCGGACATGACGATCGGCACACCGGCCGGCGGCGTGGTCAGGTTCCGTCGCCGGTCAGCGTGATATCGACCCGCCGGTTCTTCGCCCGTCCTTCCGGCGTGTCGTTGGACGCGACCGGATGGGTGTCGCCGAACCCCTGGGCGGAGATCAGGTTGGGGTTCACGCCGTGCGCCGTGAGGAAGTTGACGACGCTCGCCGCGCGCTTCGACGACAGGTCGAGATTGTTCATGACGCCCATCTTCATGAGCTGCGGGCCGACCGGCACATTATCCGTATAGCCGCCCACGACGATCCTGGTTTTCTGGAGCCTGGACAGGACTGGGACCATCTTGGTCAGAACCGGCGCACCCGGCGCCAGATCCCATCCGCCCGAGGGGAACATCGCATCCGCGTTCGAGCTGACGGTGAGGACATCGTCCTGCTGGCTCACCGTCACCGGATAGCCGGCGAGGGCGGCCTTGAGTTCGTCGCCGTCCTTGGCGAGCTGTCCGCCGCCCATCATCCCGGCGCACGCGGATAGCACCAAGGCAAGGATGCCCGCGGCGAGGGTCGCGCCAAGTCTGCGGCTCATCGGAATTCTCCCTCTCTCCCTCGCTTCGGCCCCATGCGGACACTGTGCCGTACGACGAATAAAGCCCGCCAAATTCATGTTGTGTCACATCAACATCCGCGCCATCCGGGAGAGTTGATCCACAGAAATGAGCGGTCATTCGCGGTTGATTCGGGCGCGTCGCGGAAACGCGACGCGCGATCCTGTCCGGGGTGGGAACCGGCAACGACAGCCGTGCGCCTCGCGGATCCGTCGGCGAAGGACATCCGTCCGCCCGGCTTCCCGCGATCGGGACGGTGCGAGGGGCGCGGGTCGCCACGTTTGCACATGTTGAGGTCTGGCGGATATCCCGGCAAAATGTCGGTGTGACTTTGCCACGCGCGTACAGCTCCGAACGATTATTGAACGCAGGGAGCAGAACGATGGCGAGTGCTTCGTCTCCGGATGGCACGGCGATGGCGGGACAGGGCGTGTACAATTGCCACGCCGCGATTCCGGCAGCCGGTGGCGCGTTGGCGCTGCCCCTGTTCGAACAGGCGGCACGACGGATCGAACTCGACGACGGCGCGCGGCCGATCGTCATTGCCGATTACGGGTCGTCCGAAGGCAGGAATTCGCTTTCGCCGATGCGCGCCGCGATCGCGGCGCTGCGTGCGCGCATCGGCCGGGAGCGTGCGATCTGCGTCTGCCACATCGATCGGCCGACCAACGATTTCAGCTCGCTCTTTGTCACGCTCGCCGGCGATCCCGACAGCTACATGAGAAACGATCCCCACGTCCACGCCCTGGCGGCCGGGCGTTCGTTCTATGAGCGCACGCTGCCGGGCGAGTATGTGGATCTGGGCTGGAGTTCCTATGCCGCGCAGTGGTTGAGTCGCATCCCCCGGCCGCTGCCGGACCATATCTTCCCTGATTGCGCCACAGGCGCAGTTCGCGCCGAATTCGTACGCCAATCGGCGGAGGACTGGGAGACGTTCCTGACGCACCGGGCGGCCGAGCTACGGCCGGGCGGACGCCTCGTCGTGGCCCAGCCCGCCAATTGGGGCGAGGAGGGGCCGGGTTCGACGGGCATGTCGGGGATCATGGATCTGACCAACGTGGTACTGGCGGATCTCGTCAGCGCCGGCATGGTCACGGCCGAGGAGTATGCCGCAATGACTATCCCGGCATTTCCGCGCCGCCGCGGCGACCTGCTCGCGCCATTCGCAGGTGATGTGCCCTTCTCGGGACTTGTCGTGGAGCACTGCGACGTTGCTGCGGCGGCGGACGTCGCGTGGCGCGAGTACGAGCGCGACAGGGATGCCCGCGCGCTCGCGCGCAAACGGGCGAGGTTCGTACGCGCCGTGTTCATTCCGACGCTGATGCGGCAGCTCGATGCGGGGCGCAGCGACGTGCAGCGCGCTGCATTCGCCGATCGCCTGGAAGCGGGCCTTGTCGAACGCCTGATCGCGCGCCCGATGCCGCTGTCGCTGGCGGTCGGCAGCATCGTCGTTGCCAAGCAGATCGACGTGCAACTGCGGCGATAGCTGTCGCGCGGGGCGCCGGGTCAGCGCACTTCGATCTCGATATGCGTCTCCTGGTCGGCGTGAATGCTGAACTCGGCGGTGCCGCGCGCGCCGTCGGGGGCCGTCGCGGCCAGCACCCAGATGCCCGGCGGCAACCCGTCGAGGGCGAACCGGCCGAGCGCGTCGGTCAACGGCGCGATGTCGGGCGCGGGGCCGGCACCGCGGACGACACCCACGGTCGCGTCGGCGACGGGCGCGTGTGTGTCCGCGCGCAGCACGCGTCCGCGCACGCTGCCGGTCATCGGTGCCTTCCCTTGCTCTCCCGACCCGAGGGCGGTTGCCATCCAGCGTTGCAATCCGTTCAACACGATCGTGACCTCCGTGACGGCGTTGTCGAACACCGCCAGCCGCGCCTCGCCCCGGCCGTTGTTGGGGCCGATGGCCCTGACGAACCATTCCCCCTCATCCAACGCGGAGAAGGCGAACCATCCGGTGCTGTCGGTCATCGGACCCGCGTCGGGCTCCCGGCAGACGCCCTGTGCGGGACCGGTTCCGCGCAGCACCGCGACCGTCGCACCCGCGACCGGTCGCCTCGTGTCGCCACGCACGACATATCCGTGAATGCTTCCGCGCATCAGGCCGATCCTGGGCTGGAGGGATGGGCCACGCCACCTTACGGCGGCGCGGCCCGGATGGCTCAGGCTGCACGAAAAGTTACATCTTCGCCCACGCCGCCAGCAGCCGGTACACCGGCTCGGTCACGCGCGTCGCGGAGTTGCCGGTGGCGGCGCCGTAGTTGTGGATGCCGACCACGTAGCGCACACCGTTGCGCTTGATGTAGAGCGGCGCGCCGCTCTGCCCGCCATAGGTGTCGATGTCATAGACCAGCGTCTTGGCGGACACCGCCTTGATGACCTGCGCCATGCCCCACAATTCCGCGAACGGCTTGTCGCCCGGATAGCCGGCGAGCACGGCCGGCTGCGCGAGCAGGACGGAGGAGTCGAAGGCGGCGGCGCCGAAGCTGCCCAGGTTCATGCCGCTGAACGAGCCGCGGGGCAGGAACATGCAGGCATAGTCGGCTTCGGGCAGGCCGCTGTTCACCCAGCCGCCGGTGGAGCGGAACTCCGTCGCCCAGGCCGAGCCGAAGGGTCGCGCGGCGCCGTTGCTGCCGGGAATCACCTCGATCTTGCGTGCCCAGCCGCCCTGGTTGCGCATGTAAACGCAGTGCCCGGCGGTGGCGACGGCGCGCGGGCCGATGAAGAAGCCGGTGCCGCGATAGGTCGCACCCGACGGAAACTGGATGCGCAACGCGCAGTAGCGCCGCCAGGGGATGCCGGTCGTATTGGTGATCCGCTGGCGCTGATCGATGCCGATAACGGTCTCGATGACCGCCGCGGCTTCGGCCACGACTGCCTCATCCACCGCCCCGGCCCCGGCCGCCTCGGTGCCGGTTTCCGCGGCCTCGAACAACTTGGCGATGATGGGCAGCACGCCAGTAAGGCCACCCGAGCCGATCGTCTTCGCCACGGCCGCTCCGATCGGTGTGCGCGGCGCCGGCGTGCGCTTGGCGATGGCGCGGATCGCAGTGCGCGTGCGCGGCTGCAGCTTGGCGGAAATCGCCTTGGCCACCGCCGGCCCGACGCTGGAGACGAGTGTGGGCACAAGCGACGCGAGGATGGGCAGGAATTCCTGCTGGCCGGCCTCGATGACCGTGCCCGCTTCGCGCAGGGGCGCGTCGGCTGCGGGCATGATGCGTGGCCCGAAGCCTTCGGCCGTCAGGTCGGAGAAGGCGCTCTCCTCCCCGGCCTCGGCGCCGGTCGCCGCGGCCAACTGCTCCGCCGAGGCTTCGACGAACTCCTCGCCTGCCTCCGAGGGCTCGGGCCCGGCCTCCTGATGGATAGTGGCGGGGTCAAGCGTGACCCCGACTTCGATCTTGGCCGGCGGCAGTGCCTTTATCGTATCGCCGGCCGTCTCGCCGAAGGCGAACTGAGTCTCCACGCCGGGACGCGCGCCCGACAGATCATCGAGGGTGGCGCGAACCTGGGCGGGAGGTTGCGGGGCGGTCTGGACCGGAGAGAGGACGTCGTCGATCATTCCATTCGACATGATGTGCTCCAGGGCTTGGATGTTGCACAACCGTTCCGCTGCGCGGCGCTGAGTGCCGCCGACGTACCGGACCGCCGGTTGTTCAGGTGCAGACGCATCGACCCGTTCTCGGCTGACCGCTGCCCTCCGTCCCGGACATCACGGCGCCCGACGTCGCGCCGGGGGTTTCGGATGTGACAGGACGACGCATGTCATCCGTTGGGCCTTGTTAGTTTGACAACGGATTTAAGATAGGAATGCCGACTCCTCATGGGAGAGGATATCTCAAGTTCTTGTCAAATATTACTAACGGGAAATCCAAAATCACATCAACGCGCGGGACATAAATATGTCAGTAATATGCAATTTTATGCAAGTAATAGGCATGTATGACATTACGAAGATTCGTCTATACGATTTCATGATTGTCCGCGGTCTGTGCGGTGGGTTCAGGGGTGGGCTGAGGGGTGCGGCGCACCGGCGTTCCCGCTCCGGGCAGCATGTTCTGATCAGTTCATGAAATCGGCTGTTTCGCCCGTCCGATTGCTGCATTCCAACGGCACGTCACGTCATCGGGAGCCGTCTTGTCCAACTGGCGGCGATGACTCAACTAGCCTCCAAACACTAAAATCCATGTCAGTATCTGGGAGGCCAAGATGGACGTGCAGGTCAGCACGACTAGCGGCGAGCCTGGGCTCGTACCCGATGCGGCGATTGCGGCGCTGCGTGGCGGGCTGCGCGGCACGGTATTGCTCCCCGATGAGCCCGGCTACGATGCCGCGCGGTCGATCTGGAACGCGATGATCGACCGCCGACCCGGGCTGATCGTGCAGGCGCTCGGCGCGGCCGATGTCGTGCGGGCCGTCAATTTCGCGCGCGATCAACGGCTGTCGCTGTCCGTGCGCGGCGGCGGGCACAATGTCTCGGGAAACGCGGTCTGCGACGGCGGCGTCATGCTCGATCTGTCGCGGATGCGCTCGGTGCGCGTCGATCGCGATGCGCGCCGCGTCCGCGTCGAGGGCGGCGCCACGCTCGGTGATCTCGACAAGGAGACGCAGGCCCTCGGCTTCGTAGTTCCCGTCGGCATCAATTCCACGACCGGCGTCGCAGGGCTGACCTTGGGCGGCGGCTTCGGGTGGACCAGCCGGAAATTCGGGCTGGCCATCGACAGTCTGGAGTCGGTGGACATCGTCACCGCCGACGGCCAGTTGCGTCGCGCCGACGCGGCGCACGAGCCTGACCTGTTCTGGGCGGTGCGCGGCGGCGGCGGCAATTTCGGTGTCGTTACGTCCTTCGAGTTCCGGCTGCACGAACTCGGGCCGCTGGTCGTCGCCGGTCTGCTCGCCCATCCGTTGGATGATGCGCCGGCGGTGATCGCGCAGTATCGCCAACTGATCAGGCAGGCATCGGAGGAGTTGACCTGCACGCTCTTCCTGACCCGCGCTCCGCCCGCCCCGTTCGTTCCGACCGAGTGGCACGGGCGCCACGTGCTGGTGATGGCGCTGTGCCACTGCGGCTCGATCGAGGCGGGGACGTCGGCGGTGGCGCCCTTCCGGGCCATTGGCCGCCCGATCCTCGATCTCGTCGGGCCGCAGCCCTTCGTGGCCTGGCAGGCGGCGCTGGATCCGCTCCTGACGCCGGGCGCGCGCAACTACTGGAAGAGCCACGACCTGAAAGACCTGTCCGATCCGGTCATCTCCCTCCTTGTCGAGTCCGTGCGCGCCATGCCCGGCGAGGAAGGCGATGTCATGATCGTCTATCTGGGCGGGCAGGTCAGCCGCGTGCCGGAGAGTGCCACGGCGTATTCACGTCGCGGCGTGCAGTTTCTCGTCAGCATCCACATGCGCTGGCGCGACCCCGGCGAGGATGAGGATCGGATCGTGTGGACGCGCCGTCTGTTCGACCGGTTGGCGCCGCACGCGACGGGGGGCGTCTATGTCAACTTCATGACCGGCGACGAGCCCGAGCGCGTGCGCGGTGCCTATGGCGCGAACTACGATCGGCTGCTCGGGATCAAGCGGCGCTATGACCCGGCCAATCTGTTCCGGCTGAACCAGAACATCGCCGTGTCCTGACCGATGCGCGCTGCCGGGCGGGGCGCCTACATTGCACCGCCCGGCAGCGCCTGGATCACCGCCAGCAGCCCGAAGCCCATCGCCTCGTCCAGCAACACGAGCCCCGCCGCCGGCAGCCCGCCGACGCCGAGTGCGATCCGCGTCGCGTACCACTCAAGCCACAGCGCCCAGCCGGTCGCGACCAGCCACGCCGTCTCACCCAGGAGCGGCGGGAGGTCGAGCAGCGGCGGCAGGCTGGCGGCGACCAGCAGCAGGTACTGCACCACGTTGCACCAGTTCCACGCCGTGATGAAGCGCGGCCAGGCCGTCAGCCGCCCCATCGCCCGCACCACCTCCCGGGACACCAGCGCGTACGCCGCCCAATCGACCCCGTAGCCGAGCAGTTGCAGCGCCAGTCCGTGCGCGAAATGCGGCGGCAGACCGGGGGCTTGCGCCAGGCTGATCAGTTGCAGGCAGACGAAGGCCGGCAGGCAGAGCGCGGCGGCCCAAAAGCTGCGGGCAGCAGTCTGCATCGCCGGTGCGTCCTGCGCGGCCAGCAGCAGCATGCCCTCGGGGCGGCCGCGCGCCAGCATCATCGCGCCTTGCAGGCCGTTGCCCATCTGCACGAGCAGCCCACTGTTGCTCATCCGCCGTCCCCCCTTGCGCCGGCCAGCAGCAGCGGCCCCAGCGTCAGCAGCCCGGTACCGATCTGCACCACGATCACCAGCACCACCGCGCGGCCCAACCGCAGCCCCAGCCCGCGCCCCGCCAGGAACACGTGCAGCGCGAGCGCATAGACCAGCAGCGCGACTCCGGCCACCGTCTCCGCCACCACCTGCGGCACGCCCATCGCCATCAGCACGCCGCTGGCCAACACTGCCGCGAGCAGCGCCGGCGGCATCACCCACTGGCACCAGGTCGCCGCCACCGCATAGCGCAGCCAGGCCTCCTCCCGGCGCCAAAGCTGCGCGAGCGCCTGCGACAGCACTGGTGGCGCCAGCAGCGCGACGAGCGATCCCAGCAGGCCCTCCAGCGCCGCGCGCGGTGAGCCCGCGGCCAGCGCCAGCCCGCATCCTACGAGAGCGAAGGCAACCCACGGGGCGAGCGCGTTCAGCAGCCCGACCGGGGTGGCGTCGAACGCCGCCAGCCCGTCCGCCCGGAATCGCGCCAGCCGCGCAACTCCGGCCGCGGCGGCGAGGCTCATACCCCGAACGCCTCCAGCACCGCCCGGTAGGCGCCGGCGAGCGCGCGCAGTTCGGCGACCGGCACGCGCTCGTCCACCTGATGCATGGTCGCACCGACCAGCCCGAACTCGGCGACCGGGCAGTAGCGCGCGATGAAGCGTGCGTCCGAGGTGCCGCCGCCGGTGTCCAGCCGGGGCTCGACGCCGGTCGCCGCCGCGACCGCGCGCCGCAGCGTCTCAACCAGCGGTCCCGGCGTGGTGAGAAAACTCTCGCCGCTGATGCTGACCGCGACCTCCGCACGCTCGGCGTAGCGGGCCAGCGCGGCGCGCAGCCAGGCGGTGAGGGCGGCGCCGCTGTGGCGGTCGTTGAAGCGGATGTTGAGCGCCGCCTCCGCCCGCGCAGGCACCAGATTGGCGGTCGGGTTGCCCACATCGACCGTGGTCACCTGCAGGGTCGAAGGTTCGAACCACTCGCTGCCGGCATCCAGCGGCAGCGCGGTCAGCGCCGCCAGTGCCGCGACCAGCCGGTGCACCGGGTTGTCGGTCCGGTGCGGATAGGCGACATGGCCTTGCGTGCCGTGAACGGTGATGCGCGCCGTCAGACTGCCGCGCCGGCCGATCTTGATGACCTCGCCGAGCCGGGCCGGATTGGTCGGCTCGCCGACGAGGCAGAAATCCGGCACCTGCCCATGCGCGGCCATCCATTCCAGGACGCGCGCGGTGCCGTCCACGGCCTCGCCCTCCTCGTCGCCGGTGATCAGCAGGCTGATCGAGCCCTTGAGCGGCCCGGCGGTGATCCGGTCGGACGCGGCGGCGACGAACGCGGCAATCGCGCCCTTCATGTCGCAGGCGCCGCGCCCGTACAGCACGCCGTCGCGCACCACGCCCCCGAACGGGTCGTCCCGCCACGCCCCGGCGCCGGGCGGCACCACGTCGGTATGGCCGGCGAAGCAGACATGCGGAGCGGCGGTGCCGATGCGCGCGAACAGGTTGTCGATCGCGCCGAAGCGCAGCCGCTCGACCGTAAAACCAAGTTGCGTCAATGCCTCGGCCAGCACGTCCTGCGCGCCGGCGTCGGCGGGGGTGACGCTGGGGCGGCGGATCAGCGCCTGGGCGAGCGGGAGCGGGTCGGCGCTCAATCGCGCAGCAACTCGTTGAGCGAGGTCTTCGCCCGCGTGCGTGCATCGACGCGCTTGATGATGACCGCGCAGGCGAGCGATGGTCCCGGCGCACCGTTGGGCAGCGGCTTGCCGGGCAGTGTCCCCGGCACCACCACCGAGTAGGCCGGCACGCGGCCGACGAAGATCTCACCGCTCTCGCGATCGACGATCTTGGTGGTGGCCGAGAGGAACACGCCCATCGCCAGCACGCTGCCGCGCTCGACGATCACGCCCTCGACCACTTCGGAGCGGGCGCCGATGAAGCAGTCGTCCTCGATGATGACCGGGTTGGCCTGCAACGGCTCCAGCACGCCGCCGAGGCCCGTGCCGCCGGATATGTGGCAGTTGGCGCCGATCTGCGCGCAACTGCCGACGGTGGCCCAGGTGTCGATCATGGTGCCGCGCCCGACATGCGCGCCAACATTCACGAAGCAGGGCATCAGCACGACGTTCGGCGCGATGTATGCGCTGCGCCGCACGATCGCGCCCGGCACGGCGCGGAAGCCCCCCTGCGCGAAGCGCGCGGCGTCCCAGCCGGCGAACTTCATCGCCACCTTGTCGAACACCGGCGCCCCGCCCGGCCCCGGCATCGGCACGCTGTCATTCAGGCGGAACGACAGCAGCACGGCCTTCTTGAGCCATTCGTTGACGTGCCAGCCGTCGGGGCCGGGGGCGGCGACGCGCGCCTCTCCGCTCTCCAGCCGGTCCAGCGCCTGTTCGACCGCTTTGCGCGCCTCGGGAGCGGCGCTGTCGGCGCGCAGCGAATCGCGCGTCTCCCACAGTGCCTCGATGGTGTCCCGCAATCCGTCCTGCATTACCCGCCCCCTTGCGCGCGCGGACCATGCGCAGCCGCAAACCCGGTGTCAATCGCAGCGCACACGGGTTGATAACCCAACATTTACGAAAACGGGCGCAGCATCCGGTGTGTCGGGCACGGAGGCGTCGGGTGACGAAAGCGGCTGAATCGATCGCGCGTGACCGACCCGCGGCGGGGCCGGCGCCTGCGTCGGCGTTCCTGCCGACGGTGGACGCCCTGCGCGGCGCGCTGCCGGACGGCGGGCAGCGCTGGCGCGATCTGGTGACGCTCACCGCCGATCTGGTGTTCGAGACTGATGCCAAGGGCCGCTTCGTCTTCGTCGCCCCCGATCCGGCGATCGGCTGGCCGGCGGATGCCTTGCTCGGCCGGCCGGCGGCGCTGCTGCTTGCCGAACCCGCGACACCGGGTTGCTTCGACCCGTTCCGTCCCACCGCACCTGCCGCCCGCCGCCGCGCCTGGCTGAAGCGGCCGGACCGCGGTGCCGCCTGCCTGAGTTTCGCGGCGGCGCCGTTGCTGGATGAGGCCGGCGCGGTGATCGGCGCGCGCGGCGTCGGCCTGGACGTGACGGAGGCGGAGCGGCGGGAGGCCGAAGTCGCCTCCGTGCTGCGCCGCGGCCAGGTGATCGACCACATCCTCGCCCGGATGCGCGCCGAGGTGCTCGCGCCGCACATGATGGCGGCGGCGCTGGAGCCGCTGGCACACGCCACCGGCAGTGAGGCGGTGGCGGTGGTGGACGTGATCGGCGACGGCGTCCGCCCGACCCTGCTGCACGCGCACGGAACGGTGGCGCCTGCGGTGCTGGACGCGGCAGTAATCGCGCTCACCGCCGCCACCGCGGGAGCCACCACCGCGGAGGCGGGCGACGGGCGTCACCTGCTCGCCTGCGCGGCGCAGACGCGGTTCGGTGAGCAGGTCGGGCTGCTGCTGTGCCGCCCGCCGGGCGCGCGCGCCTGGGACGCCGACGACCGCGCCCTGCTTGCCGCCGCGGTCGCGCTGATCCGCACCATCCTGGAGCACGCCGCGATCCAGCGCGAGATGGCGCGGCAGGCGCGCACCGATCCGCTCACCGGCCTCTACAACCGCCGCGCCTTCATGGACGAGCTGGCGCGGCGCATCGACCGGCTGGAGCGCGAGCAACTGCCGGGCGCGCTGCTCTCCATCGACCTCGATCACTTCAAGGCGCTGAACGACAGTGCCGGCCACGATGCCGGGGACGAGGCGCTGCGGCGCACGGCGCAACTGCTGCGCGCCAGTACGCGGCCCACCGACCTGATCGCGCGGCTGGGCGGCGACGAGTTTGCGATCTGGCTGGACGGCGCCGACGAGTTCGCCGCCGCCGAGCGCGCCGAGCGACTGCGCGCCGCCGGTCCCGCCGGGCTGGCGACGCTGACCGAGGGGCGCAGCCGGGAGGTCACCCTATCGATCGGTGTCGCCGCGCGCTGGTCGGGCGGCGGCGAGGATGTCGAGGCGCTGCTGTATCGCGCCGACCAGGCGATGGACGCGGCCAAGCGCGGCGGCCGCGGGTGCTGGCGTGTCGCGCGGCCGGAGCAGGGTGCGTGAGTGCCACTGCGGCACGCGTGCCGTCCCGGGCACTGTTACAGGGGCTGGCCCGCCCCCGAGCCGTCCAGCGCGGCGCGGCACAGGACTGCGATCACCAGGGCGGCGCCGGCGATCAGAAACGCGAGCATCGGCATTGCTCCCTCAGCCCCACCCGAAACCGACGGCGACGATCGGTTCGGAGGTATCCGGGCCCGGGGTGGCGACCGCCGGGGTTGCGGCCGTCTCGGACCGGCCGGGGTCCTGTCCCTCTGCGGCCGTGAGCAGGTGTCCGACCGGGACGGTGAGATGGGCCGGCGCGGGAATGCCGGCGTGGCCGGCCTGGACCGGGGCGATCAGAAGGCCGACGCCGAGCAGGCATCCGCCGAGGCAGCTGCGCCGAACGCCGGTCAAACCGGGACGGAGGATCGGGATCATGGTCATCGCGGCGCTCCTCAATCGACCCGCGCAGCATGGTCCGGCCTTGGGGGGCGCGCTGTTGCGCCGGTCACAAATCAGGCGACCCGCGCCGCGGGCCCGCCGGCAGTTCATGCGTCCGATGGACGCCAAGATCGCCCCGCGGCCCGATATCGCGTGATGCGCGAACGTCGCCGAGGCGGCGACCCTGCCGACGAAGCGATGACGCTAATAGGAAAACGAAGGGCGGACGACGCTGGGGTGCGTGAGCGCCGTCCGGACGTAGTACTCCGCGTCGCTCCAGCGCCCGAGCTGCACCGCTGAACGCGCGTTTCCCATGTCGCGCAGTGCCTGCGGCTCATAGCTGAAGAACGGCGCCCGATAGTTGACGTTGGTCCATAGCGTCTCGGCCCGCGCAAGGGCGGCCAGGGCCGCCGGCGCGTCATGCGCCGCGACGGCCTGCTGCGCCTGCAGGAGGTAGGTTTTCGGCAAAGTTGCCGGATCCACGGCGCAGGCAGCGATGCCGAGAGGGCCGTACAGCAGCGTGGCCGCCAGGAAGACCGCGCGCATCGATAGCCTCCACCTGCACGGTCCCTGTCACGTTTGACAGGCACCGGGGTGCGTCAAGACGGCGCGCGCCGTGACGCGGCGTCGTGATCGTCCATGACTTACCGTCAGCGCGGGTCGTCGGCTTACGAGGTGTCTCGTGCAACCATGGTGTGGGGGGCGTGCTACCTCCACTTGAGGCAGGACCGCCTTGACGTGGCGTCCCGCGGGGCGGTCTGATCGGGCCATGCCAGAGCCATCCAAGCCCCCGCCGCGCACGCCATCCGACCGCGCGCCGACACCGCGCGAGGAACGGCTGGCGCGCGAAGCGGCGGCGCTGCGGGAAAATCTGCGCAGGCGCAAGCAGCAGGCGCGCGATCGCGCCGAGCCCCCTCCGCCTCCACGGCGCGGCGTGTAGGCGGCGGTTTACTGTGGCCGTGCGGGCGCGCTAGAGGCGGCGGATGCTTCGCCATCCCAGGAGGCCGCTGCCGTGCCCGTGATGTCCGACCGCTGGATCCGCCGCATGGCGACCGAGCACGGCATGATCGAGCCGTTCGTCGAGAGCCAGAAGCGGGAGGGCGTCATCAGTTTCGGCCTGTCCAGCTACGGCTACGACGCCCGCGTGGCCGACGAGTTCAAGGTGTTCACCAACGTCGATTCGGCGATCGTCGATCCCAAGCAGTTCTCCCCGCAGAGTTTCGTCGATCGGCGCGGGCCGGTCTGCGTGATCCCGCCCAACAGCTTCGCGCTCGCCCACACCGTCGAGTATTTCCGCATCCCGCGCGACGTGCTGGTGATCTGCCTCGGCAAATCGACCTATGCCCGCTGCGGGATCATCGTGAACGTCACGCCGCTGGAGCCGGAGTGGCAGGGGCAGGTCACGATCGAGATCAGCAACACCACACCGCTGCCGGCGAAGATCTACGCCTTCGAGGGCATCTCGCAGTTCCTTTTTCTCCAGGGCAACGAGCCGTGCGAGACCAGCTATGCCGACAAGGCGGGAAAATACATGGACCAGCGCGGCGTGGCGCTTCCCCGGCTCGGCTGAGCTTCGCTAAGACACCCGCATGGACCGAATCCTGATCCGCGGCGGCCGGCCGCTTTCCGGCGAAATCGCGATCGGCGGGGCGAAGAACGCCGCCCTGCCGCTGATGGCGGCGGGGCTGCTGACGCCCGAGCGGCTGGTGCTGACCAACGTGCCGCAGCTTGCCGACATTGCCACCATGAAGGCCCTGATCGCCCAGCACGGCGTTGCGGTCGAGCAGCCGACCAATGATGGCCGCACGCTCGCGATCGGCGGGGAGATCGCCAGCACCGAGGCGCCGTATGACATCGTGCGCAAGATGCGCGCCTCCGTCCTGGTGCTCGGCCCGCTGGTGGCGCGGGTGGGGGAGGCTCGGGTGAGCCTGCCGGGTGGCTGCGCGATCGGCACGCGGCCGATCGACCTGCACCTCAAGGGCCTGGAGCAGATGGGGGCGGTGATCCGCCTCGACGGCGGCTATGTCCATGCCAGCGCGCCGCAGGGACTGCGCGGGGCGGCGATCGTGCTGGCGATGCCGAGCGTGGGGGCGACCGAGAACCTGCTGATGGCGGCGAGCCTCGCCGACGGGCAGACCATCATTGCCAATGCCGCGCGCGAGCCGGAGATTTCCGACCTCGCCGACTGCCTGGTGGCGATGGGGGCGCGCATCGAGGGCATCGGCACCGACCGGCTGACCATCGAGGGCGTGCGCCGCCTGCACGGCGCCACCCACGCCATCATCCCCGACCGCATCGAGACCGGCACCTATGCCTGCGCCGCCGCGATCACCGGCGGCTCGCTGTTCCTCCGCCATGGCCGGCTGGACCACCTGGGCGCGGTCGCGCGCGTGCTGGCCGAGGCCGGGGTAGAGGTGAGTGCGGAGGACGACGGCCTGTCCGTCCGGCGCCTCAACGGCCTGCACGGCACCGACGCGATGACCGAGCCGTATCCCGGCTTTCCCACCGACATGCAGGCGCAACTGATGGCGCTGATGGCGGTGGCCGAGGGGGCGGCGATGATCACCGA
Organism: Pseudomonadota bacterium; assembly: GCA_021818505.1. Taxonomy (GTDB): domain Bacteria; phylum Pseudomonadota; class Alphaproteobacteria; order Acetobacterales; family Acetobacteraceae; genus JAFKFJ01. Next base: position 23,030 of record JAKADX010000048.1, read on the forward strand.
GACGATCTTCGAGAACCGCTTCATGCACGTCCCCGAGCTGAACCGGCTGGGCGCGCGGGTGAACGTGCATGGCGCCTCCGCGATCGTGCGCGGCGTGCCGGCGCTGTCGGGCGCGCCGGTGATGGCGACCGACCTGCGCGCCTCGGTCTCGCTGGTCGTCGCCGGGCTGGCGGCGCGGGGGGAGACGATCGTCAACCGCGTCTATCACCTCGACCGCGGCTATGAGGCGGTCGAGCAGAAGCTCGCCGCGTGCGGGGCGGAGATCGAGCGGCTGGCCGGCTGATGTCATTGTCATAGTGGAACGATAACGGCGCACGGGGGCAGCGCGTCCTCAGGCGCGATTTGGCGGAAGGCCGGTGCGCCGCTTGATGCGTGGTGGCGGACGCGGCGGTGCCGACGAAGGCGGCGGCGGGCCGATCGGCTCGGCGGTGGCCGGAGGGTCCGGCGCGGCGGGCGCAGCGTCCTTCGGGGCTGGACCGGGCGGCAGGCGGACCCCCAGCATCCGGCACAGTGGGCGCAGGATGCGCCGCGCCTGCGGGGCGGCGGCGATCAGCGCCGCCATCTCCGGCTCGGCGAGCAGGTGCCGCAGTTGCGAGCCGTACCCCGCCGCCGCCTCCGGCACCAGCGGCAGGAGCCAGGCGAAGCCCTGCGGCAGCCGCCGTGGCCCCCGCGGCCCCCTCGGGCGAGCGGGGCGCCGACCTGTCGCGGAGCGGCGCACCGTTCTGCCCGCGCGAATGCGGGCGGCGAGGCCGGCGAAGTCGCGCCCGATGCGGCGCAGCCGGGTCCAGATCAGGATGATGAGCGGCCCCGCGAGCCGCCTGCCGGCAATCCGCGCGGCCACGCTGCGGCACAGCCCGTCGATGATCAGGGCGAGGCGGTCGGCCGGGTCGAGGGGGGCGGAGGGCGTCACGACAGATATACTAACAAGATCGGGCGGGTGGGCAAGTGCAATGGATCACCCGCCGCCGCGGCACGGCCAAACCCGCTTCACCCTATGGCACGCGCGGCGTAGGCTTCACGTCGATGTATGAAATCGCGGGCGGCGCGGCGCCATGCGCCGGACCGCAGGACCGCTCGCGCGACGGGGACGGAGCGGCGGATCGTTGCAATGCCGACGGCCTCGGCCACGCCGAATGCCGAACATGGAAGGGAACATCGTCATGGATGACCACGCGCAGGGCGAGCGGTCGCGGTCCGGCATCACGCGGCGGCGGATTTTGCGGACCGGCCTCGCCGTGGGCGCGCTCGATCTGATCACACCGCTCCGGGCGCCGTCAGTCTGGGCCAAGGAGTACCCCGCGCTGGGCACCTTTCCCGCCGGCGTGACGGGCAAGAGCGTCTTCGTGGGCTTCATCACGCCGTTGACCGGACCCTATGCGTCCTCCGGCGAGGACATGAAGCGCGGCTTTGAACTCGCGGTCGATCACCTGAACAACGGCAGCCGGATCACCGAGGCGTTGCCGACCCTGAAGAAGGGGTCCGGCGTGCTGGGCAAGAAGATCGCCTATCAGGTCGCGGACAGCGAAACCAAGCCCTATACGGCGGCACAGGCAGCGGCCCGCTTCATCACCGAGAACAGGGCGATCATGCTGTGCGGCGGCATCAGCAGCGCGGTGTCGATCGAACTGGAAGAACTCGGTCAGCGCGACAAGGTCGTGGTGATGATCGGCAACAGCGGCTCCAACGACACGACCGGCAAGGACTGCCAGCGCTTCGGATTCCGCTCGCAGCTTTCCGCCTATATGGCCGCCAAGGCCCTCGCACCCGTGCTGGCCCAGCGCCTCGGCAAGGAGCGCAAGGCCGCCTATCTCGTGCCGGATTATACCTACGGGCACAGCGTCTATGATTCGATGACGACGTTCACCGAGGCCGCGGGGTGGAAAACCGTCTCCAAACAGCTTGCGCCTTTGGGCACGCGGGATTTCAGCCCCTATCTGCTGAACATCGCCAACAGCGGCGCGGATGTCTTCGTCAATGTCGCATTCGGCGGCGATGCGGTGATCTCGACGCAGCAGGCCGAGCAATTCGGCGTCCTGCAGAAAATGAAATACGTCGTGCCCAACATCTCGCAGTTCCAGGCGAAGGAACTTGGTGCCAAGCTGATGGGCGGCGCGTACGGAACCCAGTCGTGGTGGTGGACCGAGCAGGACACATATCCGCTGGCGAAATATTTCGTCGCGGATTTCGAGCAGAAATTCGGATACAAGCCGCGCTGGGGTGCGAGCGAAATCTACGTCCAGTTGCTCGTCTGGGCGGACGCGGTCGAGCGTGCCGGCACGTTCTATCCCGGTGCCGTGATCGAGGCACTGGAGTCGGGGCACAAGGTCGATTCGATCTATGGCGAGGTCTGGTACCGCGCGGGCGACCACCAGTTGGTGCGGCCCGCGCCGGTGATGGTCGGCAAGATGCCGTCCGAGATGAAGGGGCCGGAGGATTATTACGAAATGCTCGCGCTGGTACCGGGGGAGGATGTGCTGCCGCCGCTCGCCGAGACCGGGTGCCGGATGCCGCCGCTGCGCACCTGAGATCGGAGCCGGCGCCGCAGCCGGCCGGGGCGTGCGCGGAGCAAGGTACCATGCCAGAGCGGATCGCCTACAAAGTCATGACCGTCGCCGAATTCGCGGACATGCAGCGCGCGGGGGAGTTCCGCTGCTCGCCCGCCGACGTCGCCGACGGCTTCATCCATATGTCGAGCGCCGCCCAGCTTGCCGCGACGATCGACACGCACTACCGCGGCCGAACCGACCTCGTGCTCGCGGCGGTGGACCTGACGCGGCTGGGGGAGGCGGTGCGCTGGGAGCCCTCGCGCGGCGGCCAGCTTTTCCCGCATCTGTACGGCCCGCTCCCGATGGACGCGGTCACGGCGGCTGGACCCCTGACGCGGTCGGCGGACGGGTCCGTGCGGCTGCCGGGCTGATTCCAGATACGGCGGCGTTGCGGGCCTGGGGCGGCCGGATGTGGATCGGACGGTGGGCAGGCAGGTCGGCCAGCAGGCGCAGCACGCAGCGGCTGCAATCCGCCTACCACGCGGCACCGCCGATGCCGCCGCTGCGGTTCGCGCTTGCCACCGTTACGCCTTGTCTCGCAACACGCCGCCGGTCGAATGTTGCGTCGGCGGGTTGCGCGCCCGCTACCAAGGTTTTGCTATCCGGACGACGCTTGCTGGCAAAGGACGATCTTTCGCCCGGCACGCGGCGCGTTGCGAGCGGCTACGTCTGAGCGCCGCGGCCCGGCGGCGGCACCCGGAGCGGCGGGCGGTCCAGACACCGTGGCGGGGGCCAGGAATGCGTCGCCACCGGGCAGGCAAACGGCGCTACCAAGGCCCGAGGTTCCATCGGAAGAGGGCCGCAAGGGTGACGGCCGGAGCCGCCTTGGGTATCGTGGCGCCGCATCGAGGAGGTGGTAGTGACGTTCAGGCCGGTCAATCCGAGGAACGCGGTGCTGGAGGCCGTGGTGTTGCTGCACTTCGACCGACCAGTGTTGGCGCCCGAGGCAGCGGCCGTCCGTGCGCTGCATCCACGGGTGAAGCACGATCTGCCACGTCTCGATGAGCTTCAGGTTGCGACCATAGCCTTCGGCCCAGCCAAGCCTTCGTTGCCGCCTGGAGCACCCGTCTCGATGGCGTCTTTCAAGAAAGACGGAACTTTGGAAACGCGGGTGCTGCTTCATGGCCCGCTGCTCGCCGTCAACTTCCTTCTTTACACGCGCTGGGATGAGCTTTGGCCGAAGGCGTCAGCATGGATTCGCATGGTCGTAGAAGCCCTGGGCGAAGCAGGGACGAAAAATGGGCTTCCGCCCCTCCGGGTGTCGGTATGCGGCCATCAGATGATCAATGTCTTCGTCTGGGAGGGCGATGGAAGCGGCGTGACGGTCAAGGAATTGTTCGCACAGAAGCCTCATCGACTTGCGGATGCCGCGTGGAATGCGGCAGGCCAGGCATGGTTTGTCGTGCATTCCGCAAACGAGCCGCTCGCAGTCGAAGGTGTGCACGCAGCGTTGATCGACTCCCTGAGCTTCGACCTCGCCGAAGAGCAGCGAGTCGGATGGCGCCTGCGGCTTGAGCAGACGCTGGAAGCACGATTCGCCGAGCCGCTCGCCCCTGAGGCGCTCATTGCCAAGCCGCTGGAAGACGGCCAGATCCTGATCGACACTTTGGCGGGCCAACTTCACCACCGGAGCCGGAAGCTTATGCGTTCATTGCTCCCTGCTGAGATGCTGGAACGAATCGGAATGGATGCCTCGTGATGAACGCTCTCAGTGTTGCTGCCCCAAGCACCGACGGACGGAGTTCGATACTCTCGCTGGGTTCAGCCGTGCCGGCGTTTATCCTCTATGGCCGCTCGTTCTGGGAGCCTTGGGATATCGACGCGTTCCCGTCGATCCAGGCCGGGCACTTCACCCATCCGGCGAGTCGGGTCGCGTCCGGAACCGTGACGGTCGCCTCGGGGATGGCGCTGCCCAGGAGCGAGGACTGGCGTCGGGTGAGCGTGGAACCCGTGCCCGCGCGGGTGGCTATGCTGGCCGCACTATGGGACCGGCTCATGCGCTCGGTTCGCAAGGCGGCTGCACAGGAAGGCGACGAGGTCACCGCCGTTTCTGCGGCGACGATCGAGCACGCGCGTCGGCTGTTAGGAGAGTTGCCTGAGGCCCTCGAATTTCCCCAGGTCACAGTCTCCTCTGAGGGTGAGATCATTTTCACGTGGTTTAGGTCTGACAATCGAATGGAGGCCATCCTCGCGCCGGATCATCACCTGACCTGGGTATTTCGTCTCGACGGCAAAGTGATAGATGGCGACGTCATTGCGTTCGACGACGGCCGGTCGCTGACACCTTTCTATAAGGCGGTCGCCGATTTCTACGAATGAGCGCAGCGCCAGAACCTTGCCCCTGTGAAGGGAACGCGCCGGACGGCGCGCCGGGCCCGGTGGCAGACGACGAAACGGTGATCCGGATCGTGCCATTACGGGGCTGGCTCGCGCGCAGCGGCACGGGACGCGCTGAGTTGACATCCGCCGCTTTTCCCGAGGACGAGCTCGAAGGAAAGAAGGGGAAAAGCGCCTCGGTGTTGCGCCCGATGACCGCGGCTGCAGAACTCGCGCAGCGCGCTGCTGCCCGCAACCGAGAGGAAGCGTGGGCGAGCGATCCCGTCGTGGCACGTGGGCTTGTTCGGCCGATGCGGCAGTTGTGCGACGGTGCTGCCCGCCGTGAGATCTGTGTAAATGCCGACCCCATCACGGACACGCTGGGACATTGTTCCACCCACGCCAGTATTCTTCGCTCGGTCCCTCTCCCGGATCGCTCGAAGCGCTTGGAAAGGGCCAAGCTCCGTCTGGCCTTGGCGTCGGTGTTTGCGGAGATCGCCCATCTCTCAGGAGCGCCGTTCACCGATTGGGGTGCGTAGCGTATGACGTTTGCCGCAACAGGACGCGCAGTGCGGGCTACGCGGGCTAACACCGTCGTTCAGCCCGGAGCACCATTGATGTCGAGAGCAGAATGAGGCTAATGGTTGCAACGCAGGCGCATTTGAGGTGCCACCGATGCGAACCTCTCTGGACGCATTTCAGGCCATTCTGCAGCAGCAACTGATACCTTAATATTGCCAGGGAGCGTTCCTGGCGTCCGTGGCCGCCGAATTTCGATCGACGCCCTTGCATTTTGACGAGGAGGACGCCCGATATTTCGTGATGGCGTGGGACGAAGGGTTCCTCGAACATGTTGGCAGTGGCAGATACGTGGCGCCGCGCAACGCCGCGTGTGAGAAATTTTTCAATGCTGGTGCAGCAGCCGTCGTTCCGCGCAATTTCACCCTGGCGCAGGAAGCGTTGATTACCGTCGGCGTCCTCGCGCGCCTGCACTTCGAGTTCGGCTGGCCAAGGGACCTGCTGGGAACGCAGTCGCCGATGACCTGAGCCCCGAAAACTCCTCCAGGCTGAGATAGAGTCCGCGACCCTGAGGGGGAACGGATGGATGAAGCGAAGTCGGTTCACCGAGGAACGGATCATCGGCGTTCTGCGCGAGCAGGAGGC